>NZ_JBEXLS010000020.1:0-221674 GCF_040610055.1 Streptomyces sp. NPDC004539 | reverse complement strand
GCGCCGGTGCCGCAGCGACATGACGCCTTCACCGCATGTCACCACAGCCACTTGACAACCTGATTGGGAATCAGTGGCCACGCTGAAGATCCTTAGTGAACCCGGGGGCTCGGCCGGAGGCCCCCGCGCCCCTTAATACTGAAGTACGCCCCCGTAAGACCTGAGCGGTACGGTCTCCTCACGCCGATGAGGAGAGTGAACGTGAGCAACTTCGTGCGGCCCGCAGCCGAGGGAGCCGACCCCTTCGGCACCGCCAGGCTGCGGCGCGGCGTCCTGGACGCCTGGGCCACCAGCCCCGCCCGGTTCCGGGAGGACGCGAACGCCGAGGAAGACCTCGTACTCGGGGGCTACCGGGACCGCCTCGTCGTCGAACTCGCCCAGAACGCCGCCGACGCCGCCGCGCGCGCGGGGGTGCCGGGACGGCTCCGCCTCACGCTTCGCGAGAACGTCCTCGTCGCCGCCAACACGGGCGCCCCCCTGGACGCGGCCGGAGTCGAGTCGCTCGCGACACTCAGGGCCTCGGCCAAGAGAGACACCCTCTCGGTCGGCCGCTTCGGCGTCGGCTTCGCGGCCGTCCTCTCCGTCACCGACGAGCCGGCGGTCGTCGGACGGCACGGCGGCGTCCGCTGGTCCCTCGCGGAGGCCCGCGAACTCGCCGCCGAGACGGCCCGGCACAGCCCCGGCCTGGGCGACGAGCTCCGCCGCCGCGACGGCCACGTACCCGTACTACGCCTGCCGTACGCCGCCGAGGGCACCGCCCCCGACTCCTACGACACGGCCGTGATCCTCCCCCTACGGGACGCGGCGGCGGCCGACCTCGCCGAGCGCCTCCTCGACGCCGTGGACGACAGCCTGCTCCTGACCCTGACCGGGCTGGACGAGGTCGTCGTCGAGGTGGGCGGCGCCCCCGCCCGCACTCTGTGGCGCCGCACGGACGGCCCCCTCACGGTCGTGGAGGACTCCCGCGACGGCACGACGACCTGGCGCACCCTCTCCGCGCACGGCGAGACCGAGCCCGGCCTCCTCGCCGACCGCCCGGTGGAAGAGCGCCTGCGCCCGCACTGGTCCCTGACCTGGGCCGTACCCGTAGACCCCCAAGGGCTACCCGTACGACCCCGGACCGCTCCCGTCCTGCACGCCCCCACCCCCAGCGACGAACCCCTAGGGGTCCCCGCCCTCCTCATCGCCTCGTTCCCCCTCGACACCACCCGCCGCCACGCCGCCCCCGGCCCGCTGACCGACTTCCTGGTCCAGCGTGCGGCCGACGCCTACGCCGAGTTCCTCGCGGCCTGGCGCCCGGTGGACGCGGCCGTCATCGACCTCGTCCCGGGCCCGCTCGGCAAGGGCGAACTGGACGGCGCCCTGCGTCAGGCCGTCCTGGAGCGCCTTCCCCGCACCGCGTTCCTGCCGCCCGCCGCGACGGCCCAGGCCGCCCCCGGCTCCCGGCCCGGCGAGACCTCCGGCCCCGCCTTCGGCATCGCGGAAAGCCTCCACACCGGCACCGGCACCAGCACCGGTCCCTCCGAGGTACTACCCCTCCCGGGTGACGACCTGGGAGCTACCTCCGAAGAGTTGCCCGAAGCCCTCCGCCCCCGGGACGCCGAACTCGTCGAGGGCGCCGGCGCCGACACTGTACGGGTCCTCGCCGAAGTCCTCCCCACCCTCCTGCCCGCCGGACTGGAACGCCGCGTCGAACTCCGCACCCTCGGCGTCCCCCGCGTCCCCCTCGCGGACGTCATCGACCGCCTCGCCGGTCTGGAGAAGGACCCGGAGTGGTGGTACCGGCTGTACGACAGCCTCGCGGGCGTCGACCCCGACCGCCTCTCGGGGCTACCCGTACCCCTCGCGGACGGCCGCACCACCATCGGCCCCCGCCAGACCCTCCTCCCCCTCCCCGACACGGCGACCGGCACCGACCCCGAGATCCTCGCCCGCCTCGGCCTCAAGGTCGCCCACGAGGACGCCGCCCACCCCCTCCTGGAGAAGCTCGGCGCCCTCCCGGCGACCCCCCGGGCCGTCCTCACCACCCCCCAGGTCCGCGCGGCCGTCGCCGCCTCCCTGGACGACGACGGCGGCGCGTGGGACGAAGACGCCCCGGACGCCGAGGAGCTGGCGGACACCGTCCTCGCCCTCGTCCGCGCGGCCGGACTCGCCCCCGGCGACGAACCCTGGCTCGGCGCCCTCGCCCTGCCCGACGAGGACGGCGAACTCGTCCCCGCCGGTGAACTCGTCCTCCCCGGCAGCCCGTTCGCCTCCGTCATCCGCCCGGACGAACTCGCCGAGGTCGACCGCGAGTTGGCCGACAAGTGGGGCGAACAGCCGCTCACCGCCTGCGGGGTGCTGGCCAACTTCGCCCTGGTCCGCGCCACCGACATCGTCCTCGACCCCGACGAACTGGAGCCCCGCGAGGGCGACTTCGCCGAACCCGACGACGCCGGACTGCTCGACGCCGTGGACGTCTGGGCCGAGGACATCCTCGACCGCTTCCCCGACTCGCCGGTCCCCCCGGTGGCCACCGAACTCGTCGCCGTCCGCGACCTCGACCTCGTCGACGACGACAAGTGGCCCCAGGCGCTCGCCCTGTTGGCGCAGCCGCCGCTGCGCGACGCCCTCGTCCAGCCGCTGCGCATCCTGCTGCCCGACGGCACCCACGAGATCGTCCGCCCGTACACGGCCTGGTGGCTGCGCGGGCATCCCGTCCTCGACGGCCGCCGCCCGGCCGGCCTCCTCGCGGCGGGCGGCGACCCGCTCCTGCGCGGGCTGTACGACGAGGCCGACGCGACCGGCTTCGACGACGAACAGGTCCTGCGCGCCCTGGGAGTGCGGACGTCGGTGTCCGCTCTCCTGGAGGAGCCGGGCGGCGCCGCCGAACTCCTGGAGCGCCTCGCCGACCCCGACCGTGAGGTCACCTCGCCCCAACTCCACGGCCTCTACAGCGCCTTGGCCGACCTCGACCCCGAACAGGTCACGCTGCCGGACGACTTGAGGGCGGTCGTGGACGGTTCGGTGGACGTCGTGGACGCGGCCGACGCCGTCGTCGTCGACTCCCCGGACCTCCTTCCCTTCACCGACGGCACCCCCCTGCTGCCCGTACGGCCCGCCAGGGCCGCCGAGTTGGCGGAGCTGTTCCAGGTGCGGCGGCTCAGCGAGTCCGTCACCGGCGAGGTCGACTCCGAGGGCGCCGAGCACGACGTCCCCGACTCGGTCGCCGTGCTCCTCGGCGCCCGTACCCCCAAGTCGTACGTGGAACACGACGAGTTGATCGTCGACGGCGTCGAGATCGACTGGCGGCTGACCGACGACGGGGTGCTGCACGCGGCGACCCTCGAAGGTGTCGCGGCCGGTCTCGCCTGGGCGGCCGGGCAGTGGCCCCGGCGGTTCGAGGTGGCGGCGCTGCTGGAAGACCCGTCCAGGACGGGAGAGTTGGCGCGGGACCGCTGGTTCGACTGAAACGTGATCTTCACGGCGTACGCGCAATCTCGTGGATATGTCCACGGATCGTGCAACCGTTCGACAGTCTCGTGAGTCTCAAGCACCGGATCGGCGATCACCGCCGATCCGGTGTACCCACAACTGGGGGGAATCACATGCGTTTTCGCGCCACCGTCGCCGTATCTCTCGGCGCTCTGGCCCTCACCGGGCTCGCCGTCCCCGCCGCGCACGCGGACGGCAGCTACGGCGACACCAAGATCACCAAGGTCGTCGTCGACGGTGACAACAAGGTGCAGGTCTCGACGTCCGGTGCCAAGACCATCACCGTCAGCGTGACCGCGACGGACAACTCCGGTATCGCCGGGGCGGACCCGTTCGAGCTGTACGGCCCCGACTACGGGCTCCTCACCACCGGCAAGCCCGTCTGCAAGGCGGCCAGCAAGACCACCTCCACCTGCACGGCCTCGGTGAAGATCGACCCGAGGACCGACCTGTTCACCAACAAGAACTCCGGTATCTGGTACGTCGACTCCTGGATCGACGCCAAGGACGACGACTTCGTCTGGAAGGAGAAGGCCGGGTCCTTCTGGTTCCAGCGTGCCGCGAAGCTCGCCGTCACCAACGCCACGCCCGAGCCGGTGAAGAAGGGCAAGACCCTCACCGTCCAGAGCAGCCTGTCCCGCGCCAACTGGGAGAACCTGAAGTTCGGCGGCTACGCGGGCGCTTCCGTCCAGCTCCAGTACCAGAAGAAGGGTGCCAAGACCTGGACCACCCTCAAGACGGTCAAGGCGGACAGCAAGGGCAACCTGAAGACGACCGTCAAGGCCACGGCCGACGGCTCGTACCGCTACAACTTCCCGGGTAACTCGACGACGGCCGCGGTCGCCTCCGGCGCCGACTACGTCGACGTGAAGTAGTACCCGTAGCGCAAACGTTTCACCAAAGACCTTCACACCCGTACAACCGTTCACAGGTACTACGGGTCCGACCCCTACGGGTCAACAGACTCGACGAACATTCATCCCACTGGGGAACGCACATGCGCATACGCGCCACTGCCACCGTCGCCGCCGTCCTGGGCGCCGTGGCTCTCTCCGCCCTCGCCGCGCCGGTCGCGCAGGCCGCTCCGGCCGCCGCTCCGAAGGTGACCTTCTCGAACGTCAAGATCGCCAAGGTCCTCGTGGTCGGAGCCTCCGGGAAGGCTTCCTTCCCCGTCACGTACACCGTGACCAAGCCCGCCGACCTGAGCGTGAACGCGCTCCAGACCGGCCCGGTGATCTACCGCGGCACGGCCATCACCAAGCCGACGGACCTCTTCATCAGCGAGGACCCCGGCACCTGCAAGGCCGCCTCCTCGACGGTCCTGAACTGCAAGGCCGCCCTGGTCTTCAACGTCACCGACGGTGACCTCACCAACGACGAGTCCGGCGCCTGGAAGGCCGGCGCGCTCGCCGTCATCTCCAAGCAGACCCCGATCTGGCAGGGCGACCTCGGCTCCACCAAGCTCCTGCGCCAGGCGAAGCTCACCACCGACGCGACCCCCGAGCCGGTGAAGAAGGGCAAGACCCTCACCGTCAAGGGCACGCTGACCCGCGCCAACTGGGAGACCAACAAGTACGCCGGCTACGGCGCGCAGACGGTCCAGCTCCAGTACAAGAAGGCCGGCGCGAAGACCTGGACGACCCTCAAGACCGTCAAGACGACGGCCAAGGGCACCCTGAGCACCACCGTCAAGGCGACCGCCGACGGGTACTACCGCTACAACTTCGTAGCCACGTCGACGACGGGCGCGGTCGCCTCCGCGGCCGACTACGTGGACGTCCGCTGAACCACGTACCTCAGCTGAACGACATCCCCTAGGGGGATGACGGAGCGCGGCACCCGCCAGGTGCCGCGCTCCTCGCGTACCCGGGTCAGTCCGCGAACCGCCGGTCCACCCACCGCCACGCGACCTCCAGCACCGCCGACGCCGCCACGGCGATCCCCACCGCGATCCACGGCATCGTCGACCCCACCAGCTTCAGCGCGAAGAAGTGCTGCAACCACGGCACCGCGAGCACGACGAGGAACGACAGCCCCATCGTCGCGACCAGCAGCACCCGCCACCACGTGTACGGCCGCGCCACGATCGCCAGCACCCACATCGACACCAGGAACAGCGTCAGCGTCGCCGCACTGGTCTCCGCGTCCAACGCGTCGGCCCCGGTGTAGTGGTGACGGGCGATCAGGTACGACGTGAAGGTCGCGACGGCCGCGATGACCCCGCCCGGGATCGAGTACCGCATCACGCGCCGCACGAAATGCGGCCTGGCCCGCTCGGTGTTGGGCGCGAGCGCGAGGAAAAACGCCGGGACACCGATCGTCAGCGTGGACAGCAGCGTCAAGTGCCGTGGCAGGAAGGGGTATTCGACCTGCCAGCAGACCACCAGCAGCGCGAGCAGCACCGAGTACACGGTCTTGACGAGAAACAGCGTCGCCACGCGCGTGATGTTCCCGATGACCCGGCGCCCCTCGGCGACCACCGAAGGCAGCGTCGCGAAGCTGTTGTTGAGCAGCACGATCTGCGCGACGGCCCGCGTCGCCTCGGACCCGGAGCCCATGGAGACGCCGATGTCCGCGTCCTTGAGCGCGAGGACGTCGTTCACGCCGTCCCCGGTCATCGCGACGGTGTGCCCCCGGGACTGCAACGCGGCCACCATGTCCCGCTTCTGCTGCGGGGTGACCCGCCCGAACACCGTCCCCTCGTCGAGGGCCTTCGCCATCTCCTCCTGGTCCGTGGGGAGTTGACGGGCGTCCACGGCCTTCCCGGAGAGGCCCAGCTTTCCGGCGACCGCGCCGACGGAGACCGCGTTGTCCCCGGAGATGACCTTCGCCCGCACGTTCTGGTCCGCGAAGTAGCGCAGGGTGTCCGCCGCGTCGGGCCGCAGCCGCTGCTCCAGGACGACGAGGGCGGCCGGGTCGATGCCGACGGCCACCTCGGGGTCGTCCAGAACACGGGCCGTACGCGCCAGCAGCAGGACCCGCAGGCCCTGTTCGTTCAGCCGCTCGGTCTCCGCGAGGGCGGGGGCGTTCGCCGCCAGCAGGACGTCCGGCGCCCCGAGCAGCCAGGTGCTCGACTCCCCGTCGGCCTCGCTGAAGCTCGCGCCGCTGTACTTGCGGGCCGAGGAGAAGGGCAGCGACTCCGTACACCGCCAGTCCTCCGCGTCGGGGTAGGCGTCGATGACGGCTTGCAGCGAGGCGTTCGGGCGCGGGTCCGACTCGCCGAGGGCGCCCAGGACTTGGCGGACGTACGACTCGGAGTAGCCGTCCAGGACGCGCAGTTCCGTGACGTCCATGCCGCCCTCGGTGAGGGTGCCGGTCTTGTCGAGGCAGACGGTGTCGACGCGGGCGAGGCCCTCGATGGCCGGCAACTCCTGGACGAGGCACTGCTGTCGGCCCAGCCGGATGACGCCGATCGCGAAGGCGACCGAGGTGAGCAGGACCAGCCCCTCGGGGACCATCGGGACGATGCCGCCGATCGTCCGGGCGACGGAGTCCTTGAAGTCGTTCTCCTTGACGACCAGTTGGGTGATGACGAGGCCGATCGCGGCCGGAACCATCATCCAGGTCACGTACTTGAGAATCGTCGAGATACCCGTGCGCAGCTCGGAGTGGACCAGCGTGAACCGGGAAGCTTCCTCGGCGAGTTGAGCGGCGTACGCCTCACGGCCGACCTTCGTCGCGCGGAAGGCGCCGCCGCCCGCCACCACGAAACTGCCCGACATCACCTGGTCGCCGGGGTGTTTGACGACCGGGTCGGCCTCGCCGGTGAGCAGCGACTCGTCGATCTCCAGGCCGTCGGACTCGACGCAGACGCCGTCCACGACGATCTTGTCGCCGGGCCCGGTCTCTATCAGGTCGTCGAGCACGATCTCCGAGGTGGCGACCTCGACCGCCGCCCCGTCCCGCCGGACCGTCGGCCGCGCCTCGCCGATCACCGCGAGGGAGTCCAGGGTCTTCTTGGCCCGCCACTCCTGGATGATGCCGATGCCGGTGTTCGCGAGGATCACGAACCCGAACAGCCCGTCCTGGATGGGCGCCACGATCAGGGTGATCACCCAGAGCACGCCGATGATCGCGTTGAACCGGGTGAAGACGTTCGCCCGGACGATCTCCCCGAACGTACGACTGCTGCGGACGGGGACGTCGTTGACCTCCCCGCGCGCGACGCGCTCGGCGACCTCGGCGGTGGTCAGTCCGCTCACGGGGAGCGCCGGGGCGGCGGGCGCGGCGTCAGCCGCATCGGTGTGGGCCATGCCAACGACGGTACGTGCGGATCGCCCGGTTCACCCGCTGAGGAGGCCGAAGATCCGACTCGGGTAGGAGGCGTGTAGTGCCCTGGTTGTAGGGGATGTCACCCAAGGGTTCAGCCTGTGGTACCCGTACTACTCGGAAGCCCCCGCCGCGGCCCCGGGCGCGGTCCCCGCCGCGGTGCCCGCGGCCGATTCCGCCGTCAGCGCCGCGTGCCGCTTGATCGCCGCGTCCCGCCGCCGGACGAGCCAGACGCCGAGCAGCCCGAGCCCGGTTCCCGCGAGGCACGTCCACACCCACCAGGCATGGCCGTGATCGTCGTACCACCCGTAGAACGGGAGCTGTACGAGGAAGAGGACGAACCACAGGATCGTGCCGACGGTGATGGTCGCGACCACGGGGCCCTCCAGGGGCTCCGGCGCCTCGTGCTTGGGGGTCCACTTCGCCATGGCCTTAGCTTACGAGGCGATTACATCTACGCGCGGAGATGGTTGTTTCCGTCGTCATATGTTCATACTGAAACCGATTACACGTGACCGCTTCTCTTCGTAGGAACCACCAAACGATGTCTACCCCGACCTCCGGCGCGCTCGACCGCTACTTCAGGATCTCCGAACGCGGCAGCACGCTGCCCCGGGAGATTCGGGGTGGTTTCGCCACCTTCTTCGCGATGGCGTACATCATCGTGCTCAATCCGATCATTCTCGGAAGCGCGAAGGACATGTACGGGCACCAGCTGGACAACGGTCAGCTCGTCACCGCGACCTGCCTGACCGCCGCTTTCACGACACTGCTGATGGGCGTCATCGGCAACGTCCCGATCGCGCTCGCCGCGGGCCTCGGCGTCAACTCGGTGGTCGCGCTCCAGCTCGCGCCCCGGATGTCCTGGCCGGACGCGATGGGCATGGTCGTCCTCGCCGGTCTGATCGTCATGCTGCTGGTGGCGACCGGCCTGCGCGAGCGGGTCATGAACGCGGTGCCGTTCGGGCTGCGCAAGGCGATCTCGATCGGTATCGGCCTGTTCATCATGCTGATCGGGCTGGTCGACTCCGGGTTCGTCACCCGTATCCCCGACGTCGCGCAGACGACCGTGCCGCTCCAGCTCGGCACCGGCGGGCACCTTACGGGATGGCCCGTACTGGTCTTCGTGCTCGGCGCGCTGCTCACCCTCGCCCTGATCGTCCGCAAGGTGCCGGGCGCGATCCTCATCTCCATCGTCGCCATGACCGTACTCGCGATGATCATCGAGGCGGTCGTACACGTGTCGTCCTGGGGTCTGACGACCCCGAAGTGGCCGGGCAACCCCGTCGCCACCCCCGACTTCGGGCTGATCGGCAAGGTCAGCCTTTTCGGTGGGTTCAGCGAGGTCGGCGTGCTGACCGGCATCCTCTTCGTCTTCACCGTCCTGCTGTCCTGCTTCTTCGACGCCATGGGCACGATCATGGGCGTCTCGGACGAGGCGAAGCTGACCGACGCGTCCGGTCAGATGCCGGGCATCAACAAGGTCCTGTTCGTCGACGGCATCGCCGTCGCCGCGGGTGGCGCCAGCTCCTCGTCGGCCACCACCTGCTTCGTCGAGTCCACCGCCGGGGTCGGCGAGGGGGCGCGGACCGGTTTCGCCAACATCGTCACCGGTGCGCTCTTCGCCGTCGCGCTGTTCCTCACGCCGGTCGCGACGATGGTGCCGTCGCAGGCCGCGACGCCCGCGCTGCTCGCGGTCGGGTTCCTGATCCTGGCGGGCTCGGTCAAGGAGATCGACTGGGCCGACCACACCATCGCGATCCCGGCCTTCATCACGATGGTGATGATGCCGTTCACGTACTCCATCACCAACGGCATCGGCATGGGCTTCATCGCCTTCGCCGTCCTGCGCCTGGCCGCGGGCCGGGGGCGGGAGGTGCCGGTGGCCATGTACGTGGTGTCCGCGGTGTTCGCGTTCTACTACCTGATGCCGGCCCTGGGTCTTACGTGAGGTAGGGGGGTGCTGCGGGTGGGGGCCGACGCAGGTCGCCACCCGTACGACCCGTAGTACTTCGGAGGGAGCGGGGCGCGGTCTCAGGTGAGCCCGTAGAACTTCTCCGTCTCCTCGACGGCGGCCTGGAACCGCTCGTCGAAGTCATCGCGCACGAGCGTCCGGACGACATAGTCCTGGACGCTCATTCCTCTTCTGGCGGCATGGTGCCGGAGCCGTTCGAGCAGTTCGTGGTCTATTCGCAGGCTGAGCACTGTGGTCCCCATGGGTACGAGGGTCGCGGCACGGTTCGGGGTGATGGGAGTGCTTCTGGGCCACTGTCACCCGTATGGGTGAAAAAATGCTGTGGGTGCGGCCAGTGGTGGGTATCACGGGCGATTCGGCGCGTCCCGCTGGTATTTAGCCAGAGTAATGAGTTAGGCTAAGAAACATGCCGGACCTCACCCGCGACGACGACGCTGCCGCCGTGAACGACCTCAGATCAGCCGTGATGCGGCTCTCCCGCAGGTTGAAGCACCAGCGGGTGGACGAGTCGCTGAGCCCGACCGAGATGTCGGTGCTCGGGACGCTGTCGCGCTGCGGCAGCGCCACACCCGGCGAGCTGGCCCGCAAGGAGCATGTCCAGCCGCCGTCCATGACCCGCATCGTGGCCCTTCTGGAGGCCAAGGGGCTGGTCAGCCTGGAGCCGCACCCCGAGGACCGGCGCCAGAAAGTAGTCAGCCAGACCGAGCAGGCGGAATCCATGCTGGAGCAGAGCCGCCGCAAGCGGAACGCGTTCCTGGCCGGTCTGGCGGAAGAGCTCGACGACGACGAGTGGGCGAAGCTCAAGGCCGCCGCCCCCGTGCTGGAGAAGCTCGCCCATCTGTAGGCAGCCACGAGGAGGCGAACCCTTTTGAGTTCGGGACCCGGAGCAGACTCCGCACCCGCACCGATCCGTACGACCCCGGAGGGACCCCCGGGGGATACCCGCAGTACCGGGGATACCCGTAGTACCGCCGAACCAGCCCGCAAGTCGTCGATGTTCAGTTCCCTGAAGGTCCGCAACTACCGGCTCTTCTTCGTCGGCCAGGTCGTCTCCAACATCGGCACCTGGATGCAGCGCATCGCCCAGGACTGGCTCGTCCTCAGCCTCACCGGCTCCGCGACCGCCGTCGGCGTCACCACCGCGCTCCAGTTCCTGCCGATGCTCCTCTTCGGCCTCTACGGCGGCGTCCTCGTCGACCGCTTCCCCAAACGCCCGACCCTGCTGGTCACGCAGACCGCGATGGGCGTCGCCGGGGTCGCGCTCGCCGCGCTCACCCTCTCCGGACACGTCCAGGTCTGGCACGTCTACGTCGCCGCCTTCGCCGTAGGGCTCGCGACCGTCGTCGACAACCCGGCGCGGCAGTCCTTCGTCTCCGAGATGGTCGGCCCGGACCAGTTGCAGAACGCGGTCAGCCTGAACTCCGCGAACTTCCAGTCCGCGCGGCTCGTCGGACCGGCCGTCGCCGGTCTGATGATCACCGGCGTCGGCACCGGCTGGGCCTTCCTCTTCAACGGGCTGTCCTTCGTCGCGCCGATCGCCGGACTGCTGCTGATGCGCGGGCGCGACCTGCACGCCGTCGAGCGCGCGCCGCGCGGGAAGGGGCAGTTGCGCGAGGGGCTGCACTACGTCGCCGGGCGGCCGGAGCTGATCTGGACGATCGCGCTGGTCGGGTTCATCGGCACGTTCGGGTTCAACTTCCCCGTCTATCTCTCGGCGTTCGCCGACGACGTCTTCCACGCGGGGGCCGGCGCGTACAGCCTCTTCAACACGCTGATGGCCGTCGGGTCGCTGGCCGGGGCGCTGCTCGCGGCGCGGCGGGGGACCTCGCGGACGCGGGTGCTGATCGGGGCGGCGATCGCCTTCGGGGCGGTCGAGACGGTGGCCGCGTTCGCGCCGTCGCTGTGGCTGTTCGCCCTGTTCATGGTGCCGATCGGGATGTTCGGGATGACCGTCAACGTCACGGCCAACACCGGGATTCAGCTCTCCACGGACCCCGCGATGCGGGGGCGGGTGATGGCGCTGTACATGATGGTGTTCCTCGGCGGGTCGCCCGTGGGGGCGCCGATCGCCGGGTGGGTCACCGACGCGTACGGGGTGCGGGCCGGGCTGGCCGCGGGGGGCGTGATCTCGTTGCTGGCCGCTGTGTCGATCGGGCTGGTGCTGACTCGGGTCGGCGGGTTCCGGCTGTCCGTCGGGTGGAACGGGGGGCATCCTCGGGTGCGGTTCGTTCCACGGGAGGGGCGGGGGCGTGCCGGGGCCGAGGCTGAGGCGGGGTTGGCTCGGGCGGCTTGAGCGGCTGGCTTGAGGGGGCGATTTGAGAAGGGCTCAGGTGGCTCGGGCAGGGGCTCGGGCGGCCTGGGCCGGGGGCTCGGGTGGCTTGGGTCGGTGGCTCGGGTGGCTTGAGGGGGTGCCCGTAGTACCCGTACATCTGGGGAGGGTTGGGCGTGGTGGTGTGGCTCTGGGGATGTACGGGGCGTAGGGGAGCGTTCAGAGGCGGCGTTCGAGGAGTTGGCCCGGCCAGGTCTCGTTCACGGTGAACGGGTGGGTCGGGGTGAAGCCGTTGGCCTCGTAGTAGGCGACCAGTCCGCGGTCGTCGCCGGCGTAGCAGTCGACCCGCAGAAGGGCGACGCCTGCCGCGCGGGTCGCCTCGGCGGCGTGGGTGAGGAGGGCGGCGCCGATGCCGTGGCCCTTGAAGCGGCGGTCGGAGGCGAGCCAGTGGATGTAGCGCTCGGGCTCACCGGGGGAGGGGAGGTGGGCGAGGTAGGCGCCGGGGGCGTCGGTGAGGGTCAGGGTCGCGGCCGGTACGCCGTCGGCCTCCGCGAGATACGTCGTCCCCTCGGCCATGTACCGGGTCACCGACTCGACCGTCCTCGGATTCTGAGACGGCGGCTCCACACCCCACTGGCCCGTACGACCCTGAGCGGTCAGCCACACCACGCAGCTGTCGAGCATCCCGAGTATGACGGGTATGTCCTCGGGGGCGCCTTCTCTGATCGCGATCTCCATGCCGCCCATCATGCCGGGCGGGACAATCCCCGGTATGAGACTCTTCGCCGCCGTGTTGCCACCGGACGACGTCCGTGCCGAACTCGACTCCGTGGTCGACGAGTTGCGTACGCTCCCCGGCGCGCGGGGGCTGCGGTGGACCGGGCGGGAGGGGTGGCACTTCACCCTCGCGTTCTACGGGGAGGTCGAGGACGGCGTCGTACCCGAACTGGCGGAGCGGCTGGCGGGGGTCGCCCGGGGGACCGCGCCTTTCCGGCTCGCCGTGCGCGGGGGTGGGGAGTTCGGCCGGGGGAAGGTGGTGTGGGCCGGGGCGTCCGGGGCGTCCGGGGAGGTCGGCAGGGAGGCTGGGGCGTTGCGGGCGCTCGCCGATCGGGCGGAGGCGGCGGGGCGGGAGGCCGGGGTGGAGATGGAGCACCGGAGGTACACCGCGCATCTGACGCTGGCGCGCAGCCGGGAGGGGGTGGAGCCGGGGCCGTACGTCGAGGTGCTCGACCGGTTCGCCGGGCGGGGGTGGGAGGTGGGGGAGCTGGCGCTCGTCCGCAGTGAGCTGCCGAGGTCCGGGGTGGCGGGGGAGGGGCCGCGTTATGAGGTGGCCGGGCGGTGGGCGCTCGGCGGGGGCGGTTAGGCTCGGTTGCGTGGACCCTAAAACCCGGAACCGGATCATGGCTGGTGCGCTTGTGCTGATGTTCGTCGTGGTGGCGATGGCGGCGGCATTGGGGAAGTAGTCGGTGGTGGAGGGGGTAGCGGTGCGTGGGGTGGGGGCGGGCGCCTGAGAGGCGCCCCCGAGGGGGTGGTCCCCCCGCGAGGGCTACCTCTCAGGTAGGGGTACCTGGAGGGCTACCTCTCAGGTGAGGGTGGCTTGAGGGCCGGCTCCCAGGTAGGGGGCGCCTGGAGGGCTACCTCTCAGGTACGGGCGCCTGGAGGGGTAACTCTCAAGTAGGGGCGCCTCTGAAGGCCGGCTCCGAGGTATCCCCGTAGTACCCGTACTACCAGGCGAACGCCTCCGGTGACGGGCCCGAGGCCGGGAAGACCTCGTCCAGGCCGGCCAGCAGTTCCTCGCTCAGCTCCAGTTCGACCGCCCGGAGCGCCGACTCCAGCTGCTCGGCCGTACGCGGGCCGATGATCGGGCCGGTCACGCCGGGGCGGGTGAGTAGCCAGGCGAGGGCGGTCTCGCCGGGGTCCGCTCCGTGCTTGTCGAGGAGATCCTCGTACGCCTGGACCTGGCTACGGATGGCCGGGTCGGTGAGCAGTTCGGCGGCGCGGCCCGAGACACGGCGTCCCTTCTCGGCGCCCTTGAGGATGCCGCCGAGGGCACCGCCGTGCAGCGGGGACCAGGGGATCACCCCCAGGCCGTACTCCTGCGCCGCGGGTATGACCTCCATCTCGGCGCGCCGCTCGTACAGGTTGTAGAGGCACTGCTCGCTGACCAACCCGTACGACCCGCGGCGGGCGGCGAGCTCGTTGGCCTGGGCGATCTTGTAGCCGGGGAAGTTGGAGGAACCGGCGTACAGGATCTTGCCCTGCTGGACCAGGACGTCGATGGCCTGCCAGATCTCCTCGAAGGGGGTCAGGCGGTCGATGTGGTGGAACTGGTAGAGGTCGATGTAGTCGGTCTGGAGCCGCTTGAGCGAGGCGTCGACCGCGCGGCGGATGTTCAACGCCGAGAGCCTGTCGTGGTTGGGCCATGCCTCGCCGTCGCCGGCCATGTTCCCGTACACCTTGGTGGCGAGGACGACCTTGTCGCGGCGGGCGGCGCCACCCGCCGCGAACCAGCTGCCGATGATCTCCTCGGTGCGGCCCTTGTTGTCGCCCCAGCCGTAGACGTTCGCCGTGTCGAAGAAGTTGATGCCCGCGTCCAGCGCCGCGTCCATGACCGCGTGGCTGTCCGCCTCGTCTGTGAACGGACCGAAGTTCATCGTGCCGAGCACCAGTCGGCTGACCTTGAGTCCCGTGCGTCCGAGCTGCGTGTACTTCATGGTCCTCAAGCCAACGGCTTGGAGTGGACTCGATGCAAGGGACTTGAGTACTACGGGTCTCTCAGGGGTGGGTCTCGGGGAGATTGCTATCTAGAAGTTAGTGCTTTCTTGTGGTTAGTATCGGCGTCGAGCGATGAGGTTGAAAGTTCAAGCTGGCCTCTCCCGTCCGGAAGGAAACGCCGTGACCCCCACCACGTCCGCCCGCAGGGCCCTCGCCGCGGCTGCCGTGGCCGCCGCACTGACGGTCACCGCCGCCGCCGTACCCGCCGTCGCCGCGCCGAACGGGCGTGGCGTGCACGCGTCCGTCGACTCGCCGTACCGGCTCGCGTACCAGAAGGACGTCGCCGTCCAGGTCCTCAAGGGGGTGTTCGAGCGGGGTGACGGGGCCGTCGTCGACCGCTTCGTACGGCCCGACTACATCCAGCACAACCCGCTCGCGCCCGACGGTGCCGAGACGTTGAAGAACCTGGGCGCGGCCGTGCACCAGCAGTTCCCCGACGCCGTGTACGACGTCAAGAGGGTGATCTCCGAAGGGGACTTGGTCGTCGTCCACTCCAACCTCGTGCTGACGCCCGGGAGTCGGGGGAGCGCCGTCTTCGACATCTTCCGGTTCCAGGGCGGGAAGATCGCCGAGCACTGGGACACCGGGCAGAACGTGCCCGACACGTCCGCCAACGGCAACGACATGTTCTCCACGGTGAGTTGGCCGCGTACGGAGCAGCCCGGGCCGGCCTGGCTGACGTCGTACAACAAGAAGCTCGTGGTGAAGGCGTTCGACCAGTTGCTCGTGCGGAAGGACCTCGGTGCGATCGACCGGTACTGGGGTGCCGGGTACCAGCAGCACAACCCGGGCATCGCCAACGGGATTCCGGGCGTCAAGGCCGGGCTGGGCGGGTACTTCGCGCAGTTCCCCGAGCTGAGGGTCGAGCCCAAGCGGGTCGTCGCAGAGGGGGACCTCGTCGCCGTCCACAGCCACTACATCCCGGCGCCGGGGGAGCGGGGGCAGGCGATCGTGGACCTGTTCCGGGTGCGGGGCGGGAAGATCGTCGAGCACTGGGATGTCGTGCAGGATGTGCCGGAGAGTTCGGCGAACGACAACACGATGTTCTAGGGCGGGAGTTGGGGGGGTCCGGACACGGTCCGGACCCCCTTGGCGGCGGGTGGTCAGTCGCGGGGGAATTCGTCGGTCTTCAGGGTGAGGCCGACGGGCGTCTCGGTGAGATCGATGTCGCCGCCGAAGTCGACGCGCCGGACGGTGTAGTCGCCGTCCTTGGGGAGGGTGTGGATGCAACAGCGGCCCGTATAAGGGTCGATGATGAGATAGACCGGGACCTCGGCCGTCGCGTACGCGGTCTTCTTCGGGCCGTAGTCGTTCGCGGCGGTCCCCTTGGAGATCACCTCGACGACGAATTCGACGTCCTCGTGACTCCATTGACCCCGTTCCGACTTGACGGCGTCCTCCGACATCAGTGTCACGTCGGTCGCGAACGAGTTGAGCTTCCCGGGGTAGTCGATACGGACGTCGGACTTCAGGCGCCTACGGGGGTATTTGGTCCGCAATTGCTCGACGACGTCCAGGATGATCTCCCAATGGGTGTCCCGCTGCGGCGTCATGTAGATGCCCCCCTCGACGATCTCGACCTTGTAACCCTCGGGGACGGGCATCTTCCCGAGCTGCTCGAACCACTCGTCGAGCTTGCTCGTGTTGTCGCTGTCGGCCATCGCGATCCTGTCTTCAAGGACGGTCATCGTGGCGCTCCTCCCCGGCCGCCCTCGTGCAGGCACGGCCGCGCAGTACAACGATACGTACGGTGACGAGGACACGCACGGGCGCTTGGGTGCCGCACAAATGTGCTTGCGATGTCCGGGCCCGCTCCGTCCACCTTGCGTGATGTCGGAGGGTTCCGGTCGATGGGGAGGGGCGCGGTGGTGCTGGGGAGCGCGGAGGCGGGGCTGTTGCGCGAGGTGGTGGGGGAGGGCGACCTTCTTGGCGTGTATCTGCACGGGTCGGCCGTGTTGGGCGGGCTGCGGCCGGACAGTGACATCGATGTGCTGGGGGTCGTACGGAGGTCGCTGACGGAGCATCAACGCCGAGTTCTGGTAGATAGGTTGCTTGCCGTGTCCGGGCAGGACGGTAACCGGTACGTCGAGTTGACCGTCGTCGTGCAGGAGGATGTGGGGCCCTGGTGGTATCCCCCGGTCTGCGACACCGCTGTTCGGTCCGCCGCCGGCATCGCTGCTCGACCCCGTTCCGCACGGGGATCTTCGGCGGGGGATCACCGCCGGGGTCGCGGAACTCATGGCCGACCTGGAGCACGACACCCGCAATGTGCTGCTGACGCTCGCCCGGATCTGGATGACCCTGAGTACCGGGGTCGTAGGACCCAAGGACGAGGCGGCTCGGTAGGCGGGGGAGCGGTTGCCGGGGGAGCATCGGGGGGTGTTGGGGCGGGCTCGGGCGGCTTATCTGGGGGATGGGCGAGAGCCGGCGGAGGGGGCGCGGGGGTGCGCCGAGGTGATGGTCGACGCGATCGAGAGGGCTGGCCAGTAGGGGTATTACGGGTACTACGCCCCCTCCTCGTACGGCCCGCCCAACCCCCACCCCTGATACAGCGCGTCCGCGAACGCCTCTGCCATCCGGTGTTCGCCGCTCGCGTTCGGGTGTGTCCCGTCGTACGTGTCGGTGTGGAAGTCGTACGTGGGAGGGAGGGACGCGAGGAGTAGGGGGGACCCCGGTTCGTCGAGGTCGGCGACCGTCTTCGCGAGGAGCTCGTTGAAGTGGGCGACCTGCTCGGCGAAGGCGGGGTCGGTGGCGGCGCGGATGTTGTGGATGACGGGGAGGAGGACGGCGCGGACGCGGGGGTTCGTGGCGCGGGCCGCGGTGATGAACGCGCGGGCGTTCTCCGCGGTTTGCTCCGCGTTCGTATAGAAACCGAGGTCGATCAGGCCGAGGGAGACGAGCAGTACGTCCGCGCGCCCGGCGCGCACCGCGTCGCCGATCAGGGGAGCCATGTGCAGCCAGCCCTCACCCCAGCCGGCGAGGTGCCCGTAGGGGAAGTCGGGGTCGGCGTACGCGTACGAGTCGGGGGCCTCGGACCCCTGGTCGTACAGCGTCTCGCGCGGCCCGACCAGCGTGAACGGGCCGCCGTACGTGGCACACAGATGCCGCCAGAGACGGTACCGCCACGTGTGGTCGCCCGTACTGCCGATCGTCATGGAATCACCGACGGGCATGAACCTGAGCATCCGCTCATGATGGACGATCACCGCCGGGGGCGGGGTGTGAGTCCCGACACCTCGCGTGTCGGCGCACTCCGCGTGTCGGCACACCTCGCGTGTCGGCGAGGCCGGGATGGCAGGCTGGGGGTATGCGCCGACCGTTCGCCGTCCTCGCCGGGTTCCTGCTCGTGGGGGCGCTCGCCGTGCCCGCCTCCGCCGACGACGACGGCGGGTTCACCATCAAGGACCCGCGGATCAAGGAGTCCAGCGGCCTCGCGGCCTCCCGCCAGCACCCGGGCGTCTACTGGACGCACAACGACAGCGGCTACGGTCCGCAGATCTACGCCGTCGACAGCGCCACCGGCGAGACGGTCGCCACGCTCACGCTGCGCGGCATCGGCACCCCGCGCGACGTCGAGGCGATCTCCATCGGCCCCGACAACCAGATCTATGTAGGGGACATCGGGGACAACTTCGGCGGACGCTGGCCCTACCTGTGGATCTACCGGCTCCCCGAGCCGAAGGTACTCAAGGACCAGACGGTCAAGGCGACCCAGTACATCGTCAAGTACTCGGACGGCGGGCGCGACGCCGAGTCGATGATGGTCCACCCGAAGACGGGCCGGGTCTACATCATCGACAAGAAGGAGGACGGCGGCCACCTCTACGAGGGCCCCGCCACGCTCTCCGCCTCCGGTGACAACATCTTCAAACCCGTAGCCCCCGTAGACCTCTGGGCCACCGACGCGGCGTTCTCCCCGGACGGCCGACAGCTCGCGGTACGGGGGTACTTCGGAGGGATCGCCTACGACTGGAACGGCGGCAAGATCAAGAAGACCGGCCGCCTCGACGTCCCGCTGCAACGGCAGGGCGAGTCGGTGACCTACTCCGCCGACGGCAAGAAGCTGCTGTACGGGAGTGAGGGCGAGGAGAGCGGCGTGGTCGCCCGCGATGCGCCCGGCGCCGACAAGTCCTCGTCGCCGAAGGGCAGTTCGTCCGCCTCCGGGTCCGACTCCGGGGCGAGCGGCGGTGACTCCGGGGGCGGGGTGACGAAGGGGGCGATCGCCGTCGCCGTCGTGTGCGCGGCGGTGTTCGGGCTGCGGCGGTTGCTGCGGCGGAGTTGAGGCGGGGCGGGGGCTGGAGCGGGGCGGGGTGAGAGCGCGGCGGGGGTGGGCCGGGGGCTCGGGGTGCCGGAGGGCCCGGGGCGTGGTCGGGGCGTGGTCGGGGTGCGCGTCACTCCTGGGCGCGTCGGGTGACGAGTGCTTCGAGGCCGTCCAGGATGCGCTGGAGGCCGAAGTCGAAGTGGTCGAAGTCGGGGGTCCAGGTGTCGGGGGCGAGGGAGGCGAGGACCGGGTAGCGGCCCGTCTCCATCACCCTTGAGATGTAGGGGGACTGCGCCTCGTAGAAGTCCGAGGTCGTCATGCCCGAGGTGCGCTCGTCCTCCTGGTGGTACACCTGCGTGCGCGCGGCGCCCACGACGTACCCCTCCAGCATGATGATCACCGAGACGAGTTCGGTGTCGGCGAGACCCATCGGGCGGATACGGGCGAGGACCTTCTCCATGCCGTCCAGCGCGCTCGGGCCGAGCAGCGGGCGGGTGCGGCCTGCGGGGAGCACCCAGGGGTGGCGGTGGTGGAGGGCCAGCATGGAGCGGGCCATCGTCTCCAGGGCGGCCCGCCAGGTGCCGTCGCCGAAGTCGTCCGGGTCCGGCGAGGGGCGGTTCACCCGGTCCAGCATCAGCTCGACCAGCTCTGACTTGCCGGGGACGTAGCGGTAGAGCGACATCGCTCCCGTGCCGAGTTCGGCCGCGACCCGGCGCATCGACACCGCGTCCAGGCCCTCCGCGTCGGCGATCCCGACCGCGGTCTCGACGATCCGGTCCAGGGTGAGCGTCGGCCTGGGGCCGCGCGCGGGGCGGCGGGCACCCTCCCAGAGGAGTTCGAGCGTGCGCGTGATCCGGTCCTGGCAGTGGGTGTCGGTGCCGTCGGTGCCGTCGGTCTCCGGGCTGCTCGTCATGGGGGCAGTCTAGTTCCGGGCAGAAAAACCGGGTACGGCGTACGCGTTATCGGGTACGGTGTACTCGGTTACCGGATGAGGGCTACCTCCCGGGAGGTACCGCCCGAGAGCCAGTACCTGAGAGCTACCGCTTCAGGGCTACGACCCAAGAGCTACGACCACAGAGTCACGGCTACAGAGTGACGACCACAGAGCGAGGGGACCCCATGGACACCGCGTACGCCGTCCACGCCGAGGCATTACGCAAGAGCTACGCCGGGAAACCCGCCCTCGACGGCTTCGACCTGGCCGTCCGCGAGGGCACCGTGCACGGGCTGCTCGGGCCGAACGGAGCCGGCAAGACCACCGCCGTGCGCATCCTGGCGACCCTGCGCCGGCCCGACAGCGGGCGAGCGGAGGTGGCGGGACTCGACGTCGTCCGTCAGGCGCGCGAGGTGCGCGCCAGGATCGGGCTGACGGGGCAGTACGCGGCGGTCGACGAGGTCCTCACCGGCCGGCAGAACCTGGAGATGTTCGGCCGCCTCTTCCACCTCGGCGGCAGGCGGGCCCGGCTGCGCGCCGTCGAACTCCTGGAGCGCTTCGGCCTGACCGAGGCCGCCGACCGGGGCGTCGACGGCTACAGCGGCGGCATGCGGCGCCGCCTCGACCTCGCCGCGTCGATGATCCTGGCCCCCGCCGTGCTGTTCCTCGACGAGCCGACGACCGGTCTCGACCCCCGCAGCCGGGGCGAAGTCTGGGAATCCATCCGGGAGTTGGTGGCCGACGGCACGACGGTCCTGCTGACCACGCAGTACCTGGAGGAGGCGGACCGGCTGGCCTCCCGCGTCACCGTCGTCGACCGGGGCCGCTCCATCGCCGACGACAGCCCCGACGGCCTCAAGGACATGATCGGGGGCGACCGCATCGAGGTCGTGCTCGCCGAACGCGCCGACATCCAGCGGGCGGTGAAGGTGATCGCCCGGGTGGCGGACGGCGAACCGGAGTCGGACGAAGGCGAGTTGAGGGTGCACGCCGCCGTCACCGACCGGGTCTCCGCGCTGACCGCCGTGGCCCGCACCCTCCAGGACGAGGGCGTACGCGTGGAGGACATCGGGCTGCGCAGGCCGAGCCTCGACGACGTGTTCCTGCGGCTGACCGGCCACCGCACCGAGACGGGGACGACCGAGAAGGAGGCCGCCGCGTGAGCGCCCTCGACCTGACCCCGCCCCGCCCGCACGGCCGCGCCTACTGGGCGGTGGCCGACTGCGGGAACCTGGTCCGCCGCGGCCTCACCCACTACCGGCGCCAACCGGTCAACATCCTCTGGCAGTTGGGCTTCCCGATCCTCTCTGTCCTGCTCTACGGCTATGTCTTCGGCAGCGCGATGCGGGTGCCGGGCGGCGGGGACTACAAGGACTTCCTGATGCCCGGGATGTTCGTCATGACGATGGCGTTCGGCTTCATCAACACGGCCACGGTCGTCGTGTACGACGCGCAGAAGGGGGTCGTCGACCGGTTCCGTTCGATGCCGATGGCGCCCTCGGCGGTGGTCGCCGGGCGCGGGGTGACCGATCTCCTGGTCGCCTGCGCGGAGTTGGGCATCATGATGCTCACCGCGTTCGCCATGGGCTGGCGTCCGGACGGTGGTTGGGGATTCGTCGCGGCGGTCGGACTCCTACTGTGGCTGCGGGTGTCGCTGATCTGGCTCGGGGTGTGGCTCGGGCTGATCGTGCCCAACCCCGAGGCGGCGGGCGGGCTGTTCGCGGTGGCGTTCCCGCTCACGATGATCTCCAGCGTGTTCGTCGCACCCCAACTGATGCCGGACTGGCTGGGGTTCGTGGCCGCGTGGAACCCGGTCTCGGCGACCGCCGCGGCGACCCGGGACCTGTTCGGGGTGCCGGTCGGGGGAGGAGACACCTGGGTCGAGCAGAACGCCCAACTGATGTCCCTCGTCTGGCCGTTGGCGATGACGGCACTCTTCCTGCCGCTGGCGGTGGGGCGGTTCAGGAAGCTCGGGAAGTGATGTCGTACGCCTTGACGGGGTGATGGGACCGGTCTTCTCTGGGAGGTGCGGGGATGGGAGCGCTCCCATCGTTCCGGACCCGCACCTCCGAGAGGAACAAGGGACATGTTCCGCAACGTGAGAAGGGTGCTGTACGCGGTTGCTGCCGCGTTGCTGCTGCCCTTGGGTCTGGCGGCCACTCCGTCCGCGCGGGCCGCCGAGGCCGTGCAGGCCGCAGAGGCGCCGGGGGCCGGTTACTGGCACACCAGCGGCCGTCAGATCCTCGACGCGGCCGGACAGCCCGTCCGGGTCGCCGGCATCAACTGGTTCGGCTTCGAAACGGGCAACTACGTCGTCCACGGCCTCTGGTCGCGCGACTACAAGAGCATGATCGACCAGATGAAGTCGCTCGGCTACAACACGATCCGCATCCCGTACAGCGACGACATCTTCAAGTCCTCGACCGTCCCCAACAGCATCGACTTCTCCAGCGGCAAGAACGCCGACCTCCAGGGCCTCAACTCCCTCGGCGTACTGGACAAGATCGTGTCGTACGCCGGTCAGGACGGCCTGCGGGTCATCCTCGACCGGCACCGCCCCGACTCCGGCGGCCAGTCCGCCCTCTGGTACACCGCCGCCGTACCGGAGTCGACCTGGATCGCCAACTTGAAGTCCCTGGCGTCCCGTTACTCCGGGAACCCGGCGGTCGTGGGCATCGACCTCCACAACGAGCCGCACGATCCCGCCTGTTGGGGCTGTGGTGACACGGCCACCGACTGGCGGCTGGCCGCGCAGCGCGCCGGGAACGCGGTCCTGTCGGTCAACCCGAACCTGCTGATCTTCGTCGAGGGCATCCAGACCTTCAACGGGGTCTCCGGCTGGTGGGGCGGCAACCTGATGGGCGTCGCCCAGTACCCGGTCCAACTCTCCGTCGCCAACCGGGTGGTGTACTCCGCGCACGACTACGCGACCAGCGTCGCCCAGCAGAGCTGGTTCAGCGACCCCACGTTCCCGAACAACATGCCGGGGATCTGGGACAAGTACTGGGGCTACATCTTCAAGCAGAACATCGCCCCGGTGTGGGTGGGGGAGTTCGGCACGACACTCCAGGCGAGCGTCGACCAGAAGTGGCTGGCGGCGCTGGTGAGTTACCTGCGCCCGACCTCGACCTACGGGGCCGACTCCTTCCACTGGACGTTCTGGTCGTGGAACCCCAACTCCGGTGACACCGGCGGGATTCTGAAGGACGACTGGCAGACCGTCGACACCGTGAAGGACGCCTACCTGACCAGCGTGAAGGCGGCGGCCTTCCCACCGGTCGGCGGAGGAGGGGGCGGCGGTGGCGGTGGCGGTGGCGGTGGGTCCACGGCCGCCTGCACCGCGACCTACGCCGTCACTAGCGACTGGGGCAGCGGCTTCAACGCCGAGGTGAAGGTGGTGAATTCGGGGACGACCGCCATCTCGTCCTGGAAGGTCGCCTGGAGCTTCTCCGGCGCCCAGCAGATCTCCACCATGTGGAACGCGTCCTACACCCAGAGCGGGGCGTCGGTGACCGCGGTCAACGCCGCCCACAACGGGGCCCTGTCCGCGGGGAGTTCGGCCACCCTCGGGTTCGGGGCGGCGCCCGGCGGGGGCAGCGCGCCGAGCCTCACCTGCACGGCGACCTGAACAGCGCGAAGGGCGCCCGGAGTTCACCGGGCGCCCTTCAGCGTCGTACGTGTGCTCGGCGGTCGACCATGCCGGGCGGTGAGGGAGTCAGAGGTTCTCGATCACGTAGTCGACGCACTTCGTGAGGGCCTCGACGTCCGCCGGGTCGATCGCCGGGAACATGGCGACGCGCAGCTGGTTGCGGCCGAGCTTGCGGTAGGGGTCGGTGTCGACGATGCCGTTGGCGCGCAGCACCTTGGCGATCGCGGCGGCGTCGATCTCGTCCGCGAAGTCGATCGTACCGATGACCTGCGAGCGCTTCGCCGGGTCGGAGACGAACGGCGTCGCGTGCTTCGACTCCTCGGCCCAGGTGTAGAGGCGGGTGGAGGAGTCCTTCGTCCTGGAGGTGGAGAAGGACAGGCCGCCCTGGCCGTTGATCCACTTGAGCTGCTCGTTCAGCAGGAACAGGGTGGAGAGCGCCGGGGTGTTGTACGTCTGGTTCTTGCGGGAGTTGTCGATCGCCGTGGGGAGGCTGAAGAACTCCGGGACGTGCCGGCCGGAGGCGTGGACGCGCTCCGCGCGCTCGATCGCGGCCGGGGAGAACACGCCGATCCACAGGCCGCCGTCGGAGGCGAAGGACTTCTGCGGGGCGAAGTAGTAGACGTCCGTCTCGGCGATGTCGACCGGGAGGCCGCCGGCGCCGGAGGTGGCGTCGACCAGGACCAGCGCGCCCTCGTCGGCACCGGCGACGCGCTCGACCGGCGCCGCGACACCCGTCGACGTCTCGTTGTGGGTGTACGCGTACACGTCCACCCCCGCCTCGGCCTGCGGCTCGGGGTGCGTGCCCGGGTCGGAGGAGATCACGGTGGGCTCGGCCAGCCAGGGGGCGAGCTTGGCCGCCTTGGCGAACTTCGAGCTGAACTCGCCGAAGGTGAGGTGCTGCGACTTGTTCTCGATCAGACCGTGGGTCGCGACGTCCCAGAACGCGGTCGAGCCGCCGTTGCCGAGGACGACCTCGTAGCCCTCGGGGAGGGAGAACAGCGCGGAGATGCCCTCACGGACCTCACCGACCAGGTTCTTCACCGGGGCCTGGCGGTGGGACGTACCCAGGAGGGAGGTGCCGGTGGCGGCGAGGGCGTCCAGCGCCTCCGTCCGCACCTTGGAGGGACCCGCGCCGAAACGACCGTCCGCGGGCTTGATGTCAGAGGGAATCCGGATCTCAGCCACGGGGGGAGGGTAGCCCTTAGGGGAAACGTGAGCGAAACGTGGTCCGTCCGGTGAGACGTGGTGACGGGCCTTTGGCCAGGGGCCGGCTCTCCGGTACTACGGGATTTCCCTGAGGAGATCTTGAACGGCTCGGCCGGTGTCCCGGGGCGTCCGGCCTGATTTCCTGTACTCATGCCGAACCTGGAAGCGGATCTGCGCAAAGCCCTCCGAGGCGACGTCGGCTTCGACACCGTCTCACGGGCGCTGGTCACCATGGACGCCTCCAACTACCGGCGGGTCCCCGCAGGGGTGGTGGCTCCCCGGGACGCCGCCGACGTGGCCGCCGCTCTGGAGATCTGCCGGGAGCACGGGGTACCCGTAGTACCTCGGGGTGGGGGCACCTCCATCGCCGGGCAGGCGACCGGCACCGGAGTCGTACTGGACTTCACCCGGCACATGAACCGCGTCCTCGACCTGGACCCCGCGACCCGTACCGCCGTGGTCCAGCCCGGACTGGTCCTCGACCGCCTCCAGGACGTCGCCGCCCCGCACGGCCTGCGCTTCGGCCCCGACCCCTCCACCCACAGCCGCTGCACCCTCGGCGGCATGATCGGCAACAACTCCTGCGGCTCCCACTCGGTGGCCTGGGGGACGACCGCCGACAACGTCCGCACCCTGGACGTCGTCACCGCGCGCGGCGTCGCCCTCACCCTGGGCCCCGACTGGTCGGGTGCCCCCGAAGGACTACGCCGACTGGTGGACGCCGAGCTGGCCCGCCTGCGCACCGGCTTCCCCGAACTCCCCCGGCGGATCTCCGGGTACGCCCTGGACGCCCTGCTCCCCGAGAAGGGCGCCGACACGGCCCGCGCCTACTGCGGCTCCGAGGGCACGCTCGCGGTCCTCACCCGGGCCACCGTCCGCCTCGTCGACGCCCCGCCCGCACGGGCCCTCGCGGTCCTCGGCTACGGGGACGAGGGCGACGCGGCGGAGGCGGCGGCCGGACTGCTCCCCTACGGGCCCCTGACGGTCGAAGGTATGGCCGCCGACCTCGTACCCACGACCTACGGGTTGCCCCGAGGGGGTGCCTGGCTGTTCGTCGAGACCGGCGGGGAGACCCCCGAGGAGGCACGCGCGCGCGGCGAGGCGATCGTCCGGGTGTCGGACGCCGTCGACGCCCTCGTCGTCACCGGCGCCGCCGAGCAGCGCGCCCTGTGGCGCGTCCGGGAGGACGCGAGCGGTACGGCCACCCGGACACCGGACGGCAGGGAGGCGTGGCCCGGCTGGGAGGACTGCGCGGTGCCCCCGGCCCGCCTCGGCGCCTACCTGCGCGACTTCCGCGGCCTCCTCACCGCGCACGGCCTGCACGGCACCCCCTACGGGCACTTCGGCGACGGCTGCATCCACGTCCGCATCGACTTCGACCTCCTCACCGGCCCCGGCATCGCCCGCTTCCGCCGCTTCTCCGAGGAGCTGGCCGACCTCGTCGCCGCGCACGGCGGCTCGCTCTCCGGGGAGCACGGCGACGGCCAGGCCCGCGCCGAACTGCTACCCAGGATGTACGGGTCGGAGATGGTCGCCCTCTTCGAACACGTCAAGAACCTCTGGGACCCCGACGACCTCCTCAACCCCGGGATGCTCGTACGCCCCGCGCCCCTCGACGCCAACCTCCGCTTCGCCCCGCTGCCCCGCGAACCCGTCCCGGTCGTCTTCGGCTACCCGGCCGACGACGGCGACTTCTCGGCGGCCGTCCGCCGCTGCGTCGGGGTCGCGAAGTGCCGTACGACGACGGCGTCCGGCCCCGCCGTCATGTGCCCGTCGTTCCGCGCGACCGGCGAGGAGGAGCACTCCACGCGCGGCCGGGCGAGGCTCCTGCACGAGATGCTCGCCGGTGAACTCGTCACCGACGGCTGGCGGTCCACCGAGGTCCGGGACGCCCTCGACCTCTGCCTCTCCTGCAAGGGCTGCCGCTCCGACTGCCCCGTCGGCGTCGACATGGCCACCTACAAGGCCGAGTTCCTCCACCACCACTACGCGGGACGGCGTCGGCCCGCCGCGCACCACAGCATGGGCCGGCTGCCGCTCTGGCTGCGCTGGATCGCCCGCACGCGCACCGCGCCCCTCGTCAACTCCCTCGCTTCCGTACGGCCGTTGGCTCTCCTCGGGAAGCGGATCGGCGGGGTCGCGCCCGAGCGGGAGATTCCGCGCGTCGCGTCCGAGACGTTCAGCCGGTGGTGGCGGCGGAGGTTCAGGACGGTGCTGAAGCGGGCGCGGTCCCAGCGGCGGATGCCGGAGGAGTGGCGGCGGGCGCGGCAGATGGTCGTGCTCTGGCCGGACACGTTCACTGAGCATCTGTCACCGGACGTCGGCAAGGCGGCGGTTCGGGTGCTGGAGGCGGCCGGGATGGCGGTGCTCCTGCCGCCGACCGTGCGGTGGAGACACGGGACGGCGCCGTGGGCGGTGCGGCGGGGGAGGGTGTGCTGCGGGCTGACGTACGTGTCCACCGGGCAGTTGGACCGGGCGCGGGCGGTGCTGCGGGAGACGCTCGATCTGCTGGACCCGTATCTGATCTCGGTGGAGGAGCTGCGGGAGGAGGCGGTGGCCGGGCGGCGCGCGGAGGGCGCCGAACTCGGAGACCTCGACGGGTTCGGAGATCTCTACGGGTCCGACGGACCGGACGGGTCGGGTGGGCTCGACGCGTTCGGTGAACTCGATGACGAGGACGACGAGTTGATGCTCCCGCCCTTCGTCGTCCTGGAGCCCAGCTGTGCCGCGGCCCTCCGTACGGACCTCCCCGAACTCCTCCCCGACGACCCGCGGGCCGCGCGTCTCGCCGCCCGGGTCCTCACCTTCGCGGAGGCCCTGGAGAAGTACGCCCCCGACTGGACCCCGCCCCGGCTGGACCGCCCGGTGGTCGGGCAGACCCACTGCCACCAGCACGCGGTTCTTGGTGACGCGGCCGACCGGCGGCTGCGTGAAGTCGCGGGCCTCAGCGGGGAACTGAGCGGCGGCTGCTGTGGCCTCGCGGGTAACTTCGGCTTCGAGAAAGGGCACTTCGAGGTGTCGTCCGCCTGCGCCGAGGAACAACTGCTGCCCTCCGTAAGGGAAGCGCCCGAGGGCGCGGTCGTCCTCGCCGACGGCTTCTCCTGCCGGACCCAGCTGGAGCAGCTGGCCGGGGTGCGGGGCAGACATCTCGCGGAGGTGCTCGCCGAGGCGCTGGACGACGAGAGGGACACCGAATGACGAGGGGTAGCAAGTGACGTACGAGAAAGCCGAGTCGGTCGCCGTCCTCTCCGACATCCACGGCGTCCTGCCCGCCCTCGAAGCGGTCCTGGCCGAACCCGACGTCGCCGCCGCCGACCATCGTCCTCACCGGGGACATCACGGCGGGACCCCAACCCGCCGAGGTCATCGACCTGTTGAGGGCACAGGGCGACCGCGTGCGGTGGGTCTCGGGCAACGCCGACCGCGAACTCGTCGAGTACCGGCGCGGGTCGCGCGACGACATCCCCGACCCGATCGGCCCGTACGCCGCACGTCAACTGACCGAGGAACAGGTCGACTTCCTCGCCGCCCTCCCGGCGACCCTGACCCTCGACGTCGCCGGACTGGGGACGACCCTCTTCTGCCACGCGACTCCCCGCGACGACGAGGAGGTCGTCCTCGTCGACTCCCGCCCGGCCCGCTGGACCGAGGTCCTCGCCGGGCTCGACCCCGCCGTACGCACCGTCGTCTGCGGGCACACCCACATGCCCTATCTCCGGCTCGCCGAGGGGAAGTTGATCGTCAACCCGGGCAGCGTCGGTATGCCGTACGGGCGTTCCGGCGCCCACTGGGGGCTGCTCGGGCCGGGGGTGGGGCTGCGGACGACGGTGTACGACATCCCGGCGGCCGTCGGGCGGCTGGTCGCGGAGTGCGGGTACCCGGGGATCGCCGAGTGGGCGGACACCTATCTGTACGCGCGGGTCTCGGACACGCTGGCGCTGGAGACGTTCGGGCCGCGCGACGGACGCGGCTGACCAGGGGGAAAGCGCGCGGCGGGCCCGGCGCTGAAGGAACGCCCAGGTTTTTCAAAGGTATTCACAGCGCCTCTTTGCCAACTTTGCCGCCCGCAAACATGAGAGGCGTGTAAGTTCCTCGGTATCGGGTTCCGGACGCGGAATTCGACGAAATCGAAGGTACAGCGCAATCCCCCCAAGGAGTCGGAATGAGCTTCAAGAAGCTTGCCCCGCTGCCCCCGAAGCCGAAGTCGAAGCAGCTCCCGCCCCCGCCCAAGCCGAAGCCCAAGGGCAAGAAGCCGGTTCCGCCGGCCCCCAAGCCGATTCCCGGCCAGGACGACTGATCCTGACGTGAACTCAAAAGGGGTCGACGGTGCACCTTCGGCCCCTTTTTCGGTTCGTTCGCACGTGAGGAATCGGCGGCCGGGAAAGGGCGTGTCAAATGACTCCCAAGAATGCGGAAATCGATGATGCGGACACCGTTTCCGAAATCGATCCCGACGCCGAGGAATACGAATACGACACCCCGACCATTCCCTCCCGGGTCGCGTTCCGCCGTTTCTGGCCGCTGACCAGAGGGCTCCGCAAGTGGCTGCTGCTCGTCTGGGTGTGCACGATCCTCGCCGCCCTCGCCGAGACCGAAGCCATCCTGCTCTTCGCGGAGTTGACAGACCACGCCCTCAACAAGGGCTCCCTGAGCGCTTTCTGGGCCCCCGCCGCGAAGTGGCTCGGCGTCGCCGTCGTCGGCGCGATCGTCGCGTACGCGGGCAACTCCCTCGCCGCCTGGGCCACCGAACGCTTCGTGATGATACTGCGCGAGCATGTCTTCGACCACGTCCAGCAGTTGCCCCCGCACTTCTTCCAAGTCCACCGCCAGGGCGACCTGTTGTCCCGCCTGACCAGCGACGTCGAGGCGATCGAGACACTCGTCGTGTCCGGCCTGGTGGGCGCCGCCTCGGCCGGGTTCAGCGCCCTCTTCTACGCCGCCGCCGCGTTCTGGCTGCGCTGGGACCTCGCCGCCGCGACCTTCGTCCTGGCCCCGCTGTTCTGGCTCGCCGCCCGCCGCTTCTCCGGCTCCATCAAGGACGTGTCCCGGGCGGGCCGGGTCGCCGACGGCGCGATCACCTCCGTCGTCGAGGAGTCCCTCGGCAACATCGTCCTCACCCAGGCGTACGGGCGCCGCGACGCCGAGAAGAGGCGCCTGCACGAGGAGGCGACCGCGTGGTTCCGGGCCTCCGTCCGCGCGACCCGGCTGAACGAGGCGTACGAGCAACTGGTCCAGGTCATCGAGACGGCGTGCGTCCTCGCGGTGATCGGCATCGGCGCCTGGGAGATCTCCACCGGCCGGATGACACTTGGTCAACTCCTCGCGTTCGCCGCCTTCCTGGGCTACCTCTACCCGCCCGTGCGGGGACTCGCGCAGCTCGGCCTCACCATCACGGCGGCCACCGCCGGCGCCGAGCGCCTGATCGAGATCCTCGACGTACGGCCCTCGGTCGCCGACCCCCGGCACACCACCGACACCGGCCGCCCGGACGGCGCGATCGAGGTCCGCGACGTCGCCTTCCGCTACCCCGGCGCGGACCGCGACGCCCTCAAGGGGCTCTCCTTCGACGTCCGCCCCGGCGAACTGGTGATCGTCACGGGCCCGAGCGGCGCCGGGAAGTCGACGGTCTCGAAACTCCTCCTCAGGTTCTACGACCCCGACGCGGGCGTCGTCCGCCTCGACGGGGTCCCCCTAGGGGACTTCCCCCTCACCCGGCTGCGGGAGTACGTCACCCTCCTCCCTCAGGAGACCCTGATCCTGCACGACACCGTCCGCGCCAACATCGCCTGCGGCCGGCCCGGCGCCAGCGACGAGGCGATCGAGGCGGCGGCGCGGGCGGCCGATGCCCACGACTTCGTCGTACGCCTCCCCGACGGGTACGACACGCGGATCGACCCCGGCACCGCCCGGCTCTCCGGCGGGCAGCTTCAGCGGCTCGCCATCGCCCGCGCGATCCTGCGCGACGCCCCAGTGCTGGTGCTGGACGAGCCGACGACCGGGCTCGACGCGATGTCCGCCCGGCGTGTGGTCAAGCCGCTGCGGCGGCTGATGGCCGGGCGCACGACCCTGATGATCACCCACGACCTCAACCTCGCGCCCGACGCCGACCGCATCCTCGTCGTCGACCGGGGGCGGGTCGTCGAGACCGGGCGGCACGACGAGCTGCTCGCGAGGGGCGGGGCGTACGCGCGGCTGCACCGCTCGCAGAACAACGCGGTCATGGACACGGGGGAGCTGCGGATGCCGGTGTTCCTGGAGGAGGGGCCTGCTGAGGGGCAGGGGTACTACGGGTACGACGGGGGCGGAGGCGAGGCGGGCCTCGGGTACTACGGGTATGACGGGGTCGGCGCGGCCGGTGACGACGGCCGAGGCGGCGGCCAGGGCGGGTACTACGGGTACTACGGGTCCGGCACCGCCGCCCCCGAATCCGGCGCCTCCACCCCGTACGCCGCCTACGACCCGTACAACCCGTACTACGGCCACGTCCCGCCCGCCCCGCAGGAGTACGTGACCGACCACCCCCGACCCGTAGTACTCACGACCCTCCCCGACGGCCGCCCCCTCTTCCGGGACGCGGACGGGGACGGGGGCCAGGGCTGGGGCGCGTACGACCTGCCCGGCGCCTGAGGGGCATCTCACGGTCCGAGACAGTGGCAAACCGGGTTCACACGCCTGACTGAGTCCATTACCGTGGACTTGGAAGTGCATCACGATGAACTCATGCCGAGCAACCGGGACCGCCAGTGACCACCCCTGAACCGACGATCGCGACCCCTACTGGCGTACCCGGAACCCTCCGAGGCGAGGGCGGCGGCACCCCGGGCGGCGGCCGGGTCGCGGGCGCGGGCCCGCTCGGACCCATCGGCCTGGTGCTGGCGGGCGGTGTCTCGGTGCAGTTCGGCGGCGCGCTGTCGGTGCTGCTGATGCCGAGGGCGGGCGCGCTGGGCGTGGTGACGCTGCGGCTGGTGGTCGCGGCGACGGTCCTGCTGCTGATCTGCCGCCCCAGGCTGCGCGGCCACTCGCGCGCCGACTGGGGCACGGTGATCGTCTTCGGCGTCACGATGTCCGCGATGAACGGCCTCTTCTACCAGGCCGTCGCGCGCATCCCGCTCGGCCCCGCGGTCACCCTGGAGGTCCTCGGCCCGCTGGCCCTCTCGGTGCTGGCCTCCCGCCGCGCGCTGAACGCGGTCTGGGCGGCGCTCGCCCTGGCCGGCGTCTTCCTGCTCGGCGGCGGGAGCTTCGACAGCCTCGACCCGGTCGGGGTCGCGTTCGCGCTCTCGGCGGGCGCGGCGTGGGCGTCGTACATCGTGTTCAGCGCCCGTACGGGCCGCCGCTTCCCGCAGGCGGACGGGCTCGCGCTGGCGATGGCCGTCGGGGCCGTTCTCTTCCTGCCGCTCGGCATCGCGGAGGCGGGGACGAAGCTGCTGGACCCGGTGACCCTGGGGCTCGGCGCGGCCGTGGCGATGCTGTCCTCGGTCCTCCCCTACACCCTCGAACTCCTCGCCCTGCGCCGCCTGCCCGCCTCCACCTTCGCGATCCTCATGAGCCTCGAACCCGCGATCGCCTCGGCGGCCGGGTTCTTCATCCTCGACCAGACCCTCACCACGCTTCAGGCGCTGGCGATCGCCCTGGTCATCGGGGCGAGCATGGGGGCCGTGCGGACACAGGTGGGGCGGGGGAAGGCGAAGCTGCCGGACGGCTCCGTCTAGTGCTCTGACCGGGAAGGTTCGCCGGGTTGGTGGTCGCGGCGGTTGGATGTCCGGTGACGTACGTTCGTCCGATCGCTGGGGGTGTGGTGGCTGAGCCTGTCCGTGTGCGCAGGTTGACCGACCAGGAGGGGCGGAAGCTGCAGCAGATCGTGCGCCGGGGTAGCACGAGTTCGGTGCGCTTCCGGCGCGCGATGATGCTGCTGGCCTCGGCCGGCGGGAACCGGGTCCCGGTGATCGCCCAGCTGGTGCAGGCAGACGAGGACACTGTCCGCGACGTGATCCACCGGTTCAACGAGATCGGCCTGGCCTGCCTGGACCCTCAGTGGGCGGGAGGCCGTCCCCGCCTGCTCAGTCCTGACGACGAGGACTTCGTCGTCGCGACGGCCACCACCCGCCCGACCAAGCTCGGCCAGCCCTTCACCCGCTGGTCCGTCCGCAAACTTGCCGCCCACCTGCGACGCGTGCACGGTCGGGTGATCAGGGTCGGCCGCGAGGCGTTACGGTGCCTGCTCGCCCGCCGCGGCATCACTTTCCAGCGCACCAAGACCTGGAAGGAATCATCCGACCCCGAGCATGACACCAAGCTCGACCGGATCGAGCACGTCCTGGAGCGGTTCCCGGACCGGGTGTTCGCGTTCGACGAGTTCGGCCCGCTCGGCATCCGCCCCACCGGCGGTTCCGGCTGGGCCCCTGCCGGCCACCCCGAGCGGCACCCCGCGACCTACCACCGCACCCACGGCGTCCGTTACTTCCACGGCTGCTACTCGATCGGCGACGACACCCTGTGGGGCGTCAACCGCCGCAAGAAGGGCGCCGTGAATGCCCTGGCCGCGCTGAGGTCGATCCGCGCGGCCCGCCCGGACGGCGCGCCGATCTACGTCATCTTGGACAACCTGTCCGCCCACAAGGGCGAGACGATCCGGCGCTGGGCCAGGAGGAACCGGGTCGAGCTGTGCTTCACGCCCACCTATGCATCCTGGGCCAACCCGATCGAGGCTCACTTCGGACCACTGCGGCAGTTCACCGTCGCCAACTCCAACCACCGCAGCCACCCCACCCAGACCCGGGCTTTGCACGCCTACCTGCGCTGGCGCAACAAGAACGCCCGACACCCCGACGTGCTGGCCGCCCAGCGCAAGGAGCGTGCCCGGATCCGCAGCGAGAAGGGCATCCGCTGGGGCGGACGCCCACTCAGCACAGCATCCTGACCCAACTGATGCTGCTATCCGATTGGATCTCTAATCGTCGAACTCGAAGCCCGAAGTCTCCGCCCGGGCGATGATGTCGCGGACTGCCTCGGGGCTCGTGACGACTGGTTCAACGGCCGTCTTAAGAAGCGCGAGGTCGCTCGGACTCCCCACCGCGCAGAACATGCCGGCCTCGCTGTCGAAGTCGAGGCGCTCGGCGATGTCTGGCCAGGCAAACCGCACGAGACCTTCCCAGAAGTATCCGTTCGGCTCGTGTTCTGCATCGACCACTGCAGCATCAGCAGCCAGGCCGCCGACATCCAACGTCAGCGAGTGTTCACCGTTGAAGTCATGAAGCTTGATGGTCACGGCCGCGATCCTCTCACGCCTGGCCCACGGGCCGTCCGCTCCCTCCAGAGGTTCATCCGCTCCCGACCCCGGTGAACCTTTCCGGTCACAGCACTAGCGGGCGGCGCCCCTGACGGGGGTACCCGTAGTACTTGAGGGGGCCGGAGAGGCCGGCCGACACCTCAGGTACTACGGGTATCACCCGTAGGGGGCGGACGCGGTGGGAGCCGGACGTCGTCGGAGCGGGACGCGGTCGGAGCCGGACGCCGCCGCCGAGCGCGGCGCAGCCGAACACCGCCGCCCCCAACGGCTCAGCAGCCCCGGACGTCCCTCGTGAGTACCCCCTGCTCCGTCGCGAGCGAGTGGTCGTAGCAGACCCCCGGCGCCCGGAGCCGGTACCGCTCGCTCGTGGTGGCCACGGCGTGCCGCTGCTCGCGGGCCACGCCGAGGGTGAAGGTGGCGTCCCCGCGGTACTCGTCGTCGACGCGGACCGCGCCGACGGCCGAGCGGTCGCCGACGGACATGATCACGCGCAGCCGATTCGCGCTGTCGATGGTCGCGCGGCCGTCGAGCGTGTACACGCGGTCGGTGCGGGAGACGCGCCCGTCGGTGGTGACGGCCTGGTGGTCGGTCCACTTCCCGGTCTGGTCGTCGGTGTTCTCGTCGGGCGTCCAGCGGTGGTCGATCGCGGTGGTGAGGGTCCGCTCGACGGTCGTGGTGACCCGCCCGTGGGAGGTGTCGACGTACCCCGTGACCTTGAGCCGGTCGGTGCCGTCGGTCACCAGCCGGCGCAGCGAACCGTCCGTGTACCGGTTGCCGACGACGGGAGCGGGCTGCCTGTACGACGTCACGGCCCCGGTGACGACCTGCCGGTGGGCGTCCTGCCAGACGAGGACGTTCGTCGGCGCGCTCCACCCGGTCTGCCCGGCGGGCACGCCGACGACCGACACGTCGACCTTGTGCGCCTTGCCGTCGTTCAGGACGCCGGCGAACGGCGTCAGGTCGTACACCAGAGGGCGTACATCGAAAGCATGGGGTGAGGGGATCACCGACCAGAGGTAGGGGGACCAGCCGCCGGTCCACACGTTCGGGTACGGCGAGGCGATCCCGGCGACCTTCCCGTCGACGCTGATCCGCACCTCGCGGTACGGGCCGTCGTCCCCGCCCTGGCAGGAGTACGACGCCGACGGGGTGACCGCCGAGTACCAGAACTCCTCGCAGCCGCCGCCCGATCCGGTGGCGTACACCTCCGCGAGAATCCGCTCGGAGTTGCGCGGGACGGTCAGAGAGGCGGCCGTCGTCACACTGTTGCCGTCACTCAGAGGTATGACGCGGTCGGGCGCGGAGACGGTACGTCCGGGCTCCGGGGCGTAGAACGTGAGGGTGGCTTTGACGTTCAGGACACCCGTGTAGGTGTCGTCGACAACGTTGCCAATGAGCATGTCGACCGACTGGGGTCCGCTCAGGGTCTTCTCGTACTGGGTGACGTCCTTCTCGACGGACCAGTCGATGCCGTCCTGCGAGGGCTCGGGCGTCGAGGTGCGGAGCATCTGTACGCCGCCGATGTCCAGGTAGCCCAGCCGGTCGAACTGCCGCCCCTTGACGTTCCCGTCGAGGCGCAGCACCACCTTGGACCAGCGGCCGGGCGTGCCGCAGGCGGTGGGCGGGGTGTAGGTGCCGGTGTACGGGGTGAAGTCCTTGAACTGAGCTTGCGCGACGGTGACCGAGCACGACCGGGCGTGCGGGGCCGCGATCGGCGGGGCGGCGGTGACGGGGTCGTGGTAGTCGGTCCCGAACTCCGTCGGCACGGTGGCCGCGGAGGCGCTGCCCAGGGACAGGCCGAGGGCGGCGACGGCCGCCGCCAGCACGGTCGCGGCCCGGCGCGGACGGATCACCGGCGCCGCAGGGCCCGGTGCTCGGGCGGGTCTCATGGCTCGCATGGATGTCATACGCGGCAGTGAACTGCCGTGTCCCGCGCCGGGCCAAGGGGAGTTGGAAAGGTATTGACCAATTTCGGGGCGTACCCCGACCGGGCGGTGATACGGCCGTGACCCGGCCACCTGTCTCCGCGCCCAGGGAAATCCCGTACCCCGTGAGTACTACGGGAACTACAGTCCACCCTCGTGCCCACACCCACCAGGACAGTCGAAGCCCCAGTCATCGCCGACGCCTACGCCCTCGGCTCCGGACCCTGGAGCGTCACCCCGGTGACCCGGGGCGCCCTCGGGCGGATCTGGCGGCTGACCGGCGCCGGATCGTCCTGGGCGGTCAAGGAGATGCTGTTCGGGTGCGACGAGGAGCAGGTCGCCCGGGAGGCGGCGCTCAGGGACGCGGCGGAGGAACTCGGCATCTCCGCACCCCGCCTGCACACCAACCGCGACGGCGCCCACGTCACCTGGCTCGGCACGTCCGCGGTCAAGCTGTACGACTGGGTGGAGGGGAGCCCGGCCGACCCCTCCGACCCCGCGGTCCTGGACTGGTTCGGGCGGACGGCGGGGCTCGTCCACCGGGCGGGAGCGGGCGCCGAGGGGCCGGTGAACGACTGGTACGAACGGTGCCCCGACGACGCCGAGTGGAAGGAACTCGGCGAGAAGGTGCGCCGCGCGGGGCTGCCCTGGGCCGGTGAACTGGACCGCTTCGTCAAGGACGTCGTACCTGAGCTGTCCGGGTGGGTGGGACCTGGGAGTGACGCCGATCTGGTGATCTCGCACCTCGACTTCCAGCCGCAGAACGTCTTGGTGGGACCCTCGGGGCCGGTCCTGCTCGACTGGGACAACGCCGGGCCGATCTCCGCCGAACAGGAGCTGGCGCGCGCCCTGTTCATCTGGTCGGGCGGGAACGAGCCGGACACCGGGAGGGCGCGGAGGATCGTGCGGGCCTATCGCTCGGCGGGCGGTCCGGGGGTGATCCGAGGGACACGGTCGTTCTCCATGCTTTTCGCCACCGCCCTCAACTACGTCCGGGTGCAGGCGGATTGCGCGGTCGACCCCGAAGTCACCGAGGATCAGCGGGCGTTCGGCGCGGAGCAGGCGGTTCACTGCATGCGGGTCATTCCGCGGCTGAAGGCCGTGAACCTGCTGGCCGAGGCGGCGGCGGAGAGCTGAACGGCCGGGCGGGCCCGGGTTCCCGGTGTCCGCAGGGCCGGAATCCGGATTAATGCAAGCACGCTTGATTGTTTTCACCCACGCTGCCATGCTCACCCCATGGCCGACCCCACCCCCGTCATCGACGACCTGCGTGCCGAGAGCGAGGAACTCGACCGGCTGGTAGCCGAGTTGACCCCGGAGCAGTGGAAGCTGCCGACCCCCGCGACCGGTTGGACCATCGCCCACCAGATCGCGCACCTCTCCTGGACGGACCGCTCGGCCCGGATGGCGATGACCGACCAGGACGCGTTCTCGCGCGAGGTGGAGAAGGCGCTCGTGGCGCCCGGCGACTTCGTGGACGCCGGCGCCCGGGAAGGCGCGGAACGGCCGCCCGAGCGCTTGCTCGGGGGCTGGCGGGCCGAACGCGAGGCGCTGGACAAGGTCTTGCGGGCCGCGCCCGAGCGGGGGCGCTTCCCCTGGTACGGCCCGCCGATGTCGACCGCCTCCATGGCCACCGCCCGCCTGATGGAGACCTGGGCGCACGGCCTGGACGTCGCGGACGCGCTCGGCGTCACCCCCGTCCCCACCGACCGGCTCCGCCACATCGCCCGACTCGGCGTCCGCACAAGGGACTTCGCGTTCGGCGTGCACGGGCTCGCGATGCCGTTCGAGGAATTTCGCGTCGAACTCACTGCACCTTCCGGTGAGTTGTGGACGTACGGGCCCGACAACGCCGACCAGCGGGTCACCGGACCGGCGCTCGACTTCTGCCTCCTGGTCACCCAGCGCGCCCACCGCTCCGACCTCGACCTGAGGGCCGAAGGGCCGGAAGCCGAGCAGTGGTTGGGGATCGCCCAGGTCTTCGCCGGACCGCCCGGAGGAGGCCGCCCGCCGAAGTCGGCGCCCGCCGGACAGTCCGCCGAAACTCCCACCGAACCGCCCGCCGGACCCCCTTCCGGGGAGGCCGGGTGACACTCCGGATAGGCAACTTCTCAGGGTTCTACGGCGACCGCCTCGACGCCCTCCACGAGATGCTGACCGGAGGCGAACTCGACGTCCTCACCGGAGACTTCCTCGCCGAGCTGACCATGCTCATCCTCGGCCGGGACCAGCTCAAGGACCCCGGGGCCGGGTTCGCGCGCACCTTCCTGCGGCAACTGGAGGACTGCCTCGGCCTCGCCCACGAACGCGGGGTGCGGATCGTCACCAACGCCGGTGGCCTCAATCCGGCCGGACTCGCCGACGCCGTACGGAAGTTGGCCGGGCGGCTCGGGGTGCCGGCGCGGGTCGCGCATGTCGAGGGGGACGATCTGCGGGGGCGCTTCCCGGACGCGCTCGCCGCGCACGCCTACCTCGGCGGGTTCGGGATCGCCGCGTGCCTGCGGGAGGGCGCCGACATCGTGGTGACCGGGCGGGTGACCGACGCGGCGCTCGTCACCGGGCCCGCCGTCGCGCACTTCGGGTGGGGGCCGACGGAGTACGACAGGCTCGCGGGCGCGGTCGTCGCCGGGCACGTCCTGGAGTGCGGGACGCAGGCGACCGGCGGCAACTACGCCTTCTTCCGCGAGGCCGACGTCCGCCGGCCCGGCTTCCCGGTCGCCGAACTGCACGCCGACGGCAGCTGCGTGATCACCAAGCACCCCGGTACGGGCGGGCTGGTCGACGTCGGGACGGTCACCGCGCAACTCCTGTACGAGACGGGCGGGGCCCGGTACGCGGGGCCCGATGTGACCGCGCGCCTCGACTCCGTACGACTGGAGAGCGACGGAGCCGACCGGGTCAGGGTCGTAGGGGTACGGGGGGAGGCGCCGCCGCCCGAGCTCAAGGTCGGGCTGAGCCGGCTCGGGGGGTTCCGCAACGAGGTCGCCTTCGTCCTCACCGGGCTCGACATCGAGGCCAAGGCCGCGCTGGTGCGGGAGCAGATGGAGACGTACGCCTTCGCCGACGCGCTCCCCGCCGAGGTGCGGTGGGAACTCGTGCGGGGCGACCGGGCCGACGCCGGGACCGAGGAGGGGGCCAGCGCCGTCCTGCGGCTGGTCGTACGGGACGTACGGGAGGAGGCCGTCGGACGGGCGCTCAGCGGGGCCGCCGTCGAGCTGGCTCTCGCGAGCTACCCCGGGTTCCATGTCCTCGCGCCGCCTGGACGGGGGTCCCCCTACGGGGTGTTCGAGGCGGCGTACGTCCCCCGGGGCGAGGTCGAGCACCGGGCCGTCCTCGACGACGGGCGGCGCATCGCCGTACCCCCGGCGCGCGACACCGTCGTACTCGCACCGGTGCCGCAGCCGCCCCTGCCCGCGCCGCCGCCTCCCTCTCCGGTACTACGGGTACCCCTGGGGACGGTCGCCGGGGCGCGGAGCGGGGACAAGGGTGGGGACGCCAACGTCGGGGTGTGGGTGCGCGGCGACGAGGAGTGGCGCTGGCTGGTCCACGAGCTGACGGTCGACCGGTTCCGCGAGCTGATCCCCGAGAGCCGCGCCCTCCCCGTCACCCGGCACGTCCTGCCCGCCCTGCGCGCCCTCAACTTCGTCGTCGAGGGCCTCCTCGGCGCCGGAGTCGCCTCCCAGCACCGCTTCGACCCCCAGGCGAAGGCCCTCGGCGAATGGCTCCGCGCGCGGCACGTCGACATCCCGGAGCGGCTGGTCCCGCTCTCGGCGCGCGCGGAGGTCCCGCCGGAACACCGGGACGACCGACGGCACTCCGCCGACCGGGCACCACTGGACGACCGGACGTCCCCCGACGGGCGGGCCCTCCTAGGCTCCCCGCCGCCCGGTACGAGCCCCACAGAGCCTGCGGAGCCCCCGGCGAACACCCCGGCCCTCCCGGAGGCCCCGCCCGGCTCCGCGCTCCCGGTGACCGCCCCGGAGCGCTCCGGGGCCGCGCGTCCCACTGGTGCTCCGGTGCCCTCCGGCTTCACCCTCCCGGCGGCCACTCCGGCGCCCCCCGACCCCGCCCGCCACCCGGTGGCCCCCGAGCCCCCCGACTCCACCCCCCTGGAGGCCGCCCCGTGACCGTCCTGCCGACCGCTGTGGATGTGCACGGCCCGGACCACCGGGCGAACCGGGAGGCGATGCTGGCGAAGCTCGACGAGCTGGCGGCCGAGCAGGCGAAGGCGCTCGCCGGGGGCGGGCCGAAGTACGTGGAGCGGCACCGCGCGCGGGGCAAACTGCTCGCCCGGGAGCGCATCGAGCTGCTGGTCGACCCGGACACGCCGTTCCTGGAGCTGTCGCCGCTGGCGGCGTGGGGGAGCGAGTACCCGGTGGGCGCGTCGCTCGTGACGGGCATCGGGGTCGTCGAGGGCGTGGAGTGCCTGATCACGGCGAACGACCCGACCGTGCGCGGCGGCGCGAGCAACCCGTGGAGCCTGAAGAAGGCCCTCCGGGCGAACGACATCGCGCTCGCCAACCGGCTGCCCTGCATCAGCCTCGTGGAGTCCGGGGGCGCCGATCTGCCCTCGCAGAAGGAGATCTTCATCCCCGGGGGCGCGATCTTCCGGGACCTCACCCGGCTCTCGGCGGCCGGCATCCCCACGGTCGCGGTCGTCTTCGGCAACTCCACGGCGGGCGGCGCGTACATCCCCGGCATGTCCGACCACGTGATCATGGTCAAGGAGCGCGCGAAGGTGTTCCTCGGCGGCCCGCCGCTCGTGAAGATGGCCACCGGGGAGGAGAGCGACGACGAGTCCCTGGGCGGCGCGGAGATGCACGCGCGCGTGTCGGGCCTCGCGGACCACTTCGCGGTGGACGAACGGGACGCCCTGCGGCAGGCACGCCGCGTGGTGGCCCGCCTCAACCACCGCAAGGCGTACGACGACCCGCCCCCGGCCGCCCCGCCCAAGTACGACGCCGAGGAACTCCTCGGGATCGTCCCGGGCGACCTGAAGGTCCCGTTCGACCCGCGCGAGGTGATCGCGAGGATCGTCGACGCCTCCGACTTCGACGAGTTCAAACCGCTGTACGGGACGAGCCTCACCACCGGGTGGGCCACTGTGCACGGCTACCCGGTAGGGGTGCTCGCCAACGCGCAGGGCGTGCTGTTCAGCCAGGAGTCCCAGAAGGCCGCCCAGTTCATCCAACTTGCCAACCAGCGCGACGTCCCGCTGCTGTTCCTGCACAACACCACCGGCTACATGGTCGGCCGGGAGTACGAACAGGGCGGCATCATCAAGCACGGCGCGATGATGATCAACGCGGTGAGCAACAGCCGGGTGCCGCACCTGTCGGTCCTCATGGGCGCGTCGTACGGCGCCGGCCACTACGGGATGTGCGGCCGTGCCTACGACCCCCGGTTCCTGTTCGCCTGGCCGAGCGCCAAGTCGGCCGTGATGGGCCCTCAGCAGCTCGCAGGCGTCCTGTCGATCGTGGCCCGGCAGTCCGCCGCCTCGAAGGGCCTCCCGTACGACGAGGAGGCCGACCAGGGCCTTCGCGCCATGGTCGAGCGGCAGATCGAGTCGGAGTCCCTGCCGATGTTCCTGTCCGGACGGCTCTACGACGACGGAGTGATCGACCCGCGCGACACCCGCACCGTTCTCGGCCTGTGCCTGTCCGCGATCCACACCGCCCCCTACGAAGGCGCGCGCGGCGGCTTCGGCGTCTTCCGGATGTGAGTGAGGCCCAGTGATTTCGACGCTGTTGGTGGCCAACCGGGGCGAGATCGCCTGCCGGATCTTCCGCACGTGCCGCGAGTCGGGAATCCGCACCGTCGCCGTGCACTCCGACCCCGACGAACACGCCCTCCACGCGCGCGTGGCCGACCGCTGTGTACGGCTGCCCGGGGCGACGTCCGCCGAGACGTACCTGCGCGGCGACCTGATCGTGAAGGCGGCGCTCGCGGCCGGAGCCGACGCCGTGCACCCCGGGTACGGCTTCCTCTCCGAGAACGCCGAGTTCGCCCGCGCGGTCCTCGACGCGGGCCTCCGGTGGATCGGCCCGCCCCCCGAGGCGATCGAGGCGATGGCGTCCAAGACGCGCGCGAAGGCCCTCATGGGGCTCGCCCCGCTGACCGACGTCACCGAGGACGACCTCCCGGTGCTCGTGAAGGCGGCGGCCGGGGGCGGCGGGCGCGGCATGCGGATCGTGCGCAGTGCGCGGGACCTCGCCCCCGCCCTGGAGGCCGCCCGCGCGGAGGCCGCGAGCGCCTTCGGGGACGGCGAGGTGTTCGTCGAGCCGTACGTCGAGAACGGGCGCCACGTCGAGGTGCAGATCCTCGCCGACACGCACGGCACGGTGTGGGCGCTCGGCACGCGCGACTGCTCGCTCCAGCGGCGCCACCAGAAGGTGATCGAGGAGGCGCCCGCACCGGGGCTGTCCGAGGACACCGCGCGGGAGCTGCGGGAACTGGCCGTACGCGCCGCGCGCGCGGTGTCGTACGCCGGCGCCGGGACCGTCGAGTTCCTCCTCGCCCCCGACGGCACGGCGCACTTCCTGGAGATGAACACCCGCCTCCAGGTCGAACACCCCGTCACGGAAGCCGTGTTCGGCCTCGACCTGGTCGCCGAACAGCTCCGCGTCGCAGAGGGAGCCGCCCTCCCGGCAGAGCCTCCCCCCGCGCGCGGGCACGCGATCGAGGCCCGCCTCTACGCCGAGGACCCCGCGCGCGACTGGACCCCGCAGACCGGCACCCTGCACCGCCTCGCCGTCCCGGAGGGCGTCCGCCTGGACACCGGGTACGCCGACGGCGACGAGATCGGCGTCCACTACGACCCGCTGCTCGCCAAACTCGTCGTCCACGCGCCCACGCGCGCGGAGGCGGTCCGCAAACTGGCCGGGGCTCTGGAGCACGCCACCGTCCACGGCCCGACGACCAACCGGGACCTCCTCCTGCGCTCCCTGCGCCACGAGGAGTTCACCGAGGCCCGGATGGACACCGGCTTCTACGGCCGCCACCTCGCGGCTCTCACGCGCGCGCCTGCCGACCCCCTCGCCCCCCTCGCGGCGGCCCTCGCGGACGCGCACGGCCGCTCGCGCTTCGGCGGCTGGCGCAACGTCCCCTCGCAGCCCCAGCGCAAGCGCTACGAACTGGCCGGCGAGGAGCACGAGGCCGAGTACCGGCACACGCGCGACGGTCTTCAGGCGGACGGGGTGCGCGTGGTGCACGCCGACGCGGCGGCCGTCGTCCTCGAAGTGGACGGCGTACGGCGCCGGTTCGCGGTCGCCCGGTACGGCGACCGCGTGCACGTGAACGGGACGGCGCTGACCGCGCTGCCCCGCTTCCCCGACCCGGCGCCCCAGCGCGCGCCGGGCTCGCTGGTCGCGCCGATGCCCGGCACGGTCGTCAAGGTCGCGCCCGGACTCGTCACCGGATCGAGTGTCGCGGCGGGAGAACCGATCGTCTGGCTCGAAGCGATGAAGATGCAACACGCCATTGCGGCCCCGGCCTCGGGAACGCTGACGGCGCTGGAGGTACAGCCGGGACAGCAGGTCGAGATGGGAGCCCTGCTGGCCGTGGTCGAGAGCGACGGACAGGACGCAACCGAAGGAGCACCGTGAGCCGGATCATCGAATCGGACGAGCACAAGGCCCTGCGCGAGGCCGTCGCCGCCTTCGGCGCCCGCTACGGCCGCGACTACCTCACGAAGGTGATCGACGAGGGCCGCCACCCCACCGAGCTGTGGCAGGAGGCCGCGAAACTCGGCTACCTCTCGGTCAACCTCCCCGAGGAGTACGGCGGCGGAGGCGGCGGCATCGCCGAACTCGCCCTCGTCCTCGAAGAGCTGGGCGCCGCCGGCGCGCCCCTGCTGATGATGATCGTCTCCCCGGCCATCTGCGGCACGGTGATCGCCCGCTTCGGCACCGACGGGCAGAAGCGCGAGTGGCTCCCCGCGCTCGCGGACGGCTCGCGCCTGATGGCCTTCGGGATCACCGAACCGGACGCCGGCTCCAACAGCCACCGCATCACCACCACCGCCCGCCGCGACGGCGCCGACTGGCTCCTCACCGGCCGCAAGGTCTTCGTCTCCGGGGTGGACGCGGCGGACGCCACCCTGATCGTCGGCCGCACCGCGGACGCGCGCACGGGCCGCCTCAGGCCCAGCCTGTTCATCGTCCCGCGCGACGCCCCGGGCTTCACCCGCCACCGCATCGACATGGAACTGCACAGCGCGGAGAAGCAGTTCGAACTCACCCTGGACGACGTACGGCTCCCCGCCGAAGCCCTCGTCGGCCACGAGGACGCGGGCCTGGCGCAGCTCTTCGCCGGCCTCAACCCCGAGCGCGTCATGACGGCCGCCTTCGCGATCGGCATGGGCCGGTACGCGCTCGCGCGCGCCGTCGAGTACGCCCGCGAGCGCACCGTCTGGGACACCCCCATCGGCGCCCACCAGGCGATCGCCCACCCCCTCGCGCAGGCGCACATCGACCTCGAACTGGCCCGCCTGATGACCCAGAAGGCGGCCCACCTGTACGACGCGGGGGACGACGCGGGTGCGGGCGAAGCCGCCAACATGGCCAAGTACGCGGCCGGGGAGGCGTGCGTGAAGGCCGTCGACCAGGCCGTGCAGACCCTCGGCGGCAACGGCCTCACGCGCGAGTTCGGCATCGCCTCGCTGATAACGGCCGCCCGCGTGGCTCGTATCGCCCCGGTGAGCCGGGAGATGATTCTCAACTACGTCTCCCACCAGAGCCTGGGCCTGCCCAAGTCGTACTGACCGCCGCCCCTGCGCGAGGAGGAACCGTGTTCCGCAGCGAGTACGCAGACGTTCCCGCCGTAGACCTGCCCATCCACGACGCCGTCCTGGGCCGCGCCGCCGAGTTCGGCGACCTGCCCGCACTGGTCGACGGCGTGGACGGCACGACACTGAGCCACGGACAGCTGGACCGCTTCCACCGGCGCGTGGCCGCCGCGCTCGCCGACGCGGGCGTGCGCAAGGGGGACGTGCTCGCCCTGCACAGCCCCAACACGGTCGCCTTCCCGGTCGCCTTCTACGCCGCCACGCGCGCGGGCGCCTCGGTCACCACCGTCCACCCCCTGTGCACCCCCGAGGAGTTCGCCGGCCAGCTCCGCGACTCGGCCGCCCGGTGGATCGTCACCGTCTCACCCCTCCTGGAGACGGCCCGCCGGGCGGCCGAACTCGCGGGCGGCGTCGAGGAGATCTTCGTCTGCGACGCCGCGACCGGCCACCGCTCGCTGATCGACATGCTCGCCTCCCAGGCCCCCGAACCGACCCCCTACATCGACCCCGTCGAGGACGTCGCCGCCCTCCCGTACTCCTCCGGGACGACCGGCGTCCCCAAGGGCGTCATGCTGACCCACCGTCAGATGGCCACGAACCTCGCCCAGTTGGAGCCCGCGGTGCCGACGGGACCGGGTGACCGGATTCTGGCAGTACTCCCGTTTTTTCACATCTACGGCCTCACGGCCCTGATGAACGCCCCCCTGCGCCTGGGCGCCACCGTCGTCGTCCTGCCCCGCTTCGACCTGGAGACGTTCCTCGCGGCCGTCGAGAAACACCGCATCACCGGCCTGTACGTCGCCCCGCCGATCGTCCTGGCGCTCGCCAAGCACCCGGCGGTCGAGCGGTACGACCTGTCGTCCCTGAAGTACGTCATCAGCGCCGCCGCCCCCCTCGACGCCGAACTCGCCGCCGCCTGCGCCCGCCGGCTCGCCCTGCCGCCCCTGGGCCAGGCGTACGGCATGACGGAACTGTCGCCCGGCACCCACGTCGTCCCCCTGTCCGCGATGTACGAGGCCCCTCCCGGGACCGTCGGCAAACTCATCGGCGGCACCGAGATGCGGATCGTCTCCCTCGACGACCCCGCGAAGGACCTCGGCCCCGGCGAGCCCGGCGAACTCCTCTTCCGGGGACCGCAGGTCATGAAGGGCTACCTGGGCCACCCGGAGGCCACCGACGCGATGATCGACACCGACGGCTGGCTGCACACCGGGGACGTCGGCCACGTCGACGAGAACGGCTGGCTGTTCGTCGTCGACCGGGTCAAGGAACTCATCAAGTACAAGGGCTTCCAGGTCGCCCCCGCCGAACTGGAGGCCCTCCTGCTGACCCACCCGGACATAGCCGACGCTGCCGTCGTCGGCACGTACAACGCCGACGGCAACGAGGTGCCGCACGCGCACGTGGTCCGCCAGCCCTACGCCGCGGGCCTCTCCGAGGGCGAGGTCATGATGTACGTCGCCGAACGCGTCGCGCCCTACAAACGCGTCCGCCGGGTCACGTTCGTCGACGCGGTGCCCCGCGCGGCCTCCGGGAAGATCCTCCGCCGCCGGCTGAGGGAGCGCGCGTGACCCTGATCGGCCGCAGCCGCGAGCGCGGCGTCGAGCGCCTCAGCCTCGACGCCGCGGACAGCCGCAACACCCTCTCGGCGGCCCTCGTCGGCGCCCTCGCAGACGCGCTCGCCGACTGCGCGGAGGACCCCGGCGTCCGGGCCGTCGTCCTCACCCACAGCGGCGGCACGTTCTGCGCGGGCGCCGACCTCAAGGACCCGCCCGCGCCGCGGGAGTTCGTCGGCCTGCTGCGCGCGGTCGTCGAACTCGGCAAACCCGTCGTCGCGCGGATCGACGGGCACGTCCGCGCGGGCGGCCTCGGGCTCGTCGCCGCCTGCGACGTCGCCGCGGCGTCCACCGGATCGACGTTCGCGTTCACCGAGGTACGCATCGGGGTCGCCCCCGCCGTCATCTCGCTGCCCCTGCTGCCGCGCGCGGACCCCCGCGCCCTCGCGCGTCACTGCCTCACCGGCGAGCGGTTCGACGCCGCAGAGGCCGTCCGGACCGGCATCGTGACGGCCGCCGGGGACGACGTGGACGCCGTCCTCGCGCCCGTCCTCGACGGACTGCGCAGATCCGCGCCGGACGGGCTGGCGGAGACGAAACGGCTGCTCACGGCTAAGGTTCTCGAAGCCTTCGACCGGGACGCCGCGGAGCTGACGGCGCTCTCCGCGCGGCTGTTCGCCTCCCCGGCGGCCCACGAGGGGATGACGGCCTTCCTCGAACGACGGGACCCCGCATGGGTGTTGTGACCGCGGCCGACCGCGTGCCGGGCGACCGGGCACGGGGTGACCGGGCGCCCAAGCAGGACCGCAGCCGGGCCACCCGGCAGCGGCTCCTGGAAGCCGCCGTGGCCTGCCTCGCCGAGCGCGGCTGGGCGGGGTCCACGGTCTCCGTCGTCGCCGAGCGCGCGGGGGTCTCCCGGGGGGCCGCCCAGCACCACTTCCCCACCCGCGAGGACCTGTTCACCGCCGCCGTCGAGTACGTCGCCGAGGAGCGGTCCGGGGCGTTGCGCGCGCTGTTCCCGCAGGGGGCCACCGACCGCGCGGCCGTCGTCACCGCCCTCGTCGGCCTCTACACCGGCCCCCTCTTCCGGGCCGCCCTCCACCTGTGGGTCGCCGCGTCCAACGAGGAGCAGCTGCGTCCCCGGGTCACCGAACTGGAGGCCCGCGTCGGCCGCGAGACCCATCGCATCGCCGTCGAACTCCTCGGCGCCGACGAGAGCCGGCCCGGCGCCCGCGAGACCGTCCAGGGCCTCCTGGACATGGCCCGCGGCCTCGGCCTCGCCAACCTCCTCACCGACGACCAGGCCCGCCGGGAGCGGGTCGTGGGGCAGTGGGTGGCGTTGGTGGAGGCGGAGTTGGGGTGAGGAGGGGCAGGTCAGGGGCGTTGTCAGTGGGGGGATCTACGGTGGGTGCATGGGGGATTGGTATCAGGTGATCGTGGACCTCGAAGCGGGCGAGACGGAGGCGGCCCGCCTCGGGGAGCGCGCGGTCGCGTGGCTGCTGGAGGAGGGCGTCGTCGTGGCGGACGGCGACGCGTACCTGCCGGGGCCGCACTGGCGAAGAGCGGTGGACGACGGCTGGGACCGGGAGCCGTACGACGAACTCGCCGTGCGGGTGGGCCGGAACGTGTTCATCAGCGGCGCGGACATGCCGAGCACCGCCGTCTGCCCCCGCTGCGCGCGGACCACGGCCCTGGACGACGCTCTCTGGGACCGGTTCGGCGACGCGCTGACGGCGTGGTACGACACGGGCGAGGCCGTCGTCGAGTGTCCCGCCTGCGCCGTCCCGGTTCCCCTGCCCGGGTGGGGCTGGGGCGAAGCGCCGCTGGCCTGCGGGTACTTGGGGCTGAGGTTCCGGAACTGGCCCGACCTCTCCGACGACTTCCGCGCCCGAATATCCACCCTCCTGGAGGGACACCGCACGGCGTACCTCTGGGGCAAGATCTGAGCCCCCCTCAGGGACTCAGCCGCTCCACCCGCCACCCCCCGTCCGTCTCCTCGACGTACCGGAGCCGGTCGTGGAGGCGGTTCTCGCGGCCCTGCCAGAACTCGACGGACTGCGGGGCGACGCGGAAGCCGCCCCAGTGCGGCGGGACGGGGACCTGCTCGCCCTCGGGGTAGCGGGCCGCCAGTTCGGCGTAGGAGGCGTCGAGTTCGGCCCGGGAGGCGACGGGGGCCGACTGGGTGCTGGCCCAGGCGCCGAGCTGGGAGCCGTGCGGGCGGGTGCGGAAGTACGCGGCCGTCTCGTCGCGTCCGGTCCTGCGGGCGACGCCGTGGACGATGACCTGGCGGGCCATCGGGTGCCAGGGGAAGAGGAGGGAGACGTACGGGTTCTCGGCGAGGTCGCGGGCCTTGCGGGAGCCGTAGTTGGTGTAGAAGACGAACCCCTGCTCGTCGAAGTGCTTCAGCAGCACGGTCCGCGCGCTCGGCCGCCCCTCGGCGTCGGCGGTGGAGACGACCATCGCGTTCGGCTCGAACAGGTGCGCCTCCGAGGCGGCCTGCTTGAACCAGCGGGCGAACTGCTCCACCGGGGTCGCGGCGAGGTCGTCCTCGGCAAGACCCTCCGCCCGGTACTGCGTACGCATCGCGGCGGGATCGAGGGACGCGCTGTCGTGGTCGTTCACGCGGTCATCCTGCCGCATCGGGGGCCGCGGGCGGGGCGATCTGCCGTATCGCGCAACGGTGACCGCCGTACGCGGCCAGGCATACGCCGTCAGGCATACACGGACGTTCCACCGGGCACCCTTCGGGTGGCACTCAGTGCCGCACGACCTCCCCAAAGGTGGCACTCGGGGATATGGTGCTGATGCCGCACCGGGGGCCGCCCGCGCGCCGGACCCGCGCCCCGGCCCCGCCTCGCAAGAACCCCCCGTTCCTCCCGAAGCACCCCCGAACACCCGCCCGCACACCCCGTTCGCACACATCGAGGAGCCGCCTGATGTCCGACTTCGTACCCGGTCTCGAAGGAGTCGTCGCGTTCGAGACGGAGATCGCCGAACCGGACAAGGAGGGCGGCGCCCTGCGGTACCGGGGCGTCGACATCGAGGATCTGGTGGGGCACGTCTCGTTCGGGAACGTCTGGGGCCTGCTGGTGGACGGCGCGTTCGACCCCGGCCTGCCGGCCGCCGAGCCGTTCCCGATCCCGGTGCACTCCGGGGACGTCCGGGTCGACGTGCAGTCCGCGCTGGCCATGCTGGCCCCTGTGTGGGGCCTGAAGCCCCTCCTGGACATCGACGAGGCCCGAGCCCGGGACGACCTCGCGCGGGCCGCTGTGATGGCCCTCTCGTACGTCGCGCAGTCCGCGCGCGGGCAGGGCCGGCCGATGGTGCCGCAGCGGGAGATCGACAAGGCGCGGTCCGTCGTCGAACGGTTCATGATCCGCTGGCGCGGCGAGCCGGACCCGAAGCACGTCGCGGCCGTCGACGCGTACTGGACGTCCGCCGCCGAGCACGGCATGAACGCCTCCACGTTCACCGCGCGGGTGATCGCCTCCACCGGGGCGGACGTCGCCGCCGCGCTCTCCGGCGCCGTGGGCGCCATGTCCGGCCCGCTGCACGGCGGCGCCCCCTCCCGGGTGCTCGGCATGATCGAGGAGATCGAGCGCACGGGCGACGCGGAGGCGTACGTCCGCCAGGCGCTCGACCGGGGTGAGCGGCTGATGGGCTTCGGGCACCGCGTCTACCGTGCGGAGGACCCACGCGCGCGCGTGCTGCGTCGTACCGCGCGGGAGCTGGGGGCGCCCCGGTTCGAGGTCGCCGAGGCGCTGGAGAAGGCCGCGCTCGCCGAGCTGCACGCGCGCCGGCCCGACCGGGTGCTCGCCACGAACGTGGAGTTCTGGGCGGCGATCGTCCTCGACTTCGCGGAGGTCCCGGCGCACATGTTCACGTCGATGTTCACGTGCGCGCGCACGGCCGGGTGGTCGGCGCACATCCTGGAGCAGAAGCGGACGGGGCGGCTGGTGCGGCCGTCCGCGCGGTACGTGGGGCCGGGGGTCCGTGATCCGCGGGAGATCCCGGGGCACGCCGGAATCGCCTCCTGAGGCCCTCGGACGGCTCTGCTCGAGGCGGAAGCCGTCCGATCCGTCCCAGGCGGTCAGGCGGGCGTCAGGAGGCTCGCGTGGTGCCTCTCCGCCACCAGCGGATGCGCCCGCAGCTTCCCCTTGAGCTCGTTGAAGCCGTACTCCGCGAACAGCGGGTTCGCCGGGTCCGTCGTCACTCCGGGGGCCGTCGACGCGTGCGGGAAGACCAGGGGCTCCACGCGCGCGTCGAGGCGCGGGTTGTAGAAGAACGGGACGGAGAAACGTTCCACTGCGGCCGGCGGGGAGACCACGCGGTGGTTGGTGGCGAGCAGGTAGCCGTTCGTGGCGACCTCCAGCAGCTCGCCGAGGTTGACCACGAAAGCGCCCTCCAGGGGAGGCACGTCGTGGAAGAGGCCGTCCTCGCGCTGGACCTGGAGGCCGCCCACCCGGTCCTGGAGGAGCAGCGTCAGGAAGCCGTAGTCCTTGTGCGCGCCGACACCCTGGTCGGCACCGTTCCCGGCGCTCCCGGGGTAGCGGACGAGCTTGAGGTGCGGGTGGGAGTGCTCCCCGAAGGCGGCGTCGTAGAAGTCCGGGGAGGCGCCTATGGACGCCAGCAGTTCGTGCAGCAGCTTCTCGGCGACGGCGCTCAGGCGGTCGATCCAGCGCAGGGCGGCCGTGCGCAGCTCGGGGAGTGCGGCGGGCCACTGGTTGGGGCCTTCGAGCCACCAGTAGGGCGCGTCGCCGGGGCCCGGCACGCGCGCGGGGCGCTCGGCGCCGATGTCCAGCTGGTCACGCCAGTCCTGACGGCCGCCCGTGCGTTCGTCACCGGTGCGCGTGTAGCCGCGGAAGTGCGGGGAGCCGACGTTGTCCAGAGCGAGGCGGTCGGCCTCCGGGAGGGCGAAGAAGCGGCGCATCGCCGTCAGCAGGGCGGTGGTCTCGGCGTCCTGCACGCCGTGGCCCACGAGCTGGAAGAAGCCCACGTCGTGCGCGGCGCCGTGCAGGCGCGCGTGCAGCTCCGCACGCGCGCGTGGGCCCGCGTCCGCGGCGGAGAGGTCGATGATCGGGAGCTGCTGGTACGACGGGTTCGTCATGGTGCGTCCGTAGGTGTACGGGGGCAGGCCCGAAGCCGTGGGTGGGGCGCGGGCGCGGGTGCCGGATGTGCGGGAGAGAAGGGGCCGTGGGGTGGCCGGGAATGCGGGCTGGAGGCTCAGACGGAGCGTCGACAGCCCATGCTCGTGACGCGGACGTAGTCCACGTGGCGGCGTCGAACGAGCGAAAGCATGTGCCCAGGCTACTGCTTGACGAGAAATTCGTACGTGGCGCAGATCACGCCCCGGAAATCCTCCGGAACGCAGGCGACCCGCGAGTCGGGTTCCTCCGGAGAGGAGCCGGCCGGACGTACCGGCGACTCGCGGGTCGGGTGACTGCTTGGGACTGGGCCGGCTGCGCACGGTCTCCCGCGCGCGGGTCCGGCACCGCACAGAGTGGGTGACGGGCGCTAGCCCGCAGCCACCTCACGCGTCCGGTTTCCATACATCTGCCGAACCACCTCCCTTCGTGTGTGCTCCACACCCTAGGAACCCTTCCCGGCGCACTCAACCGGTTTTTTCGTGACCCGTTCTCAAGTACGACGATCAGGACGGATGCGGCTGTCGTTACCGTCTCCGCCATGACGGAACGACGCGCCATCCTCAGCGGCTCCCCCTTCGAGGAGCAGATCGGTTACGCCCGCGCGGTCGTCGACGGGGACTGGGTGCACGTCTCCGGGACGACCGGTTACGACTACGCCGCCATGACGATCTCCGACGACGTCGTCGAACAGGCCGAGCAGTGCCTGCGCAACATCGGCGCCGCCCTCAAGGAGGCCGGCTGCGGCTTCGAGGACGTCGTCCGGGTGCGCTACCTGCTCCCCGAACGCGCCGACTTCGAACCCTGCTGGCCCGTCCTGCGCCGGTGCTTCGGCGAGGTGCGGCCGGCCGCGACGATGCTGGTGTGCGGGCTGGCGGACCCGGCGATGAAGATCGAGATCGAGGTGTACGCGCGGCGGCCGGCGGGGGCGGTGTAGCGCACGCGCGGGGGCTCGCGTTGACACGCGCGCGGGCAGCGTGTTCGGCTCTGGGGGTGATCGGCTTCCGTATCGAACCCGCCGTCGGCGAGCACCGGTTGGAGCAGTGGCGGCAGGTGCACAACACGGTCGTGCCGCCCGCCGCGCTGTCTCCGGAGGAGGTTGCCGAGCGGGCCGGACGCAACCGGCTGGAGAACGCGTACGCCGGTGACGTGCTCGTCGGCTGCTCGACCGTGCGCCCGCCGGAGGGCGAGGCACGGGCGGCGACCGTCATCGCGCGGGTGCTCCCGGAGTTCCGGGGACGCGGATACGGCGACGCGCTGTACCGGCACGCGCTCGCCCACGCGCGCGGGCTGGACGCCGGGGTGATCGAGACGTGCGTACTGGCCGTGAACACCGACGGACTGGCGTTCGCCCGCGCGCGGGGGTTCACCGAGGTCGAGCGGTACACCCTGGACGACGGGAGTGACGACTGGTGGGTGGATCTGCGGCTCACGAATCTCGGCCCGGCTTCCGGGAACACCGTGTGGGCTGAGTCACGTTCCAGTTGAATGAAAGGCGAGTGAGCGAACCGACGCGCCCGGGGCGCGGAGGCGGCTGGTAGGGGGTCCGGATGAGTGCTTCCCGGCAGAGCGGGACCACTGACGAGCTGGGCCCGGACGAGCCCGGACGGGACGGGCCGTACGGGTTCGACCTGCTCTCCGCGCTGCTCGACGGCATGGACGCGGCACTGTGCGCGTTCGACGCCGACGGAGTCGTCACGCACTGGAACCGCGAGGCGGAGCGGATTCTCGGCTGGAGCGCCGAGGAATCCGTGGGCCGGCACGGCTTCGCCGGCTGGGCGGTGCGCAGCGCGGACGCCGAGGAGGTCGAGGGCCGCCTGATGGCCGCCATGCACGCGGCCGGACGCCAGGTGCACGAGTTCGCGCTCCTCACCAAGGACGGCGGCCGGGTCCTCGTCCGCACCCAGTCCTCCGCCGTGCGCGGGCCCGACGGCAAGCCCGCCGGGCTGTACTGCGCCTTCAGCGAGGTCCACGCGCAGATCGACCTGGAGCGGTCCATCGCGCTCAGCGAGGCCCTCTTCGAGGACGCCTCCTGGGGCGTCGTCCTCGTCGACGCGGACCTGCGACCCGCCGTCGTCAACACGCACGCCGCGCGGGCGCTCGGCACGGGCCGTACGGCGGTCCTGGGCCGCCCGCTGGGCGAACTGCTCACCCACGGCGTCCGGGAGCTGGAGAGCGCCCTCACGCACGTCCTCGCGGAAGGCGCCCCGCCCGCGCCGGCCGAGATGTGGATCGGCGTGCGCACACCGGACGGCGAGCGCCGGCGCTGCTGGCGCAGCGGCTTCCTGCGGCTCGCCTCGCCGCTCGCGGAGGAGCCCGTGCCGCTGGGCGTCGGCTGGCTCTTCCAGGACGTCACGGAGGCCAAGCAGGGCGAGCAGGAGGCGGCCCTGCTGCGCTTCCGCGCCAACCAGCTGCACCGTGCCGCGCGCGCGGCGGCCGAGTGCGAGGACCCCGCCGAGGCCGTGACCGTCCACCTCGACTTCTCGCTCGCCGGGTTCGCCGACCACGCCTTCCTCGACCGCCTCCACGGCGCCCCGCGCGCGGACGCCGATCTCGCCGCGCCCGTACGGCTGGTCCGGGTCGCGGCGACCCCCGCGGGCGGTCCCGGGCCGAGTCTCCTGAGCCCTCACCCCGGTCTCCCCGTCGGCTATCCGGAGGGCCACCCGGCGCTCCAGTGCGTCGCCCGCGCGGGGACCGTCCGCACCGGGGCCGCCGGCATCCCCGCCGACCAGGCCCGCATCTGGGCGCGCACCCGGCAGTGGCCCGAGGACACCGTCCACGCCCTCTCCACCGTCCTGCGCAGCCGGGGCCGCACCCTCGGTGCCGTCACGTTCCTGCGGGGCGGGGGGCGCTCGGCGTTCGAGCGCGGCGACACGACGTACGCGGAGGACGTCGCCGTACGGATCGCGGCGGCGCTGGATCTGGCGGGGGTGGCGGAGGCGGCGGGGGAGAAGCGGGGCTGGCGGGGCGACGCGGGGCCCGTCAGCGGGGCGTGAGGCTCAGGGCGTGAGATCCGGAGGGCGCCTCCCGGAAGCTCCTGCCCAGGAAGCGCGTGTCCCGGGAGTCAGCTCCGGTAGAAGATCCGGTCCCCGTACTCCTCCATCACGCGCGCGTTCCACGCGTGGCCCTCGTCGACGTTCCCCGACCGCAGGAGGGGCGGTTCGACGCCCCGGGCGGCGAGGGAGGCCGCGGTGGTGGCCATGACGGCCTGGAGGAGGGCGGAGGTGACGACGGTGGAGGCGGGGGCGAAGGGGGCGGGGACGGCGTCCAGGGAGATCTCGGCGTCGCCGACGGCCACCTTGGAGTCCAGGACGACGTCGCAGTGGTCCTTGAGGAAGGTCCCGGAGGAGTGCCGGGAGGCGGTCTCGGCGGCGTACGCGACGGACGTGACGCCGATGACGCGCACACCGCCTGCGCGTGCGTGGAGGGCCATTTCCACGGGGAGCGGGTTGCGCCCCGACAGGGACACGATCACCAGCGCGTCGCCCGCGCGGAGCGGCGAGTTGTCCAGGACGACCTTCGCGAGCCCGTCCACGCGCTCCAGGGCGGAGCCGAGGGTCGCGGGCCGGACGTCCACACCGACGAGGCCAGGGACGGACAGCAGGTTCATCACCGCGAGCCCGCCCGCGCGGTAGACGAGGTCCTGGGCGGCCAGCGAGGAGTGCCCCGCCCCGAAGGCGAACAGCCGCCCGCCCGCGACGACGGTGTCGGCCAGCAGCTCGCCCGCCGCCTCCACCGCGTCGGCCTCCTCCGCGCGCACCCGCTCCAGCAGTGCGGCGGCGGCCTCGAAGAACCGCTCCCCGACCCCGCGCTCACCCATCCCGAGCACCCCTTCGCACCGTCCGTGAACCACACCCGCCCGTTCCGCCGATCACCGTGCGGTCTGGACCAGTGCGGTGTCAATACGGGGGAGGGGGGACGCGCACAGGGGACGGCTACGGGCCCAAGGGGGGACCGCCGGTGGCGCCCGCATGCGCAGGGGGGGCGGGCGGGCTCTGGCACGGGGCAGGTCGGGAGGGCGAGGGACGCCGGCCTATGGCCGTTGCGCCTCGGGGTACACGCGCGTGCGGCACCCGACCGAACCCTGGCTCCGGGGGCGGCGTCCGGATCGGGCACGCACACGCGTGCAGGGCGTCCTCCGGTGACCGCGCCCCCGGCCCGGCACGCGCGCCCGTGGCGTTCGGCGCCTCCTGCCCGGCTTGTTCGTTCCCGAACCGCCGCCCCCAAGCGAAAACCTCCGCTCGCCGCCGAGTGCGCGTGCCCACGGACGCCGTGGCCGTGGCCCGTGTGCGGTGGGCGGATCAAGTACGTGGGCGCAGGTGAGAGCCGGTGGTGGGCGGGGGTGGAGGGGAGTGCGCCGGGGGCGTGTGGGGGGCGGTGTGCTTCCGAGGGGCGGTGCGTGAGGCGGTGGTTTTGTCGGCGCGGCACGGTTGTCAGTGGTATCCGGCAGAATTGGGGTCAGGGCCAGCGCACGCGCCGAAGAGCCGTCGAGCCTTCGGCAGAGCTAATCGAGGGGCACGTATGTCCGGACTGATCGACACCACGGAGATGTACCTCCGCACCATCCTCGAGCTGGAGGAGGAAGGTGTGGTCCCCATGCGCGCCCGGATCGCCGAGCGGCTCGACCAGAGCGGACCGACGGTGAGCCAGACGGTCGCGCGCATGGAGCGCGACGGCCTCGTCTCCGTGGCCAGCGACCGCCACCTGGAGCTGACCGACGAGGGCCGCCGCCTCGCCACGCGCGTGATGCGCAAGCACCGCCTGGCCGAATGCCTCCTGGTCGACGTGATCGGCCTGGAGTGGGAGCAGGTCCACGCGGAGGCGTGCCGCTGGGAGCACGTGATGAGCGAGGCCGTCGAGCGCCGCGTCCTGGAGCTCCTGCGCCACCCCACCGAGTCGCCCTACGGCAACCCCATCCCCGGCCTGGAGGAGCTCGGCGAGAAGGACGGCGCGGACCCGTTCCTCGACGAGGGCATGGTCTCCCTGGCCGACCTCGACCCCGGCGCCGAGGGCAAGACCGTCGTCGTCCGGCGCATCGGCGAGCCCATCCAGACGGACGCGCAGCTGATGTACACGCTGCGGCGGGCCGGCGTACAGCCCGGCTCGGTCGTGAGCGTGACGGAGTCCGCGGGCGGCGTCCTCGTCGGCAGCGGCGGCGAGGCGGCGGAGCTGGAATCGGACGTCGCGTCGCACGTCTTCGTGGCCAAGCGCTGAGCCTCCGGGGGGCGTGCGGAGCCGCTTGGCGGGGCATGGTCAACTCCTGAGCCGCGCGCGGCGGTTGGGTTCCCTTCGGGTGCCTCGAACCCGAAGATTCCCCGTGCCGAATCGCAGCGCTCCGGCGCTGCGCGTGCGAGGCTGTCGCGTGAGGCATATGACCGGAGGGGGCGGGAAGATGTGCCGCAGACGTGAGAAGGGCCCCGGTGCCGTGAGGCACCGGGGCCTGTCCTCCCCTGTGCTGACCCGGAGCCCCGAGCTCCCAGGGTCATTCCCCTCGGACCGGTTTCCCCGGCCGGTCCGCCTCCCGTTGAAGATCTCCCCTCGGCAGCGGCGATCATTCCTTGAGCGTGGTCACTCGAACGAGTGGGGTTGCCGCCGGACACTCCAGTTTTCGAATGTGCATTCGATACGCTGCGGGTGAGGGGCCGCGGGAAGCGGAGGCCGCGCTTCGGGCGGGCGGGAGCGGGGCGGCCGGCGGCGGCAGCGGGACACGGCGTTAGTGGTACGACGGCAGACACGAAGCGGTTGACTCGGACCGGTGGGCTTGAGCGGGAGCGGGCGGGCCGAGCGGAGCCAGGGGGGTGCCAGGACCGATGGCGCGACGCATCGAGGTGACCGGGGCCGGCGGGGTACGCCTCGTGGCCTGGGAGTTCGGTGATCCGCCCAAGCCGATTCCGGACCAGCCGGGGGCGCCGGAGGAGGCCGGGCGGGGGCCGGGTCTCGCGGCGGACGGGCAGGGGGCGCGTGCGGGCGAGGGCTCGCGACGGGGTGCCGTCCCGGGAGAGGGCGGTGTGCGGGGCGCTCTTTCGGGTGACGCCGGGGCCGGTGGGGCCGCGGGTGGTGACGCCGGGCCGGGTGGCGTCGTGACCGGCGATGTCCTGGCCGGTGGCGCCGGGGCCGGTGTCCTCTTACTGCACGGCCTCATGGGGCGCGCCTCGCACTGGGCGTCCACCGCCCGCTGGCTCTCCGGCCGGCACCGCGCGGTGGCGCTGGACCAGCGGGGGCACGGCCAGAGCGAGAAGCCCCCGGAGGCCGCGTTCACCCGCGAGGCGTACGTCGAGGACGCGGAGGCGGCGCTGGAGCAGCTCGGGCTCGGTCCCGCCGTTCTCGTCGGGCACGCGATGGGAGCGCTCACCGCGTGGCAGCTCGCCGCCAAGCGGCCCGATCTCGTCCGGGGGCTCGTCGTCTGCGACATGCGGGCGTCCGCGCTCGGAGCGGCCTCCCAGCGGGAGTGGGCCGACTGGTTCAAGTCCTGGCCCCTCCCCTTCGCCACCCTCGCCGACGTCCGCAAGTGGTTCGGTGAGGACGACCCCTGGGTCGAGCGCCCCAACCCCGCGCGCGGGACGTTCTACGCCGAGGTGATGCACGAGTCGGGTGACGGCTGGCGCCCCGTCTTCGAACCCGAGCAGATGCTCAAGTCCCGCGAGACCTGGGTCTACGACGCGCACTGGGAGGAACTCACCCAGGTCCAGTGCCCCGCCCTCGTCGTCCGCGGTCTCGACGGCGAACTCGGCCGCGCCGAGGCCCAGGAGATGGTCCGCGTCCTCCCCCGAGGCCAGTACGCCGAGGTCCCCGACGCCGGCCACCTCGTCCACTACGACCAGCCGGAGGGCTGGCGCGCGGCGATCGAACCGTTCCTGGACGGGGCGTTCGCGGAGTGAGCGGAGTGGAGTGAGGGGTGTGAGCGAGGGAAGTGAGGGACGCGAGGGACGTGAAGGAAGCACGAGGGCGACGAAACCGGCGAAGTGAAACCGACGCCCCCACGGTTCACGGCAACACCCCGAGAACCACCGGACACGGCCCGCACGCCCCCACCACTCCAGCAGCCCGACCCGCCGTCACCTGAGCCGCCGTCACCTGGGCCGCCGTCACCCAACCCGCCATCACCCGAACCCGAACCGCCCCCACCTGAAGCCCAATCCGAACCGCCCCAATCCGAGCCGCCCCAATCCGAACCGCCCCAATCCGAACCACCCCGCCCCGAACCGCCCCCACCCGCCCCGCCGTCACCCGAACCGATCCACCCCCACCCCCCACTTTCAGCCGCCCACCCCCAGCCCCGCCCCGCCCCAAGACTCCCTCGGCCGGGCCTCACGGCCCGACCGGTTCGATGAAACTCCAACGCCCCCCGCCCGCGGCCAATACCGGCCAACACCCGGCAGAAGAACCGCAGTTACCGATCCCGCCCACAGGCGTACGCGAGCGGTGAGATCAACTCCTCCGCATCCGGCAGCCACCGGTTCGCGGCGGTCGGCCGGCAGGCCCACTGCACCGCCCGCGACCCGAACCGCGTGGGCGGAGCGGCGACGTACGCCCCTTCCCCCAGCACATCGAGATCGAGGGACCCGATCGACCAGCCGATCCGCCGCAGCAGGTCCGGGACCTTCACCGAAGCCCCCGGCAGCACGAAGAACTGCATACGCCCGTCGGGCGAGAGCGTCACGGGCCCGAGGGTCAGCTCCATCCGCTCCATCCGCGCCAGCGCGAGGAACCCCGCCGTCTCCGGCACGGAGATCGCGTCGAAGGTCCGCCCGGTGGGCAGCAGGATGGCGGCGCTGGGCTGCTTCTGCCACATCCTGCGGGCGACGGTCGCACTCCCCGTCGCCTGGGACGCCCAGTCGGGGCGCACGGGATGTGCGCCGGGAGCGGCACACTTGGCGTCACCGCAGGAGCAGCGTTGCACTCCGTCGACGGCTTCCAGCCAGGTGCCGGAGAACACGTCCCAATGACGCTCCTCGGCATAGCGGACGGCGGTTTCCAGCAGCGTTTCCCCGCGCTGCTTCGGGATTTGGGTGGCTTCGGCGACGCCGGCAATGGTCTCTTCCACGGTGAGCACAACTCTAGCGGTCACGAGGGGTTACGCGTGCCCGAAAGCCTGGGCGGAAGCGGGCTCTCGCACGGCTCTGACGGATGTTCAAGTGCGCGGGGGAGAGCACCGGTTCGGCCTTCGGGGCGCATGGGTGCACGTCCGGGGGCGCGTGGCAGGAAAGCGCCGGGGAACGGGTAGGCACAAATCGGGGGGAACGGGGAGTCACGCTGGGGGGAGGACTCCGCCCGGCACTTGAGCGAGGCTCCGGCAATCCTCACAAGTCCCGCATTTTCGTCATGTTCGTGGGGCACTGATCTTCACGGCCGGATTTTTTCGGTGACGACCCGGAGCCGGCCGGTGGAAGACACGACAACCACGATAAATCGGTGCGTGGCAGGCACCGCAGCCACAGGGGGTTACACCATGGCCGCAAGGCCGCTTGTCGCGCGGCAGCCGAACGAACGGTTGCAGGCGCTCATCCAGGAGGCGGGGTGCTCGAACGCCGGGCTCGCCCGCCGGGTCAACATGTGCGGGGCCGAGCACGGTCTCGACCTGCGCTACGACAAGACGTCCGTGGCCCGCTGGCTGCGCGGACAGCAACCGCGGGGCAGGGCACCGGCGATCATCGCCGAGGCGCTGGGCCGCAAACTCGGCCGTACGGTCACGATCGACGAGATCGGCATGGCCAACGGCAAGAACCTCGCCTCGGGCGTCGGCCTCCAGTTCTCCCCGACCGTCCTCGGCGCCATCGAGCAGGTCTGCGAGCTGTGGCGCAGCGACGTCGGCCGGCGCGACTTCCTCTCCGGGTCCTCCGTCGCCGCGTCCGCGCTGGTCGAGCCCAGCCGTGACTGGCTGATCTCGGCGCCGGACGCGCAGGTCGCCCGCTCGGCGGGGCCGCGCGTCGGACAGTCGGACGTGGCCGCCGTCCGCGCCATGACGCAGGCCCTCGTCGACCTCGACCACCAGTACGGGAGCGGGCATGTGCGCCCCGTCGTCGTCCACTACCTCAACAGCGTCGTCTCCGGGCTGCTCGCCGGGTCCTACCGGGAGGCGGTGGGGCGGGACCTGTTCGCGGCGGTCGCCCGACTGACCGAGCTGGCCGGGTACATGGCCGTCGACACCGGTCAACCGGGCCTGGCGCAGCGGTACTACATCCAGTCGCTGCGGCTCGCGCAGGCCGCGGGGGACAGAGGCTACGGCGGGTACGTCCTCGCCGCGTCCATGAGCCACCTCGCCGCGCAGCTCGGGAACCCGCGCGAGATCGCCCAGTTGGCGCGCGCGGCGCAGGAGGGCACGCGCGGCCGGGTCACCCCGCGCGCGGAGTCGATGTTCCACGCCGCCGAGGCCCGCGGCCACGCCCTGCTGGGCGACGTCCGCGCGGCGCAGCTGTCGTCCACCCGCGCGATCACCGCGCTGGAGGCCGCCGACACCGACACCGGGGACGATCCGCCGTGGATCGCCCACTTCGACGAGGCGTACCTCGCCGACGAACTCGCCCACTGCCACCGCGACCTCGGCCAGGCGGAGGCCGCCGCCCGCTGCGCGGAGCAGTCCCTCGCCGGCCACCCCCCGAGCCGCGCGCGCCGCCGCGCCATCGGGTACGTCCTGCTGGCCACCGCGCAGGTCCAGCAGCGCGAGATCGAGCAGGCGTGCACGACCGGCCTCAAGGCGGTCGAACTGCTGGAGACCCTGCGCTCCAACCGGGGCGCGGAGTACCTCGACGACCTCCAGCAACGCCTGGAGCCCTACCGGGACGAGCCCGTCGTCCGGGAGTTCGGGGCGCGCCTCGACCTCCAGACGGCGGCCTGATCCGACGCGGGACCGCCGTACCGACGAGTACGGCGGCCGGCGCCCTGTTAGCGACGTCACAAGGCGGCAGGTCACGGTCCGAGCTGTGTGGTCCGGGATTCCGGGGACCCGGTAGCGTGGGCCGACGACTGTCGTGAAGTCCCCCGTTCGGAGGAGTTTCGGTGACGCAGAGTGGACAGGGCGAGGAGCCCTCGGCGCGGTTCGCGCGCGAAGGCATCGTGCTGCCCTCCGACGGCGGTGAGCCGCTGCTGCCGGGCATGACGGGCGCGTCGGCGGTTCCCCCGGCTCCTCGCTACGACCCGCAGCCCGACCCGACGCCGGTGGCCGGCCAGGGCTGGACCCCACCGCCGGCCCAGCCGTCCCAGCCGCCGACCCAGAGCTGGCCGCTCCCACCGGAGGGCGGCGAGTCCCCGGTGACGTACGGCCAGGGGGCGCCGACACCGTCGTACGACCACATGCCGACGTACGGCCAGACCCCCTCGTACGACCAGTCGGGCGCGTACTCCCAGCAGTCGTACGGACAGCCCGGCGCGGCCTATGGCCAGAGCACCCCGTTGCCGCCGATGGACGAGGCCGCCACCCAGTACATCCCGCCGGTCCCGGCGGACGGCGGATACCCGGACTCAGGGGGATTCCAGGGTTCTCCCGGAACTTTCCCGGGGGCGCAGCCCGGAGGTTTCCCGGGTTCCGAGGGGGCCACGCAGTACCTTCCGCCGGTCCCCGCCGTCGAGGAGGGCGCCACCCAGCTCCTCCCCCCGATCACCCCGGGCGCCCTGCCCCCCGAGTCCGGTCAGGGCCACTACCCGGGCGCCGACTCCGCCCCCACCCAGGTCATCCCGCCCATCCCGGCGGACGGCAGCCCCCCGGCGGGCTTCGAGAACCTCTTCCGCGACACCCCGGCCACCCCGCCCCGCCCCGACACCCGCACGGTCCCCCCGCAGCAGACCTACGGCGGCCCCCGCCCCGGCTACGGCCACCCCCAGCAGCCGGGCCCCGCGACGTACGCCCCGCAGGAGCCGTACGACGACGGCGGGCGCGGCCGGGGTGGCCGCAGCCGCTCCAAGGTGCCGCTGATCGTGGCGGCGGGCGTCGCGCTCGCGGCCGTCGGGATAGGCGCCGGGGCCCTGATGGGCAGCGGCGGCGACGACGCGAAGGCCAACAGCACGAACGTGGCGGCGTCGGCCGACGCCGGCCAGGGCACCGGCGCGGCGGCCGGGGACGGCGCCGAGGGCCAGGCGCAGGCGCTCGACAAGCTGCTCGCGGACAGCGGCAGCAGCCGGGCGACGGTCATCCAGGCGGTCGCCGACGTCAAGTCGTGCGACAACCTGGAGCAGGCCGCCGCCGATCTGCGCGACGCGGCCGGGCAGCGCAACGAACTGGTGACGAAACTGTCGGCGCTCTCCGTCGACAAGCTCCCCGACCACGCGGCCCTCACCGACGCCCTCACCAAGGCGTGGAAGGCGTCCGCCGCCGCCGACGACCACTACGCCGCCTGGGCCGACGAGGTCGCCGACAAGAAGAAGGGCTGCCGCAAGGGCCAGGCGCGGACGACGTCCGAGACCGCGCAGGGCAACAAGGAGAGCGGCACCGCGACCCAGCAGAAGGCCAAGGCCGCGGCGCTGTGGAACGTCATCGCCAAGAAGTACGGGCTGACGGAGCGGCAGCCGACGCAGCTCTAGCGGGCCGGCCTCAGCGGAGGCTGGCCTCCTGGAGGGACTTCGTGACGTCCACGAAGTCCGTGCGGGCGGCGACCAGGCGGCCCTGGCGGACGATCTGGAGGGTGACGTCCGCGTTGACCATCCGGGGGAAGCCGACGGAACCGAGCCGGCCGGAGAACTCCCAGCTCAGGGTGGGGGTCAGCCCGCCGGTGTCGACCTTGAGGCCGTCGTCCAGAGCGCTCTTCAGCGAGTCGGCCGTCACGCTCTTGCCCTTCAGTGACTCGACGGCCTGCCTGAGTACCGTGAACGCGAGGTACGTCGTCTGGACGCCCGTGTCCTCCGCGTCGATCCGGGTGTCGGAGAAAGCTTCCTCCTTGATGATCTTCTTCATCTCGTCCCACCGCTTGTCGCTCGCGACGGGGTACCAGCCGGTGACGTACGACCCCTCGTAGGGGCCGTCGGCCCCGCCCGTCGAGTCGATCTCCGGCTGGTCGACGCTGCCCAGCACGGACGCGGTGCGCACCTCGGGGTACTCGTCCCGGACCCGGCGGAAGGAGTCCATGAAGATGCTGGTGCGGTCGCCGAGCGCCGGGACCACGCACCCCTTCTTCGCCGACGACCCGCCGGTCGCCTCCTTGAGCGCCGCCTCGGCCGCCGTCGAGTACTCCGTCGCGTCCTCCGCGGCCCGCTGGTCCGCCGACCCCGCGTGGTCCCCGCTCTCCAGGCCCGCGTCCAGCATCACCGGCTGGGTGTCCCCGGCGATCGTGTCGGGCCGCACCAGCGTGACGCGTCCGCAGGTCTTCGCCAGCTCCTCCCCGAGCCCCGCGAGCAGCGCGGGCTGACCGCCGTTCACCGGGTACGACAGGGGGCTCGTGAACTCGTTCTCGGTGACGCCGTAGCCGCCTATGTAGGGGATGCCCGCGCCCTCCAGCGGCGGGAAGAACGACTTCGCGTACTGGCTGTACGAGCCGACGACCGCGACCGCGCCCTCCTTGACGGCGGTGCGCGCGCACTTCGCCGCGCCGACCGAGTCGTTACGGTCGTTGCAGGTCAGGACCTTGAGGGTCCGGCCGTCCAGGCCGCCGTTGTCGTTGATCCAGCGGGCGTACGCCTGGGCGAACGCGGGCATGCCGGGTTTGTTCGTCGCGCCGGTGTCCTGGGGGGCCCAGGTCATGACGGTGACGGGGCCGTCCTCGGCGTCGCCCGAGGTGCCGGGGACGACTCCGCAGCCGGCGACGAGTGAGGCGCCGGCCAGCAGGGTCGCCGCTCCGGCCCTGACGGACGTGCCGGCTCTGACGGACCCCGTGAAGCGGCCGGTCCTGGGGAGGAAGGTGCTGCGCGTGCGTCGCCTGCCGGTCATGGGCACACACGCTTCCGCCACATCCCCAACTCGGGAGTGACCCGTGGTCAACGTGAGGTGACACGGAGGTGAATTGCGCGGGCCGGGTGGGGTGGGGGTGGGCGATGGGGCGGGGAGAGGTGTCGGCGATCATATGATTCATGACCTTGCAAGGACCGGAGAACCCTTCCCGTCGGGGCCGTCGCTCATCCACCATGGGCGTCATGCCACTCAACGACATGCCGTGGTGGCGCTGGCGCAGCAATGTGCGTTCCGCGCTGCACATGCTCTCCGATCCTGTCTTCCAGCGGAACGTCTGGCTCACCGGCGCCGAGGGGTACGGCGACGTCACCGACGCCGTGTACCGCCTCGTCGAGGACACCTGGCTGGACAACTGGTCCGCCGAGAAATACGTGGGCACGATCTTCCGCGACTCCCAGGAGGCGGCCCTCGTCGACACCGCCGTCCTGCGGGTCCTGCGCATCATGCACCAGGTCGGCCCCGACGCCCTCGTCTCCGCCTACCTCGAACACCCCGGCTGGGGCGAGGCGGTCCGCGCCTGCCGCGACGCACACGTCCGGATGGCCGTCGCGGACGGGGAGGACCCGGAGGGGGCGCCGCAGACGCTGGAGGTGTTGCGGATCGTTACGCGGGCGGTTTAGGGGGGCCGGTTCGTTGGCGGCTGCGGGTGCGTTGTGGCTTGGCGAACGGCCACGACGCACCCGCACTCGCCCACCCACTGGAACCCCCCGAGCTCCTGGGCGCACGTATGGGACCCTGTGCCCATGAACGCGCAGTCCACCCCCGCCCAGCAGTACATCCTCACCCTCTCCTGCCCCGACAAGCAGGGCATCGTGCACGCGGTGTCCAGCTACCTGTTCATGACCGGGTGCAACATCGAGGACAGTCAGCAGTTCGGGGACCACGACACGGGCCTGTTCTTCATGCGCGTCCATTTCTCCGCCGAAGCCCCCGTCACCCTCGACAAACTCCGCGCCAGCTTCGCCGCGATCGGCGACTCCTTCCACATGGACTGGCAGATCAACCGGGCCGACGAGAAGACCCGCATCGTCCTGATGGTCAGCAAGTTCGGCCACTGCCTCAACGACCTCCTCTTTCGCGCCCGCACCGGCGCCCTGCCCGTCGAGATTGCGGCGGTCGTCTCCAACCACACGGACTTCGCGGAGCTGGTGGGGTCGTACGGCATCCCCTTCCACCACATCCCGGTCACCAAGGACACCAAGGCCGACGCGGAGGCCCGCCTCCTGGAGATCGTCCGCGAGCAGGACGTCGAGCTGGTCGTCCTCGCGCGCTACATGCAGGTCCTCTCCGACGACCTCTGCAAGCAGCTCAGTGGCCGGATCATCAACATCCACCACTCCTTCCTCCCCAGCTTCAAGGGCGCGAAGCCGTACCACCAGGCGCACACCCGCGGCGTGAAGCTGATCGGGGCGACGGCGCACTATGTGACGGCCGACCTCGACGAGGGGCCGATCATCGAGCAGGAGGTCGAGCGCGTGGGCCACGGCGTCACGCCGGACCAGCTCGTGGCGATCGGCCGCGACGTGGAGTGCCAGGCGCTGGCGCGTGCGGTGAAGTGGCATGCGGAACGCAGGATTTTGTTGAACGGCCGACGCACGGTGGTGTTCGCGTAGTAGGTCGGCTGCGGGTTGTATGTGGTTGCTCGCGCAGTTCCCCGCGCCCCTAAAAGCAAAAAACGGCGACGCACCCGCATTCTTTTAGGGGCGCGGGGAACTGCGCGACAAGCCACAACGCACCCGCAGCCGCCAACGAACCAGAGGCCCCCTACATCCTGCTCAACGCCGCCGCAGCGAACAGCACATCCCTGATCGCCTCCCGATCCCCCACCTGCCCCACAGCCGCCTCCTCCGGAGCGATGTGCCCGGCGGCGAGCTGACAGAACTCCACGTCGTCCAACGCGATGTGCGCGACCTCGTACTCCGCGGACCCCACCGCCGCGGGCGAGTCGAGCGGGATGAACCACTCACCCCCACCGAGCCCCTCGATCTCCAGCCGCAGGCTCCGCCCGGGATGCCCGGCGGGCACGAGATGACGGGTACGACCGGGCGCCGCGAGCCCCGCGAGCCGCCGCTCGGCCAACGCCCCCGGCAACAACCGCGCCGCCAGCCCGATCATGGCCCGCAGATGACGCGGCGCGGGCGGATCGTACGGATAGTCCACGGCCTGCGCGATGTCGTCCGCATGGACCCAGCACTCGAAGGCCCGGTCGAGCAGCGCGTCGCGCAGGGGCAGCTCGAAGGCGCCGTACGACACCCCGAGCCCCCCGGCGGAGCCGCCCGTGAAGGACGCGGTCCGCACGATGTCGTGGACCTGCGCCCGCCAGGGCCCCCGCGCGGTACGGGTGTGCGGGAACCGGGACGTCCGCCAGGCGAACTCGGTCCGCTCGACGGCCCCGGTCAGCGGCTCCTCGCTCTGGACCGGGTCGTCCAGTCCGAGGGCGACGGCGATCATCCCGTCCACCGCGTGCAGATGCGCGATGACCCCGGCGACCGTCGTCCGCCGGCTCTCCCGCCGCTCCCCCTCGAACCACCGCAGCCGCACGGGCGCGTGCCACTCGGAGTCGCCGAAGTCCTGGAGCAGCGCGTCGAGCCGGGCGGCCTCCGCGTCGTACGGCAGGGACCAGTCCGGCACGGGGATGCGCGGCGGGCGCCGTTCGAGACAGCTCGCGAGGACGCGGGTGCGCAGCCCGGGGTCGAGGTCGAGCGGCTCGGGCCGCTGGAGCAGCCCGACGGCCTCCCGCAGCCGCCGCGCCTCGTCCGCGCAGACCCCGCACCCGCCCAGATGCTCCTCGACGGCCTCGGCCTCCTCGGCGGAACAGGCCGCCAGCGCCCACGCGCCCAGCAGTGACTTGAGCACCGGGTGCTCCAGAGGAGGTTGCGGCACGGGGACGTCCCCGCCTTCTTGTCGTACGACGGTCCCGGCGCCGAAGTCGGCCTCGGCGCCCGCGGGGTACGCGCCGCCGTCCTCCGCCGCGGCGCGCGGCAGCGGTATCCGGGGTGGCGGCTGGCCGGGGGAGCGGTGGTGGCCGGCCGGGTCGAAGGGGTTCTCGGCGTGCCGGTCGGCGCTGCTCATGCTGCACCTCCGTAGCCGGGCGGGGCTCCGGGGGCCGCGCTGTCGTGGGCCGTGGACAGCAGCTGGAGGCCGAGGCGGAGCCGGCGGCGGGCCTCGTCCTCCGTGACGCCGAGGTCGGCGGCGGTCTGGCGGTAGTCCCGGCGCTGGAAGTAGGCCAGTTCGAGGGCGGTGCGCAGGGGGGCCGGCATGGACTGGACGATGTAGTCCGCGCGGGCGGCCACCGAGGCGTGCCGGACGCGGTGTTCGAGGTCCTCGGGGGTGCCGGGGCCCGAGCCGGAGCCGGGGTCGGTGCCGGGGCCGTGCGCCAGATCGGCGGTGCCGGTGTCGCGGAGGTGCTGGACGGCGAGGCGGTGGGTGAGGCCGGCGATCCAGGTGCGCAGCGGGCCCTGCTTGGGGTCGTAGGCGTCGGGGTGCTCCCACACGTGGGTGAACACTTCGCGGGTGATCCGGTCGGCTCCCCGCTCGTCTCCGAGCACGCGGTGGGCGAGGCCGTGCACGAGTGAAGCGAACCGGTCGTACAGCTCGCCGAGCGCCGCCGCCTCGCCGCGTGCCAGCCGCTGCTGCATCTTGCGGTCCCAGCGGGGCAGTGCGTCCTTCTTCGCCATGCGGCCCCCTCTACCCGTGTCTGCCTTCACCTCGAATGTAGTCGGCGCCTCCGACAACGCACGCTCGTTTGTCGCATTGTGCGCCCCTGACCCGTCGCGAGGTGATAAAGGGCCCTCCGGTCGTCGCCTACCCCGTTCCGGAATGATCAAGTCGCGATCGAATTTGATCGCTTCATGACCTGTACGGCCCGGACATGACCCGATGGGAACAAGCCTCCTTCTTCCGGTTCCCGTTTCCGCCCCGGCGTTTCGGGGAACGGCCGCTGGGCAGCCGCGGTGCAGGGAGCGAAGGGAAGCGAAGGGACCGCTTCCGGGGAACGACCGCTTCCGTACCGGCGAGCGAAGGGCGTGGTGGTGGCGATCAAAGTGACCGGTGAGGAGCGTGGCCGCTGGGCCGTGCTCCACGTGTCGGGCGAACTGGACCTGGTCACCTCGACCAGCCTGCGCCGACGGGTCCACGACGAGGTGGCCGAGGGCCGACACCTCCTCGTCCTCGACCTCTCCGGCGTCCGTTTCTGCGACTCCAGCGGCGTCGGCGTCCTCATCGCGGCCCGCCGCCTCCTGCGTTCCTGCGGGGGCCGCCTGCGCCTCGTCCTCCCCGCCGGCGGCGGCCAGGACGCCCACGTCAACAAGGTCTTCGGCGCGCTCGGTGTACGCCGCCTGTTCGACGTGTACGGCACGCTGGACGAGGCGACGACGGAGGACGAACCCAGCCAGGTCTCGGCGTAGGGATTCTTTCTGCGTCGGGCACCGGTGTGGAGACGCCGGGTGTCACAGTGTCCGTCCGGCCTCGGTCACGAACGCCGTGACCGCCGCGCGCGTGATGTCGCGGCGGGCGTCCAGTTCGAGCCGGTCGGGAGCCCTGTGCAGCTGGTCGATCAGCTCCAGCGCCTCGTGGGCCCGTGCCACCAGCGCCTCGTCCGGTGTCAGCATCTGTACGCGGAACAGCGCCTCCTGGGCCGTCGTCCGCAGGGTGTACCCCTCCATGCGGGCCCGGTGCGACTCCTCCGGCGCGTTGTCCACGTGCAGCCGGAACCAGCGGTCCAGCAGCACCCGCCGGTAGGTCACCAGCGCTCCCGCGTACGCGGCGTACGCGTCCATCCGCTCCTGGCGCAGCCGCTCGTCGTGCGCGAAACGCTCCGCGCGCTCGGCCGCGCGCACCTGGAACCGGTGGGTCACCCCCGCACCGAGCAGGGTCCCCAGGACCGCCACGAGACTCGCCGCCAATGCCTCCACGCCGGACAGTTGATCACACCGGCCTCTCCTCAACTCCCCGAATACCGCTCCCGCAGCTTGTACTTGAGGACCTTCCGCAGCGTCTCGTTGCGCGGCAGCGCGTCCACCACCTCCAGGCGTTCCGGCAGCTTGTGCGCCGACAGGCCCTGCTCCCGGAGGTAGGCGACGACGCCCGCGAGGTCCGGCGCGGTGTCGGCGGACGCCGGTTCGACCACCGCGCAGACCAACTCCCCGCGCTCCGCGTCCGGCAGCCCCACCACCGCCGCCTCGCCGATGCCGGGGTGCGCGGCGAGGAGGTCCTCGATCTCCTTCGCGGAGACGTTCTCGCCCTTGCGGATGATGACGTCCTTGAGCCGCCCGGTGAGGACGAGGTGCCCGTCACCGGTGACGTACCCGAGGTCGCCGGTGCGCAGGAAGCCGTCCGCGTCGAACGCCTCCGCGCTCTGGGCGGGGTCCAGGTACCCCTGGCAGACCGCCTCGCCGCGCAGCCGCACCTCGCCGTCCACGATCCGTATCTCCATCCCCTCCGGGGGCCTCCCCTCCGTCGTCGCCAGGTTCTCCGCCGTGTCGTCCGGCGATCCCATCGTGATCATCGGGACCTCCGTCATGCCGTATCCGTGCGTCAGCTGCACCTCCATCTCCCGGACCACCGCGTGGTACACCTCCGGCGGCTTCGGCGCTCCGCCGCCCGCGAGGAGCCGCAGCGTCGGGATCACCTTCGCCCCCGGGGACTTGCGCTGCTCCGCGAGGAACATCGAGTAGAACGCCGTCGACCCGCCCGCCACCGTCACGCCGTGCCGCCGGAACTCTTCGAGCGCCTCGGGGAGCGCGAACCGCTCGAACATCACCGCCGGGAAGCCGTAGAGCAGCAGCATCACCGTGTAGTCCGGCCCCGCGATGTGGGCGTACGGGAAGGCCATCGACCCCACGTCCGTCTCCGACAGGCGCAGTGCGTGGGCGAGGCAGGCCCCGCCGGCGATGAGCGAACGGTCTGTGTGGAGAACTCCCTTGGGGTCCGAGGTCGTTCCCGAGGTCCAGTAGATCCACCGAACGGAGTAACCGTCCCCGGGCGGCGGCGGCAGCACGGCCGGGTCTCCGGCGGGCAGCGCGTCGTACGCCTCGAAGACCCCCTTCGCGCCGAGCCGCCGGGCCATCTCGCCGTGGTCGAAGTCCCGCCAGACGCCCGGCACGGCGAAGAACTCGGCCTTGGACTCGCGCAGGGCGAAGCCGACCTCGCGGTCGCGGTAGAAGGGGATCACGGGGCTCTGGACGGCGCCGAGGCGGGCGAGGGCGAAGGTCAGGACGGCCGTCTCGATCCGGGTGGGGAGCTGCCAGGCGACGACCGTGCCGGGGCGCACGCCCCTGCCGTACAGGCCGGCCGCCGTGCGTTCGGCGGCGTCCCGGAGGCCGCCGAACGTCATCGCGCGGTCCTCCTGGAGGAACACCGGGCGGTCCGGGGTGAGGGCGGCGCGGCGGTCGAGGAGTTCCCAGAGAGTGCGGGCGGAGCCCAGGGCGTGCGCGGTGTCGGTCACTTCGGCCCCCTGCTTGGCTGACGGGTCGTCAGATCGTAGGGGTGTGCGCCTTGTCGGTCCAGGGGTGCGGGGCTAGTCTGCGCGGTGACGACTGGATCTGACGGTCCATCAGATAACGGGAGTGGGGGCCTCATGGGTGAGCTGCCGCGCATCGTCAGCGTCGACGACCACGTGATCGAACCGGCGCACCTTTTCCAGACCTGGCTGCCGGCCAGGTACCGGGAGCGCGGGCCGCAGCCGCTGACCGCCGGGATCGGTGAACTGGCCTACGTCGGCGGCAAGTACCAGATCACGATGGACCCCGACGGGCCGCCCGCCGACTGGTGGATCTACGAGGGGCTGAAGTTCCCCTACAAGCGCGTCATCGCCGCCGTCGGCTTCGACCGCGACGACATGACCCTGGAGGGCATCACGCGCGCGGAGATGCGCCCCGGGTGCTACGACCCGGTCGAGCGCCTCAAGGACATGGACCTCAACCACGTCGAGGCCAGCCTGTGCTTCCCGTCGTTCCCGCGCTTCTGCGGGCAGACCTTCGCGGAGGCCCAGGACAAGGAGGTCGCCCTCGCGTGCGTGCGCGCCTACAACGACTGGATGGTCGAGGAGTGGTGCGGCGGCAGCGGCGGACGGCTCATCCCGCTCTGCCTGATCCCCCTGTGGGACATCGGTCTGGCCGTCGCGGAGATCCACCGCAACGCCGCGCGCGGGGTGCGCGCGGTGACGTTCTCCGAGATCCCGACCCACCTCGGCCTGCCGTCCATCCACTCCGGCTACTGGGACCCGTTCTTCGCGGCCTGCGAGGACACCGGGACGGTCGTCAACATGCACATCGGGTCGTCCTCCCAGATGCCGGCCGCCTCCCCGGACGCGCCCCCGGCCGTCCAGGCGTCGCTGTCCTTCAACAACGCCATGGCCTCGATGATGGACTTCCTCTTCAGCGGCGTCCTGGTGCGCCACCCGCGCCTCAAACTGGCCTACTCCGAGGGGCAGATGGGCTGGATTCCGTACGCCCTGGAGCGCGCCGACGACGTCTGGGAGGAGCACCGCGCGTGGGGTGGCGTCCGCGACCTGGTGCCGGAGCCGCCGTCGACGTACTACTACCGGCAGATCTTCTGCTGCTTCTTCCGCGACAAGCACGGTGTCGCGTCCATCGACGTCGTCGGCCGGGACAACGCCACCTTCGAGACGGACTACCCGCACGTCGACTCGACGTTCCCGCACACCAAACAGGTCGCCCTGGAGCACGTCGAGGGACTCGACGAGGAGACGACCTACAAGCTGATGCGCGGCAACGCGATCCGCATGCTCGACCTGGACCTCGACAAGTAGCCCTCATGGACCTCGCGTACACGCCCGAGGAGGAGGAGTTCCGCGCGCGCCTGCGCGCGTGGCTCACGGAGACGCTGCCCCTGCTGCCGCCCAAGCCGTCCCCCGACGACTGGCCCGCCCGGCGCGCGTACGACCTCGGCTGGCAGCGCCGGCTGTACGACGCCGGGTACGCGCACGTGCACTGGGACGCCTCCCCGACCCTGCGGCTGATCTTCCTGGAGGAGACCGAGCGGGCCGGGGCGCCCTATGTGGGCGCCGGGTTCGTGGGCCTCCTGCACGCGGGGCCGACGATCGCCGCCGAGGGGACGGACGCCCAGCGGGCGCGCTGGCTGGAGCCGATCCTGCGCGGCGAGGAGGTGTGGTGCCAGGGGTTCAGCGAACCGGACGCCGGGTCCGACCTGGCCTCCCTGCGCACGCGCGCGCGACGCGACGGCGACGTCTACCGGGTGACCGGCTCCAAGATCTGGACGTCCCACGCGGAGGTCGCCGACTGGTGCGAACTCCTCGTGCGCACCGACCCGGACGCGCCGAAGCACAAGGGCATCACCTGGCTCGCGATGCCCATGGACGCCCCCGGGATCACCGTCCGGCCGCTGCGCACGCTCGCCGGGTCCGCCGAGTTCGCCGAGGTGTTCCTCGACGACGTGCCGGTGCCGGTCGCCAACCGGGTCGGCGCCGAGAACGACGGCTGGCGCGTCACGCTGGTCACGCTCTCCTTCGAGCGCGGCACCGCCTTCGCCGGCGAGGTGGTCGCCTGCCGCCGCGTGCTGGCCGAACTCGCCCGCGAGGCCCTGACGGTCGGCCGGTGGGACGATCCGGCCCTACGGCGCCGTCTGGGCCGCCTGGAGGCCGAGTTCCGGGCCCTGTGGCGGCTCGTCCAGTGGAACGTCAGCGAGGCCGCCGAGAACGGCGTCCCCGGCGTCGGCGGCTCCGTCTTCAAACTCCGCTACTCGCACGCGCGCCGGCAGCTCTACGACACCGCCGCCGAGATCCTGGGCGACGCCGCCCTCGACCTCGACCGGCCGTGGGTCCTCGACCGGCTGTCGTCGCTGTCGTACACGATCGCGGCGGGGACGTCGCAGATCCAGCGGACGATCGTGGCGGAACGCGTGCTGGGGCTGCCGAAGGGGAGGTGAGAGCCACCGTGCGCTTTCAGTTGACCGAGGATCAGCGGGCCCTGCGCGCGGGCGTGCGCGAGGTGCTCGCCCGGCGGTTCGGGCCCGACGCGCTGCGCGCCGCCGTCGACGCGCCGGGGCTGGACCGGGGGCTGTGGCGGGCCCTGGGCGAGGCCGGGTTCTTCGCGCTGCGGCTGCCCGAGGAGCGGGGCGGGGTCGGACTCGGGCTGCCGGAGGCGGTGTTGGCGTTCGAGGAGGCCGGACGGGCCCTGCTGCCGGGGCCGTTGGTGGGGACGCATCTCGCGGCGGGGACGGTGCCGGGGGCGGCGGAGGGCGAGACCGTCGTCGCGGTCGTCGACGGGGGGCTCGTGGAGTGGTGGGACGAGGCGGACGTCGTGATCGGGGAGGGCGGTTCGGGGGCCGTCCCGATCCGCTCCGTCGACCCGCTGACCCCGCTGCGCCGGGTGCCCGACGCGACCGTACGTACGGCCGGTCCCGACCCCGTGGCCGTCCTGCTGACCGCCGCCGAACAGCTCGGCACGGCCACGCGCGCGTGCGAGCTCGCCGTCGGCCACGCGCGCGTGCGGGAGCAGTTCGGGCGTCCCATCGGGGCGTTCCAGGCGGTGCAGCACCTGTGCGCCGACATGCTGGTCCGCGCGGAGGTCGCGCGGGCGGCGGTCTACGCGGCGGCCGTCACCGGGGACGCGGCCGACACCGCGTGCGCGCGCGTGCTCGCCGACGAGGCCGCCGTGGGGAACGCCGGGGACTGCCTCCAGGTGTTCGGCGGGATGGGGTTCACCTGGGAGGCGGACGTACATCTGTTGCTCAAGCGCGCGTGGGTGCGCACGCGGCGTGCGGGAGGCGCGACGGAGAGTGAGGAGTTGCTTGCTCGGGAACTGCTCGCCGGGGCCGGCTGACAGGCGCGTGGCCTGCGGGGACGGCGCCGGGGGCGGCAGAACGCCGTACGGATGTCGCCGATCGTGGCATCGGGTGGTGACGGAGTGTCGATACCGGGTTGTGTCCCGCATGTGACCCGTCACGGTGCGGAGTCGGTGACCGGCTCGGGTACCTTCGGGGGATGCGCGTGGTTCCCGGTGTGAGCCGCCCCGGTGTTGCCTGTTCGACTCCCTCCGAGGGGGGTCGCACAGTATGCCGCACGGGTACTCCTTCGCGCGGGAATATGCCCGAAGCGCTTGTTCGGGTGACGGAACGTCAATCAGGCTGTCCTGCAAGGGATTCACGTTCCGTCACGATGCCTCTGGCCCTTGTGGGGGCCACGCGGAAAATGGCTACGATCGTGGCCCTCGTCGTCATGGTGGGCATGTCGCCGTCATGGCGCGCGGTCATGTGTCCGCCGGTTCGGATGGTGTGAGCGGTGCAGGTGCTTCAGGAGCAGTTGGAGATCCGGCCCGACCCCGCGGAGGTGGGGCGGGCCCGCAGATGGGCGTGCGCGCGGCTCGCCGGGTCACCTCTGGGCGACGACGACGCGCTCGCCGAGACGCTGGCGCTGATCGTCTCCGAACTGGTCACCAACGCCGTCGTGCACACGGGCCGGCCGGCCGTCCTGAGCCTCTGTCTGCCCGGTGAGGCGGTCGAGGAGGCCACGGTGCGCCTGGAGGTCGCCGACGGCAGCGAGCGGGCCCCTGTGCCCCGCTGCGCGAGCGACGAGGCCACCGGCGGGCGGGGCCTCGCCCTCGTCGACGGGCTCGCGGACCGCTGGGGGTGGGCCGCCGAGGGGGCGGGCAAGCGGATCTGGTGCGAACTCGACCGCCCCGCGCGGGCGCGCGAGCGCGTGGCGGCGGAGTGCGGGCGGGCGCTGGGGATCTTCGAGGGGCTGGCGTACGGGGTCGTGTGAGACGGCCGGGGCGAGACCGCCGGGGCGGTCGTCCCGCGCGCGTGCGCACCGGCTCGCACCGGCGGGGCGACGGGTGCGCCCGGCCGTGCTTCCGTGCGCGCCCGGCGCCGGGCGGGCGTATCACCACAAAACCCCGAGAGGGTGTTGACGCGACGTGTCCGTTTGATCACGCTTGTGGTCAGCGATTCGCCGCGAGGGGACGGCGAGGGCTTCGGTGACGGAAGTCCTCGGCGAGTGTGGGTCGTTGATTCGGCGCCGGTTCTCTCTCGGGGCGAGAGGACGTGGGGCGGGCGCGCCGAGTGCGGACGGCGGTGCGCGGTGCCGAGCTCGGGGCGGGCGCGGCGTGCCGTCGTCCGGAGCCGTACGGGTGAGCGCGTGCGGGGTGCCGGGGGCATCGGGGTTCGGTCGGGGTGCCGGGGTTCACAGGACCGCCACCGGGGCCACCGGCGTGCCCGTCGCGCCGACGAACGGCTCGGGCATCGCCGACAGCAGGAACGCGTACCGCCCGCTCTCTCCACAGGCTGTGGACAACTCCTCCAGATTCCAGTTCTGCCCCTGGAGCATCCCCATCTCGACCAGGTCGAGCGCGTGCACCGGCAGCCACAGGTCCTCGATCTCCGGCGGGAAGATCTCGAAGGTCAGCGTGTCGTTCGCGACGGCCGCCACGTCCCGCGCGTGGAACCACTCCGGCGTCCGCACGGACAGCCCCGGCGACGGGTACGCGTACGCGTGCCGGTCCCCGGCGAGATACACCCGCACCTGCCCGGTCCGGACGAGGACGACGTCCCCCGCGCGCACGCGCACGCCGCCGAACTCCTCGGCCGCCGCCAGGTCCTCCGGCGTCACCGCGTGCCCGCCCGCCAGCCGCTCCACGCCCCGCGCGCGGGCCACGTCGAGCAGCACGCCGCGTGAGACGACGTGCCGGGCGCTCGCGATGTCGCTGAACGCGGCGCCCGCGTGCGCGGTGATCGAGCTCGCCGGACGCCCGTTGTAGACCCGCCCCGAGTGCGAGACGTGCGTCAGCGCGTCCCAGTGGGTGCCGGCCTGGAGCCCCATGGTCACCGCGTCGTCGCTGCACGCCACCGTGCCGGGGCCGAAGATCTCCTGGTTGATCTGCGTCATCGCGTGCAGGGGGTTGACCCGCCCCGGGATCGTCCCGGTCTGCACGCCGTCCTCCTTCAGGGGCAGCGCGAGCGGGACCCGGCGGCCCGAGCGCACCTCGGCGGCGGCGCCCCGCACGACCTCGTCGGTGATCAGGTTGAGCGTGCCGATCTGGTCGTCCGCTCCCCAGCGCCCCCAGTTGTTCACGCGCTTCGCGATCTCGTGGAACTCCTCCGGCAGTGCCATCCGGTGCCTCCCCGGGGCTTGTCCTCGGCGGTCCGCCGCGCCATAAAATCTAACGGTCCGTCAGAAACCGTGGAAGGGGCGGGTCGTGGGGAACTTCTTGACCGGCAAGGTCGTCGCCGTCACGGGCGCCGGGCGGGGCATCGGACGCGCCGTCGCGCTCGCGGCGGCGGCCGAGGGCGCCCGGGTCGTCGTCAACGACTACGGCGTCGCCGTGGACGGCGCCTCGCCCACGAGCGAGATCGCCGAGGGCGTCGTCAAGGAGATCGTCGCGGCGGGCGGCGAGGCCGTCGCCGTCGCCAACGACATCTCGACGATGAGCGGCGGGCAGCGGGTCGTCGACATCGCCGTGGAGACGTACGGGCGGCTCGACGGCGTCGTCTGCGTCGCCGGGATTCTCCGCGAGCGGATGCTGTTCAACATGACCGAGGAGGAGTGGGACCCGGTCGTCGCGACGCACCTGAAGGGCACGTTCACGGTGTTCCGGGCCGCCTCCGCCGTCATGCGGAAACAGGGCTCCGGGGCGCTCGTCGGGTTCACCAGCGGCAACCACCAGGGGTCCGTCTCCCAGGCCAACTACAGCGCCGCGAAGGGCGGGATCATCTCGCTGGTGCGCAGCGCGGCGCTCGGCCTGCACAAGTACGGGGTGACCGCGAACGCCGTCGCGCCCGTCGCCCGGACCCGGATGTCGGCCGGGGTGCCGACGGAACTCGCGGAGATGGGCGAGCCCGAGGACGTCGCCGCGATGGTGATTTTCCTTTTGTCCAACCGGGCGCGCGACCTGTGGATAACCGGCCAGGTCTATACGGTCGCGGGTGCCAAGATTGCCGTGTGGGCGCAGCCGAGGGAAGTGCGGGCGGCTTTCTCCGAGGCGGGCTGGACGCCGGAGCGGATCGCCGAGGTGCTGCCGGGAAGCGTGGGGACGGAACCGATGCCCATGCTGGCGAAATTGGAGGAGATGAGAAAAGCGGCGGCGGAGGGAAAACGGCCCAACGCGTAACGGGAAGGGAGGGGTTGTGGATTTCGATTTCGGTGCCGACGACGAGGGATTCCGTACCGAGGTGCGCGCCTGGCTCGCGGCGCGGGTCCCCTCGGCCGGTGACCGGCGCTCCTGGGAGCGTGCGCTGGGAGCCGCCGGATGGATCGGGATCGGCTGGGGCGAGGAGGGGTACGGCAACCGCGCCGAGCCCCTGACGCGGCAGGTCGTGTGGGCCGAGGAGTACGCGCGCTCGGGCGCCCCCGCGCGGTCCGGGCACATAGGGGAGAACCTCCTCGCGCCGACGCTCCTGGCGCACGGGAACGCCGCGCAGAAAGCCAGATTCCTGCCGCCGATAGCCGCCGGCGACGAATTGTGGTGCCAGGGCTACAGCGAACCCGGCGCGGGCTCCGACCTCGCGGGGATACGCACGAGAGCGCGCCGGTGCCCCGGCGGATACCGGATCACCGGCCAGAAGATCTGGACGTCCCTGGCGCGGGACGCCGACTGGTGTTTCGTCCTCACCCGGAGCGACCCGGAATCGGCCCGGCACAAAGGGCTCTCTTTCCTGCTCGTCCCCATGGACCAGCCGGGCCTGATCGACGTACGGCCCATTCGGCAGCTCACCGGCACCAGCGAGTTCAACGAGGTGTTCTTCGACGGGGCGTTCGCCGCCGAGGAACACCGCGTCGGGGCCGAGGGCGACGGCTGGCGGGTCGCGATGGGCCTGCTCGGCTTCGAGCGGGGCGTCTCCACGCTGGCCCAGCAGATCGGGTTCGCCGAGGAGCTGGGGCGGGTGCTGGCGGCTGCGGAGGCGTCCGGGGCCGCGCGGGACCCGGTCGTGCGCGAACGGCTCGTGCGGGCCTGGGCCGAGCTGCGGGTCATGCGGTGGAACGCGCTGCGGACCCTGGGCGGCGCGCAGGAGCCGGGGGCGACGAGCGTCGCGAAGCTGCTGTGGGGCGGCTGGCATCAGCGGCTGGGGGAGCTGGCGCTGCTGGCGCGGGGCGCCGGGGCGGCGGTCGGGCCCGGGGCGTGGACGCCGGATGCGCCGTACGAACTGGACGAGGGACAGCGGGACGCGCTGTTCTCCCGGGCCGACACGATCTACGGCGGTTCGGACGAAATGCAGCGCACGATCATCGCCGAGCGGGTGCTCGGCCTTCCCAGAGAGCGGGTCGTCCGATGAGAGGTGTGGTGTTCGACGGGAGCCGGGTCGAGGTCGTCCGGGACCTCGACGTACGGGAACCGGGCCCCGGGGAGGTGCTGGTCGCGATCTCCGCCGCCGGGCTGTGCCACAGCGACCTGTCGGTCGTCGACGGCACGATCCCGTTCCCCGCCCCGGTCGTCCTCGGGCACGAGGGCGCGGGGGTCGTCGAGGCCGTCGGCGCCGGGGTGGCGCACGTGGCCCCCGGCGACCACGTCGCCCTCTCCACGCTCGCCAACTGCGGGGCCTGCGCGGAGTGCGACCGGGGCCGGCCGACGATGTGCCGGCACTCCATAGACCGCCCCAAGCGTCCCTTCACGCGCGCGGGCGCGCCGGTCCACCAGTTCGCCGCGAACTCGGCGTTCGCCGAACGGACCGTCGTCAAGGCCGTCCAGGCGGTCCGCATCCCGAAGGACGTGCCCCTGACGTCCGCCTCGCTGCTGGGCTGCGGCGTCCTGACCGGCGTGGGCGCCGCGCTGAACCGCGCGCGGATCGACCGGGGCGACACCGTCGTCGTCATCGGCACCGGCGGCATCGGCCTCAACGTCCTCCAGGGCGCCCGCATCGCCGGCGCCCTGCGGATCGTCGCGGTGGACGCGAACCCCGCGAAGGAGGCGGCGGCCCTGCTGTTCGGCGCGACCGACTTCCTCACCTCGACGGACACCGTCCGCGAACTCCTCCCCACCGGCGCCGACCACGTCTTCGAATGCGTCGGCAACGTCCACCTCGTCCGCGCGGCCATCGACCTCCTCGACCGCCACGGCCAGGCCATCCTCCTCGGCACCCCGCCCCCCACCGCCGAAGCGTCCTTCCCCGTCACCTCCCTCTTCCTCGACAAGTCCGTCCTCGGCTGCCGCTACGGCTCCTCCCGCCCCCAACGCGACATCCCCCTCTACACCGACCTCTACCTCTCCGGCCGCCTCCTCCTCGACGAACTCGTCACCCAGACCTACCCGATCGAGGACTTCGAGAAGGCCCGGGAGGACGCGGAGGCGGGGCGGGTGGCTCGGGCGGTGCTGACGTTCTGAGTTGTCCACCGGAGGCGTTCAGTGCACGGCGGAGTCGTGGTCGTCCCTCGTTCCGCCCCGGAACGTGCGGCGGTAGGCCGAGGGGGTGACGCCCAGGGCGGTCTGTAGGTGCTGGCGCATGGACTGGGCGGTGCCGAAGCCGGCGGCGTGGGCGATGCGGTCGATGGAGAGGTCGGTGGATTCGAGGAGGTGACGGGCGTGTTCGACGCGTTGGGAGGTGAGCCACTGGCCGGGGCTGACGCCGGACTCCTCGCGGAAGCGGCGGGTGAAGGTGCGGACGGACATGGACTCCTGGGCGGCCATGTCGCGCAGCTGGATCGGCTCGTGGAGGCGGGCCAGCGCCCAGGCGCGGGCGGCGGTGGTGCCGGCCTGGCGGGCGTCGGGGACGGGGCGCTCGATGTACTGCGCCTGGCCGCCGTCGCGGTGCGGGGGGACGACGGTGCGGCGGGCGACCTCGTTGGCGACGGCGGCCCCGTGGTCGCGGCGCACGATGTGCAGGCACAGGTCGATCCCGGCGGCGACACCGGCCGAGGTGAGGATGTCGCCGTCGTCGATGAACAGGACGTTCGGGTCGACGTCCACCTTCGGGAAGAGGTGCTGGAGACGGGCGGCGTCGGCCCAGTGGGTCGTCGCGGGGCGCCCGTCGAGACGCCCGGCGGCGGCCAGGACGTACACGCCCGTGCAGATCGACGCGAGCCGCGTGCCCGGTCTGATCAGCGCCAGCGCGGATTCCAGCTCCGGGGTGAGGACGCCGTCCTCGAAGACCGGCCCCAGCTCGTACGAGGCCGGGACGATCACGGTGTCGGCCTCTGCCAGTGCCTCGGGGCCGTACTCGACCATGATCGAGAAGTCGGCGTCCGTCCGGACCGGGCCGGGCGGGCGGACCGAGCAGGTGATGACGTCGTACAGGTGGCGGCCCAGCGTGTCCTTGGGGCGGCCGAAGATGCGGTGGGGGATGCCGAGTTCGAAGGGGAGGATGCCGTCGAGGGCGAGGACGACCACGCGGTGGGGGCGGTGGGGGTGGTCGTCGGGGTGGGGCGAGGGGTGGTCGGTGGTGTGGCGGGTGGCGGGTTCGGCGGTGTGGTGGGTGGCGGGTACGCCGTTCTGCCGCGAGGGGTGTTCGGTGGTCTGGCGTGGGGGTTGTTCGTCGGCCCGGTTCGCGTCCCGCCCGCTGACCCGGTTCGCGCCCTGCTCGGCGCCCCGGCCCGCGCCCCGGTTCGCGTCCCGCTCGCCGCCCCGGCCCGCGCCCCGTTCGTCGGCCCGGCCCGCAGTCTGTTCGCCGCCCCGGCTCATCGCCCGTTCACTTTCCCGGCTCATGGCCCGATCCTAGCGAACCGTGTCCTTCGGGCCAGTCGATGGCGGGAGGCGGATGGCCGAAGCTGAGTGGCGTGACCCAGACAACCGATACGCCGGCAGCCGAGAGCGCCGGGCAGGGGCAGGCGCCGCGCGGGAGACGGCGTGTGCACCGCGCCTGGTTCGTGGCCGCCGTCACCTTCGTCACGATCATCGGCGCGGCGGCCTTCCGCTCCCTGCCGGGCCTCCTGATCGACCCCCTCCACGACGAGTTCGGCTGGTCGCGCGGCACGATCGCCGCCGCCGTCTCCGTCAACCTCGCGCTGTACGGGCTCACCGCCCCGTTCGCGGCGGCCCTCATGGACCGCTTCGGCATCCGCCGCGTCGTCGCCGTCGCGCTGACCGTCATAGCGATCGGCTCCGGGCTCACCGTATGGATGACGGCGGCCTGGCAACTGATGCTGTACTGGGGCCTGTTGGTCGGTCTCGGCTCCGGCTCGATGGCGCTGGCGTTCGCCGCGACCGTCACGAACCGCTGGTTCACCGAGCGGCGCGGCCTCGTCAGCGGCATCCTCACCGCCGCGTCCGCCTCCGGCCAGCTGATCTTCCTGCCGGTGCTGTCGTGGATGGTCACCCGCTACGACTGGCGTCCGGCGGCGGTGACCGTCGCCCTCGCAGCCCTGACCGTCGTCCCCTTCGTCTGGCTCCTGCTGCGCGACCACCCCGCCGACGTGGGCCTCAAGCCGTACGGCGCGAAGGAGTTCGTCGAGAAGCCGCCGCCCGTCACGGGGGCCGCGAGGCGTGCCGTGACCGTGCTGTTCAAGGCGGCCCGCACCGGCCCGTTCTGGCTGCTCGCCGGCACCTTCGCGATCTGCGGCGCGTCCACGAACGGCCTGATCCAGACCCACTTCGTACCCGCCGCGCACGACCACGGCATGCCGATCACGGCCGCCGCGTCCCTCCTCGCGGTGATCGGCGTCTTCGATGTCGTCGGCACGATCGCCTCCGGCTGGTTCACCGACCGCTTCGAGGCGCGCCGCCTGCTCGCCGTCTACTACGCCCTGCGCGGCATCTCGCTGCTCTTCCTCCCGATGCTGCTCGCCGCGACCGTCCACCCGCCGATGATCTTCTTCATCGTCTTCTACGGCCTCGACTGGGTCGCCACCGTCCCACCCACCCTCGCGCTCTGCCGTGAGCACTACGGCGACGACTCCGCGATCGTCTTCGGCTGGGTCCTCGCGTCCCACCAGATCGGCGCGGCCGTCGTCGCCTTCCTCGGCGGCCTCGCCCGTGACGTCTTCGGCTCGTACGACGTCGTCTGGTACGCGTCGGGAGCGCTGTGCGCGGCGGCGGCGCTGATGGCGTTGGTGATTCGGCGGCGGCCGGTGGGGGTGGCTGCGGTGTGAGGGTGGGTGGGGCCTGAACCTCGTCGTGTCAAAGCAGGAAGCCGGCCGGTGCCGCCCTCCCGTACAACTCATCAAGACCGATCAGCAGTACTCCGCCCTTGGCTGCTTCGGCCCGCAGTGCGTCGCTGAAACCTGCCGCGCTGAAGCACGCCACCCCACAGCGTGAGGTGTCCATGCTGCGCGCGGCGAGCAGTTCCTTCGCGCGGTTCAGGCGATCAAGATGGGAAAGCCCCATGACTGTGCCCCACTTGACCTCGCCCAGCAGAGCGACCGAAGAACGCTGTCCACCAGATCCTTGTTCGACGACAGCCACATCGATCTGGAACTGACGCCGCTCCTTGGGATCGGTCACGACACCACCGCCTACCTCGCCCAAGGACGTATTGAGCAACGAGCGTCCGGGGCCGAGGATGTACTCCCGGCAGACTGCCTCGAAGTGCGGGCCCGCCACTTGGGCCGCGAAGCGTTCAGCAGCCTGTGCCCATACCTCCGACGACTGGCCGCCTTCCAGCCGGGCCCAGGCGGGACGCATGACGGCCTCGTAGAAATTGATCAGTGGTTCGGTGATGCGGTACTGCGACTTACCGGTCCGGAAGACATCGGCCTCCCGTACGAGCAGGTGGCTGTCCTCAAGGACGTTGAGCGGATGCGAGATGTCCACGGACTTCCGTCCGATGTAGTTCGCGATGCCTCCCCGCGTCGAGTTGCCATGGGCCACAGCGGCCAGCACTGAGTGGTACAGCGCCGTGTCCCGGATGTCTGCCTCCTCGGCCAGCAGATAGCGCGCCTCCCGGAACAGCGGGCTGAACGGAGAGAGCACCGTACGGCAGATCCAGTCGTCGAAGTCATGCAGGTCGGCGGGGACGTCGTCCGCCAGGAACTGTCGTCGGTAGGCCGGTGTCCCGCCGAGAACCGAGTGCAGTCTGACGGCGAGTGCCGGATCGGCCGCCACCTCCCAGAAGTCGGCTGCCGCGCGATAGCCGAAGGGGCGTACGACGAGTTCGAGCTGAGCCCGGCCGCGCAGCGGTGCGTTGCTGGCCAGCAGCCCTCCCATCACCGACATGGCCGAGCCGCACAGCAGCAGCCGCATGCGGCTCTCCTCGCCCTGGAAACGGTCGATCAGACGCTGGACGAGAGACGGCAGCTCTGGGGCGGCCTTCACCAGATAGGGGAACTCGTCGATGACGACGAGAGCAGGGCCGTCGCCGCGCTGCCCGCCGGGAGCGGCCAGCCCGAAGAGGTAGGACATGGCGTCGTCCCAGGTGGCGAAGGAGAAGGCCACCGGGGAGCCCGCGTACTCGGCCAGCGCCGCGCTGAACTGGCGGAGGGATTCCGCCTCGGTCGCGTCCGTGGCCGCGAAGTAGAAACCGTCGTACTGCTCCACGAGCGCTCGCAGCAGATACGTCTTGCCCATGCGCCGTCGGCCACTGACGACTCCCAGGGACGCGTGGGGGAGGGGCCGACTGACGAACGAGGTGAGCGCGTTCCATTCGGGTGCGCGGTCGAAGACGCGGGACGGCTTGGTCGGCTTCGGCTTCTGCACGGTTGCTCCTGGGCGAAATTCGTTAGAGGTATACATCTTAGGGGTGTGGTCCTAGTGATGCGCTAGGTCAGGAAAGCGACGACGAGGAGCCCCACGGTTGCTACGGCGGTGAACGCGCTCCCTCCGGCGCCGAGGGCGCTTCTGACGCGCTCGCCGGCGGGCTGATCGCGCCCGGCTTCCCAGAAGACGGCGGCCATGATCGCGGCTGCCACCACAGCGCCGAGCAGGATGATCGCCACCCATACCCCCTTCCCCCTGCCGCCCATGTGAACAGCCCACCCCTTCTGCCGGGAACACTCCGAACCATGAGAGGAGCGTAGCCGCCAGGTTCAGCACTCTCAACTATTTAGGGGTCGACCAAGTGTCGACCTACAATCCACTCGCTGAAAATTTCGCCTCGTGGAATTTCAGCGGCATCACACGACGACCGAGAAGAGGCCCATGCCCGTTGACAACGGCCTCCTGGCCGAGGATCTGCGTCGGCTGGCCGTCCGTATGCGCTCCGACCTGGCCGCACGGACCTCCGTGGAACCCATGGCGGGGCAGCTCCGTGAGGAGTACGAGTCCGCCGTAGCCCTTCGCGCGACCGCGAGTACATGGGGGTCGTGGCTGGACGACCGGGTCTCCAGGACGGCGGCGGCCTGGATTCTCGCCACCGTGCTCATCCGGTTCTGTGAGGACAACGACCTTCTCGACATCGGACTGATCGAGGACGGGCCGGCCGGCGACCCGGTCGTCGATGTCGTCGACCGGTTGTGTACGCATCCTGCCCTGTCCGCCGTGTTCGGGGGGAGCGTTCGCACGTTGTGGCAGTTGCGCCCCGGCCGGGAAGCCCGTGTCGACCTGCTCGCCTTCTGGCGACGTCGGACCGAGGACGGCACTCTCGTGCACGACTTCACCGACTCCGCTCGAGACGCGGCGTTCTTGGCGGACCTGCCCGTGATGCTCGACGAGAACGCGATGCGGTCTCACGGCCAGGTCCGGACACCGGGGTTCGTCGTCGAGTTCATCCAGGACCTCGTCCTCGAACCGGCCTTGGACGATCATGGAGCCGACCTGCCGGGGTTGCTCGGCTTCAGGTTCGTCGATCCCGCCTGCGGGACCGGAGAGTTCCTCATCGGCGCCTATCGCCGACTCATGCGCAGGTGGTCCGAGTTCGGGCCGGACATGAGTTCCTGGCAGCGGGCGGCACGGTCACTGCGTTCCGTGCACGGCTGCGACATCGACCCGTGCGCCGTGCTCGTCGCACGGTTCCGTCTGCTGATGGCTGCGCTGAACGACACCGGCGACAAGCAGCGTCTCGACGACGTCCCGGATCTCCAGATCGTCGTGGCCTCGGGGGACTCACTGTTGTCCGGCTGCTCGGGCGCGGGCACTTTTGACGCCGATGCCGATGGCAGAAGTTCCTTGACCGGGCACAGGTTTCTCGAACGCGGTTCGTATCACGCGGTGACGACCAATCCGCCGTACGTGTCCGTCAAGGACAAGGCCCTCTTCGCTGCCTACCGCGACGCGTACGAGAGTTGTGGCGGCGTCTACCCACTCTCCGTGCCGTTCACCGAACTTGCGTTCCGCCTGGTGGTGCAGGGCAAGAGCGCGGGCAGGGCCGGCTTGCTGACGTCCAATGCCTTCATGAAGCGTGAGTTCGGCAGGAACCTCGTCGAATGTTTCCTTCCGACGGTGGAGATCTCCCACGTCATCGACACGTCAGGGGCCTACATTCCCGGGCACGGCACTCCGACCGCCATTCTGATCGGCCGGGGGCGTGTCCCCGATCCCGCTACGCCCGTGCATGTCGTCGTGAGTCTCCGTGGCGAACCCGCGATGCCCGAGGAACCCGCCGAGGGCCTGGTGTGGAAGGCGTTGTCCGCCTTGGCGACCGGGACCGGGGCACACAGCGCCTGGGCGGAGGCGTCCCTTCAGAGCCGGGCACGGCTGAGTGTCTTCCCCTGGACCCTGACTCCGACGGCCGCCTTGGAGGTCATGCGACGCATGGAGACGGGGCAACGTCTCAAACATCGCGTGGCCCGTATCGGATACGCCGCCAGTACCGGATCCGACGACGTTTTCTGCGCCCCCGCCGACGTCTTGCGGCGTTCTGGCGTCGAGGAAAGCGCTACGGTCCCGGTCCTCACGGGATCCGAGGTGCGGGACTGGACGACGAACCCCGCACTCCTGGCGTTCTTTCCCCGCTCCGGACCGAACCTCGAACCTGTCGAGCTGAACCGGCTCCAGGGGTATCACCGACGCCTGTGGCCTTACCGGACCATGCTGCGTGCGAGGCCCGGTGCGAAGAAGACGGCTCCTTGGTACGACTGGCACCAGATCGCCTCCGACAGAGGGCCGCACGACTGGTCGGTCGTCTTCCCCTGGGTGGCCACACATCCTCACTTCAGCCTGCTTCGTGACCGCCGTGTGGTCCCGCTCAACTCCGCACCGGAGATCAGGCTGGAGGCGGACGCGTCCGAGGAGTCCTGCTTCGAGCTCCTCGGGGCCCTCAACAGTTCGGCAGTGTCCTTCTGGCTCAAACAGATGAGTCAGAGCAAAGGACAGCCGCGGACGGACCAACTGCGCGGCGGCGAGGTCTGGGAGAAGATCTACGAGTTCACCTCGACCAGGCTTCTGGACCTGCCGCTTCCCCGAAACCTCTCTGCGGAGAAGGCGGAACGGCTGGACCGTCTGGCAGCGGAGTCCCAGGCGATCCTGGCAGAGATCGCGAATCCGGACGTCGGCCTCACTGCCGCGTTCCTTGCGGAGGCTCGGAGCCGGTGGCAGGCCCTGAGGTCGCAGCTGATCGCTGTGCAGGAAGAACTCGACTGGGAGATGTACGTTCGGTACGGCCTGATCGCCGACGACGGTGAATTGACCTCCTCAGGGAGCGTGCCCGGTATCGCCTTGGGCGAACGGTCCTTCGAGATCGTGCTCGCCAGGAGTACCGCGACCGGAGAGACGGACACTTTGTGGTTCGACCGGCACGCGTCGGCCCCGCGGACCGAGATCCCTGAGCACTGGCCCTCCGGGTACGGCGACCTGGTGGCACGTCGGGTGGAGGCGATCCAGGAGAACGGGCTGCTCGAACTGCTGGAGCGACCCGAGTACAAGCGTCGTTGGGCGACGCCGGGGTGGGATGCGCTGCTCCACGACATCGTTCGGGACCGGCTGCTCGGCCTCTGTGAGTCCACCTGGCTCTGGTACGAACCCTCGGCCTCGGAGCGACGTCCCGCTGCCCGGTCCCTTCGGCAACTCGCCGAACTGCTGTCGCGCAGCGAGGATTTCCTACGGTTGGCGGAAATTCACTCGCCGGGCTCCACCATTACCGAACTTCTGATGGGGCTGCTGACCGACGAACACGTTCCCCTCGCCGGACCGCTTCGGTACAAGGCGGCTGGGATCGACAAGCGGCTGCGGTGGGAGAAGTCGTGGGATGCGCAACGCCGGGACGACGAACAAGGGATCGCCGAGAAAGAGGTCCGCCATAGCCATATTGTTCCACCCCGCTATGCGCCCAGCGATTTTCTCAGGCTTTCCTACTGGCGGCAGCGCGGGAAGTTCGACGTCCCGAGCGAGCGTTTTGTGTCGTTTCCCTTGGTCACCGGCCCGCTTTCGCCCGCGACAGTGCTCGGCTGGGCCGGCTGGAGTGGGCCGGAACGTGCGCTGGCCGTACTGGATCTGCTCGACGTTGACTCCCTCACACGCCGTCCTGAGCATGCGCTTCCGCTGCTCAGCGCATTGGCGGAAGCGTTGTCACAGGCTGCGGAACCTGCGGGCGAGCCGGTTCGGACGCCGGACAGGGCGCTTCTGTTGGGCGCCTTCTACGACCATGTCGCTCGTCTCGGCCTGTCGGTGCAGGAGGTCCGCGAATGGCGACCGCCCGCTCCCAAGAGGGGCAGGCCGCGGCGCGACGCCTAGCCGGAGACGAACCGCCCCCGATGGAACAGCAGCGGCCCGCTCTCCCCGTTCGTCGCCCCCAACGCGTCCACCCGCCCCACGACGATCAGATGGTCGCCCCCCGTGTGCACCGCCTGGACCGTGCAGTCCACCCACGCGAGCGTGCCGGTGAGGCGGGGCGAGCCGGTGACGGGAGCGGCGTCGTACGGCACGCCGGCGAACTTGTCCGTGCCGCTGCGGGCGAAGGCGCGGCACAGGTCGGACTGGCCCTCGGCGAGGACGTTCACGCAGAAGACGCCCGCGCGGGCGATCCGGGGCCAGGTCGTGGACGTCCGGGCGACCATGAAGACGATCAGGGGAGGGTCGAGGGAGAGGGACGAGAACGACTGGCAGGCGAACCCAGCGGGGGCCGCTCCTTCCGTGAGCGCCGGTGCCGTGACAACGGTCACCCCGCTCGCGAAGTTCCCGAGCACCTGCCGGAACACCGCCTGATCGACCGGCACGCACTCGTCGTCCCGCACACACCGCAGTTCCGGGCGCGGTCCCGGCGGCCCCACGGCCGCCCCGCCGCCCGGCAGGGCCCTCAGATAGCGGACTGCGGCAGCCGCAGCGCCTGCGTGTCCCATCACCCTCCCATTGAAGCTGACGGGTCGTCAGGTGGGAAGGGGTGGTGAACACTCCTTCGCACACCCCGCATACGCTCCCCCCATGGGGTGGGGGACCTTCCGGGCGGTCCGGCTGAGCTGGACGCCTTCCGACACGCACGTGGCCGCCGCGACAGCGGCCGGGCAGCTACCGGCCGCCCTCGTCCTGTGGACGGCCGCCTTCTCCGGCGAGGACGACTACGGGATTCCCCCTAATACCCTCGCCTGGTTCTTCCCCCTGCTCCTGGCCCCGTTGTGGGTCCCACTCACCGGCCTGCTGCAAGCGGCCCTGCTGAGCCGCCCGGCCGGCTCCCTCGCCGCCCTCGCGACCCTTAAGGGACACCGCCCGGCCTGGGCGTGGTACCTGGGAGCTACGGGGGTGATGAGCGCGCTGTGGGCGGCACTCGCGACCTGGCGACTCGCCGCCCCCTTCCTCCCCACGGCGGCCACCCTGACCGCTCTCGGCACCCTGCCCACACTCGCGGTACTGGCCGTACGCCGACGGGGCCGGGGCCGGGGCCGGAGCCAGGGCCGAGAGCGGGATCGGGATCGGGATCGACGACCCTGGTCCGCCTGGGGCGTGTGGTGGCGCTCAGTCCCCGCCTCGATCGCCCTGTTCGCCGTAGCTCTCACGGGGGAGTCCGTGGCCGAGTCGGCAGGTCTACTCCCTGAGTACGACCCACCCCGGCTCTCCGCCGACCGGCTCACCGGCGTCTGGCACGGCCCACGCGGCGCGGAGCTGCGGCTGAGCCCGGGAGGCGGCGCCGAGGCGAAGTCCGTCCCCGCCCAACGGGCCGACGGGGACCGGTCCGCCGAGCAGATCTACGACGTCTGCACCGCCACCGGCACCTGGTTCCTCGACACCGAGGGCCGCTACGACCGGCTGTCCGGCGAGGGCCCCGGGGAACGGGACGGGGCGGTCGTACGACTTGAGGGGTGCGGGTCGGACACCTACTGGGTGATCGGGGGTACGACGGACTCGCCCGAGCTGTTCGTGCTGTTCGGCGACCCCGACGCGGGCGACGTACGCATCCTCAGGCCCTTCTGACGCGCACCGCGGGCCCGCCCGCCGTCCTCACCGCCCCCGGAACTCCGGACCCCGGCGCTCCACGAACGCCCGCAGCCCTTCCCGCGCGTCCTCGGTCGTCATGTTGATCTCCTGCGCGGCGGCCTCGGCGGCGAACGCGGTGGCCCGGTCGGAGTCGAGGGACGCGTTGACGAGCTGCTTGGTGAGGGCGAGGGACCGGGTGGGACCGACGGCCAGCCGGGCCGCCCACTCCTGCGCGGTCTTCGCCAACTCCCCGTCCGCGACGACCCTGTTGACCAGCCCCAGCCGCTCGGCCTCCGAAGCCGACAGCGAATCCCCGAAGAACATCAGCTCCTTGGCGCGGTGCGCCCCGATCAGCCGGGGCAGCAGATAGGCGCCCCCGCCGTCCGGCACGAGCCCCCGCCGCACGAACACCTCGATGAAACGGGCCGATTCGGCGGCGAGCACCAGATCACAGGCGAGGGCGAGATGCGCCCCAAGCCCCGCCGCCGTCCCGTTCACCGCCGCGATCACCGGCTTCTCGCAGTCCAGCACGGCCCCGACGAGCCGCTGCGCACCCACCCGAAGCGTGCGGGCCACATCCCCGGGCAGCACCCCCCGCCCGGCCCCGCCCCGCAGATCCGCCCCCGCGCAGAACCCCCGTCCCGTACCGGTCAGCACGACGACCCGTACGCCGGGGTCGGCCGACGCCGCCTCCAACATCCTGATGACCGCGTCCCGTTGGGCCGGGGCGAGGGCGTTGAGGGCCTCGGGCCGGTTGAGGGTGATCCGGGTGACGCCGTGGTCGTCGGTGGAGTGGAGGAGGGGCGCGTCGGAGCCGGCGCCGGTCACCGGGCCGCTCACCGGCACACCGCCAGCGCGTCCAACGCCACCGCCCCCTGCCCCCGGGGCAGCACGATCAGCGGATTGATGTCCAACTCCGCGATGTCGTCGACGAGTTCGAGCGACATCCGCTGCACCCGCAGCACGACCTCCACCAGCGCGTCCAGATCGGCCGGCGGACGCCCCCGCACCCCGTCCAGCAGCGCCCGCCCCCGCAGATCCGTCAGCATGTCCCGCGCCTGCGTCTCCCCGAAGGGCGGCACGCGTACGGCGGTGTCGTGCAGGACCTCGACCAGCACCCCGCCGAGCCCGACGGTCACGGTCGGCCCGAACAGCGCGTCGTGACTGATGCCGACGACCATCTCCACGCCCTGCTCGACCATCTGGCAGACCAGGACCCCGTCCAGCGCGACGTTCTCGTACCGGGCGATGTCGGTCAACTCGCGGTAGGCGTCGCGGACCTGGCTCGCGGAGGTGAGCCCGATCTTCACCAGGCCCAGCTCCGTCTTGTGGGCGATGTCCGCGCCGGACGCCTTCATCACGACCGGATAGCCGACGAGGCTCGCCGCCCGTACGGCCCCCGCCGCGCTGGTCACCAACTGCTCGCGCGGTACCCGTATCCCGTACGCGCGCAGCAGTTGCTTGGCCGCGTGCTCGCTCAACTGCTGTCCGGGCCGCATCAGTTCACGGGCCTTGCGGAAGGAGGGCGAGGGGGTGCGGGGGGCCTGGTCGAAGGGGGAGCGGTAGTCGCGGGTGAAGCGGTGATGGTCGAGGTAGGACTTCACGGCCTTCAGGCAGTTGGGGACCGTCCGGAACGTCGCGACCCGCCGTGAGCCCAACAGCACCTCGCGGTACGCCTGTTCGGTGCCGACCGGCGAACCCCACACCACGCACACCAGCTTGTCCGTCTGCTCGGCCGCCGCCACCAGGTCCTCGACGAGGCGGTCGCTGAGCGGCGGGAACGGCCCGGTGATCGGGCAGATGAGGACCCCTACGGACGGATCGGCGAGGATTGTGTCGATGATCTTCCGGCCCCGGTGGTCGCCGACCGGATGCCCCCCGTTGTCGACCGGGTTCGCGACGCTGAGGAACTCCGGTATCCACTGGTGGAGTTCGGCCTGTTTGGCGGCGGACAGGGTGGGCAGCCGCAGTCCGGCCGCCGTCGCGAGGTCGGCGGCGTGCGCACCGGTCCCGCCGGAGATCGCGTAGACGGCGACCCCGTCCGCGACGGGCGGTTTCGCGCGGGCCAACAGGGTTGCCGTGTCCTGGAGTTCGTCGAGCGCGTCGACGCGGATCACGCCGTACTGGCGCATCGCGGCGTCCACCACGTCGTCCGCGCCGGTGAGTTTGCCGGTGTGGGAGGCCGCCGTGCGGGCGCCGGTCTCGGTGCGGCCGACCTTCACCGCGACGACGGGCACCTTGCGGCGGGCGGCGCGGTCGGCGGCGAGCAGGAACGCGCGGCCGTCCTTGAGGCCCTCGACGTAGCAGGCGATGGCGCCGGTCTCGGGCCGCTCGGCGAAGTACGAGATGAAGTCGGCGGTTTCGAGGTCGGCCTCGTTCCCGGTGGGCGCCCAGTGGGAGAGCCGGACGCCCAACTCCTGGAGGGAGAAGACCGGTCGGCCCTGGTGACCGGACTGGGTGATGAGGGCGATCGCCGGTCCGTCGAGGTCGTCGCGGAACTCCTCGAACGCGTTGAGGTTGGTGTTCGGGCCGAGCAGCCGAAGTCCCGCGCGTTCGACGGCGGTTGCCAGCCTCGCCTGGGCGGCGGCCCCCTCCTCGCCGGTCTCGGCGAAGCCGGACGCGAAGGCGACCGCGAACTTCACCTTGGTCTCGGCGAGTTGCTCGATCACCGGCAGCGGGTCGGACACCAACAGCACGGCCAGGTCGACCTGTTCGGGCAGTTCGGCGACCGTCGCGACACACGGGATGCCGAAGACGGCGGGACGGGTGGGGTGCACCGGGTGCAGCCGGGCCCCCACCCGTTTCGACCAGGCCAGCAACTGCCTGGTGATCCCGGTGTTCGGCCGCCCCTCGGCGTCCGAGGCGCCGACGACCGCGACCGACTCCGGCCGGAAGAAGCGCTCCAGGTCGGGCACGTCCGCGTACAACGGCCGTCCGCTGACGTCCATGCCGTCCACATCGGCCGGACGGCCGTGCACCGCGGGGCCGGGCTGTTCGCCGCACGCGATGACCCGGGCCCTGCGGGAGTCGGTGGTGAGGGTGCCGTGGGTTGATCCAAGCATCGGTCCGCCCGTCTCCTGGGACAAGGTCTGACTTAGCTGACGCACTGTCAGATTACAGAACTGATGGTGTGTCAGGAATGGTGGTGCGGTGAAAGCTTGGCGAGGACCCGGGCCGGTCCGCTCAGTCCTGGAACTCGTACACGGTGAAGTCCTGGACCGGCCGGTAACCGATCCGCTGATACAGCGCGTTGCTCGTCGGATTCCCCAAGTCCGTGAAGAGCAACACCTCTTGGGCGCCGGACGCGCGGGCCCGGCGGCTCGCCTCGGCGGTGGCGGCACCCGCGTAGCCCCGGGCGCGGTGCTCGGGCGGGGTGTAGACCGTGACGATCCGGATCTGGCCCGCGACCTGGTCGGTGGCGCTCGCCATCGAGACGGGGGTGCCGTCCGGGGTCTCCCAGACCGTGAAGGAGCCGGCGGCGATGCGGGCGGTCAGCAGGGAGTCGGCGATGGGGCGGGGGTTGCCGACGTCCGCCGTGAAGGCGTCGTTCCACGCCCTGAGCCAGGCGTGGTCCGCCGGACCGGCGACCCGGGCACGGCCCGGCGGGACCGGCTCGGGGGGCGTCAACTCCCCGAGCTGATAGAGGCGTTCGTGCCGGTACACGGTCGCGGTGGCGTTCGTCGCGCGCCGCCACCCCGCCGCGAACGCCTCCGCCGTCCGGTCGTCCGCGGTGACCCCGGGCAGCGGGTGCCGGTGACGCAGGAGTGCCTCGACGAGGGACTCGGTCCGGTCCGGGGTGAGCCGGGTGACGTTCAGGGAGAAGGGCGGGGTGTGGAAGAAGGCTGCCTCCACCTTCCCGTCGGCGCCGGTCAGGGTGCCGAAGAGGGGCGGTTGGTCGCCGTACATCGTGGTGCCCTGGTTGCGCAGGTTCTCGGTCACGGTGAGCGGGACCGTGTGGTGGACGGGGCTGGAGTGCAGGAACAGGGTCGCCGTGGCCAGGAATTCGGTGAGGTCGGTGGTCAACTGCCAGTGTTCGTCGGTCATTCGGGTTCCCCGTTCGGGTCAGGGTCGGTGGACAGGCGGGCGTGCAGGTGCATGTCGCGGAAGGCGTCGTGCCGGCCCGCCGCGAACGTGGCGCCGCGGAGGGTCCCCTCGTAGCGGAAACCGCAGCGCTCGGCGATGCGACAGGAGACGCCGTGGCCGTCGGCGTGGTCCAACTCCAGCCGGTGCAGGCCGAATTCACCGAGGGCCCAGCGGGATACGACGTCGAGGGCGCCGGTGGCGACTCCCCGGCCCCGCGCCTCGGGCAGCACCCAGTAGCCGACGCGCGCGGACCGCATGACCCGGTTCACGGCGTTGAGGCCGACCTGCCCCAGCGTCTCCCCCGTCCCGGCGTCGGTGACGCGGAACGGTGTCCCGGTGCCCTGAGCGGCCCCCTCGACCTTCGACCGCAGGTGCGCGCGGGCCGTGTCGAGGTCGGTGACCGGCATCAGCGGGGTGTTCCACCGCCGGAACTCGTCGTCCGACTGCCCGCGCAGCCAGGCGTCCACGTCAGCCTCCGAGCCGGGGTCCCAGAGGCGCAGGGTGAGACCGTGGCCGTGCAGGAGGGGCGGAGAGGTGTTCGAGTGGGCCATACCGTCATTGAAACGGGGTCCCTCCGGAGAGGCACCTCATTTGATCTACGCCTCGCGGGCTACCTCTCGCGGGCTACCTCTCGGGAGCTACCTCCTGAGAGGTACGGGCCATCCCCTAGGTGCCGTGTGCGTCAGGTACCGTGCGGCCCGAACACCGGCACACCCTCCCGGAACACCACCGCCAGTTCCATCCCCGGATGCAACTCCCCGGCCGTGCACCCCACGATCTCTGTCATCATCCGCGGCCCTTCCTCCAGCTCCACGACCGCCGCGACATAGGGCACCCGGCCCCGGAAGGGCGGGAGGTCGTTGCGGTGGACCGTCGACCACGTGTAGAGGCTCGCCCGCCCGCTCGCCTCCTCCCAGACGACGTCCTCGCTCCAGCAGTGGGGGCAGAACTCGCGGGGGTAGTGGTGGGGCCGGGAACAGGCCGTGCAGCGCCGGATCAGCAGACGGCCCCGGGCGGCGGCGTCCCAGTAGGGGAGGGTGAAGGCGTCGGCCTCGGGTATGTCGTACCTCTGAGGGACCCCTGAAGGCTCCGGCACGGTCAGAACCACCCCAGCGCGCTGTCCACCGACCAGCTCTGCCAGGACATCCCGAACAGCCCGACCACCGACATCAGCCCCATCATCGAGTTCTGCCCCTGCTCGGCCCAGTCGTGGATCATCAGGACGAAGTAGAGGGCGTTCAGCAGCAGCCCGCCGACCAGGGCGACCGGGGTGAGGAAGCCGAGGATCAGCCCGAGCCCGAGGGCGAGTTCGGCGTAGGCGACGACGTACGCCATGAGGCGGGGCCGGGGTGTGACGGTCGCCGCGAACCCGCCGCGGACCGCCTGCCAGCGGTGCTTCGCGGCGATGTCCGCCGCCCAGCGGATGCCGCCGCCCTGGAACCAGGTCTTCTTGTCCTTGTGCCGCCAGCTCTCCAGCCACCACAGCCCGAGCCCGATCCGCAGCACCGCCAGCCACTCGGCGCCGTCGAGCCAGATCGTGTCCATGGGACTCCCTGCGAGGTCGGGCGAACGGGGCCGCGAATCTGACGGTACGTCAGTTCTAGGGCCGGGTCCGGGGTTTGGCAAGGGAGAGGAACCCTGCCGGGATGTCTCAGTGCTGCGTCCCGGTGCTGTGCCCCCGCTGTGAAGCTGTGCGTCCCCCGTGAATGGCGGCCATATTGTTGACGATTTTGTCGGGCGCGGATTACGTTCGTTCGCGAGAGCAAGGCCGCGGGTCGACAGCAGGGGCCGCGGCCCGGAGCCGGACGAGAGGCAGCGCCGTGAAGCACAGGTCAGGGTCAGTGAAGCGCAGGACGGTCGTGCTGGGGATCGGCGCGACCGCCGGTGCGGCGGCCGTCGGCGGCATCGCCCTCACCGCACGGGCGGACGACTCGACCACGTCCCCCTCGGGAGGGACGGGCTCCAGTGGCTCCCTGGTATTCGACCCCGAGGGCTACACGAAGCTCACCACCACGGTCACGGACACCGCGGGCGACGAGCACGCCGTGACGTACCACTTCTGGAAGGCGATCACCTATGTCGCCGAACCGGTCGACGCGACGTACCAGAGCCTGAACGTGAGCGTTCCCGTCGAGATCGACGGCGTGGCGGTCGACGCGCGCAACGCGCCGATCCTGCTCGCCAACTCGGTCGGCGGCTACATGCCCTCGTCCGTCGCGGACGCGACCGGCATCGGGGGCGGCGGCATGACCCCCGGCGGAGGCGGCGCCCCGAGCGGCGCGCCCACCGGCGGCACGACCGGCGGTGATACGGCCACCGGCAGCGCGGCACCGACCGCGCCCGGCGCGAACGGGAACACCAACGCCACCGGCGGCGCCCTCGCCTCCAACCAACTCCTCGCGCTGGCCGCCGGGTTCGTGGTCGTCGAGCCCGGCGCGCGCGGCCGTACGCTCAAGAACTCGGCCGGGGAGTACTACGGGGTGGCGCCCGCGGCGATCGTCGACCTCAAGGCGGCCGTGCGGTACGTACGCGCCAACAAGGGCCGGATTCCCGGCGATACGGAGCGGATCGTGTCGGCCGGGACCAGCGCGGGCGGCGCGCTCTCCGCCCTGCTCGGCGCGTCCGGCGACAGCCCGCTCTACGACAGGCTCCTCAGGGAACTCGGCGCGGCCGACGCGAGCGACGCGATCTTCGCGACCGGCGCCTGGTGCCCGATCACCGACCTGGAGCACGCGGACGGCGCGTACGAGTGGAACTGGGGGGACAACGCGACGAGTTCGGGAGCGAAGGTCGACCAGACGGTGTCGAAGGCGCTGCGCGGGCAGTTCGCCGAGTACCAGGCGGCCCTGAAGCTGAAGGGGCTCGGCGGGTTCGGGGCGCTCAACGCCCGTAACTACGACGAGTACTTGGTGCGCCAGTACCTGGAGCCGTCCGCCACGGCCTACCTCACCGCCCTGTCCGACTCGGCCCGCGCCACCTACCTCGCCGCGAACACCTTCATCACCTGGAAGAACGGCCGGGCCACGTTCTCCTGGGCGGACTTCCTCACCCACGTCGGAGCGCGCAAGAAGTCGGTGCCGGCCTTCGACGCGTTCGACCTGTCGGCCGGGGAGAACAACCTCTTCGGCAAGGGCACCACGCTCTCCCGCCACTTCACGGCCTTCGGCGCCAAGAACGACACAACGGGCCTGACGAGCAAGCGCGTTGCGAGCGACCTCCCCGAGACGCTGCGCCTGATGAACCCGATGACCTTCCTCACCGGCAAGGCCAACCCGGCACGCAGCAAGCACTGGTGGATCAGGCTCGGCACCAAGGACTCCGACACCTCGCACACGGTCTCCGCGAACCTCGCCGCCGCCGCGAACGGCCTGGGCGACGAGGTCAGCCACACGTACTACTGGGACGAGGGCCACGGCGCGAACACCGACCCCGGTGACTTCATCGCCTGGATCGCGAGGATCTCGGGCCACAAGGCCAGGTAGTACCCGTCATACCCGTAGTACCCCCGAGATCCGCGGCCCCCGAGATCGTGGTGACCGGCGCTTCCCGTCATGCGGCGCCGGTCACCACCCGCATTCCCGTTGCACTTCTCTTTACATCCGTGATCAATCCGCAACCAATTCCGGTCTTGACCGATACCCATCAACCCGTCGCGTGATTACGCTCGCGACTATGGCACAGCCCAGCGAATCCACAGCGCCGATACAGTCCCGGCACACCGCCCCCACCCCGGCCGACCGTCCCGTCTACATCATCGGGGCCGGTCCGGGCGGACTCGCCGCGGCGTACGCGCTGAAGGAGAAGGGGATTCGGGCGGTCGTGCTGGAGAAGGCCGACCGGATCGGGGACTCCTGGCGCCGCCATTACGACCGTCTGCATCTGCACACGACCCGGCGGCTCTCGGCCCTGCCGGGGCTGCCGATGCCGCGCAGGTTCGGCCGCTGGGTGGCCCGCGCGGACGTCGTCCGCTACCTGGAGAAGTACGTCGAGCACCACGAACTCGACATCGTCACGAGCGTCGAGGTCTCCGGCGTCGAGCGCGCCCCCGACGGCACCGGCTGGCTCCTGAGAGCCACGGGCGGACGCGAGCTGACCGGCTCCGCGGTGATCGTCGCGACCGGCTACAACCACACCCCGTACCTCCCGGGATGGACCGGACGTGAGAGCTACACCGGCCCGCTGACGCACGCCGTCGAGTACCGCAACGGCGCCCGGTACAAGGGCAAGGACGTCCTCGTCGTCGGCGTCGGCAACACGGGCGCCGAGATCGCCGTGGACCTGGTCGAGAACGGCGCGGCCCGGGTGCTGCTCGCGGTGCGGACGGTCCCGCACATCGTGCGCCGCTCCACGGCCGGCTGGGCGGCGCAGTACACCGGCATCCTCGTCCGCCGCCTGCCCGCCGCCGTCGTGGACCGACTCGCCCGCCCCATGGCCCGGTTGAGCATCCCCGACCTCGCCGAGCACGGGCTGCCCCGCCCCGACACCGGGCTCTACAGCCGGGCCAAGCAGGGGGCGATCCCCGTGCAGGACGTCGGGCTGATCAGCGCGATCCGCAAGGGGAAGGTCGAAGTCGTCGGTGCCGTCGAGGGGTTCGAGGAGGGGGAGGTGCTGCTGGCCGGCGGAGAGCGGGTGCGGGTGGACGCCGTCGTCGCCGCGACCGGCTACTCCCGGGCGCTGGAAGGGCTCGTCGGGCATCTCGACGTGCTGGACGAGAGCGGGCGGCCGGTGGTGAACGGGGCGCGGACGCCGAAGAACGCGGCCGGGCTGTACTTCACCGGGTTCGTCACGCCGATCAGCGGCACGTTCCGCGAGGTGGGGCTGGACGCGGAGCGGATCGCCAAGCGGATCGCCCGCGACCGGCGAGCGTAGGCGGCCTCAACTCGTTGCAGTAGTACGGCTGTTGTACAAGTGTCGGATGTGGCGGCCGTTGCGGTGCCCGGGCTCTGTTGACCGTCGCCCCCGATCACCACAATGTGCGGGCAGAACGTGAGCACTGTTCAACTTTTCCGCACCGTCTTTTCTGCACCGTCCCGGAGGCCGTACGTGGCAAGCGAAAGACAGTTCTCCCGCCGCAAGTTGATCGGTGGCGCGGGCGCCCTCACCCTGGCCGCGACGACGGCCGGTACGACGTCCGCGTCGGCCGCGACCGCCACCCGTGACGTGGACGTCGCGATCGTCGGCGCCGGACTCGCCGGGCTGACGGCGGCCCGCGACCTGGCGGCGGCCGGAAAGTCCGTCGTCGTCCTGGAGGCCCGCGACCGAGTGGGCGGCCGGGTGCTGAACCTGTCCCTCGCGAACGGCGGAATCACCGAAGGCGGCGGGGAGTTCATCGGCCCGACGCAGACCCGCATGAAGGCGCTCGCCGACTCCCTCGGCGTCGAGACCTTCGCGACCTACAACACCGGCAACAACCTCCTGTACAAGGACGGCAAGAAGACCCCGTACGCCACCGACGGGGCCCTCGGCTCGGTGCCGCCCGTCGACCTCGCCGGACTCGCCAACGCGGCCATCGTGCAAGCCTCGTTGAACGACATGGCCAAGCAGGTACCGGTCGACGCCCCCTGGACCGCGCCCAAGGCCGACGAATGGGACCGCCAGACCTTCGAGACCTGGCTGCGCGCCAACGCGGTCGTCCCGTCCGCCAAGTTCCTTCTGGACGTGGCCTGTACGTCGATCTTCTCCGCCGAACCGCGCGAACTCTCCCTGCTCTTCGTCCTGTACTACATCGCGGGCGCCGGTGACGCGAACAACCCCGGCACCCTGGAGCGGCTCACCGAAACCGCCAAGGGTGCCCAGGAGTTGAGGTTCGTCGGCGGCTCACAGCTCGTGCCGGTCAAGCTGGCCGCGACCCTCGGCGACCGCGTCGTCCTGAACGCGCCGGTCCGCTCGATCACCAAGTCCGGTTCCCGGTACGTCGTTTCGGCGGACGGCACGACCGTCACCGCGTCCCGCGTCGTCGTCGCCGTCCCCCCGCCGCTGGCCGCCCGCATCACCTACGACCCCCTGATGCCCGCCGCCCGCGACCAGCTCACCCAGCGGCTGCCGATGGCCTCGGTCGCCAAGGCGATCGCGATCTACGACACGCCCTTCTGGCGGGCCGACGGACTGAACGGCCAGGTCGTCAGCGACAGCGGCGTGATCAGCTCGACGTTCGACAACTCCCCGCCCGACGCCTCCTTCGGCGCCCTCATGGGCTTCATCGAGGCCGACAAGGCGCGGCAGTTGGACGCGGCGAGCGAGGCCGAGGTGCGGACTGCGGTCCTCAAGGACTTCACCACCTACTTCGGCGCCAAGGCCGCCACCCCGACCTCCTTCGCCCTGCACCGCTGGAACAACGAGCAGTACACGCGCGGCGGCCCCGTCTCCATCGCCGCGCCGGGCGTACTCACCCAGTACGGAAGGTCGTTGCGCACCCCGGTCGGCGGTATCCACTGGGCCGGGACGGAGACGTCCGTGTACTGGATGGGCTTCATGGACGGGGCCGTGCGGTCGGGCGAACGGGTCGCGAGGGAAGTCCTGGCCGCACTTTGACGGACTGTCAGGCCGGGAGTGAGGGGCAACTCACGGCCACAGCAGGACTTTCTCCCAACTCCCCTCGCCCCGCCGGTACTCCAGCCGTACATGCCTGCGCCGCTCGTCGCCCTGGAAGAACTCCACGGCGTCCGGCGCGAGCCGGTACAGCGTCCAGGTCGGGGCGGGGGCAGCCGGATCGGCCACCGCACGCTCCCACGCCTCCTCGGAGGCGGCGGCCAAGTCGCCGACGGACGGCAGGACTTCGCTCTGCCGTCCGGTGAGCGCGGCGGCCAGGGCGCCCGTCGAGCGGGCGTGCAGATCCGCCTGCGACTCCGTGTCCGGGGCCGACGTCACCCGGCCCCGGACACGGACCTGACGGCCGAGCGACGGCCAGTAGAAGGCGAGCGCCGCGTACGGCCGTACCGCCAGCTGCCGGCCCTTCCGGCTCGTCGCGTGCGAGGCGAACGACCAGCCGTGCCGTTCGTCGGCGCCGTGCAGCATGACGATCCGTACGTCCGGCAGGCCGTCCTCGCCGGCCGTCGCCAGCGACACGGTGTGCGGCTCGCGCTCACCCGCGGCCACCGCCTCGGCGAACCAGGCCGCGAACAGAGGCAGAGGCGACGCGGGAGCGCCGTCCGGGTCGAACGCCGGGAGGCTGGTGGCCTCGGGCGCCCAGACCCGGAGGGTACGCAGCAGGCTGGGGAGATCACTGGTCATGCCCCGATTATCGAACGGACCCCGTACGACCCCTAGGGGAGCCGCCAAGCCGCTCGACCACCCGGCCGCTCGCCCCCGCCGCTCACCGCTGCCGGAACTGCACGCCCGTCCCCTGCACGACGTTCGCCTTCACCGCGATCCCGTCCACGACGAGCTGCTCGCCGTAGATGTCGGTGATCCGCAGCGACCCACCGCACCCGGTGCCCTGCTCGGACAGGAAGTAGTTGTACTCGGTCCGCTCCAGCCGCACCCACGAACCCCCGCTCCGCACCTCCAGCCGGGCCACGGGATTCCGGTGCCCGAGGACCTGAATCCCGCACCAGTACTGCGTCGACCCCGTCTTGTACCGCACCGACACGTTCCCCTCGACCCCCGGGCTGACCAGGCTCCACGAGACCGGAATCCGCCCGGCCGACAACGCCGCCAGCTTCGCGAACGCCTGCCTGCTCAGGTCGAGTTGCCCCGGCTGACAGGGCGCCGGGCACTCGTTGGTGATCCGTACGGTGATGGCGGCGCCGCCCGCGCTGACCCGCACGTACGCCCCGCACGCCTTGGACGTCTCGTAGTCGGCGGTGTTCATCGCGGCCGTCATGGTGTCGCCGGTGGGCCCGAAGGAACAGGCGCCGTCGCCGTCGCCGATGTCGTACGACGTGGCGACGCCCTGGTACGTCCGGCCGGGCTCGATACGGCCGGCGAGCGGGGCGTCGCCGCTGCCGGCGGCGGCGACGGTGCCTGAACCCGAACCGCCCGAGCCGCTCGAACCGCTCCCGGCCTGCGCGCGGACCGGCGGTGCGGTGCTGGACGTGGGGGAGGGCTTCGCGGCGGGGGCGGACCCGGAGGAGGGCGAGGGAGACCCCGTAGTACTCGGGGTGGGGGATACGGAAGTACTAGGGGACGGGCTACCGGAGGGGTACGGGGACTCGCCCGCCTGCTCCTCGACGACCGACCCCGCACCGGCGCGCGCCTTCGCGTCGTCCCCGTCACCCCCGTAGTACCCGCCACCGGGCCGGAAGGCGACCACCAGCGAGACCACCAGGGCGACGCCCGCCACGGCGAGCACGGATATGAGGACGCCGGGCCGGCGCCGGGGCCGGCTGCGGCGGTGCGATGAGGTTGCCACGCGTAGTCCTTACGTCGGGTGGGGCTGCTCATCAGTGGTCACGGACCCCGGAAAGGTTGCCGGGCCGATCGTATGCATGTCCGCCCGCCGCAGGGGACCGTACGGGGGATTGACCGGAAGACACATAATTATGCCTTTCTGGTTAATTAAATCCCGATGGTAAGAGATAGCGACTGTGATGGGAGTTTTCGCTGGTCGGGCGAGAGGCGGTAGTAGTTGATGAGGCGTCAGAGCGGAACGGCGCGCTGGAGAGGTGGCGGTACGGCCGCGCTCCTGGCCGTGCTCGCGTTGCTCTTGTCCTGGCTGCCCCCGATGTGGGTGCCGACGGCGGCGGCCGTTCCGGCGGGGTCGGAGTACCCGGCGAACTGGTCGGTCAGCGGGGGCACGGCTACGGGTACCACGCCGAGCGGGGTCGTGGTGACCGCGACCGTCTCCGGTGCGATGCAGATGCAGCAGCCCGGCGACGTTCTCCTCAGCGGGAACCGGCCGTGGTACCTGCCCAGCACCAGTAGCGGGGCCCTGAAGATCGGTACGCAGAACTGCGCCAACACCGCCCAGAACGGCTGCGGTTCGATCACCTACACCTTCTCCCGGCCGGTGAAGACTCCCGTCATCTATGTGTCTGACTTCGGCGCGGGACAGACAGGTTCGACCTTCCAGCAGTATCACGACCACCCGATGACCCTCGCGTCCGGGACCTTCAGCCTGGACGCGTCCGGATCGCAGTCCGCGCGCATGGGGATCTGGAACAGCGGCCGGACCGTCGGTGTCGTCAACGCGCAGCAGTACGTGGGATCGTCCGCAGCGGACCAGACGAGCTGTGTCGCCTTCGGCTGCGGGGTCTACGACATCAGTACGACGACGTCGACGATCACCAGTCTGACGCTGAACTACGGGTACGAGGGAAGTGGTACCACCCTCGACCTCTGGGGCCAGATCCTCGGCATCACCCCGGCGACGACCTCCCTCTCCCTCACCAAGTCCGCCTCCCCGAGCCAGATCTCCAAGGCCGGGGACACGGTCACGTACTCCTACCAGGTGACCAATACCGGAGAGGTACCCGTCACCGACCCGAGGATCAACGAGTCCTCCTTCTCAGGTACGGGTACGAAGCCCTCGGTCTCCTGTCCTACGGGTACGGTCGGGGTGGGCGCGTCGGTGACCTGCACGGTGACCTATACGGCGACCCAGGCGGACGTCGACGCGGGCCGGGTCAGCAACACCGCGACCGCGACGGCGACGCCGCCGAGCGGGATGACGGCGCCGACCTCGAACTCCTCGACGGCCACGGTGAGCGTCGCGCAGAACCCGGCGCTGTCCGTGCAGAAGACGGTCGCCGAGACGGGCGACCTGAACGCCGGACAGACCCTGCACTACTCGTTCAAGGTCACCAACACCGGTAACGTCACGCTGGCTTCGACGAAGATCAACGAGACCGCGTTCACCGGCAGCGGCGGCACGCCGTCCGTCACGTGCGAGAACGTCGCGCTGGCGCCCGGGACTTCACTGACCTGCACCGCGACGTACACGGTCACGCAGGCGGACGTCGACTCCGGGTCGATCTCCAACACCGCGACGGCGACCGGGACTCCGCCGAACAACGGCACCCCGGTCACGTCGACCCCGTCGACCGCCGTCGTGCCGTTCACGGCCAGGCCGGCGCTGACGGTGGCGAAGTCGGCGGACAAGACGAACGTCGTCGTCGGGGACACGGTCACCTACTCGATCCGGGTGACGAACACCGGCAACGTGACGATGCGCAACGTCGCCGCGCAGGAGGCCAACTTCTCGGGCAGCGGCGGCACTCCGGCCGTCTCCTGCCCCGCCGCGGCGAGCTCGCTGGCGCCGGGCGCGTCCGTGACGTGTACGGCGACGTACCGGGTGACGCAGGCCGACATGGACGCCGGGAAGATCACCAACACCGCGACGGCGACCGGCACTCCGCCGAACTCCAGCACCCCGGTGACCTCGCCGCCGAGCGCGACGACGACGGTGACGACGTCCCAGCGGCCCGCGCTGACGGTGACGAAGTCCGCCGACCGCACGGATCTGGTCGCTGGCCAGACGATCACGTACACCTACAGAGCCACGAACACCGGCAACGTCACCCTCACGGGGGTCACGGTGAAGGAGACGAGCTTCTCCGGCAGCGGCGGCACCCCCGCCGTGTCCTGCCCGGGCGGCTCGCTGGCGCCGGGCGCGTCGGTGACCTGTACGGCGACCTACACCGTCACGCAGGCGGACGTGGACGCCGGGAAGGTCACCAACTCCGGTACGGCGACCGGCATTCCGCCGGGCACCACGACGCCGGTCTCGTCGCCGCCGAGCCCCACGACCACGGTGACCGGGACGCAGAGGCCCGCGCTGACCGTCGCCAAGTCGACCGACCGCACGGACCTGGTCGTCGGCCAGACGGTGACGTACTCCTACAGAGCCACGAACACCGGCAACGTCACGATCACCAACCTCAAGGTGAACGAGAGCGGTTTCAGCGGCACCGGCACGCTCTCGGCGATCACCTGCCCGAGCAACTGGCTGGCGCCCGGCGCCTCGACGACGTGCACGGCGACGTACACGGTCACGCAGGCGGACGTGGACGCCGGGAAGCTCACCAACTCGGCGACCGTCTCGGGGACACCCCCTAATACCTCCACGCCGATCACCTCACCCCCGGGTACTACGACCGTCACCGGGACGCAGAAGCCCGCGCTGACCGTCGTGAAGTCCGCGGACAAGACCTCGCTGGTACTGGGTGACACGATCACCTACTCCTTCAAGGTGACGAACACCGGCAACGTCACGATGAAGAACATCACCGTGAAGGAGAGCGACTTCACGGGTACGGGGACGCTGTCGGCGATCTCCTGCCCGAGTACGACGCTGGCGCCGAACGCGACGACGACCTGTACGGCGACGTACAAGGTGACGCAGGCCGACGTGGACGCGGCGAAGCTCTCCAACTCCGCGACCGTGACCGGCGTTCCGCCGCAGGGCACGACGCCGGTCCCCTCGTCGCCGTCCACGACGACGATCCCCGGGACGCGGACGCCGTCGCTGAAGGTGGAGAAGTCGGCGGACCGCACCGACCTGGTGGCCGGGCAGACGGTGACGTACTCGTTCAAGGTCACCAACACCGGGAACGTCACGCTCAAGAACGTGGCCGTGCAGGAGAGTTCGTTCTCCGGCTCGGGCACCATGTCGGCCATCTCCTGCCCCGCCGGGGCGAGTTCGCTGGCACCGGGCGCGGCGGTGACGTGTACGGCGACGTACACGGTGACCCAAGCCGACGTGGACGCGGGCAAGTTGACCAACACGGCGACCGCGACCGGCGTCCCGCCGGGGACGACCACGCCCGTCACCTCGCCGCCCAGCCCGCCCAACACGGTCACCGGCACGCAGAAGCCGGGTATGACGGTGACTAAGGCGGCCGACAAGACCTCCGTGGTCCTCGGGGACGTGGTGACGTACACTTTCAGGGTGACGAACACCGGCAACGTCACGCTGAAGGACGTCGGCATCAAGGAGGGCGACTTCAGCGGTACGGGGACGATGTCCGCCCCCGTCTGCTCGGACGACGCGAAGTCGGTCGCCCCCGGCGCGTCGGTGACGTGCACGGCGACGTACACGGTCACGCAGGCCGATGTGGACGCCGGGAAGGTCACCAACTCCGCGACCAGCACGGGCGTTCCGCCGGGGACGACCACGCCGAGCACCTCGCCGCCGGGGACCACCACGGTGACCGTCGACCAGAAGCCGGCGCTGAAGCTGGAGAAGTCGGCCGACCGTACGGACCTGGTCGTCGGCCAGACCGTCACGTACTCCTTCAAGGTCACCAACACCGGGAACGTCACGATGAAGGACGTCTCGGTGAAGGAGGGGACCTTCAGCGGTACGGCGACGATGTCCGCGATCACCTGCCCGGGCGGCTCGCTGGCCCCCGGCGCCTCGGCCACCTGCACCGCGACGTACGTCGTCACGCAGGCGGACGTGGACGCGGGCAAGGTCACCAACTCGGCGACCCCTACGGGTACGCCTCCGGGTAGCACGACACCTCAGGACTACCCCCCGGGTACGACGACCCTGACGGGTACCCAGACTCCGGGTCTCACGGTGGTCAAGACCGCCGACCGTACGGATCTGGTGCTCGGGCAGACGGTGACGTACTCCTTCAAGGCGACCAACACCGGCAACGTGACGATCAAGGACGTCACCATCAAGGAGGGCGACTTCAGCGGTACGGGCACCCTCTCGGCGCCGACCTGTCCCGACGCGGCGAAGTCGCTCGCGCCGGGTGCCTCGGTGACCTGTACGGCGACGTACACGGTCACACAGGAGGACGTGGACGCGGGGACGATCTCCAACACCGCGACGGGCAGCGGGACTCCGCCGAACACGACGACGCCGATCACCTCGACGCCGTCCACGGCGAAGGTGCCGGGGACCCAGACGCCGTCGCTGAAGGTCGAGAAGTCGGCCGACCGCACGGACCTGGTCGCCGGCCAGACCGTCACCTACTCGTTCAAGGTCACCAACACCGGCAACGTCACGCTGAAGAGCATCGCCGTCAAGGAGGGCACCTTCAGCGGTACGGGGACGATGTCGGCCGTCACCTGCCCGAGCGGCTCGCTCGCGCCGGGTGCGGCGGTGACGTGTACGGCGACCTACGTCGTCACCCAGGCCGACGTGGACGCGGGCAAGTTGACCAACACCGCCACCGCGACCGGAGTCCCGCCGAACACGACCACGCCGGTCGAGTCGCCGCCGAGCCCGCCCAACACGGTCACCGGCACGCAGACGCCGGCGCTGAAGGTGGAGAAGACGGCCGACAAGACGCTCGTGGTCCTCGGGGACGAGATCACGTACACCTTCAGGGTGACGAACACCGGGAACGTCACGGTCAAGGACGTCTCGGTGAAGGAGGGGGACTTCAGCGGTACGGGTACCCTCTCGGCGATCGTGTGCGCGGACGGCGCGAAGTCGCTGGCGCCGGGTGCCTCGGTGGCCTGTACGGCGACGTACACGGTCACGCAGGCGGACGTGGACGCCGGGAAGCTGACCAACTCGGCCACCACCACCGGCGTACCTCCGCAGGGTGACACCCCGACCACTTCGCCGCCCGGGACGACCACGGTGAACGTGGACCAGAAGCCGGGTCTCAAGGTGGAGAAGTCCGCCGACCGTACGGACCTGGTGCTCGGGCAGACGGTGACGTACTCCTTCAAGGCGACCAACACCGGGAACGTCACGCTGAAGGACGTCACCATCAAGGAGGGCACCTTCAGCGGTACGGGGACGATGTCGGCGATCACCTGTCCCGACGCGGCGAAGTTGCTGGTGCCGGGTGCGGTGGTGACGTGCACGGCGACGTACACCGTCACGCAGGCCGACGTGGACGCGGGTTCGCTGACCAACTCGGCGACGGGGACCGGCGTTCCGCCGAACACCACGACGCCGATCGAGTCGCCGCCGGTCACCCCCACCAAGGTCACGGGGACGCAGACCCCGGGTCTGAAGGTGGAGAAGTCGTCCGACCGGACGGACCTGGTCGCCGGGGAGACGGTGACGTACTCGTTCAAGGTCACCAACACCGGGAACGTCACGATGAAGGACGTGTCGGTGAAGGAGGGGGACTTCAGCGGTACGGGGAAGCTGTCCGACATCACCTGCCCGGACGGCGCGAAGTCCCTTGCTCCGGCGGCCTCGGTGACCTGCACCGCGACCTATGTCGTCACGCAGGCGGACGTGGACGCGGGCAAGATCGAGAACTCGGCGACCCCTACGGGTACGCCCCCTAACCCCGCGGACCCGAACAACACCACTCCGAAGGACTACCCCCCAGGTACGTCGACCCTGACGGGTACCCCCAAGCCGGGTCTGAAGGTGGAGAAGACCGCCGACCGGACCGACCTGGTCGAGGGCGAGACGGTGACGTACTCCTTCAAGGCGACGAACACCGGGAACGTCACGCTCAAGGACGTCACCATCAAGGAGGGCGAGTTCAGCGGTACGGGCAAACTGTCCGCGATCACCTGCCCCGACGGTGCGAAGTCCCTCGCCCCCGGTGACTCGGTGACCTGCACCGCGACGTACGTCGTCACGCAGGAGGACGTCGACGCGGGCAAGCTGACCAACACCGCGACCGGGACCGGCGTCCCGCCGAACACGACGACACCGATCACCTCGCCGCCCACGACGCCGAACACGGTGACCGGGACGCAGACGCCGGGTCTGAAGGTGGAGAAGTCGGCGGACCGTACGGACCTGGTCGTCGGGCAGACGGTGACGTACTCGTTCAAGGCGACGAACACCGGCAACGTCACCCTGAAGAACGTCTCCGTCCAGGAAGCGGACTTCAGCGGTACGGGCAAGCTGTCCGACATCACCTGCCCGGACGCGGCGAAGTCCCTCGCGCCGGGGGCGTCGGTGACCTGCACGGCGACCTACGTCGTCACCCAGACCGACGTGGACGCGGGCAAGCTGACCAACTCCGCGACCGGGAGCGGGGTTCCGCCGGGCACGACCACGCCGACGACCTCGCCGCCGGCCACGCCGAGCACGATCACCGGGACACAGACGCCGGGTCTGGAAGTCGAGAAGACCGCGGACAGGCGGGAGTTGGTGGCGGGCGAGACCATCACCTTCTCCTTCAAGGCGACCAACACCGGGAACGTCACGCTGACGGACATCATCGTCCGGGAGGGCGACTTCAACGGGACCGGCGTCCTGTCGGCGCCCGCCTGCCCGGATGCGGCGAAGTCCCTCGCCCCGGGAACGTCGGTGACCTGCACGGCCACCTACGTCGTCACCCAAGAGGACGTGGACGCCGGACAGTTGGCCAACACCGCGACCGTCACCGGGGAGCCGCCGCTCGGCGGGGACGAGATCACCTCGCCGCCCGGGACGACGAAGGTGCCGACGGAGGTGAAGCCGGGACTGTCGGTCGTGAAGTCGGCCGACAAGACGGAGCTGGTGCTCGGCGAGACCATCACGTACTCGTTCGTGGTGACCAACACCGGGAACGTGACGATGAAGGAAGTCACCGTCCAGGAAGGCGAGTTCACCGGGTCCGGCACACTGTCCGAGGTGTCCTGCCCGGACGGGGTGAAGGCGCTCGCGCCGGGTGTCTCGGTCACGTGCACGGCCACCTACAAGGTCACCCAGGACGACGTGGACTCCGGGAACATCTCCAACTCGGCCACCGTCACCGGGGTTCCGCCCACCGGGACCACGCCGGTCACCTCGCCGCCGGGCACCACCACGGTCCCCACGGACCTCAAGCCGGGCCTCAAGGTGACGAAGACCGCGTCGCCGGACACCAAGGTGAAGGCGGGCGAGACGATCACGTACTCGTTCCTGCTGGCCAACACGGGCAACGTCACGCTGTCCGATGTACGGCCGGTGGAGACCGAGTTCACCGGAACCGGCAAGGTGTCCGAGATCAACTGCCCCGCCGAAGCGGCCAAGTTGATCCCCGGCCAGCGCACCACCTGCACGGCCACCTACGTGGTCACCGAGGACGACGCGAAGTCCGGCAAGCTCAGCAACGCGGCGACCGGGACGGCGCGGGTGCCGGGTGGCGGTACGCCGCCCGTGCCGCCCACGTCGACCGTCACGGTGACGACGGACCCGCCGCCGAGCCCCGAACTCCCCGACACCGGCGACGACTTCAACCCGCTGCTGATCGGCCTCGCGGTGTCGCTGGCCGCGGCGGGCGGGGGGCTGCTGCTGGCGGTCCGTCGTCGCGGACGCGGAGAGTAGTGACCGCTTGAGGAACGGGGCGTCCGCCGGGTGGCGGGCGCCCCGTTCGGCGTTCTGGGGGGTGGGGGGTTCTGTACGGGATTGAGCATGCGCGGGCGGGGGCGCGGGGGTTGCTGGGGGTGGGCGGGTCAGAGGAGGTGGTCGGCTTTTCCGGCTTTGATTTCGAGGATGAGGGCGCGGAGGGCGTCGTGGGTGTCGGTGAGGGGGGTGTCTTCTTGCCCGGCGACGGCGATGTAGGCGTTGCCGGAGGTGTCGGTGCCGAGGCGGAAGCAGTTGTTGCCTTCGCCGCAGAAGGGGTCTTCCCAGGTGATGTGGTTGTGTGTGGGAGTCCTCATAGGCGCACGGTACTGGGCGGGTCAGAGGAGGTGGTCGGCTTTACCGGCCTTGATTTCGAGGATGAGCGCGCGGAGCGCTTCGCGGGAGTCGGTGAGGGGGGTGTCTTCCTGGCCAGCAACGGCGATGTAAGCGTTTCCGGCAATATCGGTGCCAAGTCGGAAGCAGGCGGAGCCTTCTTGGCAAAAGGGTTCTTCCCAGGTGATATCGCTGTGCACAGTGATCCTCAAAGTTCGCGGGCAACGGTAAGGATGAAGTCGCGTGAGGCTGCCGGGGGCAGTGCGGCGGTGTCCATCCAGGTCATATGTGCACGGTACTTCGCGAGTTGGGTCTCTGCGTCTGTGAATACGGGGCCGCTGGTGGAGTCCAGCTGCACGGTGTCGAGCTGGGGGACCGGGCCGTCGGCGTAGAGCATGGTGTGCCCGGCGCCCGGGAAGTCCATGACGGTCACAGGGATGACGCGAACCTCGATGCTGTCGCGCTCGGACTGCTCAGCCAGGTGGGTCAGTTGGTTTCGAGTGGCGTCGATGCTGCCGAAGCGCATGCGCAGAGCGGCTTCGTGGATGTAGGTGGTGAAGGGGGACGGGGCGGGTCGGTCGAAGATCTGCTGGCGGGCCATGCGGTGGGCGACCCGCAACTCGATCTCCAGGCGGCTGATGGGGATCAGTCCGGCGCCGAAGATTCCGCGCGCGTACTCCTCGGTCTGGAGGAGGCCGGGCGGGTGCATGAACTGGACCGGGCATAGGCGCATGGCGTGCCATTCCAGCTCGGCGATGTCCAGCAGGCCCGCAGGTAGGGTGCCGCGGTACTCCTCCCACCAGCCGCGTTCCTTGTTCTCGGCCATGGCGACCAGTGCGTTGACGTAATCCTCGTCCGTGCAGTCGTAGTTGCAGGCGAGCGTACGGATGCGGTCGGCGGGGAAGATCCGGATGCCGGACTCCATGTTGGACAGCTTGGTCCGGTCGATGCCAAGGAGCCCGGCGGCGTACTCGGTGGGGATGCCGGCCGCCATCCGCATCTTTCGCAACTCCGCACCCAGGCGCTTCTGACGCTGGGTCGGTGTACGTCGTGTGCCCATGCTGCCCCTTATGCGTGTGGTCGCATCAAGTCTGCCGTGGGCAAGGTAGCCGAGTCCAACTCGTTGGTGGCAATTATTAGCGAACCGGTGGACATCACGGAACAAGCATCCCTACAGTCGGTCATGGCTCAGTTACTGAGCCCCTCAATCCCCACGCGCCCCAAGGGAGTTGCCGTGACCCTCGACATGCCCGGAGACGGAACCTGTCGGTCCCCCCGCCTCAACCCCACCCAACTCGCCTTCATCCCCTGCCTCCCCACCGACCTCCGCTACAGCTTCACCCTCCCCGCCGACCTCCAGACCCCCGGCGTCGCCCGCCACGCCACCCGCGCCATCCTCAACGTCCACTCCCTCACCCCGATGGCCGACGCCGCCGTTCAGACCGTCAGCGAACTCACCACCTGCGCCTGCCGGTTCACCCCGGGCAACGAGATCTACCTCTCCCTCCGCTACCGCCACGACGCCCTGTACATCACCCTCTTCGACGACCACCCCCAGCACACCAACCGCCACCTCAAGTCCGCCTGCGAAGACCACCGTTGCACCTCCCTCGACCTCCTCGACCGTGTCATCGGCGCCTGCGACGGCAACTGGGGCATCGGCCCCAGCAGCACCTTCAACGGCGGCACGAAGATGTGGGCCCTGCTGCCGAGGGAGGGAGCGGAGGGGTACGTGAAGAGGTGACGGGATTCACCTCCCCAGCACCACCGTCCCCGAGGAGCAGAACCACCCGCCCGTCCCCGACGCCACCCCCAACCTAGGCAAGTCCCCGTCCCGGGAACGGACTTGCCTGGCCCCTGCCTCGCCACGAAGTTGACGGACCGCCTCGACCAAGAGGAACAGCCCCCGCATGCCAGGGTGTTGGGCAGACAGCCCGCCCCCGTCCGTGTTGACCGGCAACTCCCCACCCTCGACCAGGAGTCGGCCCTTCTCGACGAAGGCACCACCCTCGCCCTTCGCGCAGAAGCCGAGGTCTTCGAGCGTCACCAGCGTCATGTAGGTGAACGCGTCGTAGATCTCCGCGAAGTCGATGTCGGCAGGCTCAACTCCCGCCCGCTCGAAAGCGATCCGCCCACTCACCGCAGCGGGCGACACCGTGAAGTCGGCCCACTCCGACATGCTCGCGTGCGACACGTGCTCCCCACTCCCGAGCACCCACACCGGCGCCGAACGGCAGTCCCGCACGTACTCCTCCGCCGCCAGCAACACCGCCGCCCCGCCGTCGGACCGCACGCAGCAGTGCAGCTTGGTGAACGGGTCGGCGATCAACTCCCCGTCCAGGACGTCCGCTTCGGTGATCGGCGTCCGGAACATCGCCTCGGGATTCAGCGAAGCGTTGGCGCGGGCCTGCACCGCCACCGACGCCAACTGCTCGACCGTCGTACCGAATTCGATCATGTGCCGCCGCGCGGCCATCGCGTACTTGGCGATCAGCGTGTGCCCGTACGGCACCTCGAACTGGCTCGGCCCTCTGCTGCCGAAGGACAGCGTCCCGCCCCGCCGCCCGGCCCGCACATCCGCCCGAGCCGTCGAACCGTACGCCAGGAGGACGACGTTGGCGTGCCCGGCGGCGATCGCGTCGGTGGCGTGCGCGGCCATCACCTCCCACGTGGAACCGCCGACGGACGTCGAGTCCACCCACGTCGGCCGCAGCCCGAGGTAGTCGGCGACCTCGACCGGCGCGAGCGTGCCGAGTCCGGCCGAGGCGAAACCGTCGATCAGGCCCCGGTCCAGCCCGGCGTCGGCCAGCGCGCGGCGGGCCGCCTGGGCGTGGAGGGCGTACGGAGTCGTGTCGTCGAGGCGACCGCAGTCGGAGAGGGCGGCACCCACCACAGCTACCTTGCGCGTCATGAGATCTGACGGTACATCAGATCGGTTCTCTTCTATATGTGTCGGCGCTTTGGTATGACGGATCGTCAGATGTTGAGCCCTGGGGGACCCGTGGACGCCAGCCTCACCGCCGAACAGCACGAGATCCAGCGCACCCTGCGCGAACTCCTCGGCAAACGTTGTGGATCGGCCGAGCTGAGGGCGGCGGCAGAGACCCCCGCCGGACACGACCCCGCCTTGTGGAGCGCGCTCTCCTCCCAACTCGGCCTCCCCGGCCTCGCCTTGCCGGAGGCGTACGGCGGAGTCGGCTGCGGCACCCTCGAACTCGCCCTCGCCGGAGAGGAACTGGGCCGCTCCCTGGCGCCGTCCCCCTTCACCGCGACCACCGTCCTCGCCGCCCCGCTCGTCCTCGCCCTCGGCAGCGCCGAGCAGCGCGCGGCCCTCCTGCCCCGCATCGCCGCCGGACAGCTCACCGCCACCCTCGCCGCACCGGTCACCGCCCTCGCCCTCACCTGCGGGAACGACGGCGACTGGGCTGGGGGAGGGCGCGCCGGCGGCGTACAGGCCCGGCCCCATGACAGCGGCTGGCGGCTCTACGGCGAGGTCGTGCGCGTCCTCGACGGGCACAGTGCCGGGCTGCTGATCGTCGCCGCGCACTGCGGAGGGTTCGCCCGGTCCCGGGTGCGGCTGTTCGTCGTACGAGGGGATGCCGTCGGGCTGACTCGGTTGCGGCATACCTCACTTGACGTCACCCGGCCACTCGGGCGCGTCCAACTGAGGGACGTTCCCGCCGAGTTGCTCGGGGACGACGTCGACGTCCTGCCCGCGCTCGTCTCAGCCGGGGAGCTGTTCGCCGCGCACCTCGCCTGCGAGGCCGTCGGTGCCGCCGGGCGCGTACTGGAGCTGACCGTCGAACACGTCAAGCAGCGCGAGCAGTTCGGGCGGGCCATCGGGTCCTTCCAGGCCGTGCAGCACCGGCTCGCGGACGTGTACACGCAGGTGCAGGCCGCCCGTTCAGCCGCGTACTACGCCGCCTGGGCCGCCGGGCGGGAGTCGGCGGGGAGGATCGCCCTCGCGCGGGCCCTCGACGCGCTGCGGCTCGCCGCCGCCGAGGGCATTCAACTGCACGGCGGCATCGGGTTCACCTGGGAGCACGACGCGCATCTGTACTTCAAGCGGGCGGTCGGCGACGAGTTGCTGTTCGGGCCGGTTCACCGGCTCCGGGAACGGGCCGCCGACGCCGCGGGAATCTTCCGCACACAGGAGGTCACCGCGTGATCACCATCGGGGTCCGGCTCGTCCAACGCGTGTCCTCCACACGGGGGTTCAGCAGATTCGCGCCGCGCGTCATCCCCGCGCTCGACCGCGCCGTACACCGCCTCAGCCGGGGCAAGGTGCTGCTGAGCGCGCAGATGCTGCCGGGGGTGATTCTCACCTCGACGGGGGCCCGCAGCGGGCTGGCCCGGCGTACGCCGCTCGCCTGCATGCCCGAGGGCGACGGGAATTGGCTGCTCATCGGCTCCAACTTCGGCCGCCCGGGGCATCCTTCGTGGACCGCGAACCTCATCGCCCACCCGGAGGCTTCCGTCAACTGGAAGGGCACCGAAATCCCGGTCAGCGCGCGGCTGTTGGCGGGGGAGGAGCGGGCCGCGGCGTGGAAAGCGGCGCTCGCGTTCTGGCCGCCGTACGCGACGTACCAGGCGCGGATCGACCGTGAGATCCGCCTGTTCAGGATCACCGCCGGGAGCGCTGCCGGCGCCGGGTGACGGCAACGGGCGATGGCCCACCCAGGTGAACCACCGCCCGCTGAGACAGGACGAGTCAGGTCTGCACGCCTACTTCGTCGGCTTCTTGCCGGTGATGCCGAGGTGCACCAACAGCGCCAGATTCGGCTTGAGTTCGGCCTGCTTCACACCCCAGGTGGTGAACCCCTTCTGGTGCGAGGCGACGGCCGCGAGCATGGCGACGAGGGAACCGGCGACGGCCGCCGGGTTCACGTCCTTGTCGACCTTGCCCTTGGACTGCAACTCGGCGACCGCGTCCGAGAGGGAGTTGTTCACGGAGTTCAGGATCTTCATCCTGAGCTTGTAGAAACGCTTGTCGCCCTCGGCCGCGCCGAGGTCCACGACTCGCAGGATCGCCTCGTTCTTCCGCCAGAACTCCAGGAAGCCGTCCACGAGTTCCTGGGCGGTCTGCCAGCCGGCCTTGCCGACCCACGAGCGGCCTTCGAGGAGTTCGGTCAACCCCGCGCCCTCGGTGGCCATTTGCTCGGCGATCTCCAGGACGGCGCCTTCGACGTCCGGGAAGTACTGGTAGAAGGTCGCGGGCGAAGTGCCCGCCTTCCGGGCGACATCGATGACCTTGACGTCCCGGTAAGGAGAGGAGCTGAGCATCTCGCTGAGGCAGTCCAGCAGCTTCTGCCGCGTGGCCTGCCCACGCCGACCGGCTACGCGGCCGTCGACGGTACGCACTTGTCCTGTCATGCCGTCAGCTTACCGAGGGGTGATCGGAGCGCGATTCGGCCGATCCAAATGGGGTGCACCCTGCTCCGGAGGAGGGTCTCGCTGGTCTGCGCGGTGCGGGCGGCGCCGTTACTTTGGGCGCATGGCCGAAAACAGGGCATCGGGGTACGGAGAGGGCGGCGCCTCGGGCGCGGGTGCCCATGGCGAGGGCGCCTACGGCGAGAGCGGCTACGGCGAGGGCGTGCCCTGCTGGGTCGACGCGCAGCTCCCCGACCTCGACGCGGGACAGCGTTTCTACGGTGAGCTCTTCGGGTGGACCTTCACCGAGCCCGACGACCCCGGAATGGCCCACGGCGGCTCGCTGTGGGCCAGAAAAGACGGGAAAGCGGTTGCTGCGCTGTCTCCCAAGTCGGACGGCCGGATGCCCACCGTCTGGACCGTCTACTTCGCCGCCCCCGACATCCGCCGCACCGCCGGACGCATCGTCGCCGTCGGCGGCCAGGTCGTCATGGCCCCCTTCCCGGTCGGCCGGCTCGGTGCCGCCGCCCTGGTCACCGACCCCGAGGGGGCCGTCTTCGGGCTCTGGCAGGGGGAGCGGCACCCCGGCTTCGGCGCCCGTCACACCCCTAGTACTTTCGTCTGGGCCGAGCTGTACGCCCGGGACATCGACGCCGTGAACTCCTTCTACGGCGGGCTCTTCCACGAGGCCCTCTTCGGCCAGGGCGCCCGCCCCGACTTCGGCCGCGCCCCCGTGTCCGACGTGTTCCCCGCCGAGATGCCCCCGCACTTCGTCGTCCACTTCGGCGTCGAGGACTGCGCCGTCGCGGTACGGACCGTCGTACGCCTCGGCGGGCGGGTCCAGGCGGGGCCGTTCCCGACGTCCTACGGGGTCGCCGCCGTCGTATCGGACAATCAAGGGGCGTCCTTCGCGTTGTTGCAGCGGTGAGAACCACTGTTTCGGCGTCGAAACGGCGTGAAACGACGTCGGACCGAAGGCGATCCGGCGTTGATTTGCCGGAAACCTTCCGGTAGATGAAGTAGCGCCCTATTTTTCACCGGGTTCGCAACCAGCCGCCCGGCCAGGAAGAATCGGGGGTGCGTGCCGCCAAGGCGGTGCGGTGGTGAGACGCTGCACGGGGTCGCGTGAAGACGTGGCTTGCGCGGCCCGTACGGGGAGGTGGCAGGCAAGTGGTGGATCAGCTGACGCAGCACGATCCGCGGCGGATCGGGCCGTTCGAGGTGCTGGGACGGCTGGGGGCCGGCGGCATGGGGCTGGTCTATCTGGCGCGCTCCGCGTCGGGCCGGCGCGTGGCGATCAAGACGGTGCGCACCGAGCTCGCCGAGGACCAGCTCTTTCGCGTGCGGTTCACACGCGAGGTCGAGGCGGCACGTGCTGTAAGCGGTTTCTACACGGCGGCCGTCGTGGACGCCGATCCGCGCGCGGCCGTGCCGTGGCTGGCGACCGCGTACGTCCCGGCGCCCTCCCTCGAAGAGATAGTGAACGACTGCGGGCCGATGCCGGCCCAGGCGGTGCGGTGGCTGGCGGCCGGGGTCGCCGAGGCCCTCCAGTCCATCCACGGCGCGGGTCTCGTCCACCGCGACCTCAAACCGTCGAACGTCCTGGTCGTCGAGGACGGCCCCCGGGTAATCGACTTCGGTATCGCCTCCGGGGTCTCCAACACCCGCCTGACCATGACGAACGTGGCCGTGGGCACCCCCGCGTACATGTCGCCCGAGCAGGCGAAGGACTCGCGGAGCGTGACCGGGGCGAGCGACGTGTTCTCGCTCGGGTCCATGCTCGTCTTCGCCGCGACCGGGCATCCGCCGTTCCACGGCGCGAATCCGGTAGAGACCGTTTTCATGCTGTTGCGGGAAGGGCCCGACCTGGAGGGGCTGCCGGACGAGCTGCGGCCCCTCATCGAGTCGTGCATGCAGATGGAGGCCACCGCGCGGCCCAACCCGGCCGACCTCCAGGCGCAGCTCGCGCCGCATCTGTTCGGGTCGGGGTCCGACGACAGCGGTACGGCGTCCGCGTGGCTGCCGGAGAAGGCCGTCACGATGATCGAGACCCGTAGGGGCGGGCGGGCGCCGAAGCCCGCCGGGCCGTCCGGGCGGAGCGGGGGCGGGGTCAACCTCGGGTCCCGGCCCGCGCTGCCGCCTCCGCCGTCGCACGATCCCGTAGTACCCGTAGTACCCCCGAGGCCGGCCGGTCCGGCGCCGTTCCCCGTCGCGGTCGGGTCCCCCGACCCCGGACCCGTACGACTCGCGGGTGCGCCGATCCCGATCGGCCCCGGACCGCGGATCTCCGACATCCGGGCCACCTCCGCCGTCCGGGCCCCCGTGCCCGACCCGGGGCTGACCGGGTCCTGGACGCGCGTGCGGCCGGGCGTGGGTGCCGGGGCGGGTGCCGGGGCCAACGGCGCCGATCCCGTAGTACCCGGAGTACCTGGGGCGACCGGCGCGCCCGCCCTGCCGAGCGCGCCCCCCGAGGCGCCGCCCGGCTGGCGGCCGTGGCGCTTCCGCATGTCCAACGACGTCTGGGGGACCCCCTCGGTCGACGGCGACCTCGTCTACGTCACCTCCTTCGAGGTGCACGCCCTGGACGTCGCGACCGGCCGGCGCCGGTTCAAGACGCGGGACGTCGCCTGGTCCATGGCCGTCGCGGACGGCCGGGTGCACGCCTCCGACGGGCCCACCCTCTTCGCCCTCGACGCCCGCGAGGGCGGTGACCTGTGGCGGCTGCCCGCGGACGCCTGGGTGTACTCCCTCAGGGCCGAGCGCGGCACCATCGTCACCGGCACGCGCGGGGGCGGTGCGCAGGGCTGGGAGGCGTCGAACGGGCAGAAGCTGTGGGAGATCGGCGGCTGCCAGACCGACTTCGAGTCCCCCGAGGCGGGCCCCGTGCTCCACGAGGGCACGGTCTACGTCTGGCAGGACGCCCGACTGCGGGCCCTGGAGGCCCGTACGGGTGAGGAACGCTGGTCCTACCCCATCGGTGACGCCGCCTCCTGCGGGGGCGTACCCGTACGGGTCACCCCTGCGGGGGACGGGAACGTGTACGTCTCCGCGGGGACACGGGTGCTGTCGATCGACATCGCGACCGGGATGGTGCGCTGGCACTTCGAGGCGCCCGCCGCGTTCCTGTCGCCGCCCGCGTTCGTGCCGGGGCCGGCCGTCACCGGGGGCGGGGTCTACCTCGCGGACTACCTCGGGACGGTCTACGCGATCGACGCCGCCGACGGGCGCGACCGCTGGCGGATCGCCACCGAGGCCCGGTCCTCCATCGACCCCGTACTGGTCGCCGCCGGACATGTGCACGTGGGGAGCGGCAAGGGGCTCTACACCCTCGACGCCGTGACCGGTACGCCCAAGTGGCGGTTCCAGGCCGGTGGGGACATCGTGGGGGCGCCCGCCGTCGCCGAGGGGCGGATTCACTTCGGGTCCACCGACTGCCTGCTGTACACGCTCAAGGCGGACGACGGGCGGCTGCGCTGGAAGCTGGCGACCGGCGGGGAGATCACTGGCTCTCCGGTCGTACGGGACGGGGTCGTGTACGCGTGCAGCAAGGACCGGTGCGTGTACGCGCTGGACGCGGAGAAGGGGACGGGGACGGCTCGGCCCATGTAGGGGGCCGGGCTCAGGCGGGTGGCTCGTCCGGGGCTCCCCGGGTTCTCCACGCCGTGCTCGCCGTTCGGTGACATGGTCGTGACAGGCGTTGCCTAGAGTGATCGTATGCAACGACGGGGGCACATCTTCAGGCTTACGGCTGTCTCGGCGCTGGTCGTGTTCGCGCTCACCGGGTTCTCCACCGGGCGCGGGCACGGGAGCAGCCACAGTGGGGGCGGCGGAGGGGGCGGGTGCAGCAGTTCCCGCCAGAATCACGACAGTTCGTCGTCCTCGGGCGGCGGTTCCTCGTCCTCCGGCGGCAGTTCGTCGGGGAACGGCACGCACTACCGGGACAACGACTACGACGATGACGACAACTCCGGCTCGTCCGGCGGGGGTTCGTCCGCGAAGACGCCCACGGTCGTCGAGCGCGGGCGCGTCTCACTCGTCGAGTGCGCGACGGGGAAGACGCCGTACGCGACGGTGAAGGTCACCAACCCCAACGCGTCGGTGGAGTGGTTCCGGATCACCGTCAGGTTCCTGGACGCGGACGGGGCGGTCGTCGCCGAGCCGGTGACCAAGGAGCTGGTCCGGGGGAAGCAGACGGAGTCCGTGCAGGTGCCGGTCGGTGACGACGGCCTCGCCGCGAAGGTGGTCCGCTGCGAGGTCGAGGCCACCGCGCCGGTCGCCTGAACCACGCCCGGTCTCCCGGGAGTTACGCCTGCTCGTCGCGGAGTTCGGTCAGGAACTCGACGAGCAGTTCGTTCACCTCGGCCGGCCGCTCCTGCTGGGTCCAGTGGCCGCAGCCCGGCAGGACGACCGGGGGCCGTCGCAGACCCGGCACCAACTCCGGGAGCCTCGCGATGAGTTCGGGGGTGCCGGGGAAGTACGCGACGGGGTCGCGGTCGCCGTACACGTAGAGCGCGGGCGTGGTGATGGACGCGCCCGCGTAGGGGCCGGTCAACTCCCAGTTGCGGTCGAGGTTCCGGTACCAGTTGAGGGCGCCGGTGAAGCCCTTGGCGTACCCCTCGGCCAGCTCGTCGAGGTCGGACTCCGGGAACCAGTCCGGCTGTTCGGCGGTGTCGGGGAGCTGCTCCAGCCACGGGGTGCCCGGCTCGACCAGGGCCTGGTGGACGCCGGGCTCGCCCGGGGCGTCACCGGAGAACGCGTGCACGAACCTCCGCAGTGCCGCCTTCGGGTCCCGCCCGAACTCCTCGTCGGCCACGCCGACTTCGTTGAAGTACGTCCAGTAGAAGCGGCCCTGGTACACCGCCTTCACCACCTCCAGCGGCCGACGGGTGCCGCGCGGCGTCGGGGCCACGCTGAGCCCCGCGACCCCGCGCACCACGTCGGGCCGCAGCAGCGCCGTGTGCCAGGCGACCGGCGCACCCCAGTCGTGGCCGACGACGAACGCCGTCTCCTCACCGAGCGCGTGGATCAGCCCGATCACGTCCCCGACGAGGTGCAGGATGCTGTACGACGCGACGTCCGCCGGGCGGTCCGAGGCGCCGTAGCCGCGCTGGTCCGGGGCGACGACACGGAACCCGGCCTCGACGAGCGGCGCGAACTGGTGGCGCCAGGAGTGCCAGGACTCCGGGAAGCCGTGCAGCAGGACCACCAGCGGGCCCTCGGTCCCGGCCTCGGCGATGTGGAGGGTGACGCCGTTCACTTCTATCGTGCGGTGCTGGATCATGGGATCAGTTTATGGGCGCTTCCCGGCCTAAATGCCGTCTCTTTTCAGCGAATTCGGAAATTCTGGGTTCTTTCTGTGAAGAGTTGATTCTGCCGGTCGTCCGGCAGATTTCCCAGCGCTATGAGGTGCGGAGCCTGCGCGAAACCCTGTGCATGGGCCGCCTCCCGCGCCGCCCACAGCGCCCGCACCGTCCCCTGCACCCCCTCCGGCGGATATCCGGCAATCACCCTCGCCCGCTCGACGGCGGCGCCCAACGCGTTTCCCGCGTCGGTGAGTTCGGAGACGAGCCCCACCTCGTAGGCGCGTCGCGCGGAGACTCTTTCCGCCGTGCCCATCAGCATCATCCGTGCGACCTCGCCGTACGGCATCCGCTGCGCCATCAGCACCGACTCGTAGGCGCTGACCATTCCGTACGTCGTGTGCGGGTCGAAGAACCGGGCGCCCTCGCCGGCCACGATGAACTCGCTCTCGCCCAGCAGATAGAAAGCGCCGCCGCACGCCATTCCCTCGACGGCCGCGATCACCGGTTTCCAGAGGTCGTTGGACTTGGGTCCGATATGCAGGAGCGGATCGTCCTGCATATAAGGCGAGTTGGGCTGCGGGACCACCGTGTCGCGGTCGAGGCCGGTGGAGAAGGCGCGGGTTCCGGCGGCGGTGAGGACGATCACGCGTACGGTGTCGTCGAACCGCAATTGCCGCCAGATTTCCGCGAGTTGCCGGGCCGTCGGGACGTCGATCGCGTTGAGTTTCTCCGGACGGTCGAGGGTGACCACCGCGACACCGGTCTCCTTGTCGGTGTCGAGCCGCGGGGTCATGCCAGCACCCACTGGGGGAGGCCGTCGTCGGGGAACACCGCGTGGACCCGGGCGCCGATCCGGAGCCGGTGCGGATCAAGGGAGTTGAGTGGTGCGCCGGGGTGGGTGACGACGTTGCCGACGAGGCGGACGCGGGGGGCGTCGTCGAGTTCGATCAGGGCGACGTTGTAGGGGGCCTGCGCGGCGTAGTCCGGCAGGAGGGGCGGGTGCGGGACGACGTACGACCAGATGCGGCCCCTTCCCGACGTGAGCCGCCAAGTGGACTCGAACGACTGGCAGTTCGGGCAGCAGGGGCGGGGCGGGAAGCGGGGCTCGGCGCACTCCGTGCAGGTCTGGACGCGGAGTTCGCCCTGCGCCGCGTACGCCCAGAAGGGGGCGCCGTCGGTGTCGGGCAGCGGGGTCAGCATGGCGGGGCTCCTCAACTCCGTCCCAGAGGTGGGCTCTTCACGTCCTGAGCAGCAGCGCGGAGGTGGGGACCCCCTCGCCCGCGGTGACGAGGCAGGTCGCGGCGCCGGGGACCTGCGCGGTGCTGGTGCCCCGGAGCTGCTTCACGCCCTCGTTGATGAGGTTGAAACCGTGCACGTACGCCTCCGAGAGGCCGCCGCCGCCCGTGTTCACCGGGAGCCGTCCGCCCAGTTCCAGCGCGCCGCCCTCGGTGAACGCGCCGCCCTCACCGCGCCCGCAGAATCCGTAGCCCTCCAGGGAGAGCGGGACCAGCGGGGTGAACGCGTCGTAGATCTGGGCGACATGGACGTCCGCCGGGGTGAAGTCGGCCTGTTTCCACAGGTGTCGGGCCGTCGCCCAGGAGGGGCCGGTGAGCGGGTCGTCGTTCCAGTAGTTGACCATGCCGTGGTGCTGGGCGGGCAGGCCCTGGGCGGCGGAGTGGATGTAGACCGGGGTGCGGCGGCAGTCGCGGGCCCGTTCCGCGGAGACCACCACACAGGCCAACGCCCCGTCCGTCTCCAGGCAGTTGTCGAACAGGCAGAGGGGTTCGCTGATCCAGCGCGAGGTCATGTACATCTCGCGGGTCAGCGGGCGGTCGTACATGATCGCGGCCGGGTTCTGGTTCGCGCGGTTGCGGCAGGCCAGGGCGACGTTGAAGAGGTGGTCGCGGGTGGTGCCGTACTCGTGCATGTGGCGGCGGGCCAGCATCGCGATCTCGTCGGCGGGGCGGAGCAGGCCGAAGGGGCGCGTCCACTGGGCGGGGGTGGGGAGTTGGACCGCCGTGTTCGTCCAGGGGCGGGGGCCGCTGCCGCGTTTGCGGGAGCGCCAGGCGACGCCGACGCTCGCCTGTCCGGCGGCTATCGCGGTGGCGAGGTGGGCGACGGTCGCGCAGGAACCGCCGCCGCCGTAGGGGGACTTGGCGAAGAAGGTGAGGTCGCCGAAGCCGACCGCCTTCGCGAGTTCGACCTCGTCCGTCTCCTCCATCGTGAACGAGGCGACCGCGTCCACCTCGCCCGGGGTGATCCCCGCGTCGTCCAGGGCGGCGAGGACGGCCCGGCAGGCGAGCGTCCGTTCGTCCTCCGGGAGGCGTTTGGCGAACGGCGTCTGCCCGATGCCGACGATGGCTGTCGCGTCCTTGAGTCCGGCCATGTCCCCCTCCCGGTCCGACCTGCTGACAGTGCGTCAGGTTACCGCTAATCTGACGGACCGTCAGCTACTGTCTTCCGTCTCGTCGGAGGCCGTGCGATCGGAGGCCGTTCATGGAGTGGCAGAGCATTCCCGGGCTGGTGCGTTCGGCGTCCGAGCGGTACGGGGAGACCGAGGCGGTGGTGGACGGGCGGGTCCGGGTGTCCTACCGGGAGCTGGGGGAGCGGGTCGAACGGGCGGCGGCGGCCTGCGCGGCGGCGGGGGTGCGGGTGGGGGACCGGGTGGGGGTCTGGGCGCCGAACTCGCTGGAGTGGGTGGTCGCGGCGCTCGGGGCGGTGTCGGCAGGGGGTGTGCTGGTGCCGCTCAACACCCGGTTCAAGGGGGGTGAGGCGGCGGACGTGCTGCGCCGGAGCGGGGCGCGGCTGCTGTTCGTGACGGGGACGTTCCTGGGCACGTCCTACGTCGCGTCGCTGCGGCGGGCCGCGGGGGAAGGGGTCGGGGAGGGGCCGCTGCCGGGGCTGCCGGAGCTTCGGGAGGTGGTGGTGCTGGCGGAGGACGCGCCGCTGGGGTTCCGGACGTGGAAGGAGTTTCTGGTGGGTGGGGAGGGGGTGGGGGAGGACGTGGGTACTACGGGTCCCTCGATCACCGGCTCCTCGCCCTCCGACATCATCTTCACCTCGGGTACTACGGGTAGCCCCAAGGGCGCCGTCATCACCCACGAGCAGACCCTGCGCGGCTACGACGCCTGGAGCGAGCTGGCGGGGCTGCGGCAGGGGGACCGGTATCTGATCGTGAACCCCTTCTTCCACACGTTCGGCTACAAGGCCGGGGTGATCGCCTGCCTGACCCGGGGCGCGACGATGATCCCGCAGCCGGTGTTCGACGTGACGACCGCGCTCGCGAACATCGCGGCGGAGCGCGTCACCGTCCTGCCCGGCCCGCCCACGCTCCACCAGTCGCTCCTGGACCACCCCGCGAGGGCGTCGTACGACCTGTCGTCGCTGCGGCTGGTGGTGACGGGCGCGGCCGTCGTCCCGCTGCGGCTCGTCGAACGGCTGCGGGACGAGCTGGGGGTGGCGACGGTGCTCACCGCGTACGGGCTCTCCGAGGCGAGCGGCATCGTCACGATGTGCCGGCGCGGCGACGAGCCGGAGGTGATCGCGACGACGTCCGGCCGGGCGATCCCCGGGACGGAGATCCGGGTGGTGGACGCGGCGGGCGTGGCACTGCCGTCCGGCGAGCCGGGGGAGGTGCTGGTACGGGGGTTCAACGTCATGCGCGGGTACTACGGGGACGACGTGGCGACCCGGGAGGTGATCACGCCGGACGGCTGGCTCCGTACCGGAGACGTAGGGGTCCTGGACGAGGCCGGGAACCTGCGGATCACCGACCGGATCAAGGACATGTTCATCGTCGGCGGTTTCAACGCGTATCCGGCCGAGATAGAGCAACTCCTCGGGCTGCATCCGGCCGTCGCGGACGTCGCCGTCGTCGGCATACCGGACGCCCGCCTCGGAGAGGTCGGCAAGGCGTACGTCGTCCGGCGGGCCGGGGCCGTGGCGACCGGGGACGACCTGATCGCCTGGGCGCGGCGCGAGATGGCGAACTACAAGGTGCCCCGAGTGGTGGAGTTCGTGGGCGAGTTGCCCCGGAATGCGAGTGGGAAAGTGGTCAAGGGGCGGCTGCGCGGCTGACGTTCGGGGATTGCCGAAAACGTTCGTAGTGGCATACGTCACAGCCTCCCGTGTTGTGGAGAGTGCGTGAGGGACGTGTGTAATCCCGTGTGCCGCCGTGTGACCGGTGTTTCCGGTTGCTGACGGGTCCCGTGCCAGCAGGGCAAACTGGGCTGGTCAACAGGAGCGCCCAGGGAGACCTCGATGGACGACCGAGTACCGCGCGTGCCGGGGCGGGGGCGCCGCGAGCCCTCGCGGGACGAGGAGGACGCGGCGGGTCTGAGGTTCGGCGTGCTCGGACCGGTACGGGCCTGGCGGGACGACGAGCCGCTGCCCACCGGGTCTCCCCAACAGCGCGCCGTGCTCGCGACGTTGCTCCTGCGCGAGGGCCGCACGGTGACCGCCGCCGAGCTGATCGACGCGGTGTGGGGCGAGGACCCGCCACCCCAGGCGCTGGCCGCGCTGCGGACGTACGTCTCCCGGCTGCGGAAGGTCCTCACCTCGCGCACGCTGGTCAGCGACGCCGGGGGATACGCGCTGCGCGACCCGGCCGGCGCCGTCGGGCTCGACCTGACGCAGGCTCAGATCCTGTCCGAGGAAGCCGAGAAGGCGTGGTCGGCGGGCGACGTGCGCGCCGCGCGGGACCGGCTGAACCACGCGCTCGGCCTCTGGGAGGGCGAGACACTCGCGGGCGTACCCGGACCGTACGCGGAGTCGCAGCGCGTCCGGCTGGAGGAACTGCGCCTCAAACTCATCGAGAACCGCCTCGATCTCGACCTCGAACTCGGCCGACACGCCGAAGCCGTCGCGGAGTTGACCTCCCTCACCGCCGAACACCCGCTCAGGGAGCGGCTGCGCGAGCTGCTCATGCTGGCGCTGTACCGAAGTGGCCGTCAGGCGGAGGCACTTGCCGTGTACGCCGACACCCGCCGCCTGCTGGCCGAGGAGCTCGGCGTCGACCCGCGTCCCGGTCTGCGCGAGCTCCAGGACCGCATCCTGCGCGCCGACCCCGCGCTCGCCGAACCGGAGGCACCGGCCGCCGACGCCCCCCTGGTCCGTATTCTGCCCGCCCAACTCCCCGCTTCGGTACCGGATTTCACCGGACGCGAGGCGCTCGCCCGGGAGTTGGGGGAAGCGCTCGTCTCGGAGCCCGGGGACGAGCACCGGGTGATGGCCGTCTCGGCGGTCGCCGGGATCGGCGGCGTGGGCAAGACGACACTCGCCGTGCACGTCGCCCACCAGGCCCGATCCGCCTTCCCCGACGGCCAGTTGTACGTCGACCTCCAGGGCGCGAGCCCCCGCCCCGCCGAACCGCAGGCCGTCCTCGGCGCGTTCCTGCGTGCCCTCGGCACCGCCGACCCGTCGATCCCCGACTCGCTCCAGGAGCGCTCGGCGCTGTTCCGCTCCCTGCTCGACGGCCGCCGCCTCCTGGTCCTCCTCGACAACGCCCGCGACGCCGCCCAGATACGGCCGCTGCTGCCCGGGACGGCGGGCTGCGCGGCCCTCGTCACCTCCCGTACCCGCATGGTGGGCGTCGCGGGCGCGCACCTCGTCGACCTCGACGTCATGGCACCGGACGAGGCACTCGCCCTCTTCACCCGCATCGTCGGTGCCGAACGCGTCGCCTCCGAACGGGAGTCGGCGCTCGACGTCGTCGCCGCGTGCGGCTTCCTGCCGCTCGCGATCCGCATCGCCGCGTGCCGGCTCGCCGCCCGCCGCACCTGGACCGTCTCCGTCCTCGCGGACAAACTCGCCGACGAGAGGCGCAGGTTGGACGAGCTCCAGGCCGGAGATCTTGCCGTGAAGGCAACATTCGAGCTGGGATACGGCCAGTTGGAGCCCGCGCAGGCGCGCGCCTTCCGCCTCCTCGGCCTCGCCGACGGACCCGACATCTCCCTCCCCGCCGCCGCGGCTGTCCTGAAACTGCCGCCGGACGACACCGAGGACCTGCTGGAGTCCCTCGTCGACACCTCGCTCCTCGAATCGGCGGCACCCGGCCGCTACCGCTTCCACGACCTGGTCCGCCTCTACGCGCGCGCATGCGCGGAGCGTGACGAACTCCCCTCCTCCGAACGGGAGTCGGCGCTCACCCGGCTGCTGGACTTCTACCTCGCGACGGCCGCCGGCGTGTACGCGGTCGAGCGGCCCGGCGACCGGCTCGTCGAGCAACTGGAGGAAACCGCCTACCCCGGGCTGCGCTTCGAGGACCGGCACGACGCGCAGGACTGGCTGTACGCCGAGGCGGGCGCGCTGCTGTCCTGCGTCCGGCAGTCCATCGGGGACGGCCGACTGCGCCGCGCCGTCGACCTGTTGTGGGTCGCGAAGGACCTCGCGGAGTCCGGCGCCAACGCCCGCGAGTACGAGGTCGCCGCCAACGAGGCGCTCCAGCGGGCCCGTTCGGCCGACGACCGGCACGCGCTCGGCCGGGCGCTGGTCACCCTCACGGACGTCCACCTCGTCGCGGGACGCTTCGACCGGGCCGACGCCGCCGCCGTCGAGGTGCTGCGCATCACCGAGGACGCCGACGACCCCGTCGCGCGCTGCTGGGCCCCCAACGCCCGTGGCATCATCGCCCTTTACCAGGGCCGGCACGAAGAGGGCGAGCGGCATCTGACGCTCGCGTTCGACAACTTCCGCGCGAACAAGAACCGGGCGGGCGAGGCGAGCGTCCTGTGCAACCTCTCCCGTATCCACCTCGCGACCGGCCGCGTCGACAGCGCGGTGACGCTGGCCCACCAGGGCATCGGCATCTACGACCGGACCGGCAACGCCCTGCGCGGCGCCAACGGTCGGTACGCGCTCGGGCTCGCGCTCACCGAGAGCGGGCTGCTCACCACGGCCGCCGACATCCTGCGTGACGCGCTCGACGTCTTCCGCGACAGCCGGCAGCGGCTGTGGGAGGGCATGACCCTCTTCCGGCTCGCCGAGGTCGACCTCGCCGCCCGCCGGCCCGCCCAGGCCGCCGCCAACGCCGACCTCGCGCTCACCGCGCTGCGGGGGATCGGCGGGGAGTGGCGCCGGGGGCTCGTCCTCACGGTCCTCGGCCGGGCCCTCAGCGGGCTGGGGCAGGCCGGACGGGCGCACGTCTGCTGGACCGAGGCGCTCGGCATCTACGAGGAGCTGAGGGCACCGGAGGCGGAGGAGGTACGGGGGCTGCTGGAGCTGTCGGCGGTGGCGTAGGGGTGGCTCCCGAGGCGTAGCCCCACGGGCGTAACCCCGACGGCCTACCTCCTGAGGGCTACCCCCTGGGGGCTACCTCCTGCGGCCTACCCCTTGCGGTCTACCTCCTGCGGCCTACCCCTTGCGTATTGCCCCCCCGAAAGTTGCCCCCGGCATACGGAGGCAGACGTTCATGGAACGTTTATCGCTCACTGACATGCTCTTACCAACGGACGGCCGGACCGGGGGGAACGGCCGGAGTCGTTGCAGGGCCCGTCCGGCAACACTCGGGGGAGTGGCCGGACGGGCGTCCCACTCCACGGGGGAGTCTGGGGGGACGGAGACGGTCGCGGTGACCCGGAGGGGGAGTCACCGCGACCGGGGAACCCCCCTCGCCGCACTAGCTGACGATCCGTCAGATCGGCGCTACCGTGGCCGACATGGAGACCACGACAGAGTTCCCGCTGATCATCTCCGTCGACGACCACACCGTCGAACCCGCGCGCGTCTGGCAGGACCGCCTCCCGAAGAAACACCTCGACACCGGCCCGCGAGTCGTCCGGGCGCCCCTGAAGGAGATGACCTTCCTGGGCGGACGGTTCAAGCCCGTGATGGGCGAGAAGGGCGACGACGGACCGGTCGGCGACTGGTGGCTCTTCGAGAACCTGCAACGCCCGCTGACCCGCCTCGACACGGCCGTCGGCTTCAGCCGCGACGAGATCCGCCTCGAGGTCATCACCTACGACCAGATGAGGCCCGGCTCCTACGACGTCCCCGCGCGCCTCGCCGACATGGACGTCAACCACGTGCAGTCGGCGGTGTGTTTCCCCACCTTCCCCCGCTTCTGCGGGCAGACCTTCACTGAGGCGGACGACCGTGAGCTCGGGCTGCTGTGCGTGCGCGCGTACAACGACTGGATGGTGGAGGAGTGGTGCGGGCCGCAGGCGCGCGGCCGGCTGATACCGCTCACCCTGATCCCTCTGTGGGACGCCGAGTTGGCCGCCGCCGAGGTCCGCCGCAACGCCGCGCGCGGGGTGCGTGCCGTCGCGTTCTCCGAGATCCCGCCCCACCTCGGGCTGCCCTCCGTGCACTCCGACGACTGGGACCCCTTCCTCGCCGCCTGCGACGAGACGGGGACCGTCATCGCCATGCACATCGGCTCCAGCAGCCGGATGCCGTCCACCTCCAAGGACGCGCCGCCCGCGGTCGGTTCGACCATCACCTTCGCCAACTGCTGCTTCTCCATGGTGGATTGGCTGATGAGCGGCAAGTTCGAGCGCTTCCCGAACCTCAAAGTCATGTACGCCGAGGGGCAGATCGGCTGGATTCCGTACATCCTCGAACGCGCCGACGTCGTGTGGGAGGAGAACCGGGGCTGGGGCGGGGTCGCCGACAAGGTCCACCGTCCGCCGTCCGAACTCTTCGCCGACCACGTCTACGGCTGTTTCTTCGACGACGCGTTCGGGCTGCGCAACCTCGACTCCATCGGCGTCGGCAACGTCCTCTACGAGACCGACTACCCCCACTCCGACTCGACCTGGCCCAAGTCGAGGGAGGTCGGGGAGTCGCAGATGGGGCACCTCGACGCGGACGTGGTCGATCGCATCGTCCGCCGCAACGCGATCGAGTTGCTGGGGCTCACGAAGGACGGACTCTGGCCGGGCCCGGGAGCGTGACGTAAGTGGCCGCTCCAGTAGGTGAGTTGGCCGGCGCGGCGGCCGGAACCGGACGACACCGGCTCCGGCCCCGACCCGCCGGGACGGCACCGACACCGACACCGACACTGGCACCGGCTCCGTCCCCGTCTCACGCCCGCACCGGCAGCACCGCCCGTACGACCGTCCCCCGCGTCCCGTCGTCCCGCGCGGACACCGTGCAGTGCCCGCCGATCTCCTCCGCCCGCTCCACCATCGACGCGAGCCCCACGCCCTCCCGCGCGGCGGACGCCCGGGGCGCGTCCCCGAGGCCACGAGCCACCGTCGTACCACCGAACCCCACCCCCACCCCGTCCCCGTCCCCGGACCGGCCGTCCCCGGACCGGCCGTCCCCGGACCGGCCGTCCCCGGACCGGCCGTCCCCGGACCGGCCGTCCCCGTAGCCCACCCCTACCTGAGAGCCACCCACCCCCGCGTCCGCCTCCACCCCCACCTGAGAGCCACCCTCCACCTGAGAGCCACCCCCTACCCGAGAGCCACCCCCCGCCCCCACCCCGTCGTCCCACACCTCCAGCACCACCGCCCCACCCCCCTCGACACCCCCCTCCGCGACCCGCAGCACGACCCGTACGACCCCCGCCCCCGCATGCCGGACGGCATTCGCGAGGGCCTCGGACGTGATCCGGTACGCGGCCGTCTCGGTGGCGGCCGGCAGCGGCGGCAGCGTCCCGGCGATGTCCGCGACGACCCGCGGCGCACCGCTGTCGAAGCGTGCGACGAGGGCCGTGAGCGCGGCGGCGAGACCCCCGTCCAGGGCGGCGGGCCGCAGGTCGTCCACGAGCCGGTGGACCTCTTCGAGCCCCCGTACGGCCTCCTCGCTCGCCGACTCGACCAGCGCGCGCGGCGGCGAGGACGACGGCAGCAGGCCCGCGGCGGCGTCCAGGCGCAGCCGCAGCCCGGCCAGCGTCGGCCCGAGGCCGTCGTGCAGATCGCGGCGCAGCCGCCGGCGCTCCTCCTCCCGCGCGGTGACCACCCGCTCGCGGCTGCCCCGCAGCTCCTCCCGCAGCCGGATCGCGGCGACGACGGTCCCGAGGCGGTCGGCGACGGCCTTCAGCGCGGCCAGGTCGGTGGCGTCGAGCGCCCGCTGCCCGGGACGCAGGGCCACGGCCAGCACCCCGACCCGCTCCCCCCGCTCGGTCAACGGCAACTCCACGAACCGCCCGCCCGCCTCGTCCACCTCCCCCGCCCGGGCCAGCACCCGCCCCTCCACGCGCGCGCACGCGCCTGCCGCCGAACCGCCCTCCACGCGCGCGTGCACACCGGACCCCGAACCGCCCTCCACGCGCGCGCACGCGCCGACCTTCCCACCACCCTGCACGCGCGTGTGCGCGACAAGCACCGCCCCCGGCAGCCCCAACCGCTCCACCACCGTCGCGCACACCACCCCCGGCACCTCGTCCGCGGGCATCCGCCGCCGCAGCTCCTCCCCGAGCGCGCGCAGCATCTCGTACGGCTTGGCCCGCCGCCCGTACAGCAGCAGGTCGCCCACGCGCCACAGGAGCCCGGCCGCGGGCCGCAGGGCGAGGGCGCCGAGGGCGGCGGCCAGGGCGGCGGCGGTGGGCCGGGAGAGGCCCAGGAGGTCGCAGGAGACGAGGTAGAGGCCGTAGCAGCAGGTGCACAGCGCGATGGGCAGGGACATCGCGAGGAAACCGCGCCGCAGGGTGCGGTCGAACGAGGTGAAGCCCTGGGGGAGCGCGGCGGCCACGGAGACCAGCGCGAGGGCGATCACGGCGAAGGAGTTGCCCAGGTGCACGGCCCACTCGGCGAGCTGGTGCGAGGTCACCACGAGGTGCACCCGGTCGACGATCCGCAGCAGCCAGTACACGGCGTACCCGACGGCGGTCACGGTGAGCCGGTGGCGCGCGCGCCCGCGCGCGGTGCGCCGCCGACGCAGGAGGTCCACGAGGACGACGACCGCCAGCAGCCGGGGCAGCACGACGGTGACCTGGGCCGCCACCCGGTACCAGCCGACCCGGTCGCGCAGCACCGACCCGTCCCAGGAGACGTCCGTCACGGACCACCCGTACGCGGCGACGGTGGCCAGGCACAGGGCGTACACGGCGACGAGAGCAGCGATCGCCACGCGCCAGCGCCGGCCGCCCTCCAGGCGCCCGCGCGGGACCCACAGCGGCAGCAGGACGAGCGCTCCGTGCATGGCGAACGTTCCCGCGCCGCCGAGCAGCTCCGTGACGACGGGCGGCAGGTGCGTGCCGCCGTCCTGGGCGGCTGCCCGGAGCATCGGCCGCAGCCCGTACAGGCAGGTTCCGGCCGCCGCGACGGACAGGACGGCGCCCAGGCCGCGCCGCCCCGTGAGGAGGGCCACGGCGGCCGGTACGGCGAACGAGAGGCCCAGGAGGAGGCTGCGGGCGGGCGCCCCGTGGTCGAGGCCGTACAGGGCCGGACGGCGGTCCACGGCGGCCACCGCGAGCGAGCAGGCCACGAGGGCCGCGCCGAGCAGGACCGGGCCGGCGCCGAGCGCCCGTCCCGGCCGCAGCAGCCCCGCCGGGGAGGCCCCGGGAGGCAGCGTCGCGGAGGGTGGATCGGAAGTCGTGGTCATGGTGAGGGCCTAACGGTGCGTTGATGGTATCTGGTGGCGCAATCGGATGGATTTCCTATTTGTCGGATCAGATCTAGATTGGGTTCGGTGAGCGTGCCGCCGATCCCGTCGATCCCGCCGTCCGCCGTCGTCCGGGTGCTGCTCGTCGACGACCATCCGCTCTTCCGCCTCGGCCTGCGGACGGCCCTGGAGACCGTGGGTGACATCGTTGTCGTCGGTGAGGCCGGGACCGTCGAGGAGGCGTTGGCGGCGGCGGGCTGCGGCGCCCCCGACGTCGTCCTCATGGACCTGGAGCTGGGCGCGTCCGCGTGCGGTATCGAGGCGACCAGGCGGCTCACGGAACGGGCGCCCGGGACGGCCGTTCTCGCCCTGACGATGTCCCGGGACGACGATCACCTCCTGGCGGCCGTGCGCGCGGGCGCGCGTGGCTACCTCGGGAAGGACGCGGGCCTGGCTGAGGTCCTGGGTGCCGTACGGACGGCCGCCGCCGGGGGGACGGTGTTCTCCGGCGGGGTGGCCGCGCAGGTCGCCCGGCTGCTGGGCGGCGCCGCCGCGTCCCGGGCCGCCGAGGTGCTGCCGCAGCTCACCGCGCGCGAGCGCGAGGTGCTCGCGCTGCTCGCGCGCGGGTACGGCAACCACCGGATCGCCGGCGACCTGGGGCTGTCCGAGAAGACCGTGCGCAACCACGTCTCCCACGTCCTCGACAAGCTCCGGGTGGCGACGCGCGCCGAGGCGGTGGCCCGGGCGCGCGACGCCGGTCTGGGGGCCTGAGAGGGCCGCTACGCGGCCGTGAGAGGCGCGGGCGGGAGGACGGCGGGCGGGGCGCCCTTGAGGAGCGGCTGCGGGTCCACAGCGGCTTCCCGGGCGTTGTGGACCTTGCGCACCTCGAAGTGCAGGTGCGGTGCCGTCGAGTCGCCGCTGTTGCCCGACTGCCCTATCCGCTGTCCGGCCCGGACCACCGCGCGCACGCCGACGAGCCGCTTGTCGAGGTGCCCGTAGAGCGTGAAGACGCCGTCCGCGTGCTCGATCACGATGTACCTGCCGTACCCGTGGGGGAGTTCCTCCGACGTGACGACGGTGCCGTCGGCGGAGGCGAGCACGGGCGTGCGCATCGTCAGCGAGTAGTCCACCCCAGGGTGGACCCTGGCCTTGAAGGGCTGGGTGACGGCGAAGGTGCCCCGGAACGGCAGGTAGAGCTTGGGCATGTCAGGTCTTCCGTTTCTGTCGGGTGCCGCCCGGCCGGTTCGCTCCGGTGCGGCGTCGGCCCACAAGCTGTCCCGCCCGCCGTCCCGGGCGCGTGGGGCGAATGTCCCGATCCCGCCCGGTGCCGTGTCCCGGACCCTTGTCTGACGGCCCGTCAGATACGACGATGAGGGCACCCGGCGCGATCGGAGGACGCCGCCCATGCCCAGGACGCTCGCCTACGGCATCCAGCTCCCCGTCCAGTCCCAGAGTCGCATCTACGTCGAACCCTGGGAACTCGACGCCGGACCACGGGAGTTGGTGGCCGTCGCACAGGCCGCCGACGACGCCGGGTTCGCCTACGTCGCCTGCTGCGACCACGTCGCGATCCCTCGCCGCCTCGCGGACGCGATGGGCACGGTCTGGTACGACCCCGTCGCCACCCTCGCCCACCTGGCCGCCGTCACGACCCGCGTCCGGCTGCTCAGCCACGTCGCGATCGCCGGTCTGCGCCACCCCCTGCTCACCGCCAAGCAGTACGCCACCCTCGACCACCTCTCCGGCGGCCGGCTGATCCTCGGGGTCGGCGCGGGTCACGTCCAGGAGGAGTTCGAGGCCCTCGGCGTCGACTTCACCCGGCGGGGAGCCGTCCTGGACGAGACCCTGGACGCGCTGCGGACCGCGCTGGGACCGGACGAATTTGTCGGCCACCACGGCAAGTCGTACGACTACGACGAGCTGGGCCAGCGCCCCCGCCCCGCCCAGCCGCACGTCCCCGTCTGGGTCGGCGGCTCCTCACCCGCCGCTGTCCGCCGCGCCGCCCTCAAGGGAGACGGCTGGCTCCCGCAGGGCGATCCGCGTGACCGGCTGCCCGGACAGATCGCGGCGATACGGCAACTGCGCGCAGACTGGGGGGAGTTCACCGTCGGAGCGATCGCCGAACCGCTGTACGTCGGGACGCCCGGCTGGGACGTCGGCCGACGCGTCCTCACCGGAACCCCCGAGGAGCTGGCCGAATCGCTCAACGCGTACGGGGAGTTGGGGGTGGACCAGGTTCAAGTAAGGTTCAGGAGCCGCTCGGTTGGGGAACTCACCGATCAGATAAGGGAGTTCGGCGCCGAAGTGGCCCCCCTGCTCGGCCCTGTGAGCCAACTCTCTTGAATCTTTGAACATATCCGCGCCGGACAGCGTATGTACGAACGTACGGACGTCGCTGTTCCGGCGGAAGGACCCCCCACAGTGAGATCCTCCGAAAGGCTCTCCGTAGCTCTGGCCTGCGCGGAAGGCGCCGACTGGCCGCACGCCGACTGGCCCGCGCCGGACGACTCGTACGTGGGCCGGGTGTGGCAGGTGGCCCCGCCCTACCGGAAGCTGGCGGAGGCGCCGCTCGACGTCGTCCTGCTGAGCTGCGTCGAACCCGCCGACGCCCTACCGGAGTTGACCGGCGCGCTCGCCGGGCGCGGGGTGCCCGTGATCGTGGTGAGCGGACGGCGGGACGTCGAGACGGTCGTCGAGGTGTTCCGGGGCGGCGCGGGCTACCTGGTCGACGGCGACTACTGCTCCTGCATGCTCTCCTCGGCGGTGATGGCGGCCACCGTCGGCCACACCTACCTGTCCCCGGCGGCCTGCGCGGCACTGCGCGAAGGGGCCCGCGAGACGCCCGCCGGAGGGGATGCGGTGGAACGCCTGCGGGCCCTGCTCTCGCCGCGTGAACGGCAGATCATGGAACTGCTGTCGACCGGGCTCGGGGCCCAGGAGATCTCGCTGAGGCTGCGGCTGTCGGAGAAGACCGTGCGCAACAACCTCAGCAACATCTACGCGAAGCTCGACGCGCGGGGAGGCACGGACGCGGTCCTGCGCTGGCTGGGCGCCACGCCCGTGCTTCGCGTCTGAAAATGATCGTCCTCAGGACTGGCTGATCTCGGCCACCGGGATTTCCACGTCCGTCACATTGGCGCCGCCCTCGTCGAGTCCGGGCTCCACACGGATGCTGTTCTCGGAGTTCAGGATGCCGTTCGCCTGAGGCGTTCCGCACTTCACGTTCCGCAGCCACAGACGGCCGTCCGGAGTTCCGTTCTTCAGGATCTGCGGATAGAAGACGTGTACGGAGGTGGCGCCTTCGCTCGGGGAGAAGAAGACTTTCTGCCCGTCCTGGGCGTCCTTGTACGTGGCGCGCAGGAATCCGCTCACGTCCGTGCGTTTCGCCGACCACATGAAGAAGCCGATGCTGTCGGGCTGGACGGTGTCACTGCGCTCGAAACTCAGGCCCGTCGTCTTCTCGTCCCGGGTGATGTTGATCTCCGAGGTGCTGAACTGCACTCCGACCTCGAAGACGGAACTCGCGAGTTTCGAGCCACCCTCCACGGTGAAGCCGTCCTCCAGTTCGATGCTGCGGGTCACCGAAGTGCTGACCGCGAACTCCTTGGAGGTCGCCGTCGTGTTTCCGCAGTTGTTCGTCACGGGGGAGACCCGCTGATTCGGGCCGAGACTGTTCGCCTTGAACTGCACATTGACGAACTCGCAGTTCTCCAGTTTGTCGGAATCCGCCGCGCAGTCGGCCGACACCTCGTTCGGCGTCGCCGCGCCGGCGGAGTTCATCAGCGGGATCGCGACGGCGAGCGCGGCCACCGGGGCGAGGGCCAGGGTGATGCGCTTCTTGCGGCTGCGGTGCTTTCTGGTGCGGGTGCCCATGATGGTCTCCAGGGGGTGAAATGGCTGGTGGGAAGAGGTCAGCAGTCTTCGAGGACGGCCTTGGACACGCCGTCCACGACGCCCGGCGCACCGGCCGCGCCCGGCAGCATGTGCGGGCCCTCGACGACGTCCGGGGCGACGAAGTTCTTCTCGGGAGTGGCGTTCGTGACGGTCGTCGCCGAGCGCGCGTCGATCCGTACGCGCCATTCGCCGGTCATGCGCTGCATCTTCGGCGTGAATTCCATGTGCAGCACCTTGCCGACCGGAACCTCGCGCTCTTCCGTGTCGCTGGCGGTGGCCGAATCCACGGTCATGTCCAGGGTGCCCTTGTGCTTCACCCACGAGCCGCTGATGGCACCGAAAAGACCACCGCCGCCGCCCTGCTGGGTCACGGTGTACTTGCCCTCCCCCTGGGCCACCGTCGCCGACCAGCCGATCTTCACCTTGGACGGTTCCGTGGCACCCGGCTCGCAGTTCGGGAAGTCGATCGACGCCTTCTCGGTGGGGCCGTCGAAGGTCTCGAAGTTCGTCTCGACGAAATCACAGTTGTCGGCCTGGAACCCGTCGGCGAAGCCCCCGTTGAAGTCGCTGACCGAGCGCTGCTTCCCGTTGAGCACCGCCGAGCGCTCGCACATCGACATGATCTGCTCGGGCGTCTTCTGCTCGTCGGCCGCGTTCGCCGAGGGGAGCAAGGTGATGATGGCGCCACCAGTCGCCAGCGCGGCGCCTATCGCGACGTACCGGACCTTCTTGTTCCGGAGCTTTCTCTTGGCCATCCCTTGTTCCTCCCTTGAAGACTTCTTTGTCTGTCGCGGTCTGGATTATTGGGGCCGAGGGCGGGCGCCGACAGGGTCAAATATCCCGACTCCCCAGTCTGTGAAATTGCTCACGCAATGCTCATGCAGGTATCTGACGACTCATCAGGTCCGGCGTTACGATGCTGACCTCCACCGATGCCGAGGGGGTCCCATGGACAGCACGGGCAAGTTGGACGGCCGGGTCGTCATCGTCACCGGCGCGGCCCGAGGGCAGGGCGAGCAGGAGGCGCGGCTCTTCGCCGCCGAGGGTGCCCGGGTCGTCGTCGCCGACGTCCTCGACGAACAGGGGCAGGCCCTCGCCACCGAACTGGACTCCCTGTACGTCCACTTGGACGTCCGCGAGGAGAACTCCTGGCGCTCCGCGCTGACTTCGGCCAAGCAGGCGTACGGCCGCGTCGACGGGCTCGTCAACAACGCCGGCATCCTGCGCTTCAACGCCCTCACCGATACGCCGCTCGACGAGTTCATGCAGGTCGTGCGGGTCAACCAGGTCGGCTGCTTCCTCGGGATCAAGACGGTCGCCCCCGACCTCGCGGACGGCGGGACGATCGTCAACACCGCGTCGTACACGGCGATCACGGGCATGGCGGCGGTCGGCGCGTACGCCGCGAGCAAGCACGCGATCCTCGGTCTGACCCGCGTCGCCGCCCTGGAGCTGGCCCCCCGGGGCATACGCGTCAACGCGATCTGCCCCGGCGCGATCGACACGGCCATGTCCAACCCCTCGCTCCTGGACCCGACTTCGGACCCCGAGGAGACCTCGAAGGCGCTGGACACCCTGTACCGCAAGCTCGTTCCGCTCGGCCGCATCGGCCGCCCCGAGGAAGTGGCCCGCCTCGCCCTGTTCCTGACCTCCGCCGACTCGTCGTACATCACCGGCCAGCCGTTCGTGATCGACGGCGGCTGGCTCGCGGGGGTCTCGGTGATCTGAGGTTTTGCCGAACGGTCGACCGATCGGCCCCGCGGCCCGGACAGCGTCCTCGGCGTTCACGGATCGCGAGATGCGCGGGCTCCCCCTGGGGGTCCGCCGGGAGGTGTGCCATGGGGCTGTTCGACGTGCGGGGGACGGCCGTCGCGCTTCCGGAGGCGCTGTTCGTGGTGGACGGCCGGCTGGAGCTGGAGATCGAGGGCGCCCCGGTGCCGGTCGGGGCGGGGGAGATGTACCGGGTGCCCGCCGGGGTCCGGCACGCCGTGCGGCCCGGCAGCCACGGGACGCCGCTCGTCTTCGAGACCGTCGTATCTGACTGAGCGTCAGCTATTGACGGTGTATGCCCGTGGTGTCAGAGTCGGCCGCAGTCCATCAGCTGACGATGCGTCAGATAACGGCTTGGGGTGGTGAACCTCCTTGGAATTCGGGCTCTTTGTTCAGGGATACGTCGGCAAGCGGGCCGAGACGGACCCGCTGGCCGAGCACAAGGCGCTGATGGAGGAGACCGAGTACGTCATCGAGGCGGACCGGTCGGGCTTCAAGTACGCCTGGGCGTCGGAACATCACTTCCTCGACGAGTACTCGCACCTCTCCGCCAACGAGGTCTTCCTCGGCTACCTGGCGCACGCCACCGAACGCATCCACCTCGGCTCCGGCATCTTCAACCCGCTCGCGCCGGTCAACCACCCGGTGAAAGTCGCCGAGAAGGTCGCCATGCTCGACCATCTCACCGGCAACCGCTTCGAGTTCGGCAGCGGCCGGGGCGCCGGCTCCCACGAGATCCTCGGTTTCATGCCGGGCATCACCGACATGAACCACACCAAGGAACTCTGGGAAGAGACGATCGCCGAGTTCCCGAAGATGTGGCTCCAGGAGGAGTACGTCGGATTCCAGGGCAAACACTGGCAGTTGCCCCCGAGGAAGGTGCTGCCCAAGCCGTACGGCAAGTCCCACCCGGCGATGTGGTACGCGGCCGGCTCGCCCCCGTCGTACGCGATGGCCGCCAAGAAGGGCCTCGGTGTCCTCGGGTTCAGCATCCAGAAGGTCTCCGACATGGAGTGGGTGCTGGAGCAGTACAAGACGGCGGTCGTGAACGCCGAACCGGTCGGGGACTTCGTCAACGACAACGTGATGGTGACGACGACGGCGATCTGCGCGCCCACCCACGACGAGGCGATCCAGGTCGCGGTCAACGGCGGCCTGCACTACCTGCCGTCGCTCGTCTTCCGCTACCACGACACCTTCCCGCGCCCCGAGGGCTTCCCCGTCTGGCCCGAGACCCTCCCCGAGTACACCGCCGAGTTCGTCGAACTCCTCGTCGAGGAGGAGCTGTTGATCTGCGGCGACCCGGACGAGGTACTGCGCCAGTGCAAGCGGTGGGAGCAGGCCGGCGCCGACCAGCTCAGCTTCGGACTCCCGGTCGGCGTGCCGAAGGAACAGACGCTCCAGACCATCCGGCTGATCGGGGAGCACGTCATCCCGAAGATCGACACGGACCCCGTGCACCGGACGACGCGGTTCCGTCAGGGGGCGTGACCGCTGATGCTCGATCACGTCATCAGGGGGGCCACGGTAGTTGACGGCACCGGTGGCCCCGCCCGCGTCACGGACGTCGGCATCCGGGACGGCCTGATCGCCGTCATCGGCCAAGTCACCGAGGAATCAAGGACGTTCGAGGACGCCACCGGTCTCGTCCTGTGCCCCGGCTTCGTCGACCCCCACACCCACTACGACGCCCAGCTCTTCTGGGACCCCTACGCCACCCCCTCCCTCAACCACGGCGTCACCACCGTCGCGGCGGGCAACTGCGGCTTCACCCTTGCCCCGTTGAACCCCGCCCGCCCCGAAGACGCCGACTACACGCGGCGGATGATGTCCAAGGTCGAGGGCATGTCCCTGGTCGCGCTGGAGGAGGGGGCGCCCTGGAGCTGGCACTCCTTCGGCGAGTACCTCGACGCCCTCGAAGGCCGCATCGCCGTCAACGCCGGTTTCATGGTGGGTCATTGCGCGCTGCGACGGCACGTGATGGGCGCCGACGCGGTGGGCGGGCAGCCGTCCGAGGAGCAACTCGCCGAGATCGTACGGCTGTTGCACGAGGCGATGGACGCCGGGGCCTGGGGCTTCTCCACCACCCAGTCCACCACCCACTCCGACGGCGACGGCCGGCCGGTCGCCTCCCGGCACGCGTCGCCCGCCGAACTCATCGCCATGTCCAAGGCGGTGGGCGAACACGAGGGCACCCAGATCGAGGCCATCGTCGCCGGCTGCCTCGACCAGTTCAGCGACGCCGAGATCGACCTCCTCGTCGACATGTCCGCCGCCGCCGGCCGCCCCCTCAACTGGAACGTCCTCACCATCGACGCCCAGGTCCCCGAACGCGTCCCCCGCCAGCTGCACGCGAGTGAGCGCGCCCGCAAGGCCGGTGGCCGCGTCGTCGCGCTCACCATGCCGATCCTCACACCGATGAACATGTCGCTCGGCACGTTCTGCGCGCTCAACCTCATCCCCGGCTGGGGTCCGGTCCTCGGCCTGCCTGTCCCCGAACGCATCGAGAAACTCGCCGACCCCGACGTCCGCGCCGAACTGCTGCGCCGCGCCCAGTCCAAGGAGGCGGGCGTCTTCCGCAGGCTCGCCGACTTCGGGCGGTACGTCATCGGCGACACCTACAGCCCCGAGAACGAGGGCCTCACCGGACGCGTCGTCCGCGACATCGCCGAGGAGCGGGGCCAGGACCCGTTCGCGACCCTCGTCGAGATCTGCTCCAACGACCAACTGCGCACGGTCCTTTGGCCGATGCCCCGGGACAACGACCCCGCCTCCTGGGCGCTGCGGGCCGAGACCTGGCGGCACGAGGACGTCCTCCTCGGCGGCTCCGACGCAGGGGCGCACCTCGACCGGATGTGCGGGGCGCCGTACACCACCCGGTTCCTCGGGGACTGCCTGCGCGGACGCGGACTCGTCGGGCTGGAACAGGCGGTGAGGATGCTCACCGACGACCCCGCCCAACTCTTCGGACTGCGCCGGCGCGGGAGGGTGGAGGAAGGGTTCCACGCGGACCTGGTCCTCTTCGACCCCGAGCGCATCGACGCCGGGAAGGCCACCCTCGTCCACGACCTGCCGGGCGACAGCCCACGCCTCGACTCCAAGGCGATCGGCATAAAAGCCGTATGGGTCAACGGAGTCGAGTCCCTCCGCGACGACGTCCCCACCGGCGCCGTACCCGGCAGGGTGCTGCGCTCCGGGACCGACACCCGCACGGTGAGCACCAAGTGACCGACGGACAGCGGCTGTTCGTCGGCGGGGAGTGGGTCGAACCCGACGGCGGGCACTACGAGGTGGTCGACCCCGCGACCGAGGACGTCGTCGGGCTCGCGCCCGAGGCGTCCGCCGCGCAGGCCCGCGACGCCTGCGCGGCGGCCCGCGCCGCGTTCGAGGGCTGGTCGCGCACCCGCCCCGAGGAGCGGGCCGCCGTACTCGCCCGCGCCGCCGACCTGATCCTGGCCCGCCGCACCGAACTCACCGACCTCGCCCGCGCCGAGACCGGGGCGACCACCGCGACCGTCCGCGCCATGCAACTCGGCGTCGCTGCCGCCCGGTTCAGGCGCTACGCCCGCGTCGAACCCGTCGAGTGGGCGATCCCCCCGCAGATCAACGACGCCGGGCCGATGGGGAAGGCCGCCGTGATGGGCGCGCTGGCGGTCCGGCAGCCCGTCGGCGTCGTCACCTGCGTCACCTCCTACAACAACCCCTGGGCCAACCCCGCCGGGAAGATCGCGCCCGCACTTGCCATGGGAAACACGGTCGTGGTGAAGCCCGCGCCCCAAGACCCCCTCTCCGTCTACCGGATGGCGGAGATCCTGGAGGCCGCCGGGGTGCCGCCCGGTGTCGTGAACGTCGTCTCCGGGGAGGCGGTCGAGGTGGGAGAGGAGACCGTCGCCTCGCCCGATGTCGACATGGTGAGCTTCACCGGGTCCACCGCCGTCGGCGTACGGATCGGCGAGGTCTGCGGGCGGGACATGAAGCGACAGCTCATGGAACTCGGCGGCAAGGGCGCCGCGTTGGTGTTCGACGACGCCGACATCGGATCGGCGGTCGCGGGGATCGGGACGACGTTCTCCTTCTACAGCGGGCAGATCTGCACGGCGCCGACCCGGGTCCTGGTCCAACGGGGCCTGTACGGCAGGCTTGTCGAGCAACTCGTCGCCTATGCAGGGCGGTTGACGCTGGGTGATCCCCGGCAGGCCGGGACCGTCATGGGGCCGCTGATCAGTGCCGCGCACCGGGAGCGGGTGCGGGCGCATGTCGAGTTGGCCGTGCGGGAGGGGGCAACTCCCCTGGTGGGCAAGGTCGTCGATCTTCCCGAGCGGGGTTTCTACCTCGGGCCGACCGTTCTCGCCGACTGCACCAACGCGATGCGGGCCGTCCGTGAGGAGATCTTCGGGCCCGTCGTCGCCGTCCTCCCCTTCGACGACGAGGAGGAGGCCGTCGCCCTCGCCAACGACTCCGACTACGGGCTCATCGACTACGTCTGGTCCGGCGACATCGCCCGCGCCTTCCGCGTCGCCCGTCGGCTGCGGGCCGGCGGCGTCGGCGTCAACACCGTCGGGCGGAACATGGAGGCGCCGTTCGGGGGGTTCAAGAAGAGCGGCGTCGGGCGGGACGTGGGGTCGTACGCGCTGCACGCGTACAGCGAGGTGCAGGCGATCGTGTGGCCGGGGTGAGGTGAGGGAGGGGCTCGGCGGCGGAGCCCTCGGCTCGGCGGCGGAGCCCTCGGCTCGGCGGCGGAGCCCTCGGCTCGGCGGCGGAGCCCTCGGCTCGACAGGGGAGCCCTCGGCCCGACGGGAGAAGGGCCTTCAGCTCGGCGGGGGAGCCTTCGGCTCGGAGGAGGGAGCCCCGTGGCCGGTTTCCGCCGGGCGAGGGGCCGCGTCATGGGGCAGTATCGGAGCATGGGTGATGTATCGGGCGTGATGGTCGCGGTCGACGGCGGCCAGGTCTGGGCCGAGGAGCGGGGCGAGGGGGACGGCCCGCCGCTGGTCCTGCTCCACCCCGGCGTCGGCGCCTCCGAGATCTGGGAGCCGGTGCTCGGCCCGCTCACCTCGCGGCACCGGGTGATCCGGTACGACGCCCGGGGGTACGGCCGCTCCCCGGCGCCCACCTCGTCCTACCGTCAGGACGCCGATCTCGCCCTGGTACTGGGTCACTTCGGCGTGACGAGCGCCGTGCTGGCCGGCTACAGCATGGGCGGGGCCACCGCGACCGCCTACACCCTGGACCACCCCGGGCAGATCGCCGCGCTCGGGCTCCTCGTCCCCGGAGTGCCGGGCTACCCCGAACCCGATCCGCCCGAAATGGCCGCGCAGGTCGAGCCGTTGGCGCTGGCCGGGGACCTCGACGGGCTGGCCGACCTGGGCATGTCGTGGTGGAGCGGGGCCGGGACGCCACCGGACAGCGAGGCCCGGCGGTTGCTGCGAGCGGTGATCGGCGGGTGGTTCACCTCGTACCAGTACGAGGAGCAACTCCCGGCCTGCTTCGACCGGTTGGGGGAGCTGGCGGTGCCGTGCTCGCTGCTCCTGGGGGAGAAGGACCAGCCGGTCGTCGTCAAGCGGAACGAGGTGATCGCCTCACGGATTCCGGGGTGCCGGCTGGTGCGGGAAGCCGAGTGCGACCACTTTCCCACGCTGCGGGTGCCGGAGACGGTCGTGGAGCTGATCGAGGGGCTGTACCGGGAACTGGGGTGAGAGGGGGGCGGGGCGGCACGCCGCCGGGGTACTACGGGTATGACAGGGGCTCGGGGGAGGGGAGGCGTGCGGGCGCGGCAGGGGTCTACGGGTATGACAGGGGTCAGCCCCTGTGGAGGTCCACCCGTACGGTCAGCAGGTCCGTCCCCAGTACCCGTACCGCCGTGCTGTTCAGCCTCGGCAGCTCCCGCAGCCGGGCCACCGGGTCGTCGTCCCGGAGGATGTGCGCCGTACCGGAGTACCAGCGGCCCCTGATCCGGACCCGGACCCTCGGGTCGGCCTTGATGTTCCGGACGTACTGGGAGCGGTCCCCGAACTCCGACACCAGCCAGAACGCGTCCCCGACTCGGCGACCGCCCAGCGGCGTGCGGCGCGGCAGCCCGGACGTCCGGCCGGTGGTCTCCAGGACGGGCTAGCGGCAGCCTGCGGATGAGGGGGTTGAGACGCCGCTGGACGGCGGTCGTGATCCGGTAGCGGCGGTCGGCGAGGCTGGACATCGGGGTCCTGACGGGTCGGGGCCGGGGCGTCGGCCGACGGGCGGGGCAGGGGCGGCACAGGAGGGGTACGACGGACAGGGCGGGCGCTGCCGGACACGGCACGTAGCCCCCGTCCCCCTCAGGTACCCCCGCCGATTCTCCCCCCGAGGTACCCCGCCCGCCTCCCCTCAGCCCCGCCCGCCCCTCCGCGGCCTTGCCAGCACCCTGCCTTGCCCGGCGGCCCCAGCCCTGCCCGCCCCTCAGCCCCGCCCGCACCCCAGGAACACCGGATTCGTCAGCGCCGCCAGCGCCCCGGGCAGCGGCGGCGCGGTCGCGGCGTGCCGGACCTCGGCCCGTACGTACGCCGCGTACGACGGCGTCGTGCGCCACTCGAAGACCCCGGACCCGGAGACCCCTACGGGATCGCCGGTGAACAGGACCCCCTGGTCGGTGACGAGCCGGACCACGCACCCCGTAACCCCTGAGACCTCCACCCGTACGACCACAGGGGTGTCCGCCCCCACCGCGAGCCGCTCCCCGATACCGGCGTGCTCCCCGCGCGGCCCGGTCGCGGTCAGCGCGACGGAGACGTCCTTGGACTCGGCGACGTACGACCGCCCCGCCCGGATGCCCGCCTGGACCGCCTCGCGCGTCAGGTCGTCGGCGAGGACGACGGTCTGGGGGAGCCCCACGACGTCGGGGTCGCGGTGGGCGTCGCTGTTGCCCATGGCCGGGAGCCAGTCGCGGCCCTCCCGCACGGCGGCGGCCAGCGTCGCGTCCCACGAGGCGAGCGCGACCTCGTCGTCCGGCGTGTAGGGGCCGTTCCACACCTCCACCGCGTCCGCCTCGCCGAACCCGAACTTCCAGGCGCAGCCGATGCAGGTGGCGTGCGGGTGCGCGGGGATGACGAGCCCGCCCGCGCGGCGGATCTGGCGGGCGAACCGCCCGAAGCGGTTGTCGCGGGCCCGGTAGCGCCAGTCGACGAAGGTGCCCGGGTCGGTGCCGAGCGCGACGACGTGGCCGGTGCGGGTGGTGATCTCCTCGCCGAGCATGATCAGCAGGTCGTCACCGGCCTGGTCGGCCCAATGGGCGTGCCCCGCATGGGTGTTGTGCTCGGAGGTGTTGATGAAGTCCAGCCCCGCCGCCCGCGCGAGCGCCGCGATCTCGGCGGGGGTGCGGCGGCCGTCGGAGTACCAGGAGTGCAGGTGGCAGTCGCCCCGGTACCAGGCCCGGCCCCGCCCTTTCGCCCGCTCCGGCGGGTACACGGCCCTAGGGGTCGTCCCGTACGACCCGTGGGTGAGGGTGACGGTGATCTCGTACGACAGCCCTTGCGGGGCCACGGTGTACGGGCCGAGCGCGATGGACCAGGTGCCCGGCCGGATCACCCCGGGGAGGTAGCCCGGGGTCGTGTCGTCGGCCCGTACGAAGAACTCGGTGCGGGCGCCCCCGGACCAGCCCCGGAAGCCCCGGCCGCCGAGCTGCGTGCCGCGTTCGTCGAAGAGGCCGATGTCCAGGGCGTTGCCGGTGGTGCCGGCCGGCACGGCCGGGCGGTCGTAGGTGTACGACACCCTGAACTCGCCGACCCCCGACGGGACTTCGACCGGTACGTACACGAAGTCCGGCGCCCCGGCGGGCAGCGTCCCCCGCACGGTCCGCGTCTGCTGTCGCCGTTCCCCGTCCCCGTCCGGCCGCGCTTCGGCCGGCTGCCCGGCCTGCTGCTCCTCGGCGGAGGCGAAACTCACCCCTCCGAGCGTCATCGCGGTGGCCGCACCCGTCACGAACAGGGCGCGTCTGCCGATCTCGTGAGCGTCCTCGCACATGCCACCAGTGTGGCGGAGAGGGGTGAACTCGCGGCGACCTGAAGGGAATCGGGGAGTGAGGCAGTCTGATGCGGGCGCCCCGGCCGGGGCCGGCCGAAGCGGGAGAGCGGGAGAGACGGACCATGCGCACACCGACGTGTCTGCTGGGCGGGGGCGGCATCCGCGAACGGGTCGCCCACGGCCACGACCCCGACCGGTTCGTGGAGATCGGGTCGATCACCAAGGTGTTCACCGCGACCGTCCTCGCCGGACTCGTGAAGGAGGGGACCGTCGCCCTCGACCTGCCGCTGGAGGAGTGCCTGGCGTCCGTCCCGAGAGGTACGGGTATCACGCTGCGCAACCTCGCCGACCACACGTCAGGACTCCCCCGGCTGCCCGTAGTACCCGTAGGACCTCCGGACGACCCCTACGCCGGGTTCACGGAGGCGGCGCTGGCCGGGCTGCTGCGGGAACTCGACCGGCAGGTCACCGGACGGCAGGGCGAGGAGGAGTACTCCAACTTCGGGTACGCGGTCCTCGGGCACGCGCTGACCGTCGCGGCGGGACGGCCGTACCAGCGACTCGTCGACGCGTACGTGCTGTCGCCCCTCGGCCTCGCCGCGGGCACCGTGACGGCGCGTCCCCCGGCCGGGTCGCGGCTCGTGCCGCGCGGGATGTTCGGGCGGGCCCGTCCGCTGTGGGACCTGAGCGGGCCGATCCTCCCGGCGGGCGGGCTGTGGTCCACGTGCCGGACCCTGGCGGACATCGTGGTCGCGCTGCTCGTCGAACGCCGGCTGGGAGAACCGGCGCTCGCGTGGCGGCGGGGGCCGGCGACCCTGTGGCACAACGGGGCCACCCGGGGTTCGTCCGTCGTGGCCGCACTGCACGACGACGGGCCGTGGCTGCTGCTGCACCGGCTCGGTGGCGCGCCGGCCGAGACGGACCGGCTGGCCCGAGAGGCCCTGCTCGCCGCGGTCTCCTCGCGGGGAGGTGACGGAACAGCCCCTTGAGCCTGTGATTCCGACCGGTCGGTATGGACAGTTCGGGCCGTTCCGGGTACAGATGAGGTCGACACCCGCGCCCAGGACGTCGTCCCCCCGGAAAGGCCGCCGTATGCGTATCTCGGTCACGATCTTCCTCACCGACGAGACCATCACGCCCACGCGTCTCGCCCGCGAGCTGGAGGACCGGGGCTTCGCCGGCCTCTATCTCCCCGAGCACACACACATCCCGGTCGACCGCACCACCCCCTACCCCGCGGGTGGGGGGCTACCCAGGGAGTACGGGAGAACCCTGGACGCGTTCGTCGGGCTCGGACAGGCCGCCGCCGTCACCGAACGGCTCGGGCTCGGGACCGGGATCACGCTCGTCGCCCAGCACGACCCGATCGACCTCGCGAAGCAGATCGCGACCGTCGACCACCTCTCCGGCGGGCGGCTCACGCTCGGGCTCGGGTACGGGTGGAACGTCGAGGAGGCCGCCGACCACGGCGTCGAGTGGCGGACCCGGCGGGAGCTGGTGCGCGACCGGATGGCCCTCATGCGGGCGCTGTGGTCCGAGGAACCGACCGGCTACGAGGGGAAGTTCGGGAGCGTACGGCCGTCCCTCGCGTACCCCAAGCCGGTGCGCGAGCCCCGGGGGCCGGTCGTCGGGCCCCGCACCCTCATCGGCGGCGGCGCCGGGCCCAAGCTGTTCTCCCACATCTGCGAGTACGCCGACGGATGGCTGCCGATCGGCGGACGCGGGCTCGGGGAGTCCCTGCCGGTCCTGCGGGCCGCCTGGGCGGAGGCGGGCCGCGAGCCGGCGGACCTCCAGGTGGTGCCGTACGCCGTCGTGCCGGAGGAGGGAAAACTCAAGTACTACGGGGAGTTGGGCATCGAGGAGACGGTCGTCCAGCTGCCCCCGGCGGGCGAGACGGAAGTACTACGGGTACTGGACGGGCTCGCACGCTTCCTGTGAGCGGCGGGGGCCGGTGGTACCCCGTCCCCTCTGAGCAGCCCGAACGTATGCTCAAAGGATGACGACTTCCGCGACCTCGGGAACCGGCCCCACCGAGAACTCCATGCGTCGCGCCCTCAAACGCGCCCGGGACGGCGTCGCACTCGACGTCTCCGAAGCGGCGGTGCTGCTCCAGGCGCGCGGCGAGGCCCTCGACGACCTCACCGCGTCCGCCGCCCGGGTGCGCGACGCGGGGCTCTCGGCGGCCGGCCGGCCCGGCGTCATCACGTACTCCAAGAGCGTCTTCATCCCCCTGACCCGCCTGTGCCGTGACAAGTGCCACTACTGCACCTTCGTCACCGTCCCGGGCAAGCTCCGCCGCGCCGGGCACGGCATGTTCATGTCCCCCGACGAGGTCCTCGACGTGGCCCGTAAGGGTGCCTCCCTAGGGTGCAAGGAAGCCCTCATCACCCTGGGGGACAAACCGGAGGACCGCTGGCCGGAGGCGCGCGAATGGCTCGACGCGCACGGCTACGACGACACCATCGCCTACGTCCGCGCCATCTCCGTCCGCATCCTGGAGGAGACCGGCCTGCTGCCCCACCTCAACCCCGGGGTGATGTCCTGGACCGACCTCCAGCGCCTCAAGCCGGTCGCCCCGAGCATGGGCATGATGCTGGAGACCACGGCCACCCGCCTGTGGTCCGAACCCGGAGGCCCCCACTACGGGTCCCCCGACAAGGAACCCGCGGTGCGTCTACGGGTACTGGAGGACGCCGGCCGCTCCTCCGTCCCCTTCACCTCGGGCCTGCTGATCGGCATCGGCGAGACCTACGAGGAGCGCGCCGACTCCCTCTTCGCGCTGCGCAAGGTCTCCCGCGCCCACCACGGCATCCAGGAACTCATCATCCAGAACTTCCGCGCCAAGCCGGACACGGCGATGCGCGGCATGCCGGACGCCGAACTCGACGAACTGGTCGCGGCCGTCGCCGTGTCGCGCCTGATCCTCGGCCCCGCCGCGAACATCCAGGCCCCGCCGAACCTGGTCGACGGCGAGTACGAGCGCCTCATCGGCGCCGGCATCGACGACTGGGGCGGCGTCTCCCCGCTCACCATCGACCACGTCAACCCCGAACGCCCCTGGCCGCAGATCGAGGAACTCACCCGCCGCTCCGAGGCCGCGGGCTTCGAGCTGCGTGAACGGCTGTGCGTCTACCCGGAGTTCGTCACCCGCGGCGAACCCTGGCTCGACCCCCGCCTCCTCCCGCACGTCCGCGCCCTCGCCGACCCCGAGACCGGCCTCGCGCTCCCCGACGCCGTCGTCGAGGGCCGCCCCTGGCAGGAACCCGAGGAGGTCTTCGAGTCGACCGGCCGCACCGACCTGCACCGCACGATCGACACCGAGGGCCGGACGGCCGACCGGCGCGCCGACTTCGACGAGGTGTACGGCGACTGGTCGGCCCTGCGCGAGGCCGCCGCCCCCGGCATGGTCCCCGAGCGCATCGACACCGACGTCCGCCAGGCCCTCGCGACCGCCGCCGACGACCCGACGAAACTCACCGACGCCGAGGCCCTCGCCCTCTTCCACGCGGACGGCCCGGCGCTGGACGCGCTGACCCAGATCGCGGACGACGTGAGGAAGTCGGCGGTCGGCGACGACGTCACGTACATCGTCACGCGGAACATCAACTTCACCAACGTCTGCTACACCGGCTGCCGTTTCTGCGCGTTCGCGCAGCGCCGCACGGACGCCGATGCCTACACCCTCTCCCTGGACCAGGTCGCCGACCGGGCCCAACAGGCATGGGAAGTCGGCGCAGTTGAGGTCTGCATGCAGGGCGGCATCCACCCCGACCTGCCGGGGACCGCGTACTTCGACATCGCGCGGGCGGTGAAGAAGCGCGTCCCCGGCATGCACGTGCACGCCTTCTCGCCCATGGAGGTCGTCAACGGCGCGACGCGCACCGGGCTTTCGATCCGCGAGTGGCTGACGGAGGCCAGGGCGGCGGGGCTCGACACCCTGCCCGGCACGGCCGCCGAGATCCTCGACGACGAGGTCCGCTGGGTCCTCACCAAGGGCAAGCTGCCCGCCGCCACCTGGATCGAAGTCGTCACCACCGCCCACGAGTTGGGGCTGCGCACCAGCTCCACGATGATGTACGGCCACGTCGACCAGCCGCGCCACTGGCTCGGCCACCTCCGCACGCTCGCCGGAATCCAGCAACGCACCGGCGGATTCACGGAGTTCGTGACGCTGCCGTTCATCCACACCAACGCGCCCGTGTACCTGGCGGGCATCTCCCGGCCCGGCCCGACGATCCGCGACAACCGGGCGGTGACCGCGATGGCGCGGCTCCTGCTGCACCCGTGGATTCCCAACATCCAGACCAGCTGGGTCAAGCTGGGCAGTGAGGGGGCGGCCGAGATGCTGCGGTCCGGGGCGAACGACCTCGGCGGCACGCTGATGGAGGAGACCATCTCGCGGATGGCGGGCTCGTCGTACGGGTCGTACAAATCGGTCCGGGACCTGATCGCCGTCGCGCAGGCGGCCGGGCGCCCGGCGAAGCCGCGTACGACGCTGTACGGCGAGGTGTCCGAGGAGCGGCAGCGGGCCGCGGAGGCGTCCGACGGGCATCTTCCCGAACTGCTTCCGGTCCTCGACTGAGCCTGGTGGGGCGCCTGTTGTGATCTTGGAACGGTACCTGAGGGGGACCGGTACCGGCCCGGCGGACAGGCGCTCCACAGTAGGATGATCCGACCCCCGAGGTGCGGGGGTCGGAGTCTGAGGAGTTGCGTGCCCGTGCCTGCCCTGCGGATTCCCTCGTGGGTCTGGGTCTCCGGTCTGACGGCCGGGGCGATCGTCGGCGTGGGCTTCCTGGCGCTTGAGGCGGACAACGGCGTGCACCCTCACCCGACGGCCGCGGCGAGCCCGAAGCCGACGGCCACGCCCAAGCAGTCGGTGAGCCCCGAGGCGGCCCCTAGTACTCCGGGACTACCCGCCAAGTCCGGCACGGGGCGCCGTATCGTCTACTCGCTCTCCGAGGACCGGGTCTGGCTGGTCGACGCGGACGACCAGTCCCGCCGTACGTTCGTGGTCTGGCCCGGGACGGTCGACCCCGCGCCCGGTACGTACACGATCTCCGTGCGGACCCCCGCGACCACCGGCTCCGACGGGGTCGCCGTCGAGCACGTCGTCTACTTCACGGTGAAGTCCGGCATCAACATCGCCTTCTCCAACGCCGTCGACGGCTCCTCCCCGCCGCCCGCCCCCGCCGGCACGCAGACCGGCGGCATCCGCCTCCACAAGGAGGACGGCACGGCGCTGTGGGCCTTCGGCGCGACCGAGACCAAGGTCAGGGTCGTCGAGTAGCCCGGAAGTCGTACGGGGCGACCCGGACACCCTGATCGGTGTGCCCGGGCCGGTGCGACCTCGGCGGGTCAGCAGACGGACATGTTGTTGAAGTCGTACGTCGCCGCGTTCGGGAACACGGTGATGACGTTGGGGTTGGCGGGGGCGGAGTACGTACCTACGTTGGGCCCCCAGAAACGGACTTGGGCTCCGCCGGTCTGGTTGTTGCGGACGGAGAGCGCATCGATGAAGTTCGAGAGCGACCGGGTACCGCACTTGTACAGGTGGAAGATGCTCTGTCTGCCGTCGCCCTGGCCGACCGATACACAGGCGATTCCTGATGCCCAGGAGCAAATCTTGAGCGCGTCCTCAGCATTCTTGCCACCCGGTATGTCCCGCTGCACCGACTCGCCCGAGTACAGGGGGGAGATGTTCGGCGTCCACGCGTTCGCAGCCGCCTGTGCCGGCGCCTGCGCCGCCAGCGGAAGAAGGAACGCGGCGATCAACGTCGCCACCGTCGCAGCCGCTCGTTTTCTGAGTCCCATGTGGTCTCCTCTGTAGTCCCGACCAGGCGACTCGAACGTAGACCGCACCAGGGACGACGTGACCCTGACAGCTATCAGGGTCGGGTGCTCGGGGTACGTCCACCCCTGTCTCCACCCCTACCCCCGCTCCAGCTCCGCCCCACCCCGCGGATACCGCGCCAGCCACCCCGGCGCCGCCCCCGCCGGGCTGTGCAGCGCCGGCCCCTGCGTCATCTCCATCGCGAAGTCGTCGGCGAGTTCGAGGAGCGTCGGCCGGCCTTCGAGCTCCGCGAGCCAGGCCGGCGGCAGGGCGGTCTCGCCGTGCAGGGCGCCGAGGAGGGAGCCCGTGAGGGAGGCGGTCGGGGCGGAGGGAGCGCTGTGGTTGACGGCGAGGCGCAGGCCGTGGCGGACGTCCTCGGCGACGAGCGCGCAGTAGACGGCGGCGGAGAGCAGTTCGGGGGCGCTGCCGGACCCGGCGAGTTCCTCGACTCGTACGGGGGTCGGCAGCCCTTGTCTGACCGCGCCGAGCCCGCGTTGCAGCGCCTCGGAGACGGGTTCGTGGCCGGGCCGCGCCGACAGGTGGGACAGGGCCCGCTGGACGGCGCTGTCGAGGCTGTCTCCCCTGGCCAGCGCGTGGACGGTGACCGCGTACGCCCCCGCCGCGAGGTACGCCGCCGGGTGGCCGTGGGTCTGCGCCGCGCACTCCACCGCGAGCTGCGCGACCAACTGCGGCTCCCAGCCGACCAGCAGACCGAACGGCGCCGAGCGGCCGAGCGCCTCGGGGCCGTCCGCCGCCGGGTTCTTCGGCGATTCGAGGGTGCCCATCCGCTCGTCCCCGAGCCCGATGAGCAGCGGGCGGGTCGGGTCGCGGCGGGCGTACAGCCACTCCTCGCGGGCCAGCCAGCCGTCGTCCTTGCGGCGTAGGTCGGGACCCCAGTCGCGCTGGGTCGACGCCCAGCGCAGATACGCGCGATGCAGGTCCGTGGGGGGATGCCAGGCGCCGGTGTCACGGCGGACCTGGGCGCGGATCAGGCCGTCGACGGTGAAGAGGGTGAGCTGGGTGAGGTGGGTGATCGCGCCGCGCCTGCCGTAGGCCGGGATGAGGTCGGCGACCCCCTCGACCCCGTACACCTTGAGTATCTCCTCGGCGGAGACCCGGTCCACCGGAGCCCCCAGGGCGTCCCCCAGGGCCCCGCCCAGCAGCGTGCCGCGTACCCGGCTGCGGAAGTCCTGTTGCTCGGTGCGGCCCCAGATGGGCCCGGCCGCCGTACCCACCACCAAGCCTCCCTGGCCCCGTCCGCCGTCCGTACGACACGATTCGCCACTGTAATCGAACGGGGACGGGGAGTTCAGGGTCTGCTCGGTATGCCCCCTGTGCCCGAAGGGCAAAGGTTTTCGGCCGTCCTCGCACCCTTTCCGCACATGCGGGAGGGGAGGGAGGACGGCCGAACGGCGTACCGCCGAGGTAGGGGGTCAGGTGCGCGGCGGGGAGGGGACCGGGTCCTGGTGCTCAGGTCCGTCGGCCTTGAGAGCTACCCCGTCGTCGTCGGAGTTGATCTTGTCGATGATCGCGAGGCGGCCCGGGGTGTCCTCGGGGCGCAGGAAACCGATGCCGATGTACAGGACCAGTGAGACGGCGAGCGGGACCGAGACCTGATACTGGAGAGGTACGCCGCCGTCGACGTTCCAGTTGATCGGGTAGTTGACGAGCCAGAACGCGAGCAGGCCCATCGACCAGCTGGTGAGCGCGGCGGTCGGACCGGAGCGGCGGAACGGCCGGAGCAGCCCGAGCATCATCGGGATGGCCATCGGGCCCATGAGCCCCGCGACCCACTTGATGACGACGGTGATGATGTCCTTGAACGCCGGGGAGTTGACCTGCGTCGCCGCCGCCATCGAGAGCCCGAGGAAGACGACCGTCGCGACGCGCGCGACCCGGAGTCCCTGTCCCGGGTCCCAGGTTCGGGCCCGCTTCCAGATCACCGGCGCGCAGTCCCGGGTGAAGACCGCGGCGATCGCGTTGGCGTCGGAGGAGCACATCGCCATCGTGTGGGAGAAGAAACCGACGATGACGAGCCCCAACAGGCCGTGCGGCAGGAGCTGTTCGGTCATCAGGCCGTAGGAGTCGGAGCCGTCCGGCTTGTTCGACTGCACGAGCAGCGGCGACATCCACATCGGGTAGAACAACACGAGCGGCCAGACCAGCCACAGCACCGCCGACAGCCGCGCGGACCGCTCCGCCTCCTTCGCGTCGCGGGTGGCCATGTACCGCTGGGCCTGGTTGAGCATGCCGCCGTTGTACTCGAACAGCTTGATGAAGAGGAACGCCAGCAGGAACACCGTGCCGTACGGCCCGACGAGCGGCTTCCCGTGTCCTTGCAGGGCCGGTTCGTCCCAGGCGCCGAAGAACCCGATGCCCTTGTCGTCGAGTTCGAGGACGACGGCGACGAACATCGCGATCCCGGCGAGGAGTTGGATGACGAACTGCCCCAACTCCGTGAGCGCGTCGGCCCACAGGCCGCCGATCGTGCAGTAGACGGCGGTGATGGTGCCGGTGATGAGGATGCCCTGGTTCAGCGAGATGCCGGTGAACACCGACAACAGGGTGGCGATCGCCGCCCACTTGGCGCCGACGTCCACGATCTTCAGCAGCATGCCGGACCAGGCGAGCGCCTGCTGCGTCTTCAGGTCGTACCGGTTCTTCAGGTACTCCAGGGGAGAGGCGACATGGAGCCGTGAGCGCAGCCGGTTGATGCGCGGCGCGAACAGCTTCGAGCCGATCGCGATACCGAGCGCGATCGGGAAGGACCAGGTGACGAACGAGGTGACGCCGTAGGTGTAGGCGATACCGGCGTACCCGGTGAACATCACCGCGCTGTAGCCCGACATGTGGTGCGAGATGCCGGAGAGCCACCACGGCATCTTGCCGCCCGCGGTGAAGAAGTCGCTGACGTCGTCGACCCGTTTGTGCGACCAGACTCCGATGGCGACCATCACACCGAAGTAGCCGATGAGCACGGCCCAGTCGAGACCGTTCATGTGCCCCCTTCCAGGGTTCGCCGTCGACGTGGGGGTTCAAGGCAGACAGGCAGGGCAGGCATGTGAACTCTGGGGGTGATGAGGTGCTCACAGCAAGCACAGGGCAGGTCAAGGGGGAGTAAAATCGTTCGGTGAGGTGACTTCAATTCCTGTACGTGAACACCCAGTTGGCCGGTGACGAGCCCCTCACCGCATCAGCTCGCCCGCGTTCACCAGCAACGACTGCCCCGTGATCGCCCGTGCCCGCGACGACGCCAGGAACACCGCCGCGTCCGCCACGTCACCGTCGGTCGCCAGCTCCGGCAGCGCCATGCGCCCCGCCAGCCGGCCCAGTACCTCGCTCTCGGGAACCCCCTCGGTCTGCGCGGTGAAGCGGACGTACGCCTCGACCGGCGGCCCCCACATCCACCCCGGCAGCACGGTGTTCACCCGGACCCGGTACGGGCCCAACTCCCTTGCCAGCGAGTACATCACGCTGGTCAGCGCCCCCTTGGAGGCGGCGTACGCGGCCTGCCGGACCTGCGAGGGCGCCGCCACGGCCGACTGCGTCCCGATGAACACCACCGCGCCCCCGCCCTCCTTCAGCGCCGGCAGGCAGGCCCGGGTCATCCGCAGCGTCCCCAGCAGGTTCACGTCCATGACGGACCGCCAGGTCTCGAAGTCGGCGTCCTCCACACCCCCGAAGTAGGAGTCCCAGGCGGCGACTTGGACGACCGCGTCGATCCCGCCGAACCGCGACACCGCCAGCTCGGCGAGGCGTGCGCACTGCCGCTCGTCGGTGATGTCGGTCGCGAGGAAGGCGGTGTGCGCCCCGTCCGGGTCGATGTCCCGCGCGGACTTGGCGAGTTGGGCCTCCGTGCGGGCGCCCAGGACGGCGTTCCCTCCTTCCCGCACGACGGCCGCCGCGACCTGGTGGCCCAGGCCCGCGCCGACTCCGGAGACGACGACGGTCCTGCCGGGCAGCAGAGACATGGGCCCTCCCTGAGACTTCCGCATTGTCTGACGGACCGTCAGAGTATGGGCGACCGCAGGAAAGGGGAACGTGCATGAGCGAGGGCAACAGCAGTGACCTGTACGCCGAGTTGGCGTCCGTGGGCCCCTACGGCGTCCACCCCGGCCACGCCCTGATCACCATGGTCGAACCGCACCCCGGACACGAGTACGCCTACAACCGCTGGTACGAGGACGACCACTTCTACGCGGGCGCGATGGCGATGCCCTGGATGTACGCGGGCCGCCGCTGGGTCGCCACCCGGGACCTCCAGCTCCTGCGCCTGCCCGAGAAGTCGGCCATCGCCCAGCCGGTCACCCAGGGCTGCTACCTCTCCACCTACTGGATCACCGACGGCCGCTACGCCGATCACATGCGCTGGACCGTCTCCATCAACAAGCGCCTCAACCACGACGCCCGCGTCTACCAGGACCGCACCCACGTCCTCACGGCCTTCCAGGACCACGAGACGACCGTCTACCGCGACGGCGCGGCGGGCCCCCGCGACTTCCACGCCCTGGACCACCCCTACCAGGGGCTGATCCTGGAGGTCCTGGAGACCGAGTCGCCCCAGCAGCGCACCGAACTCCTCCAGTGGCTGCGCACCCGGTACCTGTCGAAGACCCTGAAGGGTTCCCCCACCGCGCTGGTCACGATCTTCCGGCCCACCCCCCTGCCCGTGGACCGCATGTCGTACGTGCGGCAGGTCGAGGGCGTCGACACCCGGCTGACCCTCCTCTGGTTCCTCGAACAGGACCCCCGGGAGTGCTGGGCCGACCACTACGCCGACCACCACGCCGGCCTCGACGCCCGCCTCACGGAGTCCGGCCTCGGCAGGGTGGAGCTGGTGGCCCCCTTCATCCCGACGATCCCGGGCACCGACCGCTACGTCTCAGAGCTGCGCTAGCTCCCCGGTACTACGGGACACCCCGTACTACTCGGCTCGCCACGACTACTTGAGCTCGTCCGGACAAGGCGTCCCCCGAGGCAGCTGATACGGCGCCGCCAGCCGGTAGATCCCCGCCGACGGAGCCACCAGCATCGTCCACTTGTCCCCCTCCGTGTCCTCCTCGGTCTCGAAGAGGCAGCCGTGGAGGTTCTCGTACACCTTCGGCTCCCCCTCCGCACGGTGCTTGGAGGCTTCGGTCTCCTGGGGAGCCTTGAGGCTCTTGCCCTCCGCGTCGACGATGCTCAGCCACGGGGAGTAGGGGATCTTGACCAGAACACGCCCGGCCCGTTTCACGTCGATCGTCATCTCACCCTGCTCCGCCCGCTGGACCACCGCGTCGGGCTCGGCGAGCGGCGCCGGGTCGTTGACGCGGAAGAGCTGCCAGTTCGCGTCGCCCCAGATCTGCTTCAGGTAGGGCAGACCCCGCTGCACCAGCTCACGCTCGCGCTCGGCGCCGTCCCCGTCGGGCGCGTCCTTGGGGACGACGACGAAGTGGACGGCCCACCGCTTCAGCCATTCGTGGTAGTTCGCGGAGTTGAGGGTGTCGTCGTAGAAGAGCGGGTTGCGCTTCATGTCGGCCTGCCGGTTCCACCCGCGCGCGAGGTTCACGTACGGCGCGAGCGCGGACGCCTCCCGGTGCGAGCGCGCCGGGACCACCTCGACCCGGCCCTTCCCGGCGCCGACCTGCTGCAACTCGTTCACCAGCGGTGCCAGCTCACGCGCCCAGGAGGCGGCCGGGGTGGTCCGTACGACGTCGTCGACCGACTTGAAGCCGACCCACACCACGAACCCCACGGTCGCGATCACCAGCGCGTACCACTTACGGCTGCGCGGCACCGCGAACGGCAGCGCGCACGCCACCACGACCCCGCCGAACAGCATCGCGAGCCGGGTGATGTTCGACCCGATCTGCGAGCTGACGATCCACACGCCGAGCACGAACAGCCCGTACACGGCCGCCGTGATCCGGACCGTTTTCCAGTCCTTCGGCACACCCAGGAAGACGATCACCGAGTAGATGAACGGCAGCGAGGCGGACCCGATCGACATCGGCTGCGTCCCGGAGAACGGGAACAGCCAGGCGGAGACGCCGACGACGACGGCCGGCGCGATCCCCAGCGCCCACGCCCCCGGACGTCGCTTCTGCAAAAACAGCGCGACCGCGACCAGCCCCACGAAGAGCCCGGCGACCGGGGACGACATCGTCGCGAGCGCGGCGAGCGGCGCCGCCGTCAGCGCCTTCGCCCACCGCTTGTACCGCCACTTGTGCGGCCAGCAGAACACGGCGGCCACCGCGCCCAGCGCGAACATGTTCCCGAGCCCGAAGGTCACCCGCCCGCTCGCCGCGTTCGCCAGGAACGCGACGACCCCTATCAAAGCGGGCCAGACCGGGTTCTTCACCGGCCGCGAGCGCAGCAGGATCAGCGTGAGCAGGCCCGCGGAGAGCGTCCCCGCGATCATCATCGTCGTCCGCACGCCGAGGACGGACATCAGGTACGGCGAGATGATGCTGTACGACACCGGGTGCATGCCGCCGTACCAGGCGAGGTTGTACGCCGAGTCGGGGTGGCGGCCGACGAACTCCGCCCAGGCGTCCTGTGCGGCCAGATCGCCACCGCTGTTCGCGAACGCGAAGAACCAGAGCAGGTGCAGACCGCCCGAGAGGACGGTCATGGACAGGACGAGATGGCTCAGCAGCCAGGCCCGTACCCGTACGACCCCGGGGGCGGCCCAGAGTCTCGGCCAGAAGCCCGGTACGGCACTCACCGGGGGGTCCTCGGCGGCCAGCCGGTCATGGGAGCCGGACTGCGGCGCGGGCAGCCGTATTCGCGGGCCGGAGTCCGGGCCCGGGCCGGTGTCGTCGCGTGTCGGCTCCGCTGTGGCCACCTGTAGGCACTCCCCGTGTCCCGTCTTCTTCTCTCGCCCCCTACGGGCTTTCCCGTAAGACCGCAGGGTTACGACCGCAGGGTGAGCGGTCGTCGAGCCGTGTCCGTTTCGTGACGCTAGCACGCAGCCCGCCGGCCGGTACCGGGCGGTACTGGCCGACGGGCTGCGGAGTGGTGCCGGGTCAGCCGATCCGGGTCAGCTTCGCGCCGAAGCCGGGCTCCGCCAACTCACTCTTGAGTGCTACGGGTACCTTCACGGCGCTCGCCGAGCCGCCGTCGCCGACGGTCAGGGTGCCGACCTGGGTACCGGCCTTCGCGGTGTGCGGGAGATCACCCGTGACGAAGGAGAGCTTCACCTTCAGGCCGGCCCAGCCGACCGCGGTGACGTCCTTCGTGACGACGACCGGGGTACGGCCGCCGAGACCGTCGTCCACATACCCGACGACGTCGCCCTTCTTGAGGATCGTCGCGGACTCCAGGACGTCCTGCGCCGCGCGGATCAGCTTGTCGCCGCCGTCCAGGGCCGCGCTGAGGATCGTGTTCTCCGGGCCGCCGGCGGGCTGCCGGACGACCGCGCCGATGATCGTCCGGGTCTCCCCGCCGACCTCCTTCTTCGCGGCGAACATCAGGTTGCCGAGCGCCGAGGTCGTCGTACCCGTCTTGATGCCCACGACCTTGTTCTTGCCGACCAGGCCGTTCCAGTTCGAGTGGTACTCGCCCTTGTAGTCGGTGTACGACATCATCGCCGCGACCTCGCGGAAGACGGGCTGCTCCATCGCCGCCTTGCCCAGCTTCACCTGGTCGATCGCGGTGGAGACGGTGGTGTCGTTCAGACCCGAGGGGTCCGTGTACGTCGTGTTCGTCATACCGAGGTCCTTGGCGGCGGCGTTCATCTTCTCGACGAAGGCCGTCTCCGAACCGGCGTCCCAGCGGGCCAGGAGGCGTGCGACGTTGTTCGCGGACGCGATCAGGATGGACTCAAGGGCCTCGCGCTGGGTGATCGAGTCGCCGGCCGTGACGTCCACGGTCGACTCCTGGCCGGCGTTCGACTGGTCCTGGGCGGCCTGGTCGATCTTGATCTTCGGGCCGTCGTCGCCGCTCTTCAGGGGGTGGTCCCTGAGGATGAGATACGCGGTCATGACCTTGGCGACACTGGCGATCGGGACGGGCTTCTCCTGGCCGGAGGAGCCGAACGTGCCGACGCCCTGGACGTCGAGGGCGGCCTGGCCGTCGGCGGGCCAGGGGATGTCGACCTTGCCGCCCTGGAAGGTGTAGACGCCGGCCGCGGTGAGGTCCAGCGTGGGCTTCGGCAGGGGGCGGACCGTCTGTGCGATCGCGAACGCGGCGATCAGCAGGACGACCAGCGGGGTCCAGATCTTCAGCCGCCGGGCGAGGGTCCGCAGGGGGGTCGGCGGCGGGGGAGGGGTGTTCGTCAGCTCGGCCAGCAGGTCCAGCGGGGGCTTCGGCGGGAGCGGCTGCTGCGTCGTCCGCTCCGGGCCCACCTGGGGGACCGCCGTGGTGGCGGTCGACTCCGAAGTAGTACGGGGCTTACGGGTCGCCGGGTCGTCCAGCGGCTTCAGCGCGACGAACGTACTGGTCCGCTCGCTGTCACCCTCACGGGGGGCGGGGGCGGCGGGCTTCGCGGCGGGGTCCGCCTTCGCGGCGCCGTCGGCCTTCGCGGCTCCGGCCGCGCCCTCGGCGCCGGTCGCGGACCCGGGCTTCCCCGTGGCTTCCGGCTTCGCTGCGGCGTCCGGCTTCTTCGTGGCGCCGGAGGTCCAGGCGGCGCCGGCCTTGTCCGTGTCCGCGGTGCCGGGCTTGTCGGTGGTGGGCTTGGGGACGTCCCCCAGCTTCAGCATCGTCGTCGGCTGGTCGACGCTCGGCTTCGGGCGTACGGCCTTGAAGATCGCGGTCGGCTGGTCGACGGGGTGGGTGTCGGCGCCGGAACGGGGGCTGTCGTCACCGGAGTCGGCGTCGTCGCCGTCGGACTCCCGCTCGGAGGCGGGGGAGTTGACCGGCTCGGCCTCGGAAGTGGGCTTGTCCTCGGGCGAGTTGTCGTCGTCCGGGTGGGACCGGTCGGCGGTGGCCTCGGGTTCGGCCGGGCCGGCGTCGTCCGCGTCGTCCGCCTCGGAGTCGGTGCTCCGCGCCGGGGCGTCGGCCTCGTCCGTGTCCGAACGGGGCTCGTCCTTGGGCGAGTTGGCTATCCCGGCGCCCGCGTTCCCGGACCGGGGGCCCTCGTCGGCGGAGTCGGCGTCGTCCGAACCGGCCTTGTCCTGAGCCGAGTTGTCCCGCGCCGAGCTGTCCTGATCGCCGTCCGCGTCACGCGGTTCCTGGAGGGCGTCTGCCTCGCCGGCGTCGTCCGCGTCCGGCTTCGCGGCGGCGGCAGTGGCCGTACGGCGCTGCCCGGACCCGTCGGAATCCGCCGCGGCGCCGTCCGTGGCCGCGTCGCGCGGCTCGGCCGCCTGCTCCGAGCCCCCCTCGGCGCCCCCAGAAGCCCCCTGGGCGCCCTTCGCGCCCCCAAGGCTCCCCGACCCGCCCTCGCCCGCTCCGGAGCCCTCAGCGCCCGCCTCAGCCCTCCCGGAGCCCTCGTCGGGGCTGGCCTGATCGGCGTCGTCGCTACCGGTGGCCGCTTCGCCACGCTCGGTGCCGGAGCCTTCGGAAGCCGCGCCCTCGGTGCCGGCGCCCTCACCGTTCAAAGCCTCGCCGCCCGAGCCCGACCTCTCCGAGCCCTCCCCACCGGCCTCCGCCTCACCCGAGACCCCGGCCTCCGATCCGGCCTCGCCCGGGCCTTCGCCGCGGGAGTCCCCGGCGTCCGGGCCTCCGGCCGACGAGCTCTCGCCCGTGGTCCCGGCGTTCGAGTCGCCCTCGCCCGGGCCGCCGTCGCGCGGCTTCCCGATGTCCCGGCCTTCGGCCGACGAGCCCTCACCCGCCCCGCCCGAGGCCCCGGCCTCGCCCGAGCCTTCGCCGCGGGAGTCCCCGGCGTCCGGGCCCTCGTCGCCCGTCTCCCCGGAGTCCCGGCCCCCGGCCGACGAGCCCTCGCCCGCTTCGTCCGCCTCGGCCTCGTTCGTCCGCGTGGTGTTCTCCGTGGGCCCGGAGCCCTCGGCGGCGTCGGGTTCTTCCCCGGGCGTGTCCGGAGTGTTCTCGGCGGGTCCGGACTCCCCGGGGCCCTTGGCGCTCGGCCGGCCGGCCGCTGCGGGGCTCTCCGGCGTCGCGTCGGCGTCCTCCGCTCCCGCCCCGGCCCCGGCGGCCTCCCCGGTCGTGTCCAGGTCCTCGGAGGGCGCGGGTGTGTCCGCCCCCGGAGTCTTCCCCGACCCCCCGGCCGCGCCTCTCGCGACCTCCCCGTCCTTCGGCAACGTCAGCACCCGGGTCGCCAGGTCGACGCCCCCCTCGGACCCGGTTCCCGCCGGAACCCGGGGATCGGGAACCGGGGAACCGGAACCCTGCGTCGGTCGTGACGACTCGTGCTGCTTCGACCTGTCGGGGGACTCGCCCGCCACCGATGCCTCCTCATGAGCCGCACGCCCTGCCGTACGGCTGCGAAACGAACCGTGTACCTGGTATCTGGCCATCAGCACCCCGTGCCGGACAGCGCCGCGGCGCTGTCCGAACCGTGTACCAGTGTCCTGTGTGGAGCGCTTGGCCCCTGCGGTAGACGAGAACGACATACCTGCCGGTTCCCTTACAAACAGGTCACGCACCCTCGACAGATGAATGTGAGAGGGGTCACCCTGTCTTTCATCCACGCGGGGAGGCATGGATGGGCAGGAGCCGCAGAACACTTCCGGAAGAGCTTCTGCTGCTGGCGTTGGACCCGACCACGGGTACCACCGCACAGCCGCAGTCGCTCGACCTCGGTCTGGCCGGAGCACAGCTAGTGGAGCTGGCGCTGGCCGGACGGATAGCCCCTGACGGGGATCGTATCGCCGTGGTGGCACCACGGCCGACAGGTGATCCGACACTGGACCACGCCCTGGAGCTGCTGCGCCGTCGCGGCGCTCCGGTCCGCGCGGTCCACTGGATCGGCGGACCCCGCCTGGGGCTCCGCCAGACGTACCTCTCTCATCTGGAGCGGTGCGGCATGGTGCATGCCGTGGCCGGCCAGATGTGCGGGGTGCTGCCGACCACCCGCTACCAGGCGACGGACAACGCGATCAGCCGGGAGATCAGGTCCCGGCTGGACTCCGCGATCCGCACCGGCGTTCCGCCGGACCCGCGGACCGCGGCGCTCGCCGCGCTCGCGCACGCGGTCGGCCTCGGCAAGCACCTGTACCCGGGCAACGAGGGTCGTTCCTCGCGCTCCCGGCTACGGGACCTGATCAGGCACGATCCGATGGGCGGCCTCGTGGCGCACGCCGTGATGGACGTCCAGAACGGCGTGGCGGTCCAGCCGCGCCGGCCCGCCCCGGCACCGGCCGGCCGTCAGGCCGCGCCACCCGCCAGGGCGACCGCGGAAGCGGCCCACGGGGTCCCGGCGCAGCCACGCCGGCCGGCCACCATGGTGCGTGTCGTGGCCCACTGAGCCGCAGTTCCACGACACGGCCCGCAACTCCGCGCCCCACCGGACCCGTCCGGGAGCCGCGCGTACCGCGCGGGGTGGAGTTCCGTTCTCGCCGATCAAGGCGAAACGGTACGCCGCCCCGCGCGGACGCATGTCCGAAAACGGTTGCCCCGGTGCGCAGTTGAGCAGGTCACAGGAACCGGCGTAATCCACCAGTATCCCTCAACTTGCGGACCCGGCCTGCATATCCGAGGTTTCCCGGCGGTAATAAGCCTGTTGGTGGCAGTCTGCTCAGCAGCAGATACGCAAAGTATCAACAGGCATTCAGCCGGAGGTGCACGTCATATGCCGTCCAACACCAATCCCACCGTGCGTCGGCGGCGACTCGGCTTGGAGCTGCGCCGGCTCCGGGAGTCCAAGAACATGACCGCCGAACAGGTGGCCAAGCGGCTGCTGGTCTCGCAGTCGAAGATCAGCCGGCTGGAGAACGGGCGGCGCAGCATCAGCCCGCGGGACGTCCGGGATCTGTGCGGGGTGTACGAGATCGAGGACGAGCGGATGATCGAGTCGCTCATGCAGATGGCCCGGGAGTCGCGTCAGCAGGGCTGGTGGTACGCGTTCAAGGACGTCCCGTACAGCGTCTACATCGGTCTGGAGGACGACGCGTCGAGTCTGCGCGTGTACGAACCCCAGGTGATGACAGGGCTGTTGCAGACCCCGGAGTACGCGGAGGCGGTGGTGCGGGGCGGGGCTCCGGAGTCGACCGAGGACGAGGTCGAGAAGCGGGTCGAGGTGCGGATTCGCCGGCAGGGGCGGCTCGGTGAGCAGACCAACCCCAACACCGGGGAGATCAAGGACGCGATCCGGCTGTGGGTGGTGCTGGACGAGGCGTGCCTGCGGCGCGTCGTCGGCGGGCGGCGGGTCATGCGGGAGCAGCTGGAGTACCTCGCGGAACAGGCCCGGCTGCCCCATGTCACCGTGCAGGTGCTGCCGTTCGGGGTGGGCGCGCACGCCGGTCTCACCGGGCAGTACGCGATCCTGGAGTTCGCCGAGCTCGCCGACTCCAGCGTGGTCTACATCGAGGGCGTCACCAGCGACCTGTACCTGGAGAAGCCGCACGAGGTGCAGAAGTACTCGCTCATGTACGAGCACTTGAGGGCGCAGTCGCTGAACCCCGAGGAGTCCCTCAGGCTGATCCAGGACACGGCGAAGGAGTACGCGCGCTGAAAGGCGGCACCCTATACGGGGCGCCGTCCGGGTGTGGTGTGTTCCTGGGATATGCCACTGGGACGGGTGAATCGCTACCTGCCCGAGAGGGGGTACCCAGTAGCGTCGAACGAGCCAGCGATCAACGCGTTGGCGCAATCGCTACTGCCTACCGGAGCAACGATGGCAATTCAACTCGGGGCCACAGAACGATGGACGACCTCCTCGTACACGGGCGCCAACGGCGCGTGTCTCATGGTCAGGTCCGTCGACCGCCACGCACTGGACGTCGGTGACACCAAGGTCCCCACCGGGCCCGCGGTGACCTTCTTCGAGGAGGCGTGGAACACCTTCGTGGAGTCGGTCAAGTAGCCGGAGTCGTCGGACAGGCGGGGCCGGCCGAGCGGGTGAAGTCGGCCGACGGGTCCACGCCACGGAACAACTGAACAAGCACTACCGAGAGCCCTCTCGACGAGATCGCCGTCCTTGCCGAGGGGGCTCGGCTTGTGTGGTGGGTGAGGTATGGGGGGACAGGGGGAGACTTGAGGTGTACAGGGTCTCAGGGGGTGCGGGCCGTGTTCGGGGTGCGGGTCGTCTCTGGCGTGTGGGTCGTCCCCGCTGTGCGGGTCACCGGGAACGCCACGTCGCACACCGGGTCCTCCGGGCCCGCCGAGTCCCAGTCGGTGAAGTAGATCTCCCGGCAGGGGCCGTCGTACGACCAGCCCTCCCGTTTCATCCACGCCTCCACCGCCTCGTACGCCGCGAGTATCTGGGGGTGGGCGACCTGGGCCTTCGTGATGCGCGTGACGGCCAGCCGGCGGGCGGGTTCGCGGTGGGTGCGGGTACTACGGGTACGGGGCTGTACGGCGGCCCAGGCGCGCGCCGCCGCCTCGTCCCCCACGGGTACGCACGCCTCCGCCGGGCCGTCGCTCTCCATCGAGGACTCGGCGTGGTACGCGACGAAGGGGTGGCCGGTGAGGCCCCCGCAGGACGCGGCGGCGTCCTCAAGCCGGCCCAGGGCGGCGGGAATCCAGACGGGGAGTTCGTCCGCGAGGACGTGCCGGGTCTCCGTGATCAGCAACTGCTCCGGGATCTCTACGAGTCGGACCTCGAACGCGTCGTACATGTCTGCCGTCTCCTGGCTCTCTCGGGTCATACGGTGACGGAGGTAGCCGGCGAGGGCCCGGCGTTCGGCGTGCCGGGACTCGGCCTCGGACCAGTAGGCGTCGAGGAGTTGGGCACCGGTGGTGCCGTCCGGGCCGCCCGTGTCGCCGGTGCCGCCCGTACCGTCCGTGCCGTTCGCCGTGCCGTTCGCCGTGACGATCTCGGCGATGAGGGCGAGCGGCATGTCCAGGCGGCGCAACAGGGCTACCAGGCGGGCCTGTTCGATCTGGCGTTCCTGGTAGTACCGGTAGCCGCTCACCTCGTCCACCCGGGCCGGGGCGAGGAGGCCCAGGCGGTCGTACAGGCGCAGGGCCTTGGGGGAGAGGCGGGAGCGGGCGGCGAAGTGGCCGATGCTGAGGAAGGGGGCGGGGGTGGGGGGACGCCTCTGGCCGGGCGGGCCCTGTGGGCTCTCGTGGCAGAGGCGTTCCCGGCCGCCGGGCGCTTCCTCGCGGTCGTGCGGTCCCTCGTGGTGGTGCGGTCTCTCGCGGTCGTGCGGTCCTTCGTGGTGGTGCGGTCCCTCGTCCATTCCGGCATCCTCCGTCACCGGGCGGGGGCGCCCGGTGGGAGGAGGCTGGGGTTTGCCCTTAGGGGAAGGTCAAGGGGGTGGTGTCCGGGGCGGCCGTGTCCGGTTCAGCCCGCGAGCTGTGCCTCGACCGCCGTGACGACGTCCGTGGACTCCGGCTCGGTCTGCGGGGAGAAGCGGGCTACGACGGTGCCGTCCCGGCCGATCAGGAACTTCTCGAAGTTCCAGCGGATGTCGCCGGTGTGGCCCTCGGGGTCGGCGAACCCGACGAGCCGCTCGTACAGCGCGTGCCGGTCGTCGCCGTTCACCTCGACCTTCTCGGTCATCGGGAACGTCACGCCGTACGTCGCGGAACAGAACTCCGCGATCTCCTCGGCGCTGCCCGGCTCCTGGCCCATGAACTGGTTGCACGGCACACCGAGCACGGTGAACCCCTGCTCCGCGTACCGCGCCTGAAGCTTCTCCAGCCCCGAGTACTGCGGCGTGAGCCCGCACTTGGAGGCGACGTTCACCACGAGAACAACCTGCCCGGCATACTGCGAAAGCTCCGCGGACCCACCCTTGAGCGCGTCGATCTCGACCTGAAGGGGGGAGGTGGCATCAATAGTCATGCTCCGGATGCTAACTCCGCCGACCAACAGAACACTGTGCCCCACAACACCCCTGGACGGCGTTCCGCCGAGCGGCACGGAGGTCTCGCCCCGGCAGCTTCGCAGGTCGATGCCGTGATCGCCTGGCGGCCGAGCATCGGACGGGTCCTGCCGCCTTCGACCGGCTCAGGCAGCGGAACGGGCCATCAACCACGTCGGTTGCCGAACGGCCACCCGCACGCTCTTCTCAGGGGCGCGGGGAACTGCGCGAACACCCCCCACTCGCCTGCACCCGCCCTACTTCGCCCACTCACCTGCGGCCTTTCAGGGGCGCGGGGAACTGCGCGAACACCCCCCACTCGCCCGCACCCGCCCCACTTCGCCCACTCACCTGCGGCCAGCCGCCCCGCGCCCGCCCACCCCTCCACTCCCCTCATTCCCCCGCAGCCCGCACCACCCCATCCCCCACCCCCGTCCGCACATACAGCACCGACCTCCCCACCCGCCGCCGCTCCACCAACCCCGCATCCCACAGCACCCGCAGATGCCGCCCCACGGACCCCAGCGCCTGCCCGGTCACAGCGACGAGCTGGCTCGTGCTCATGGGGCGTTCCAGCAGGAGGAGGACCCGAGCCCGCCCGGCCCCCAACAACGCGTCGAGGGACCCGACTTGCCCCACACCACGCTCCTCGGCGAGCACCCCGGCACAGGGGTACACCACGGCATACCGCAGAGCCTCCTCCCAGGCCACCCACCCGACCTGCGGAGTGACGGGTACGAAGACCAGCTCGGCGCCGGAGATCTCCCGAGGCGGATACTCGTGACGATTGACCTGGAACCGACTCTCCCCGAGCCACCGCGTCCCGGGCCGCAGGGAGTCGAGAACGGCGGCCCACCCACCCCGGCTGACCTGATCGAGCCGCACGGCGACATCCGCTTCGAGAACCTTCCGCCGCCGCTCCCAGTACGGCTGGACGGCCTCCTCCCACACCCACTCCAGAAGCGCCGCCGCCCGCTCGGGAAGATCGTCCCGCAGCAGCGCCCCGGGCAACTCCCCACCGAGCGCCATCCGAAGATGCGCATGCGACTCGGCGACCCCCACCCCCCGTACCCGTACGACCTCAGAGGCAAAGTCCTCCCCACCCCTAGGGGCAGGCGTGAGGAAATCGGCGATCCACTCCCGCCCCAACCCGGCCCGCACGAGCAACGCGGTCACAGGGTCTCCGGCGAGCCTCTCCCGGTACGCGGCGAGATGCGCGTCCAGCCACCGGCTCTCCCCGGGATGCCGCCCCACCCCCGCATGCAGCAGCTTCAGCCCGGCGAACGTCTCGGCCAACGGCGACACCACGAACCGACTCCGCGCGAGCGTGTCCGCACTGACTCGCCAAAGCCCCACGAACCCCTCCGATCCACCCGCATACTTTCGCGTACCGGCGAAACAATAACGACCCCGAGCCCCCCACCCCGACACTCCGCCCATGCCCAGCGACACCGCCGCACCCACGGCGACGACCTCGTACAGATCCTTCCTCGCAACCCCCGAGTTCACCCCCCTCTTCCTCTCCTCGGCGGCCCACGTCGCCGCCCAGACCCTCGCCGGCCTCGCCCTCGGCACACACGTCTACGGCGAGACCGCCTCCCCCCTGCTCTCCGCCCTGAGCATGTTCGGCCCGTCGATCGCCCAGGTCCTCGGCGCGACGTTCCTCCTCTCGGGAGCCGACCGCCTCCGCCCCCGTACGACCCTGACGACCCTCTCCCTGACGTTCGCGGCGACGACGGCCCTGATCGCGCTCCCGGCCCTCCCCCTGCCCGCCGTCTTCGCGGTACTCCTCCTCCAGGGCCTGGTCTCGGCGCTCGGCGGCGGAGTCCGCTGGGGCCTGCTGAACGAGATCCTCCCCAACGGCGCCTATCTGACCGGCCGTTCCCTGTTCAACATGATGAACGGCCTGATGCAGATCGGCGGTTACGCCACGGCCGGCCTGCTCCTGACGATCGTCAGCCCACCCCAAGTCCTCACGCTGGCCGCCCTGTTGTACGTCACCTCCGCCGTCACCGCCCGCGCGGGTCTCACCGAACGCCCGCCGAGGACCACCGGCCGCCCCACCCCGGCGGAGACCTGGCGCACGAACGCCGAACTCTGGCGCGACCGCCCCCGCCGCCTCACCTACCTCGGCCTGTGGATTCCGAACGGCCTGATCGTCGGCTGCGAATCCCTCTTCGTCCCCTACGACCCCACGGCGGCGGGCACGCTGTTCGCCTGCGCGGCCCTCGGCATGCTCATCGGGGACGTCACCGTCGGCCGCGTCCTCACCCCGGCGCAGCGCCGCAGAACGGCGACCCCGCTCCTCCTTCTCCTGGCCGCCCCGTACGCGGCCTTCGCCCTCCACCCGCCCCTCGCGGTCACCGCCGTGGCAACCACCCTCGCCTCGATCGGCTTCGGCGCGAGCCTGGTCCAGCAGGAACGCCTGATGGAACTGACCCCCTCTCAACTGAGCGGCCACGCCCTCGGCCTGCACTCCTCCGGCATGCTCACCCTCCAGGGCCTCTCCGCCACGGCGGCCGGCTCCCTGGCCCAACTCTCAAGCCCCGCAACGGCGATGACCGCCATGGCGGCCACCTCGGTTGCCGTCACCCTCACCCTCCACCTCGCGGACAAGGGGCGTCGAATCAGACACTGAGGGGGAGAAACCAGGAGCCCCTGGATGAGCGACGCCCTGCAAGACCTCTTGGCGAACCTCTCCTCCGCGCCCCTGACGTTCGTGGCGGGCCGGCCCTTCGGCAGGCTCCGCGACCTGTGGGCCTGGTCGGCGTCGGTGACGTCCTGGCCATCAACGAACTGCGCCAGCAACTCCAGCGCACGGGCGTCAAACACCTCCCCCTCACCCCGAGCCACCACCTCACCGGCCTGGAACGGCGCGGCAACCTCATCCTCGTCGGCGGCCCCCACTCGAACCGCGTCACCGCCGAGATCGTCCAACGCCTGCCCCTCACCTACACGTTCGGCCCTGCCGACCTCCACGACGCCCGCATCACCGACTCCCGGACGGGTGAGGTCATGTCCCCGGAGTTCGACGCCCAGGGCCAACTCGCCGTAGATCTGGGCATCTTGATCCGCGCCGCCAACCCCTTCCAGCCCGACCGCCACATCGTCGTCCTCGCCGGCAGCTTCGGCTTCGGCACCAGCGCCGCCGCCCGCCTCCTCTCCGACCCCGACTTCCTCAACCACCCCCTGGTGTCCGGCGGTTCCCCCTTCGAAGCCGCCTTCTCGGTGGAGGTCGTCGCCGGTGAACCCCAGCGCATCGACCTCAAGGACCTACGAGAACTGGGCACGACGGTACGGAGAGCGACGGGTGCCTGAACCCCGGCCCGTCCGACCGGAACTCGCGGCCCCGCCGAAGCTCACCGCTCCTCCGGCACCCCGCCCTCCAACAGCCGTTCCCCGATGTCGTCCGCCCACGACTGGGCCCACCGGCGCAGGCGGTCCACGTCGGGGCAGTCGGTGAAGTCGGTGTCGTCGAGCCACTCGGTGTGGAGCAAGCGGGCCTGGAGGTCGGGTAGTTCGAGGCCGTCGGGGGTGTGGCGGCGGCCGAGTTCCTCCAGGTCGGGCCAGCTCCAGGAGTCGGCGCAGGCGGCGATGCGGACGAGGTCGCGGGCGTAACCGCGCCGGACGAAGTCGCGGACCTTGACGCCGAGGGCGTCGGGGAGGGAGAGGGCGAGACCGGAGGGGGTGTCGACGGGCGGGCGGGAGAAGAGCTCCTTGGAGAGGGCGACACCGGTGCCGTCGGCCCGCAGCCGGGCGAACAGCGGACCCTTCTCCGTGACCTGGACGGTCCAGCCCAGATCGGCCAGCCCTGAAGCCAGTTGGGAGGCGATCCACTCCAGGCGCGACGGATGCCCGGTGGCCACGCACAGGGTCCGCGACCACGCCACCACCCCGTGCGCGCGCAACGCGGACCCACCCGTCAGGGCGAGCGGATACGGCGCCCCGACGTCCAGCACATCGGCCGCCAGGGACCGCTCCGAGAACATGGCTGGATTATGCCGGGCGGTCATGCCGTACCAGGGGCGCGCGACCAGCGAAACGCTCCTCACCGGCAACATCGGCCGCTCCACGGGCACTTGACGCACTCGACACCCGCCCTGACCATGAGCCCATGAACGCGATGTCCGACGAGATCGCAGTCATGTTGTCCGCAGGCAGTCAGGAGGAGGCGTACCGCCACCACCGAGAGCTCTTCACCCAACCCCTGTTCGCCCAGGACTGGCGGACGAGGCCGACGGACCCCGGCAGACGCGCGTACGAGCGCTACCTCCGCCTGCTGCCGAGGCTGCGCCCGATGGAAGCGGCCACCGACATCGGCGAGTTGGTCACCCTGCACGAATGGGCGACGACGGTCGACCCGCACCTCGCCCTCCTGCTGAGCGTCCAAGTCAACCTGGCCCTCGGCACGTTGACGGAGTCCCCGCTGTCCGGCGAACCCGAGCGGACCCGCCGGCGGATGCTGGAGGGCCGCGCGGTCGGCTCGTACGTCGTCACCGAACTCGGCCACGGCAGCGACCTGGGCCATATCGAGACGACCGCCGAATTCGACCCGGAGACAAGGGAGTTCGTCCTGAACACCCCCTCCTCGACGGCGGTCAAGTTCATGTCCAGCACCGCCCCGCCCCCGCTCGCCGGCGTCGCCCGCTTCGGCATCGTCCTCGCCCGCCTCATCCTCTGGGGCGACGACCGGGGCCCGTACGCCTTCCTGGTCCACCTCACCGCCCCCGACGGCACGGTCGTCCCCGGCGTCACGGTCCGTCGCCTCCCCGACAAACCGGTCCTCGGCATCGACAACGCCCTCACCCGCTTCGACGACGTACGCGTCGGCCTCGACTGCCTCCTCTCGCCCGACCGCACACACGTCACCGCACAGGGCGAACTCGTCGAACCGCTCGCCGAGAACAGCCGCACCTGGCGTGCGATCAGCCGCGTCCGCCTCGGCCGGATCGCGGCGGCGGCGATGGCCGCGGCGGCGGCCCGCGCCGCCCTCTCCATCGCCGTCCGGCACGCCTCCCAGCGCGAGATCGAGAGCAAGGCGGGCGGCCGAATCCCCCTCTCCCACGTCCGCTCCCACCACGGCCGCCTGCTCGACGCCCTGGCCCAGACGTACGTCGCCACCCTCGCCGTCCGCGACGCGACGTACGCGTTCGCCGGGGTCCCGGACGAGTACGCCCCCGTCGTCACCGACGAGATCGCGCTGACGAAGCACTTCGTCACGACCGTCGCCGCGCACGCCTGCGACGAGGCCCGCGACCGGCTGGGCGCGCAGGGCGCGTTCGCGCACAACCGGATCGTCGAGTACCGCGCCCTCAGGGACGCCGTCACCACCGCCGACGGCGACAGCCACGTCGGCGCCCTGCACGCGGCGTACCGGCGGCTGGCTCTTCCGGAGGAGAAGGGGACGACCCGCTGGGACCCGGCCCGGCCCTGCGGAGCCGATACCCCGGAGCTGTGGCTGCGCTGGCTCGCCGTACGTGAGGAGTACCTCCACAGGAGGGCCCGCCGGCTGCACGCCACCTCCGGCGGCGACGCGCAGGTCCGCTGGGACCGCACCTCCCACGCGGCCCTCGCCGCGGCCGAGGCGCACGCCGCGTACAAGGCGGCGGACGCGCTCGCCCGCCGCGTCGACGCCGTCTCCGGCGCGACCCGGCGCGTCCTCGACGACCTCCTCACCCTCTTCGCGGTCCGCCAATGCCAGTCCCACGGCGCCGACTTGCTCCCCGACGGCCCCTTCCCGACGCTCACCGAACCCCTCCCGGCGATCGCCGACCGCCTCCACGACCGGCTCGCACCGCACCTGCGCACCCTCACGGAGGCGTTCGAACTCCCCACGGGACTGCTGGGCACCCCCTTCGAAGCCCCGGAGGGCTTCGTCTCCCACTACGCCCGCGCCCTCGACCCTACGGGGGAGTGACCCCCCTACCGGAGAGCTACGACGCGTACGTCACCGGCGGCACTCAGTGACACCCGGGGGCCGGTGCCGGGCGCCTCGCCGGCGTCGTACCCGGCGGGAAAGTAGGCACGGAAGGCGGTGGGCGGGGGTAGGCCGAACCGGGGAGCGCGCGCGGCGCCTAGTCCTATGAGGTGATGAATCCCGCGCGCCTCTTTCGCGCGCCCCCGTGCACCCGAGATGGATATACGGCTCTTGGATTAGTTCGGCCCGGGTTGTTGCATGGGTGCCTTCCAGCACCCCTACGACCTCGGAGTTTTCCCCGATGACTACCGCCACACTCGCGCCCCTCTCTCCCGTCCTCGCCTCGGACAGCCCGTTCGTTCGGCGCCTCCGTCGTATGAGCGGGCTGAAGGCGATCCAGGAGTCCGCGGCGCACGGCACCGGGTTCTTCCCGTTCAGTGACGGACTCGGCGTCCGGGTCCAGATGGCCGAGCGCGGCCGGGTGATCCTCAGTGCCACCCCGACGGACGGACACAGCAGCTGGCCCGGTTTCACGCACGGCGGGTTCACCGCGACCCTGTGCGACACGGCGTGCGCGCTGGCCGCGCTGTCGACCGTGCGGCGCGGCACCAAGGCCGTGACCGGCAACTTCAGCATGAACCTGCTCCAGCCGGTGCCGGCGGGCAGCTTCCGGATCTCGTGCGTGGGCAGAGCGACCCAGACGCAGGGCCCCCGCATCCTGGCCCACGCGGACGTCACCACCCCCGACGGCACGCTCCTGGCCCACTCCACCGCCCTGTTCCTCACGAAGGACCTGATGGGCTGAGACCCGTAGTACCCGTAGTACCCGTCACACCCCGTAGTGCCCGTACCTCTCCGCAGCCGAGCCTCCCAGCCGCAGGACACCCCCACCGGGTGTCCTGCGGCTTTTGTGCATGCGTACACCCTCATCTCCACGGAAAATAGCGCTCGTTACGCGACTCAACGACACGCGCCACCGCAACGGCACTGCGTGCACACCGATTTGGGCGGCGGCCTTCCGGTGGAATGTCCCGGGCGCACGTATGCCACCCACTGCCCGTATGGCGGTAGCGAGTTGCTCCAACTCGGGGGGCACGGGTGCGGCCGGAATTTCCAACGTTCGGCTCAGCCTCAGCCGTTCCTGCGCGCGGCCTTGTCGAGCCGGCTCTTCAGCGTCGTCGTGAGCGGCACGGTGTCGAGCGAGGTGAAGAACCGGGGGACCGCGTGACCGGGCAGCCGGCTCGTGCACCAGGTCACCAACTCCCCTTCAGAGGCGTCCGATACGACCTCCGCGGCCACCACCGACCCGACGAACGGCGCGGTCCGCGCGAACACCCGCGCCCAGTGCACCTCGGGGTGGGCCAGCAGCACGTCCCGTACCTGCCCCGCCGACAGCCTCAACCCGCCCACGTTCAGCTGGTCCTGGCCCAGCCGCCCGCTCAACACCACGCGCCCGCCGACGAATTCGGCCCGGTCACTGGTCGCGATCCACTCCGGGACCCCGTCCGCGCCGTGCACCGGACGGACGTGCAACTGGCCGTCCCGCACCCGCAGTCCCGGCTTCGTCCCGTCCGTGCGCTCCAGCCACTCGACGGGGAACCCGGCCTTCCCGTCGTGCACGACGACGCAGGCACCGGCCTCGGTGGAGGCGTAGATCCAGGTGAGCCGGGCGTCGGGGAACACGCTGCGCAGCCGGTCGAGGAGCGGCTGGTCCACCGGCTCCCCGCCCAGCGTGATCTGCCGGGGCCGGAACTCCGCGAGCCCGGGGTCGGCGGAGGCCAGCGCGAGCCGCCAGAACGACGGGGTCGCCGAGACCGCGTCCACGCCCTCCGCGAGCGCCACCGGCAGCCACTGGTCGGGGCGCGGCCCCGGCGCGGTGACGAGGTCCTGCCCGGGGTGCGCGAGGCTGAGCGCGACGAGCTGCCACCAGGCGTACGTACCGGGGGAGTAGGGGAGCAGCCAGCGGTGCGGCGGCGGGGGAGCGGTGACCGTCGTCAGGGAGGAGAGCGTGTGCGCGAGGAGCCGGGGGCGGCCCGCGCTGCCGCTGGTCGGCAGCCAGATCCGGCCCGGACTGCCCGGCCGGCCCTCGGAGAACCGTCGCAGCTCCTTGCACAGCGTCTCGTCGACCCGCTCCCGCGCGACGATCAACAGCTCGCCGGGGCTGCCGAGTTGGGCGCGGGCCGCCATCAGCGCGGCGAGCTGGCCGTCCGCCTGGACGACGGTCCGCCGCTCCAGGGGCGGTGGGTCCAGCCGCCACCAGGTTCCCCGGAACCCCTCGCAGACGATCCGGTTCTCCAGCGGGTCCCCCGTCCTCGCCCCCGCTCTGCGGCCCCATCGCTCGCCCGGGGTGACGCGTCTGTGCGGCATCCCAACTCCTTCCGGCCACGCCACTCTGCGGGCACTGGACGCCCCCACCACACCTATCCCGTCAACCCCCTCCCCCGGGAGGCGTACGACAGGCGCTCAAGTGGCAACCCGTCCCCGGTCACCACCGCATATGCCCCCGTCTCACCCGTCCGCTGGATTGCGGCGGCGGGTCGACGACGGGCGACGAGGGGCGACGACGGCGCGGCGGCCGGAGACCGCCGCGCCGCAGAAACCGATTGCAGAGAACCGTTCGCCGGGAGGCCGCTCAGGGAGAAACCTGTTACGGGGCGACCGCCCGCCCGGTGGACGGCGAGATCGCCCCCGCGCACAGCCCCCGAGCCGCCAGACTCTGCGCGATCCGCGGAATCGCGGCCCGCGTGTTCGCCGGCCAGTCGTGCATCAGGATGATCTGCCCGTTGGTGAGCCGCCCGACGGCGGCCACGATCGCGTCGGTGCTCGCGTTGTTCCAGTCCTGCGAGTCGACGTCCCAGATGATCTGCCGCAGCCCGTACTTGGCCGCGACCGCCTGCACGGTCGCGTTGGTCTCGCCGTACGGCGGCCGGAACAGCCTCGGAGTCCCGCCGCCCGCGTTCGCGACGGCCGTCTGCGTCCGGGACAGCTCCGAGTCGACCTGGGCCTGCGAGAGTTGGGTGAGATGGGGGTGCGTGTAGCTGTGGTTCCCGACCCACATCCCGGCGGACACCTGCGCCCTGACCTGCGCCGGATAACTCGCCGCGTTCTGCCCGGTGTTGAACATCGTCGCCCGAAGGCCGTTCGCCGTCAGGGAGTTGAGCAGCGCCTGCGTGTTCCCGCCGGGCCCGTCGTCGAAGGTGAGCCCGACGTACCCGGAACAGGCGGCGGCCCGCGCCGGAGCGGCGTCCACCGCGAACGCGCCCGCCGTCGCCAGCGCGCCGACCGCCACCGCGGCCGAGAGTGACCGTACCGAGAGCCTCACGTCAACTCCCCTCAGTTCACCGTGATGTTGGAGCTGCCGCTGCTCTGGTAGCCCTCGGTCGCCATGATCATGTAGTAGTTGAACGAGCCCAGCGGCATCCCGGCCCGCGCCCACGCGTCGAAGTGGTTGCCGGTCGTGATGGTCCCGCCGGTGCGCTTCGACTGCCGCACGCTCCAGTACTGGTTGAAGGTCCTGGTGCCTTCCACCGACGGGGCGTTGTAGCGGGTCGTCTGGTAGATGTCGTACGTGCCGCCGTCGCTGGTCACGGTGCCCTTGTAGGTGCCCGTCGGCCGGTAGGTGCCCCAGTTGTCGACGATGTAGTACTCGACGAGCGGATTCGCCGTCCAGCCGTACAGCGCGAGGTAGGAGTTGCCCGACGGGCTGAAGCTGCCGGAGTAGTTCACGGTCCGGCGGCTGCCGTTGCTCCAGCCCTTCCCGGCCACGAAGTTGCCGGTGTTGCGCCACGAAGTGCTGTAGTTCCCGCCGGAGTTGAGGGTCATCGAGACGGTGCCCTGCGAGTCCGTCCAGAACGAGTAGTAGTACCCGGAGTTGGTGCCGGTCTGGTTCGTCGTGACGACCGTCGCGGCGTGCGCGGTGCCCGGCATGACGAGGGCGATCAGCGCGACCAGAGCGGTTGTGCAAACGCTTGCTGCGAAGATCTTGAAGCGGCTCAGAGGGTTCACAGCGTGCTGCCTCCTAGTCCTCCTGGGGTAGGGGAGCCTGATGGGGGACAGTGTTGGTACGGCCCTCTCGACTGTCAACAGTTTCGGCATGGGCGTCGAAACATTCGAAATGATATCCGCAGCTCACAATGGGTGATGGGGTGAAAACTCGCTTGCTCACACCACTGAACGGCCTGTGAGCATCGAATGTTTCGAACCGCTTCCGGTCAGATCTCGCGGTCCAGCACCGCCTGGACGACCGCCGCGATGTCGTCCCGTCCGATGGGGGTGTCGTCGAAGAAGTTGTGCAACGTGAACCCCTCGACGAGCGCGTCCAGCGCCCGTGCCGTGAGCGGGTCGAAGTGCCGGGCCAGCGCGTCCCGGCTGGCCTGCATCCAGCTGTTGAGGACGGTCCGCAGCGCCGGGGTGCGCGCGGCGAACGCGTACAGCTCGAACGTCAGCAGCGGATCGCGGTCGCTCGTCCACAGTGTGCCGCTCATGATGTCGACGACCGCGTCGCGGGCCTCCTCGGGGGTGCGGGCCGCCTCCAACTGGGCGCGGTAGCTGGCCGACACCTTCTCCGCGAGGCGCGTGAACGCCTCGGTGAGCAGCTGGTCCAGATCGTCGAAGTAGTACGTCACCGAGCCGAGCGGCACCCCCGCGGCAGCGGCGATCCTGCGGTACGTGACCCGGATGGCGCCCTCCTCGGCGACGACGTCGAGGGCGGCGGCGAGGATCAGGTCCCGGCGTCCGGAGGGTGTCGATGTGGGCGGGTTCGTACTGTGTGGGGCCATTTTTGAAAACGCTTTCTGACGCCGTGAGCAGGCATGTACATTTGTCCAAGCCGGTGGGTGAGGGGCCCGACCGGAAGTCGACCACCACACCCACGGAGACGCATTCTCATGGATCAGGCCGTGCGCAGGCGCCGCCGGGCGCTGTTCGTGTTCTTCCTGCTCGCCGGGGTCTCGATGTCGTCGTGGGTGACCCGCACCCCCGCGATCCGCGACCGGCTCGAAGTGTCCACCGGCCAGATGGGGCTCGTCCTCTTCGGGCTCTCCCTCGGCTCGATGCTGGGCATCCTCCTCTCCGGCCGCCTGGTGTCCCGCTTCGGCACCCGCCCGGTCATGATCTGGGGTACGGCCGTCCTGATCAGCGGCCTCGCGACGGTCGCCCTCGGCGCCCTGGCCTCCTCCACGCCGCTCGTCACGGCCGGCCTCTTCCTCTTCGGCACCGGCATGGGCGGCGGTGAGGTCGCGATGAACGTCGACGCGACCGACGTCGAACGCCTCTCCGGGGTGACGACCATGCCGGTCCTCCACGGCTGCTTCAGCCTCGGTACGGTCCTCGGCGCGGGCGCCGGTATCGCCGCGACGGCGGCGGACGTGCCGGTGCAGTGGCACCTCGGTGTCGTCACCGTCGTCGCCGTACTACTTCTGAGCTACGCGATACCCGCGATTCCCGCTGGTACGGGGCGAGTTGATGCTGCGGCGGTGGGGGAGTCCCAGGGTGGCGGGACGGCCGTCTGGAAGGACCGGAAGCTGCTTCTGATCGGTGCGATCGTGCTCGCCATGGCCCTCGCCGAGGGGTCCGCGAACGACTGGCTGCCGCTGATCATGGTCGACGGGCACGGGATGGGGGAGGCCGCCGGGTCCCTCGTCTACGCCGGGTTCGCCGCGTCGATGACGCTCGGGCGGTTCGGCGGGGGGTACTTCCTCGACCGGTACGGGCGCGTGGTCGTAGTCCGCGCGAGCGCCGTGTCCGGGGGCATCGGGCTGCTCCTCGTCATCGTCGCCGACAGCGCCGTCGTCGCCGGGATCGCCGTACTCCTCTGGGGACTCGGCGCCTCCCTCGGCTTCCCCCTCGCCCTCTCCGCCGCCGGCGAGTCGGGCCCCGACGAGACCGCCCGCGTGAGCCTCGTCGCCATCATCGGCTACCTCGCCTTCCTCGTGGGCCCACCCAGCCTCGGCTTCCTCGGCGAACACGTCGGCCTGCGCCCCGCCATGACCGTCGTCCTCGCCTTCGTGGCCTGCGCGGCGTTCCTGGCACCGGCGGTGGACGTACGGGGGCGAAAGACGGAGGCGCTCGCCGGGGAGTAGAGCGGGCCTCGCCGCCAGGGGCGCCCTCGCCGCGATCTCCGGCCGCGACGCCGGGTGTCTCGCGGCCCGTCACCGAGAACCGTCCGACGACCGGCGGTCACCGGGGTCTCAACACCCCGAGCACCTTGCGCCCACCACGACCCGGCACGCCCGGCCGAAGCGAACCTCGATGCCCTGCGGCCGTAGACCGTCGGGAACACCCACACCTCGGACCCGCACAGCCCGCGCGCAAACGACTTGATCATTTAGGGGATTTTTAGGAGGCGACCCCCCGTACTGAAGGCGTACGGGGCACGTACCGAAGGTCCGGCGGGAGCGGGAGGCTCAGCAACGAAGAGGGCCCCGAACTGCCCCTGAGCTGGGGAGTACGGGGCCTTCGCCCTGACCGACCATGTGCCCTCGGCAGGATTCGAACCTGCGACACCGGCTTTAGGAGAGCCGTGCTCTATCCCCTGAGCTACGAAGGCGGGGGTCTGTGGAGAGCAGACCAAGGACAGGGTAGCGGATGCGGGCGGGGGCGGGGCGTGGGGGAGAGGGGGTGCGGGGGACCCGTAGGGGTGTTGCTGGGGGGTGTGGTGGTCAGGGGGTTCGGCAGGGGGGATCGAAGGGGATCGTCGGGAAGTAGCGGGCCCAGGTGGTTCGTCCGATGCGGGGGTATGCGGTTGTGCAGATTCTGGTGGTGATGCCTTCGGGGGTGGGGTCCCACAGGCGGACGGTGAAGTCGTTGCCGCCGGTGGCGAGGGTGGTGGCGTCGGGGGAGAGGGCTACGGCGGGTACGGGGGCGGGGCCGGCGGCGAGGAGGGTGGGGGTGTTCGGGGCGGCCGGGGTTCGGGGGGTACCGGTACCGCTCAGGTCTGATGCCGTTTCGTTCGGGCCCGGGCTCCTGTCCAGAGCTGGGCCCCTGTCCAGACCCGGGCTCATACCCGTACCTCTCAGGTATGCCCCGAGCTCCAGGTCCCACAGCCGAACCCTGCCGTCCCCCGCGCCCGCCGCCAGCCGGCGTCCGTTCGCGGAGAAGGTGAGGGCGTAGAGCGGGGCGTTGCCCGTGGGCAGGCGGCTGGCCGGTCGGTTCGGGGCGTCGATGTCGATCAGCCAGACTGCCCGGTCCGGTCGGTGGACGGCGGCCAGCGTCCGGTTGTCGGGTCCGAACTCGGCGCTGGTGAGGTCGCGGGACCAGGCCGGGGCGGGTTCGGGTACGCCGGGGGATGGGGTGGCCGGCGCGGGGGACGGGCGCCGTGCGGGTGACGTCGGCTTCGGATCAGCGCCGTACGCCTCATCGGCCCGCCCCGAGCCCGTTCCGCCTGGAACTCCGCGCGCCTCGTCGTCGTACGCGGTGCCTGGCCGCGAGTCCGTTCCGCCCGGAACTCCGCCTGCCTCATCGTCGTATGGACTACCCCGCCCCGATCCCGTCCCGCCTGGAACTTCGCGCGCCTCGTCGTCGTACGCGGCGCCTGGCCGCAAGTCGGTTCCGCCCGGAACCCCGCCCGCCTCATCGTCGTACGCACCACCCCGCCCCGAGCCCCTCCCGCCCCCCACCCCGAGCGACTCACCGGCGTCCGTAGTACCCGTAGTACCCGTAGTACCCGCACTCTCCCACCCTGATCTCCCCCACCGCACCTCCCGAGGCACCCCCCACCCCCGTACGTCCCAGAACCGCAGGCCCCCCACCTCGCCCGAGCTGGTCACCACCATCTGACCGTTCGGGCGGAACGATGCCAGGGTGATCTCTGTCGTGTCCGGGCCGAGTCGGCCTGTCTGGCGGGGGGTGTGGGGGTCGCGTAGGTCCCAGAGGGCGGCTCCGTGTTGGGCCCAGACCAGGAGTGCGCGGCCGTCCGGGCCGAAGCGGGTGCCCGCGATCTCGCCGGTGCCGGGGTGGAGGACGGAGAGCGGGCGGGGGGTGCGGGGGGCGGTCACGTCCCAGATGCGGACGGTTCCGTCCTCGCTCGCGCTGGCCAGGAGCCGGCCGTCCGGGCGGAAGGAGACGCGGCGGACGAAACCGGTGTGGCCCCGCAGCACCGCGAGCTGCCGGAGCGCACGGCCGCCGGTGACCTGCCAGAGGCGTACGGTGCCGTCCCACCCGGCGCTGGCGAGCAGCCGGCCGCCCGGGGCGAACTCGGCGGTCGAGACGACGTCGTCGTGCGTGCCGAGGGAGAGGTCGCGCAGGTCCAGCAGCCGGTCGGAGACGGCGAGGAGCCGGCCGTCGGGGCTGAACGCGGCCTGGTACGCCCCGCCGGGAACCGCGCTGATCCGCCGGGGCCGGGCCGGATCGCCGATGTCCCACAGCAGCGTCGACCCGCCGACGGAGACGAGCGTCCGCCCGTCGGGGGCGAACGCCACGGACCAGACGATCGTGGAGTGCCCGGACAGGACGACCGGCGTCCAGGTCCGGCCCGGCCCACTCCCTCCACTCCCCCCATTCGCCGCCGGCCGCCCACCCGTCGGCCCATCACCCGCCCGCGCCCCCCTCCCCGCCCTCCACACCCGGACTGTGTGGTCCCAGCTCCCCGTCACCACACTCCGCCCGCCCGGCCCGAACGCCACCGACGTCACCGTCCCCGTGTGCCCGCGCAGCACCTCCAGCCGCCGGGGCCGGGCCGGCACGGTGACGTCCCAGAGCCGCGCGGTGGTGTCCCCGGTCGTCGCCAGCGTCCGCCCGCCGGGCCCGAACACCACGGACGTCACCGCCCCGCTGTGCCCGGCCAGCACCGCCAGCCGCCGGGGCCGGCGCGGATCGCGTACGTCCCACAGCCGCACCCCACCGTCCACATGCCCGACGGCGAGCACGGCCCCGTCGGCACGGAACGCCACCCAGGTGGGAGCCACCCGGCCGGGAACCATCTGGGCGGGCGCCACCCGGGCGGGCCCGACGCCGGACCTCCCTGCCGCACCCGCACTCGCACACGTCTGCCCCGCCCCCGCCTCCCCCGACTCCCCCGCGCCCGGCACCCCTTGCCCCGACACCCTCGACTCGCCCGCACCCGGCATCCCCTGCCCCGGCACCCCCGCCCCACCCCTACCTCCGGCACCCCCCACACCCCCCTCCCCCGGCAAACCCCCCACCCTCACCACAACCCCCCGCCCCCGCACCTCCCACAACCCCACCCCACCCTCACCCGCCGCGGCCAACACCCGCCCACCACTCCCACCTCGCCCGAACGCCACCGACAACATCCGCCCGGCCCCCCGCACCACCCCCACCGGCACCCCCCTCCCCTCCCGCACGTCCCACAGCCGGACCGTCCGGTCCCAGCTCGCCGTCGCCAGCAGGCGGCTGTCCGGGGTGAAGGAGACGGACACGACGTCGGAGGTGTGGCCGGGGAGCCGGTTCGGGTACGGCGTGGCGTACGTGCTCATCAGGCGGTCGCGGACGTCGTCCGTCGGCGAGAGCCGGTACGCGGCCAGCCCCACCTGCGCCGCGAGCGCGGGATCGAGCCGCCGCAGCTCGTCCGCGTCGGCGGCGGCCTTGCGCGCGACCGCGACGTTCCGCTGCCGTACGGCGGAGTCGCGCGCCCGGGTCGCGAGGACCCCGGCGACGACGGCGAGACCCCCCGCCACCAGCGCCACGACGACGAGGACGGCGAGCAGCGCGACCAGCCGCCGCAGCCGGACCGTCCGCCGCCGCACCGCCGCGATCTCCCCGGCCTGGGCGACCGCGCCCGCGTCCAGGAACCCCCGCTCCCCGGCGGTCAGCCGCACGCCCCCGGAGTCCGCGAGGTCGAGCGCCGCCGCGAGCCGCGCCCCGCGCCACAGGGCGTGCGGATCACGCCCCTGCCCCTCCCAGTCGGCGGTCGCGTCGGTGAGCTGGCGGTGCAGCAGCAGCCGGTCCCGGTCCTCCGCGAGCCAGCCCCGCAGCCGGGGCCAGCAGCGGATGACCGCCTCGTGGGTGATCTCGACGCAGCCCTCGCCGAGCGTCACGAGCCGCTGCCGGGCGAGGGATTCGAGGACGGCGGACGTGTCGGGGTCGGTGTCCAGCTCGGCGGAGGAGACCCGGCGCCGGGTGTCCTCGGTGCCGTCGCCCAGCGCGGTCAGCCGCAGGAAGAGGGCGCGGGCGAGGTCGCGGCGGGCGGGGGAGAGGGCGAGGTAGGCGGTCTCGGCGGTCTGGGCGAGCGCGTGCTGGATACCGCCGGCCGCGAGATACCCGTCCAGGGTCAGCCGGTTGCCGCAGCGCCGCCGCCAGGTCTCCAGCAGGGCGTGGGAGACGAGGGGGAGGGCGCCGGGCCGGCCGCTGGCGTCCGCGACGACGGCGGCCAGCAGCGGGGTGGTGACCGTGCAGCCGGCGAGGCGGGCGGGGCGGGTGACGGCCTCGCGCAGCTCCTGCCCGGTCATCGGGCCGACGGCCGTCTGCGCGTCGCGCATCGCCTCGGCGAGCAGGGGGTCGCGTACGCAGTGGCCGTAGAAGTCGGCGCGTACGCCGAGGACGATCCGGGTGCGGCTGGTGGGTGTGGTGGCGGCTGTGGTGAGCGCGGTGATGAAGGCGTGACGTTCGTCCGGGTCCCGGCAGAGGGTGAAGACCTCCTCGAACTGGTCGGCCACGATGAGGAGTTCGGAGCCGTGGTGCAGGGCGGCCCGCCGGATGCGCAGGTGCAGGGCGGCGGGGTCGGCGCGGAGTTCGGCCAGCAGCGGGGCGGGGGGCTCGCCGGTCAGGGCCGCGAGGTGGACGGCGCACTCCTCCAGGGGGCGCGGGCCCGGGGTGAACAGCAGGACGGGGGTGGGTGTGCGGGCCACGAGTCCCGCCCTCAGCAGCGAGGACTTGCCCGAGCCGGAGGGGCCGAACACGGCGAGGAACCTGCGGGTCCGGATCTTCGCGAGGAGCTCGTCGGTCAGCCGCTCACGGCCGAAGAAACGGGGGGCGTCCTCGGGTTGGAAGGGGGCGAGGCCGGCGTAGGGGGTGGGGTTCGGGGCGGGGGTGTCGGGGGGCTTGGTCGGAGAGGGCAGCACGATTCCGGAGGCCGGCCCGGGTCCGGGGGACGACGGTCCGGTGCCTGGGGATGACGGTCCGGTGCCCGAGGAAGGTCTGGTGCCTTCCGCGGGCGGTCCGGTGCCGGAGGCGAGTGCGGGGAGCGCGGAGGGGCCGGCGCCCGGACGCGGTCCCGAGCCCGGGGGTGTTCCCGAGCCCGGATACGGTTCCGAGCCCGGATACGGTTCTGAGTCCGGATACGGTCCCGAGTCCGCGCGCTGCCTCGCGTTCGCCGCCAGCTCCGCCGCCACCGCGTGCCACCGCGCCTCCCACACCGCCCGGTCCCCCGCGCACGCCTCGACGTACGCCAGCGTCACCCCGAGGCTCGGGAGGGCGCGCCCGCCGGCGGCGTCCGAGAGGGTCGTGGACGAGTAGTGGGCCCGTTGGGCGAGGGTGCGGTACGGGGGCCGGCCCGCCTTCTCGCGCAGTGCGCGCAGGTCCGCAGCGAACCGGGTCAGCGGCCCGGGGTCCGGGTCGAGGGGGCGTTCGGCGCGGGGCATGGGCGTCCTTCTCCGAGGGCGGGGGCGCGGGGGCTTGCGGGCTCAAAGGTCGTTGCACAACCCCTGGGCCGTCTGCTTACGCACGGGATTAGGGGGCGGCGGGCTTGGTGCCCGGGGGCTCGGAGGGGGCAGGGGTTTCAGAGGGGGGCGGTCCTGGGGCGCGGGGCTTGGGAGCTGGGGGCTCAGGGGGGCGGCGGTTTTGGTGCCGGACGGCCTTGGAGGCCCGCTGGCTCCGCTCCGGACGGCCTTGGAGGGTCACCGGCTTCGCTCCGGACGGCCTCGGAGGCCCGCCGACTTCGCTCCTGACGGTGTCGAAGACCTGCTGGCTTCGCTCCGGACGGCCTCGAAGACCCGCCGGCTCCGCTCCTGACGGTGTCGACGCCGAGCGAGGGCGGAGCCCCGCCCCTTCCACCCCCGGCGGTCCCCGATGCCCGGCGTCCTCGGGTCGCCCGCCGCCGCGTCCGCCGGGGGTTCCGATGCCGGGTGTTCTCGGGCGCTCGCTGTCCCGTTCCGCGGGGGTGCCGCCGCCTCGTCCTGCGGCGATGCCCCGCCCCGGCGCCCACCTCGCCCGTCTCCCAGCGGTCCCGTCTCCCAGCGGTCCCGTCTCCCAGCGGTCCCGTCTCCCAGCGGTCCCACTTCCCGGCCCCCCCAAACGCCCGCCCCCACCACCCCCGATGTCCGGCGATTGATGTCCGGCACGAAGCCCCCGGCGCCGGACAACGCCCACCGGATACCCAGGAACCAGCGCACTCGCGCACCCCCCCCACACACACGGAGGAGAACCATGAACGCCGCGAAACGACTGCTGCCCCCGCTCGCCGCGCTCGGCCTGGCGCTCGGCGTCGCGCTGACGGGACCGCCCGCGCACGCCGCCGCCCCGCTGCTCAAGTCCAAGCTGGACGGCCGGTGCGCCGACATCTTCATGTTCCACCAGGAGAACGGCTCCTCGGTGGTGACCTGGGACTGCACCGGCAACGTCAACCAGCAGTGGCGCTGGGACGGCGAGCAGATCCGCTCCGGGCAGAACAACAAGTGCCTGGAGATCTACGGCAGCTTCCAGGGCGACCAGGGCTCGGTGAGCACCTGGGACTGCACGGGCGGCGCCAACCAGAAGTGGTACCGCAATGGCGACGAGATCCGCAGCCGGATGAACGGCAGGTGCCTCGACATCCTCGCCGGCCGCTCCGCCAACGGCCAGCTCCTGGTGAGCTGGGGCTGCAACGGCGCGGCCAGCCAGCGCTGGGACTTCTGACCGCGGGACTCCCGACCACCGGCACGCCTCCACGCCCACGAGGCTCCCGTAACCCGCCCGCCCCCGGGCCCGAACGCCCCACGGTCACCCGGACGAGGTAGCTGACCGAGAGAAGGGAGGAGAAACCCCTGATGTTGGAGATCCGGAAGAGCTCCAGCAGAGGGGAATCCCATGACGACACGCTCCGGCCTGCGGACCCGGATTCTGTGCACGGCGCTGATCCTGGCCGCGGTCCCGGCCGTGGCCACGGCTTCCGGAGAGGACGAACGGGTCCAGGTGTGCCTCGTCCCCTCCGGAGCCCCGACGGTCGAGCACCCGTCCCGCCTCCCCGCCGCGGCCGTCCCCGCCCTCCTGCGGACCACGCCCTCGTACGCCGGCCCCTGCGCCGCGTACGGCCCGGCCGTCCGCCTCGGGGACGGGACGCTGCGGGCGTACACGCGGCAGGTGGCCGGGCGGCCGGTCGCCGTCGGGGTCGTCTTCCCGGCGTCGGCGCTGCGCGGACTCCCCACGGCGGTCAGCGACGGCAGGCACTGCTTCGACGCGGACGGGGACGGCCGTACCGACCTCCACACGGAGTGCTCCGTCGGCCACGAGTACGCGCTGGAGCCGCCCGGGGCCGGACAGGCGCCGTTCGTCTGGGACCTCGTGAACTGGAACCCGGCGGGACACAACCCGCAAGGGGTGTACGACACCCCCCACTTCGACTTCCACTTCTACCTCCAGCCGAAGTCCGCCCGCGACGCCATCCGCACCGGCCCCTGCCAGTCGCACATGAACTGCGAGGACTACGCCCGCGCCAGGAGGCCCGTCCCCGCGCGCTACACCGCCCCCGGCTTCGCAGACCTGGACGCCGTCGAACCGGCGATGGGCAACCACCTCCTCGACACGAGGTCCCCCGAGCTGAACGGCGGTCCCTTCACCCACACGTGGATCTACGGGGCGTACGACGGGGAGATCACCTTCTATGAGGCGATGGTCGCGAAGTCCTGGCTTGAGGGGCAGCGGGACGGCCGCGTCGAGGACACCTGTACGTCGTTCCGGCAGCCGAGGGCGTGGCGGGAGAGCGGGTGGTACCCGACCCGGTACTGCACGGAGTACCGGGAGAACCGGAGGGAGCACGTGGTGTCGCTGGAGGGGTTCGTGTTCCGCGAGGCGAGCTGAGGCTCACCCCCTGGGGCTCACCCCCTGGGGCCGGTTCCTCCGGGCTGGTTCCCCCGGGTCGGCTCCCCGGGGCCGGGCTCACCGCACCCGGATGAACCGCGACACCACCGCCAGCTCCTCCGAGATCCGCCCGGCGGCGTCGGCCAGTTCGGGCAGGACCACGGACACGCACTCCTCGACGGACCGCCGGGCCACGTGGGTCGACACGCTCACCGCACCGGCGGCCCGCCCGTCCCGCCCCCGCACCGGCACGGCCACCGAGCGCAGCCCGTCCTCCAACTCCTCGTCGACCAGGGCGAATCCCTTCGCCCGCACGCCGTCCAGCACGTCCCGCAGGACCGCCGGGTCGGTCACGGTCCGTACGGTGTACGCCCGTAGCTCCCCCGGCTCCGCCAACTCCCGTTCCGGGTCCGGCAGATCGGCCAGCAGGACCCGCCCGAGCGACGTCACCCAGGCCGGCAGCCGGGTCCCCACCCCCAGCTCCACGCTCATCACGTGCCGGGCGGCGACCCGGGCGGTGTACTGCACCTCGCCGCCCTCCGCCAACACCCCGAGCGACACGGGCTCCTGGACCCGCGCGGCCAGCTCCTCCAGATGCGGCTGGGCGATCTGGGCGAGGGTGACGCGGGACAACAGGGGGAATCCCAGGTCGAGTACGCGGGGGGTGAGGACGAAGTCCCGTGGATCACTGCCGAGTCGGACGAACCCGAGATGCCGCAGGGTGATCAGCGCCCGGCGGGCGGTCGCCCGCGACAGCCCCGTCGCCTTGGCGACCTCGCTGAGACTCAGCTCGGCCCGCCCCTCCCCGAACGCGGTGAGCACGCTCAGCCCCCGCGCCAGCGACTCGACGAACCCCCGCCCCAACTCCTGCTTCGACGCCCCGGTCCACCCGGCGAGCGCGGCGGGCGCGGGCCCCGGAACCGCCTCGGGCGCCCCCTTCAACACCTGCTCCATCCCGGAGACGGCCTCCCGGAGCCGGGGCAGCAGCGCGCTCCGCAGCCCCCCGGCGGTGTGCCGGCTCGTATGACTCACCACGCTGGCCACACACACGACCCGCCCGTCCCCGCCCCGCACCGGCACGGACACCGCCACGAGCCCCGGCTCGATGAGCTGATCGTCGACGGCGAACCCGTCCCGCCCGGCATCCCGGGCCCGCCGAAGGAACTCGGCTTCCGAGAAGGGGAGTTCGCGGTCCGGGACCGCCGTGAAGCCCGAGTCCGTGGGGTCGGTGGCCCGGCGTGTCCGCCAGGCCGTCCACCCGGTGTCGTCCCACTCGCTCGCGAACAGCGGTCCGGGGGCGGTGCGTTCGGCGGGGAGGAGGTCGCCGATGCGGAAGGAGACGGAGAGGGTGCGGCGCCGGGTGGCCTGGTGGATGAACCGAATCCCGTCCCGGTCGCCCACCGCCAGCGACACCGACTCGTCGAGCTCGTCGGCCAGCCGGTCCGCGAGCCCGCCCAGCAGCGAGGGCAGCCGCAACGCGGCGAGATAGGCGTTCCCCAGCTCCGCGATCCGGGGCGCGAGCGACGCGTCCCGCCCGTCCAGCCGTACGTACCCCACCCGTTCCAGCGTCCCCACGATCCGGTCGACGGTGGCCCGCGCGAGCCCCGTCCTGCGCTCCAGGGCGCTGAGGCTGAGCGTCCCCCCGGCCCCGGTGAGCTGCTCCAGCACGCCCACCCCCCGCAGCAACGGGGTCACGGCCTCGCTGGGCACGGCATCGGACGACGTCATGGGCGCTGCACTCCCGGGTGAGATCTCGGGAAGACACCGTACGGGACATACCGGGAGCGGGTCAGGCGGAAGACTTCCCCCGGACGACCGTCACCAGGTAATTCCCGTCCATGTCGATCCCCCCGACCGCGATGCTCACCCCGTTCCTGCGGTCCACGAACCGCTGCCCCGGCCGGAACGTCGCGTCGGACAGCTCCGCGTGGACGTTGGGGCCGCGGGTGCACCCCCCGCTGTCCCGGCGGGAGTCGTGGACGGTGACGGGACCGAGACCGGTGTCGACGGTGGCGTCCACCTTGTAGATCAGTACGCCGGGCCGGCAGACGGACTCGTCGTTGCCGCCCTTCGTACGGACCTCGACGGCGTACCCGCTGCGCCCGCCGACCGGCACGAAGAGCAGCTTGCGTCCGCCGGGGGAGGCGAGCGGCGTCAGGGTGTAGTCGGAACTGCCCTTCAGCGAGGCGCAGTTGACCTGGTCCGGCGTCAGCCAGCCCAGCTTCCACTTGTGCCAGCCGAGGAAGTCGTTGTTGGCCCCCCAGTCCTCGCTCATGATGTCCCAGTGCCCGACAGCCCCCCCGCCCTCCTGGGTGTACAGGTCGGGCAGCCCGAAGACGTGCCCGTTCTCGTGCGGCAGCACCCGGTACCCGGTCTCGCCGTACGTCCCCGACCCGTCGTCCTGCCGGGAGTACACGAACGACGCGTTGGCGACCGGCACCCCGTCCGCGACGGGCGCCTCCGTGTTCCCGGCGAACGTCACCGACAGGACCGTGTCCAGCGCGGAGGGGCCCGCGTTCGGGGTGACGAGGACGTTCAGCAGGTCGTAGTCCCGGAAGTCGACGCGCGGATCGGCGGCGGCGACGATGTCCTCGACCAGCTCCCGGTACCCGGGGTCGAAGGGCGCGCCGCGCTCTATCCCGTACGCGGCGAACGGCTTCGGCATCCGCAGCCAGCGCGGCACGGGCGCCTCCGCCCGGTAGTCGAGCCGCCCGTAGGACGCGGTCCGGAACCAGTCCGAGGTCTGCGGGAAGAACTCCCGGAAGCGGTCCATCGCGCTGCCCGGCCCCTTGGCGTCGGGAAAGTCGATCATCAGGGTCAGCGCCCGGACCGTACCCGTAGACCTTGAGTAGCCCCCCGGCGTGGGCACCCCCTCCGACATCTGCACGGCACTCGCCCCCCGGATCATGCAGGGCCCGAGCGCGGAGGAGCGGGCGAGGCTCATCGGGTTCGCGCCGGCCGCCGCGGCGCCCTGCTCCGGCAGCCGCTCGCCGGGCCCCGCGGACGTCCCGACGGCGAGCGTCAGCACGGTCACCGAGACCAGCGCGGCGGTGCGGTGCGGGCGTATCCGTCGGCGGGGCGCGTACGGCTGCATGCGGGGCCTTCCGGTCCGGGCAGCCACCGGTCACCGGCTGCGTCCTCCCGCTCACCCTCCGACGCGCCGCGAGGGGGCGCGCGCTGGGCACGTCCGATCGGGCCCCCTCCCGTTCTCGCGTGTGACGCAGGTCACATCGGGGTCGGGAAATAACCGGGGACCCCCTCCCCGTTTAACCCAGCGTCCGAGTGAAACGGGGATCGCCTCCCCGGATCGCAGCCGAAACTCCCCCAAGGAGACCGCCGTGGAGTCCCTCACGCTTCCCGCGCAGCGCAAGCAGCCCCGGCCGCGTGCCGACGCCCTGCGCAACCGGGAGCGGATCGTCGCCGCCGCACGCGAGATGCTCACCGAGTTCGGCCCCGAGGTGCCGCTCGACGAGATCGCCCGCCGCGCCGGTGTCGGGAACGCCACGGTCTACCGGAACTTCCCGGACCGCCAGGCCCTCGTCCGCGAGGTCGTCTGCTCGGTCCTGGACCGCATGTCGCGGGCCGGTGAGGAGGCGCTCGCCGCGGACGGCGACGCGTTCGCCGCCCTGGAACGCTTCGTGCACGTCTCCGCCGACGAGCGGGTCAGCGCGCTCTGCCCGATGATCTCCGCCTCGTTCGACGAGGACCACCCCGACCTGGTCGCCGCGAGGGACCGCGTCGAGGGCATCATCACGGAGGTCATGGACCGGGCGAAGGCGGCCGGCCGGCTCCGCGAGGACGTCGGCCCCGGCGACGTGATGATCGTCGTGGCCCAGTTGAGCCGGCCCCCGGCGGGCACGATGTGCGCCAGCGCCGACCGGTTCATCCACCGCCATCTCCAGCTCTTCCTGGACGGGCTGCGTGCACCCGCCGTCTCCGAGCTGCCGGGCGGTCCCATGAGCATCGAGGAGCTGCGCCGGCCCTGACCGATCAGCGCTGAGCGACGAGTTCAGCCTTCCCGAACCGTCTGAACACCGTACGTCCGCCGTACGGCACATCTTTCACCGCCGCCGATCCAGTGGTCGACGACGTCATTTTCACCAACGAAGTCCCGGAGTGGGTTCACCCATGTCTCAAGCAGTCCCCAAGGCTCCCGACGCCAATCGCTGGAAGGCCCTGGCGTTCATCGCCATAGCCCAGCTGATGGTCGTCCTGGACGCCACCATCGTGAACATCGCGATGCCCGCCGCACAGTCGGACCTGGGCATCTCCGAGGGCAACAAGCAGTGGATCGTCACCGCCTACGCCCTCGCCTTCGGCGGTCTCCTCCTGTTCGGCGGCCGGATCGCCGACCTGTGGGGCCGCAAGCGCACCTTCGTCGTCGGCCTCGCCGGTTTCGCGTTCGCGTCCGCCCTCGGCGGCGCCGCGCAGGACCAGACCATGATGTTCGGTGCCCGCGCCCTCCAGGGCGTCTTCGGCGCCCTCCTCGCGCCCGCCGCGCTCTCCCTGCTCGCCGTGATGTTCACGGACGCCAAGGAGCGCGCCAAGGCGTTCGGCATCTACGGCGCCATCGCCGGCGGTGGCGGCGCGGTCGGCCTGATCCTCGGCGGCTTCCTCACCGAGTACCTGAACTGGCGCTGGACGTTCTTCGTCAACATCCCGTTCGCGATCATCGCGGCGGCCGGCGCCTACTTCGTCATCCGTGAGCCCGAGGGCGGTCGCAACCGCAACCCGCTCGACATCCCGGGCGTGCTGCTCTCCACGCTGGGCCTGGTCGCCCTGGTCTACGGCTTCACCCGCGCGGAGTCCGAGGGCTGGTCCGACTCCCTGACGATCGGCATGTTCGTCGGCTCGGCCGTCCTGCTGGCCGCCTTCGTCGTCGTCGAGTCGAAGGTCAAGGCGCCGCTGCTGCCCCTGCGCGTCATCACCGAGCGCAACCGCGGCGGTGTCTACCTCTCGCTGGGCCTCGCCATCATCGGCATGTTCGGCCTGTTCCTCTTCCTCACCTACTACCTCCAGATCGTCAAGGGCTACTCCCCGGTCAAGACCGGGTTCGCGTTCCTGCCGATGGTCGTGGGCATGATCACGGGCTCGACCCAGATCGGCACCCGCCTGATGACCCGGGTCGCCCCGCGCCTGCTGATGGGCCCCGGCTTCCTGGTCGCCGCCCTCGGCATGTTCCTGCTGACCCAGATGAAGGTCGACTCCTCGTACGCCGCCCTGCTGCTGCCCGCGATGCTGCTGCTCGGCCTCGGGATGGGTACGGCGTTCATGCCGGCCATGTCGATGGCGACCCAGGGCGTGGAGCCCCGGGACGCCGGTGTCGCCTCCGCGATGGTCAACACCTCGCAGCAGGTGGGCGGCGCCATCGGCACCGCCCTCCTGAACACCATCGCCGCGTCCGCGACGACCTCGTACGTCAAGGACCACGCCGTCGGCGGGGCGCAGCAGCAGCTGGTCCAGCTGGAGGGCATGGTCCACGGGTACACGAGCGCGATCTGGTTCGCCGTCGGGATTCTTCTCGCCGCCTCGGCGATCGCCTTCACCCTCGTCAACGCCGGCCGTCCGAATCTCGGCCGCGGTGCGGAGGAAGGTGCTGAGGACGAGCTCAAGGTCCCGGTGGTCGCCCACTGAGTCCCCGCTCTGACCTGCGCGGACCCTGGGGACGAGGTCAGCGCAGCCAGGGCAGGTCGGCACCCGCTTCGTTGGGCTGAAGGCCCTCGGCGACGATCGTCAGGATCTCGCCGAGGGCCTTCGTCTGTTCCGGGGTGAGCCGGGCGAACAACGCCGTCCGCACGGCCTCGACATGACCGGGCGCCACGCGCTGGAGCACGTCCCGCCCGGCGTCCGTCAGAACCGCGAACTGGCCCCGCTTGTCGGAGGGGCAGTCCTCTCTGCGCACCCAGCCGTTCTTCTCCAGCCGCGCGATCGCGTGCGAGAGACGGGACCGGGTGATCTTGGACTTCATGGCCAGCTGGGTCATCCGCAGCCGGTGCTGCGGTGCCTCACCGAGGCCGACCAGCAGGCCGTAATACATGTGCGGCATGCCGGCGTCGCGCTGGAGCTGGCGGTCGAGGTAGTCGTCGAGGAGCGTCGACGCGTGCAGATAGGCACGCCAGACGCACTGCTCCTCTTCGGAGAGCCACTGCGGCTCGTCGGGGGTCGGGGAGGGGGATGCCTTCATGTACTCCACAGTAACGCTCCCATCATTGAATTTTAAACAAACAGGTCGTAGGGTATGTGCAGGTTGTTGTTGCAGATTTGAAGCAAAGGAGATCCGCCGCCATGTCCGACGCCGGCACGCAGCGCATGCCAGCCCTGTACCTCAGTCACGGCGCGCCGCCGCTCGCCGACGACCCCGTCTGGCCCGGCCAGCTCGCCGCGTGGTCGGCGGAGCTGCCGCGCCCCAAGGCGATCCTCATCGTCTCCGCGCACTGGGAGGAGGCCCCCCTCGCCCTCGGTGCCGTCAACCCCGTCCCCCTTGTCTATGACTTCTGGGGCTTCCCCGAGCACTACTACAGAGTCACGTACGGCGCTCCGGGTGCACCGGAGCTCGCAAAGAGCGTGCGCAAACTGCTGCGCGCCCCGGGAATCCCCGTCCAGGACATCCCTGAGCGCGGTCTGGACCATGGTGCCTACGTTCCGCTGGTGGAGATGTTCCCCGACGCGGACGTCCCTGTCCTCCAGATCTCGATGCCGACCCTCGATCCGGTGAGACTCATGGACATCGGCCGCAAGCTCGCGCCCCTGCGCGACGAGGGCGTGCTGATCGTCGGCTCCGGGTTCTTCACCCACAACCTCGCGGCCCTGCGCGGCGCCGGGGTCCCCTCCTGGTCCGTCGAGTTCGACGACTGGGGGCACCGCGCGCTGGAGTCCCGCGACTGGGACGGCCTGCTCGACTTCCTCGACAAGGCGCCGGCGGGGCGGTACGCGCATCCGCGTACGGAGCACTTCGCGCCGCTGTTCGTGACCATGGGGGTCGCGGAGGCGGGGGGCGAGCTGGACGCGCAGCGGTCGGTGATCGACGGGTTCTGGATGGGGCTGGCGAAGAGGTCGGTGCAGTTCGGGTGAGGTCTTGTGCGGGTCGGGCGGGTCGGTCGTGCTGGGTGAGGTGCTAGAGCTTCTTCTCGTACCAGGCCACGTCCCAGTACCGGCCGAACTTGCGGCCGACCTCGCGGTAGGTCCCGACGTGCTGGAAGCCGAAGCGTTCATGCAGCCGCGTGGACGCTTCGTTGGGCTGGACGATGCCGGCGTACGCGCGGTGCACGTCCTCGCCGGCGAGCGCCTCGAACAGGGCCTCGTAGAGGAGCGTGCCGACGCCACGGCCGCCGACGCCCGGGGCGACGTACACCGTGATCTCCACGGATGTGGAGTACGCGGCCTTCGGCCGGTAAGGGCTGGATGTGGCGTAGCCCAGAATCTCCTGTGAGTCCGTGTCGGTGGCAACCATCAGGCGGTACGGGCCGTCTTCAGGGTGGGAGAGCAGCCAAGGGCGGCGTTCTTCCACAGTGAAAACCGCGGTATCGAATGTGATGGGCGTCTCATGGACGTAGTGGTTGTAGAGCTCCGTGAGGGCGGCGAGGTCCCCCTCGATCCCCGGCCTGACCTGCACCTCTGCCGACTTCGCCACCATTCGCCTCCTCCTGTGGCCGGGCAGGATACTGCAAGATCAGAAAATTGGGAGCGCGGGTTGGGAATTCTGTCCTGATTCCAGTCGTTGTTTCCATCGAACGGATCTGAGGGACCCGGATCGGAAGAACCGGCATTCGGACCCGTCCGGACCACCCGGCAGCCACCATCGTTAGGGAGCACGCATGGCAACCCGTGCCGTCGCCCGTCGTCAGTCCGCCACCGGCGAGACAGGCGCCGCGGCCCTCAGTGTTCGCGCCACCGGCGGGGAGATCGCCGACCGCGATCTGGTCGGCATGTACCTCGACGAGATCGCGCGCACCCCCCTGCTCGACGCCGCCAAGGAAGTCGAGCTGTCGCAGATCATCGAGGCGGGCGTGTTCGCGCGACAGCTTCTGGACGGCTTCGAGGAGACCGGCTCCGACGCCAGCCGCGAGGAGCTGGAGGCGCTCGTCGCCGCCGGCGAGCGCGCGAAGGACGTCTTCATCCGCTCCAACCTCCGTCTGGTCGTGGCCGTCGCCCGCCGCTACCCCCGTAGCGGGCTCCCCCTGCTCGACCTCATCCAGGAGGGGAACGCGGGCCTGGTCCGCGCCGTGGAGAAGTTCGACTACGCCAAGGGCTTCAAGTTCTCCACGTACGCGACGTGGTGGATTCGCCAGGCCATCACCCGCTCCATAGCCGACCAGTCCCGGACGATCCGCCTCCCCGTGCACCTCGTCGAGGAACTGGGCCGTATCCGCCGGGTCCAGCGCGAGTTCAACCGCGAGCACGGCCGTGACCCCGAGCCCGCCGAGATCGCCAAGGAGCTGGGCTCCAACCCCGAGCGCGTCGTCGACGTCCTCGACTGGGCCCGTGACCCGGTCTCCCTGAACATGTCCGTGGACGACGAGGGGGAGACCCAGTTCGGCGACCTCCTGGAGGACACGTCCGCGGTGAGCCCCGAACAGTCCGTCCTCACCCTCCTCCGCAGCGAGGAACTGGACGGCCTCATCGACCGCCTCGACCCCCGCACCGCCTCCATCATCAAGATGCGGTACGGCATCGACGACGGCCGCGAGCGCACCCTCACGGAAGTCGGCAAGGAACACGGCCTCACCCGCGAACGCATCCGCCAGATCGAGAAGCACGCCCTCCTCGAACTGAAGAAGCTGGCGAGGGACACGGGCTTCGAAGCGGCAGCCTGACCCTCAGGGAGAGCCCAACTCCCTTACGGGGAGGGGCTGAAGTCTCGCGGGGACAGACCAAAGGCTTCCTGCTCAGGGAGCGGCTGAAGGCTTACGGAGGGAGGGGCTGACTTGCGGAGAGAGACCCGAACGCCCACGGGAGAGGGCGAACGCCTGCGGGGGCTAGCCGGAGACCGGCGGGGGAGAGGCTGAGCGCCTACGGAGGCTGAACGTCTACGGGGGCTGAACGCTCGCGGGGGTGAGGCCGCGCACCTATGAGGGAGGGGCCGCGCACCTACGAGAGTGGGGCTGGACGCCTACAGGGGAGGGGCTGGACGCCTACCGAGGGTGGGGTTGAACACCGGCGGGGGAGCGGCTGAGCGCCTACGGGTAAGGGCCGAACACCGGCGGGAGTCACGCTCACCGGCGGGAGTGACGCTGAGTGCCTGTGTGTGGGGGCGAGTGCCGCTGACGTACCGGCCGAGCCCCGTGAGGTACGGGCTTGAACGCCCTCGGCGAACACCCACCCTCCCCTGCTTCAACCCGTCACCCCGGGGGAACAAGTCTCCAGGGAACGGCAGTTCACCCCTCCGTCCGAGAAACCTCCCGCCCCCACGCTCCGTTGACCCCCCAACAGAGACCAAGTCCCGACGCACTCCCCCCGGCGCCGGGACCACCCCAGCCGGGCTTCGGCACCCTCCCCCCCCGGGTGCCGAAGCCCGGCTCTTTTTCCCCCTCAAGCACATCGCCGCCCACACAAAAAAGCGGGCCACCCCGAACCTGAACCCCGGGGTGGCCCACTCAAACCCCAGATTCTGCCACAGCCCCACCCCAGCCAATCCCCGAGCCGGCAACCACGCCGTCCAAGAACGCGGGCTGCATCCAACCCACGACCCGGCCGCGCGGGCGCGACAGCCCACAACACCCCCGCCCCCAACCCTGAACCGCAACCACGTCTTTCAGGGGCGCGGGGCTGTATCTGATCTGCGGCTCCGCCGCGTGGGCGCGAACAACCACGACGAGCCGCCAGCCGACTGAGTACGCCACCCAGCCTTCCCGGGGGCGCGGGCCTGTATCCAATCCACGGCCCGGCCGCGCGGGCGCGACAGCCCACAACACCCCCGCAGCCAACCCTGAACCGCAACCACGTCTTTCAGGGGCGCGGGGCTGTATCTGATCTACGGCTCGGCCGCGTGGGCGCGAACAACCACGACGAGCCGCCAGCCGACTGAGTACGCCACCCAGCCTTCCCAGGGACGCGGGCCCGTATCCAATCCACGGCCCGGCCGCGCGGGCGCGACAGCCCACAACGCACCCGCAGCCAACCCTGAACCGCAACCACGTCCTTTAGGGGCGCGGGGAACTGCGCGAACAACCACGACGGACCCGCACTCACCCCCTACCGCACCCGCACTCACCCCCCGACCCCACCCCCACCCGCCCTCCCCAACCGCCCACCCAACTCCCGTACACACCGCACCAACCCCTCCGGCCCCTCCACCCGAAACTCCACCCCCACCAACGCCAACCGCAGGGCAAGCCACTCCACAGGCCCCCCGATCACGCCCCGCACCCGACACCCACCCCCCTCCACCACCCCTTCCTCCGCAACCCCCACGGAAGCCGGCAGCCGAGCCGCCACCTCCTCGGCCGTCGCCTCGAACACCACGGAGAACTCGTACGTCTCCCGCTGCCACTGAAGCGCCTTACGGACGAACTCCACCGCACCCCCCTCCGGCAACTCCCGCGGAGCGAACCGTGCCCCGGTGGCGAACGGCTCACTGAGCCGGTCGACCCGGAACGTCCGCCAATCCCCCCGATCGAGATCGAACGCGACGAGATACCACCGCTGCCCCGACGACACGAGCCGATACGGCTCCACGACCCGCCGGCTCTCCACCCCACCCCGCGCGCTGTACGCGAACCGCAACCGCTCCACCCCGGCAACCGCGGAGGCGATCACCGTCAACGTCTCCGGCGCGATCAACCCCCCGTCCCCACTGGTCAACGGCACCGTCGCGGACTGCAACATCACCACCCGCCGCCGCAACCTCGCCGGCAACACCTGCTCAAGTTTCGCCAGAGCCCGCACGGACGCCTCCTCCACCCCCTCCAACGCGTGCCCGGCCCCCGCCCGCAACCCCACGGCGATGGCCACGGCCTCCTCGTCGTCCAGCACGAGCGGCGGCATCGCCTTCCCCGCGACCAGCCGATACCCCCCGTCGGCCCCCATCGTCGCCTGCACGGGATACCCCAGCTCCCGCAACCGCTCGATGTCCCGCCGCACGGTCCGCCGAGACACCCGAAGCCGCTCCGCCAGCTCACCCCCGGGCCACTCCCGAGGCGTCTGGAGCAGAGACAGCAACTGAAGCAGCCGTGCGGGAGTGTCAGTGGTCATGCCGAGAGCATGCCTCACCACTAGGCCACCTCTTGTCCTAGACCGGAAATCCCCGCCCCGCCACACCCCCTCGGGCCCGATCATGTCCGTTTAACGCCCGAACCTGTTTACTTTCCAGAAATCTGAGCGTAGCCTCCGAGCGAAACCACAAGTTCGGGCATCAAGTGGACAAGATCCGGACAAGAACCGGACACCTCGGAGGCGAAGCGATGTACGCACCGGAACGGCAGCAGGAGATCCTGCGCCTCGCCCGCGACGGCGGCCGTGTGGACGTCCTCTCGCTCGCGGAGGAGTTCCAGGTCACGGCGGAGACGATCCGCAGGGACCTCAAGTCGCTCGACCGCGCCGGCCTCGTCCGCAGGGTCCACGGCGGCGCGATACCGGTGGGCCGCCTCGACTTCGAACCCGACCTCGCCGAACGCGAGTCCACCTCCGCCGACGAGAAGGACCGCATCGCCAAGGCGGCCCTCGCCGAACTCCCCACCGACGGCACGCTCATCCTCGACGCGGGGACGACGGTCGCGCGCCTCGCCGCCGCGATCCCCCTCGACGCCGCGCTGACGGTCGTCACCCACAGCCTCCCCATCGCCGCCCGCCTCGCGGACCACCCCGGCATCCAGCTCCACCTGGTCGGCGGCCGGGTCCGCCACCGTACGCGCGCGGCGGTCGACGCGTGGGCCCTGCGGGCGTACGGCGAGATCCGCGCGGACGTCCTCTTCGTCGCGGCCAACGGCTTCTCCCCGGAACACGGCCTCACCACCCCCGACCTCGCGGAGTCCGCCGTCAAGCGCGCGGCGATCGGCGCGGCCCGCCGCGTCGTCCTGCTCGCCGACTCCGCCAAGCACGGCCAGGAACACTTCGCCCGCTTCGGCGACCTCACGGACGTCGACCTCCTGATCACCGACCAGGGCCTGGGCGACGAGGAGACGGCGGCGATCGAGCGCGCCGGCACGGGAGTGGTGCGGGCATGAGCGACGGCATCGGCATCGACACGACCGGCAAGGGCGGCATGATCCTCACCGTCACCCCCAACCCCTCCCTGGACCGCACCTACGAGGTCCCCTCCCTGGACCGCGGTGAGGTGATCCGCGCGACCGGTGAGCGCATGGACCCCGGCGGCAAGGGCGTCAACGTCTCGCGGGCCGTCGCCGCGGCGGGCCGGCGTACGGTCGCGGTCCTGCCGCTCGGCGGTGCGCCCGGCGCCCTCGTCGCGGACCTCCTCGACGCCCAGGGCATCGAGGTCGCCCCCGTGCCGGTGGCCGGCGCGACCCGGTCCAACATCGCGCTGGCCGAGTCCGACGGCGTACTCACGAAGATCAACGCGCCGGGTCCCGAGCTCTCCCCGGCGGAGCAGGAGCTTCTCCTGGAGACGGTCCGCGAGCACTCCGCAGACGCCGACTGGATCGCCTGCTGCGGCAGCCTGCCGAGGGGCCTCGCCCCTTCCTGGTACGCCGATGTCGTCACCCGCGCGCACGCCGCCGGCGCCCGGATCGCGCTCGACACCTCCGGCCCCGCCCTCCTGGAGGCGCTGCGGGCCCGGCCGGACGTGGTCAAGCCGAACGCGGAGGAACTGGCGGAGGCGGTGGGCCGTCCGCTGCGAACGCTGGGCGACGCCCTGAAGGCGGCGCAGCAGCTCCGCGACATGGGCGCCCAGGCGGTCCTGGCCAGCCTCGGCGCCGACGGCCAGCTCCTCCTGGACGCCACGGGCACCTACTTCGCCACCGCCCCCGTCTCCACGATCCGCAGCAACGTCGGCGCCGGAGACTCCTCCCTGGCGGGCTTCCTGATCGCCGGCGGCACCGGCCCCACCGCCCTCACCTCCGCCGTCGCCCACGGCGCCGCCGCCGTCCAACTCCCCGGCAGCGTCATGCCCACCCCCCAGGACCTCACCCCGAGCACGGTGACCCTCACCACCGACCTCCCCCTCAACCGCCTCCTGACAGAACCGACGTCATGAAGGCCCCCTCAGCCGAACCCATCCACCCCGACGCCGGACACCCCCGCCCGGCCCCCACCGTCGTACATCAGGCCCCCACGCGGCGAAGCCCGTCGTCAGCGGCGGCGTTCGCCACCCAACTCCCCGATACCACCCCCGCCTCACTGGCGATACGCGTGCGAAGGAGCCCGCGATGAGCGACATGATCACCGCGGACCTGGTCGACCTCGACCTGTCCGCCGACGGCAAAGAAGCGGCGGCGCGATCCCTCGCCGCCCGCATGGTCACCCTGGGCCGCGTCACCGACCTGGACGGCTTCCTCGCGGACGTCGCCGCCAGGGAGGCCCAGATGCCCACCGGCCTGGACGGCGGCATCGGTATCCCGCACTGCCGCAGCGCCCACGTCACCGAACCCACCCTGGCCTTCGGCCGGGCCGAACCCGGCATCGACTTCGGCGCCCCGGACGGCCCCGCCGACCTGATCTTCCTGATCGCGGCCCCGGCGGGCGCGGACGACGCCCACCTCACGATCCTCTCCGCCCTCGCCCGCCAGCTGATGAACACCGAGTTCACGGACGCCCTGCGCGCGGTGACGGACCCGGCGACGGCGGCGGCCCTGATCCGGGGCGACGAGACGCCCCAGGACATCACCCCCGAAGACTCCGCTGCGGCACCGGTGGCGGCCTCCACCGGTGCCGCAGCGGCCGAACAGCCGCAGCCGCCCGCGCGGCCGGAGTCGGACGCGCAACGGAAGTCGGACGCCCCGGAGCCGGCCACCCCCGCCGCGCCCCCCTTCCGTATCGTCGCCGTCACCTCCTGCCCCACCGGCATCGCCCACACCTACATGGCCGCCGAGTCCCTGGAGAACGCGGGCCGCGAGGCCGGCGTCGAGCTGACCGTCGAGACCCAGGGCTCGGCCGGTTTCACCCGCCTCGACCCCCAGCTCATCGCCGACGCGGACGGCGTGATCTTCGCCCACGACGTCCCGGTCCGCGACAAGGACCGCTTCGCGGGCAAGCCGACCGTCGACGTCGGCGTCAAGGCCGGCATCAACCGCCCGGCGGAACTCATCGCCGAGGTCAGGGACAAGGCCGCGCGAGGCGTCGTCACGACCGGCTCCGCGCCCACCCCGGTGGAGCGCGCGGGCGACTCCACCGAGGGCTACGGCACGAAACTCCGCAAGTGGCTGATGTCCGGCGTCAGTTACATGGTCCCCTTCGTCGCCGCGGGCGGCCTCCTGATCGCCCTCGGCTTCGCGATCGGCGGCTACAAGATCAACAAGGCGCCGTCGGTGATGGACCACTTCCTGTGGACCCAGGCCGACAGCTGGGCCGCGCTGCTCTTCCAGGTCGGCGCCGTCTCCTTCGGCTTCCTGGTCCCCGTCCTCGCCGGGTACATCGCGTACGGCATGGCGGACCGCCCCGGCCTCGTCCCCGGATTCGTCGGCGGCATGATCGCCTCCACCATCAACGCGGGCTTCCTCGGCGGCCTCGCCGCCGGCCTCCTCGCGGGCGGTGTGGTGATCGGCATCCAGCGGGTGAAGATCCCCACCGCGCTGCGCGGCATCATGCCGGTGGTGGTGATCCCGCTGATCTCGACGGCGATCGTCGGCTTCCTGATGTTCGTGGTGATCGGCAAGCCCATCGCGTCCGCCCAGAAGGGCATGACGGACTGGCTGAACGGCCTCACCGGCTCGAACGCGATCCTGCTCGGCGCCCTCCTCGGCCTGATGATGTGCTTCGACCTCGGCGGTCCCGTCAACAAGGTCGCGTACACCTTCGCCACCGCCGGCATCGCCGTCACCGACCCGAGCGACTCGGCGATGAAGGTCATGGCCGCCGTGATGGCCGCGGGCATGGTCCCGCCGCTGGCGATGGCCCTGGCGACGACCGTCCGCGCCAAGCTCTTCACCGAGACCGAGCGCGAGAACGGCAAGGCCGCCTGGGTCCTGGGCGCCTCCTTCATCTCCGAGGGCGCCATCCCGTTCGCCGCGGCGGACCCGCTGCGGGTCATCCCGGCGTCCATGGCGGGCGGCGCGGTCACCGGCGCCCTGTCGATGGCCTTCGAGGCGACACTGCGGGCCCCGCACGGCGGCATCTTCGTCGTCCCGCTGATCGGCAACCCGTTCCTCTACCTGATCGCCCTCGCGGCGGGCGTCGGCGTCACCACCGCGCTGGTGATCCTCCTGAAGGGCCTGCGGGGGCCGGCCCCGACGACGGCCCGCCCCGAACAGGCCGACCGGACCGAGGAACGCAAGCACCCGGTAGCGGCGTAACCCCCGCCGTACGTCGGCCCCGGACCCCTCCACGAGAGGGGTCCGGGGCCGACGCCGTACCCACCCCCTCCGTACGTCCCACCCGCCGCGCACTCCCTCGTACGCCCCCGCTCCACCCCGCGCCCCTTTCACAACTCCCAAGCCCCACCCACGCATTCAACACCCCCGCGAGCTCTGCGCCATCTATCCCGATCCGCTACGAAAGTAACGAATCGTGGTGTCTACTGGTTCCCATGCCCGCACATTTCACCCTCCCTCAACTGGCCGCCCTGACCGCCCTGACGCTCGCGTCGCTGTCCTGGCTGACCACCCTGACCCGCGCCCTGCGCCGCCCCCGCCACCCGTACACCCACCACCCTTACGCCCGCCCCCTCCACGCCACCCCGCCCCGCCCGGCCCCCCTCCGCCCCGACGGCCTCCCCGCGCTCCCCGCGCAGCGCCGCACGGGCCCCACGGCCGAGACGGCTCCGCTGACCCCGGCGGAGGAACACGCCTTCGCGGCGCTGGTGCGCCGGTTGTCGGACGACGGCTGAGTACGGCCGCACTCCCGGGGCGGCGGAGGCGTGTTCCTCCGCATCACGCCCTTGAACTACGACAGTTGGGCTGCCCGGCGTTCCATCGCCGCGCGGGCCTCGTCCTCCGTCGCGTACACCTCGCACATGTGCCGGCCGTCCGGCGTCGCGGTGTGCTCCGCCTCCCAGAGGGACACCTCCTGGCCGTCGGCCAGCAGGAACGCGTGCTCGTAGAGGGCGAATCCGAGTCCGGCGCGCCCCGCTCGGCAGGGCCGGCCGAAGGACTGCGTGATCTCGTAGGCCGACGCCGCCGAGACCAGGTCGGTCAGCTCCGGCCCCGGCAGGTCCGTGTTCTCCGCGCGCCGCAGCAGCCGCCGTACGTGGTCCGCGGAATCGCCCCGCACGTACATGTGACGCGGCACCGGCATCGGCGCGAGCTGGACGAACACCGGGAGTTCGAACTCCGGTGAGTCCGGGGGTAACGGCAGCCTCGCGGTCGCCTCCCGCAGCTCCTCCTGGTCCGCGTACACCTCGTGCTGCGGCTCGCCGCTCGCCGTGATGTTGTGGACCAGCTCCCACAGGGTCAGTGCCTGGCCGTCCGCCAGCAGCCAGGTGTGCCGGTAGGTCTCGCGGTGCAGACCGGCGCTGTGGTGCGCGGAGTGCAGCGAACTGTCGTGCGCCAGCGCGGAGTCGAGCTGCCTCAGCACCTCGTCGGCCAACTCGAAGGAGTTCAGGGCCCGTCCGAGGAGCCGCGCGAGGTGCTCCTCCGGAGACTCCGGCGACTCAAATGGTTCGTACGCCGCCATCTCGTACGGAACGCTCAAGGTTTCTCCCGGCGTTGCTGCATGTCACCTTGTGGGTGCATACCGTAGCCCCTAGGCCGGACATCGTGCCCGGGAACGGCAAAACATATGCCCGGTAAAACGCGCCCCTGCCCCCAGAAGTTCCCACCCACCCACCCAAACCAGCAAAACCCCTCTCCCACCCCCAACTCCCCACCCCACCCCCACACACCACCCCCAAGCCCCCCACAAATCCCCACCCCCACGGCCTTCCAGGGGCGCGGGGAACTGCGCGAACACCCCCACCAACCTGTGGGTGCCCCACTCACCGGCTCCACCCACGGCCTTTCAGGGGCGCGGGGAACTGCGCAAACCCCACCCACCGACCCGCAGACGCCCACTCACCGGCCCCACCCCCAACCTCACCCGTACAACTCCCGATACGAAGGCCAGACACCCCCACCCCCCTCCACGGACTCCGCCGCCCGAACAGCCCGCACGATCGCCCGAGTCACGACATCCGCCCCCGCCTCCAACACCTCGTTCAAAGCCAGCGGATTCCCCTCCGCCAACTCCAGAGCCCCCGTGGCCAACGCGAACACCGTGTCCCCGTCGTTCAGCAGGTGCACAGGCCGCACGGCCCGCGCGATCCCGTCATGCGAAACCCCCGCCAACTTCTGCGCCTGCGCCTTGGACAGGGCGAAATCCGTGGCCACCACAGCCAGCGTCGTATTGAGCGGCGGAGCCACCACCCCCTCCGCACACTCCGCCAACCGCCGCCGCGCAGCCGCGTGCACCCCCACCCCCGGCACCTCCACCCGCCCCCGCGCCAACTCCCCGTACAACGCCCCCGTCTCCGGCTCCACCACCGACCCCACCGCGTTCACCACGACCAGCGCCCCCACCGTCCCCCCGGACGCGAGCCGCACCCCGGCCGTCCCCACCCCACCCTTGAGCCCCCCGACGACAGCCCCCGTCCCCGCCCCGACACACCCCTCCGCGACCACCGCCCCACTCCCGCTCGCCGCAGCCGCCTCCACCGCCGCCCGCCCCGTCCCCGCGTCGGGCCGAGCCCGGAAATCCCCACCCCGCCCGAGATCGAACACACACGCCGCCGGCACCACCGGCACCACATGCCCGGCCTCCGGCCCCACCCGGACCCCCCGCCCCCGCTCCTCCAGCCACCCCATCACCCCGGACGCCGAGTCGAGCCCGTACGCACTCCCACCCGTGAGCACGACCGCCTCCACCCGCTGGACCACGTTCCGCGGGTCCAACGCGTCCGTCTCCCTCGTCCCCGGCCCACCCCCACGCACATCGACCGCGGCCACCGCACCCCCCTCCGGCGCCAGCACCACCGTCGTCCCGGTCAGCCACCCGCCCCCGACCCGCGTCGCATGCCCCACCCGGATACCGGCGACGTCCGTCACCGCGTCAACTGTCATACGCCCAGTCTCCCTTCCGCTCACCCCACCGCCCCCTCCCGCGCCACCATCCGCGCGGTGAGCGTCGTCCCCGTGACGACCGTCAGCGTCGCCACCAGCCCGGCCCCCAGGACGGCCCAGCGCCCCAGGAACGTGCAGCACAGCACCAGCACCGCCGCCCCCGGCAGCACCGCCTGCTGCACGAGCCCCACCTTGAAGTGCCGCGAGTGCAGCGCCCACACGGTCAGCAGATACAGCGCCACCGGCACCGTCACGGCCGCCCCCGCCGCCGTCGCCGAGATGTGCGCCTTGCCGACCGCCTCCTCCACCGCCACCTCCAGCCCCGCCCCGATCGCGGCGGCCGAGGCGAACACCAGGTAGTGGCCGTAACCCCACAGGAACGCCTGCCTGTTGGAGCGCAGATGCCCGTGGACCGGCACCACGAAGTAGATCCACCACGCCGCGAACACGATCAGCAGCCCACCGCCCGCGATCGGCAGCAGCTCGCCCAGCGCGTCGTGCTCGTCGGCCGCCGACTTCACCGCGACCGTCGCCGCCGCGATCGTCTCGCCCAGCACGATGATCGTGAACAGCCCGTACCGCTCGGCGATGTGATGCGGATGCCACGCCGTCCGGTAGTCCCGCTCCGCGACCACCGGCACACCCAGCTCGGCGATCACCATCACCAGGAACACCCACGCCCGCGCGTCCTCGGGGAACACCAGCAGCCCCAGCCACCCCACCTGGCACAGCAGCACACCCCCGGCGTACCGCAGCGCCACGGCCCGCTCCGCGCCGGCCGTCGACATCGCCGCCCGCACCCACTGCGCCACCATCGCCAGCCGCATGATCAGGTACCCGAGCCAGACGAACAGGAAGTCCTGGTGCTCGAACGCCCGCGACACCCCCGCCGCCAGCACCAGCACCCCGGCGATCTGCACCAGCGTCACGATCCGGTACGGCACGTCGTCGTTGTCGTACGCCGAGGCGAACCACGAGAAGTTCATCCAGGCCCACCACACCGAGAAGAACAGCATCGCGTAGTGCACCATCCCCTGGCCCGCGTGCCCCTCCGCGACCTCGTGCACCAGCCCGACCCCCACCTGGGCCACCGCCACCACGAAGCACAGGTCGAAGAACAGCTCCAGCGGCGACGCCACCCGGTGTGCCTCGTCCCGGGCCCGTGCCGTCAGCCGCCGCACCGGCCGGCCGGGCCGCACCGAACCGTGGTCCCCGGAGGAAACCTCCGAAGCACCCGGACCACCTGAGGAAACCGAACCGCTCGTCATGCCCCCCAGCACACCAGACCCCGCTCCCCGCCGCACCACAACCCCGCCCCGGACCCCCGTACCCTGGAGGGATGAACACCCCCTCCGCCGAACCCCGTGACCCGAAGGCCGCCCTGGTCTTCGACGACCCGCTGGACCGGCAGTCGTCGGACGACACGGACCGCGGCTGGGGCGAGCCCTCCGGTACGACCGCCACCGACGCGGCGGCCGACCTGAAGCGCTTCCTCGACGAGAAGCCGCCCCACCACATCTGAGGCGCCCGCCGCCCCCCGGCCCACCCCCGAAGCCCTCCGGAGAGCCGAACGGCCCCGCAGGCACGGCCGGACGCCGCCCGCAGGGCCGAGAGGAGCGCGGCTACCGCCCGTCGTGCCCCGAACCCCGCTGGGCGACCAGCGCGTCCCGGATCTCCTTGAGGACCTCCAGTTCGGACACCTCGATGACCTCCTGGGTGCCCTCCTTGGCCTTCTGCCGGGCCGCCTGCTTCGCCAGGTACTTCGACATCGGCAGCACCATCAGGAAGTACACGACCGCGGCCGTGATCACGAAGCTCAGCGTCGCCCCGAGGACCGAACCCCACTGGATCAGGACGCCGCTCTCCAGCGAGCCGTCGGCCGCCAGCTTGCAGGGCTCCTTCAGACACGCGCTGTAGCTGTCCAGGTTCTTCGTGCCGATCGCACCCACCAGCGGGTTGATGACGCCCTTCACCACCGAGTTGACGATGTTCGTGAAGGCGGCGCCGATGACCACCGCGACTGCCAGATCGACGACGTTGCCACGCGTCAGGAAGGCTTTGAAGCCGTCCCAGACGCCGGCCCCCTTCTTTTCGCTCACCTCGGTGACACTCCTCACATGCTCTGGCTGTGGAACGAACAGCTCCGCAACCTACGCCAGAGCGAGGCGTACATGTCCAATTCGGTAGCTCGAACGAGGGACTTGACGGAGACAGACCGTACCCGAACGGGATGAAGAACCTCACCACAGAGTCACCGCCAGCCGTTCCGTGACCCCCGCGCCGGCCAGTCGCGCCGCCGCCCCGCGAGGCACCGAGAGAACGACCAGCGCCCCGCTGTCCGCCCGCCCGCCGAACGGCTCCGGCACCTTCGACACCAGCGCCCCGCGCGCGACGACCCGGGCCTCCCCACCGCCCGCCGAGGCCGGCTCGGAGGCGATCACGTCGACCCGGTCGCCCGGCCGCAGCAGCCGTACCGTCTCCGCGTCCGCGATCCGCACCGGCGCCGACACGGTCTCCCCGTCGGCCCCCCGCCCGGACACCCCGGCGCCCCGCGGACTCCCGGCGCTGTCACCGGGACGCGCGGCGACAGCGCGAGGGCTCGCGGCGGCGGCGAGCGGCCCGCCGCCCTCCCCAGGCCGCCCGCGAGCCCGCTCACCACCCCGCCCGCCCTCCTGCGGCCCCGCCGCCACCAGCCCCGCGGCGGTCACGGCGAGCCCCAGCGCCAGCGCCCGCCTCCGCTGCCGCGCCAACCGCCCCAGCCGATACCGCGCACCCCGCACCCGCACCGGCGAGAAATGCGGAACCTCGCACGTCGGAGGCGTGTCCATACCCGGCGGGCAGGCGTCGGGCGACGGGGGAGAGGGCGGAACGGACACGGGATCACCACCAGCGACGAAGGGCCGGCCCGCCGGCACCCCGGCGGACCACGCGGACCGCGAACCCGGCCTGCGAACCCCACGATGACCTTCTCCGCAACCCCCCACTTCGCCCTGTGGAAAACCCACAGCCTGTGGAAAAACCCGTCACCCCATCAGGGCAGCCCCGACCATCAGGGCATCCGGACCGACAAGGCAGCCCCGGCCGTCAGGGCAGCTCGAACCCCGGCTCCATCCCGCCCAACGCGTTCACACACAAACACTCCCTCTCCCCATCCGCCGGCAACCCCGCCACCACCTCGAACAACACCTCCCGCAACCGCCCCACATTCGCCGAGAACACCTCCAGCACCTCCTCGTGGGACACCCCCTCCCCCGTCTCCGCCCCCGCGTCCAGATCGGTCACCAGCGTCAACGACGTGTAGCAGAGCTCCAGTTCACGGGCGAGCGCCGCCTCCGGATGCCCCGTCATCCCGACGACCGACCACCCCTGAGCCCGGTGCCACAGCGACTCCGCCCGCGTCGAGAACCGCGGCCCCTCGACGACGACCAGCGTCCCGCCGTCCACGGCCTCCCACCCCCGCCCCCGGGCCGCCTTCAGCGCCGCCGCCCGCCCGGTGGGGCAGTACGGGTCGGCCAGCGACACATGGACGACGTTCGGGACGCTCCCGTCGGGCAGCGGCAGCCCGTCGAAGTACGTGCCCGCGCGCGCCTTCGTCCGGTCGACCAGCTGATCGGGCACCAGCAGCGTCCCGGGCCCGTACTCGGGCCGCAGCCCGCCCACCGCGCACGGCCCGAGGACCTGCCGCACCCCGACCGACCGCAGCGCCCAGAGGTTGGCCCGGTAGTTGATCCGGTGGGGCGGAAGGCTGTGCCCGCGCCCGTGCCGGGGCAGGAACGCGACCCGCCGCCCGGCGACCTCACCGAGGAACAGGGAGTCGCTGGGGGCGCCGTAGGGGGTGTCGACCCGGACCTCGGTCACGTCGTCGAGGAACGAGTAGAAGCCGGAACCGCCGATCACGCCGATCTCTGCGTTCGTCATGTCCGGAACAGTAGCCGCGGGCAGCGGGCACCCCACAGAACGCCGAACACCCCGCCGTCACAGGACGGCGGGGCGGATCGGAGCGAGGTGCGTCAGGCGGCGGTCGTACCGGCGGACGGCTTCGAGTCCGAGGCGGGCTTCGCGTCGGACGACGGCTTGGAGTCCGAGGACGACGAGGAGGACGACGACTTGGCCGACGCCGACGCCGACGCCGGCGAGCTGCTCGACGAGGAGCCGCGGCTGTCGTTGCGGTAGAAGCCGGAGCCCTTGAAGACGATGCCGACCGCGGAGAACACCTTCTTCAGGCGGCCACCGCAGCTGGGGCACTCGGTCAGGGCGTCGTCGGTGAACTTCTGCACCGCCTCAAGGCCCTCGCCGCACTCGGTGCACTGGTACTGGTAGGTCGGCACTGTCTTCCTCCTGGCACTCTCACTCGATGAGTGCTAACGAGGGTCCATAGTGGACTATTCCCGGGGATCAGTCCACTGCCACCGGCACGCGGTGACCGACGCCACGTGCGACCGTGCGCCCGCGCGCGGGTGCCGCGAGCCGGGAACGCAGCGCCAGGACGGTCGCCAGGGCGAGCAGCGTGCCGCCCAGGGGCACGAGGAACCCGGAGCCGCCCCAGAAGCGGTCCTCCAGCTGCCCGGCGACCGTGACGGCCGCCGCCTGCCCGAGGGCGACCGCGCCGGTCATCCAGGTGAACGCCTCGGTGCGCGCCCCGGCCGGGACCAGCTCCTCGACGAGCGTGTACCCGGTGATCAGCGCGGGCGCGATGCACACGCCGACCAGCAGCCCGAGCCCGGCGAGCACCGGTACCGAGTGCGCGGCCCACAGCCCGGAGGCGACCAGCGCCAGCGCGCCGTACGCGACGAGCAGCCGGCGCCTCGGGGCGACCTTCCAGGCGATCGCGCCGCAGACGACCCCGGAGAGCATGTTGCCGGCGGCGAACGTGCCGTACAGGACGCCGTTCAGACCGGGTTCGCCGATCGACTCGCTGAACGCGGCCAGGGACACCTGCATGCCGCCGAAGACGGAGCCGATGCCGAGGAACGCGACGATCAGGACCCGCACCCCGGGGACGCGCAGTGCGGAAGCGTGCTCCACGCGCGCGTGGTCGTCGGCGGCGACCGGGGGCTGGGTGCTCTTCTGCGCGGCGAACAGCAGCCCGCCGATCAGGGTCAGGGAGGCTTCCGTGACGAGCCCGGCGGCCGGGTGGACTGTGGTGCACAGGGCGGTCGCCAGCAGCGGGCCGACGACGAAGGTCAGCTCGTCGGTGACGGACTCGAAGGCCGCCGCCGTGGGCAGCAGGGGGGAGTCCTTCAGGGTCACGCCCCAGCGGGCGCGGACCATGGGGCCGACCTGCGGCACCGAGGCGCCCGTGGGGACGGCCGCGGCGAACAGCGCCCACAGCGGGGCGCCGGCCAGCGCCAGCGCCGTCAGCGTGAGCCCCGAGAGCGTGTGCACGACGATGCCGGGCAGCAGGACCGCGCGCTGGCCGTACCGGTCGGCGAGACGGCCGCTGAAGGGCGAGAACAGGGCCAGGGAGACGCCCGTGACGGCCGCCGTGGCGCCTGCCGCGCCGTACGAGCCGGTGGTGTGCTGGACCAGCAGCACGATGGAAATGGTCAGCATCGCGAACGGCTGGCGTGCCGCGAAGCCCGGCAGCAGGAAGGTCCACGCGCCGCGCGTGCGCAGCAGTTGCCCGTATCCGGGGCGGCCTTCGGCTGACTTCTTGGTGACCGTGGACTCCACGGCCCGTGCCTTTCTGCCGCCTGGTAGCGCGCCCTGTGGGGGACGCCGAGAGCTGTCCTCTTGCGCGCTGCGGTAGATACCGACGCCCCGGGAGGGCGTTTCGGCCGCCATACGGTCGCGCCAGCTCTGCTTCAGACAGAGTTGGTTCGATCTAGGTGCGCGTTCATCGTACAGGCGCGGAACCCCGCGCGGACTGTGAAAGTGAGCACTGCGAAACCTGTCGGTAACGCGTCACCGGCGCTTCACGTTCCCGTCCGTCCCCAGCCAGCCGGCGAGCTTTCCGCCGTGGCCGACGGCGCGCAGCCGCTTCTCGGCGGCGTCCCGGACGGGGTCGGTGGCGACGACGAGCAGTTCGTCGCCCTGCCGCAGGACGGTCGTCGGGGACGGCACGAAGGAGGCGTCGTCCCGGACGACGAGGGTGACGGCCGCCCCGGCGGGCAGCCGCAGCTCGCTGACCTCGACGCCGTGCATCTTCGACCCCTCCGGGATCGCGACGGACAGCAGATGGCCGCGCAGCCGCTCCAGGGGCGCCGATTCGATGCCCAGGTCGGTCGCCTCGCTGCCGCCGCCCAGCCGCAGGGTCCGGGCGAGCCAGGGCAGCGTCGGCCCCTGGACGAGCGTGTAGACGACGACCAGCACGAACACGATGTTGAAGATCCGGTGGTTGCCGTCGACGCCGTTCACCATGGGGATCGTCGCCAGGATGATGGGCACCGCGCCGCGCAGCCCCGCCCAGGACATCAGCGCCTGCTCCTGCCAGGGCACCCGGAAGGGCAGCAGGCACAGCAGGACGCTCAGCGGGCGCGCGACCATCGTCAGGACCAGTCCGATGATCAGGGCGGGCATGAAGTCGTCGCCCAGTTCGTGCGGGGTGACCAGCAGGCCGAGCAGGACGAACATGCCGATCTGGGCGATCCAGCCGAGCCCTTCGGCGAACCCGCGCGTGGCGGGCCAGTGCGGCAGTTTGGCGTTGCCGAGCACCATGGACGCCAGGTAGACGCCCAGGAAGCCGCTGCCGTGCGCGAGCGCGCCGCCCGCGTACGCGGCGGTGGCGATGGCCATCACGGCGATCGGGTAGAGGCCGGAGGCGGGCAGCGCGATGTGCCGCAGGCCCCAGGCGCCCGCGAAACCGACCGCCAGGCCGATCGCGGCGCCGATGGCCAGCTCCAGGGCTATCTCGCCGAGCAGGACGTACCAGTGCTCCACCGGGCCCGCCGTGGAGAAGGCGACGACCAGGATGACCACCGGGGCGTCGTTGAACCCCGACTCGGCCTCCAGGGTGCCCGTCACGCGCGCGGGCAGCGGGATACGGCGCAGCACGGAGAAGACCGCCGCCGCGTCCGTGGACGACACCACCGCGCCGATGATCAGCGCCTGCCGCCACTCCAGCCCGACCAGGTGGTGGGCGGCGGTGGCCGTGATCCCGACGCTCACCGCGACCCCGGCGAGCGCCAGCGCGGAGGCCGCCGGGAGCGCCGGCTTGATCTCCTTCCACTTCGTGCCCAGACCGCCCTCGGCGAGGATCACGACCAGGGCCGCGTACCCGATGACCTGGGTCATCTCGGCGTTGCTGAAGTGGATGTCGCCGATGCCGTCCTGGCCCATGAGGACGCCGATCCCCAGGTACACGAGCAGGCTGGGGAGCCCGCTGCGCGAGGAGATCCGTACGGCCGCGACGGCGACGAGCAGGACGAGCGAGCAGACGAGCAGGAGCTGGTTGAGGTGGTGGACGGTCAGCGGCCGATTCCTTTCCTGGCGCGCGTGGTTGATCACATCGGACATGAAGCGCCGACGCCACACATCCAACTACTTCGTTACCTTACCTAACTCTTGACGATTTCTTGACGCTCGCCGAGGTGTGGACCGGAGGCTCCCGCATCCGCGTTCCCGACTCCGAGTCAAGTCGCGCCTGACCCTGCGCCTATGGTTGCTCCAGCGTTCATTCAAAGTCACAGCCCGACCTGCCGCTCGCGTTAGGACAGCAAGGACAGCGATGCCCCCGAATACCACCGCCACAGCGGGTGACAAGCCCGGCAAGTCCGGCAGGAAAAAGGGGCGCAAAGCCCGCCTGATCGTGATCATCCTGGTCCTGGCGGTGATCGGCGGCATCGCCTACGGCGGTTACTGGTCGGTCAGCACCGTCCGCGCCTCCTTCCCGCAGACCACGGGAGAGATCAAGCTCGACGGCCTGGCGGGTCCCGTCGACGTCAAGCGCGACGGCTACGGCATCCCGCAGGTCTACGCCTCCTCCGACGAGGACCTGTTCATGGCGCAGGGCTACGTCCAGGCGCAGGACCGGTTCTACGAGATGGACGTCCGCCGCCACATGACCTCCGGACGCCTCTCCGAGATGTTCGGCAAGGGCCAGGTCAAGAACGACGAGTTCCTGCGCACCCTGGGCTGGGACCGCGTCGCCAAGGAGGAGTACGACAAGGTCCTGTCGGCCTCCACGAAGAAGTACCTCCAGGCGTACGCCAAGGGGGTCAACGCCTACCTCAAGGGCCGGTCCGCCGAGGACATCTCCCTGGAGTACGCCGCCCTGGGCTTCACGAACGACTACAAGCCCACCGAGTGGACCCCCGTCGACTCGGTCTCCTGGCTCAAGGCGATGGCCTGGGACCTGCGCGGCAACATGAAGGACGAGATCGACCGCGCCCTCATGACCAGCCGCCTCGGCCCGCAGCAGATCGCCGACCTGTACCCGGCCTACCCGTACAGCCGCAACCAGGCGATCGTCCAGGAGGGCCAGTACGACGAACTGACCGGCGAGTTCGAGTCGAAGAACGACTCCGGCTCGTCCTCCGGCAGCTCCGGCTCCAGCTCCGGTTCGGGTTCAGGTTCTTCGGCGAGCTCCAGCGGCTCCTCCACGGGCTCGGGGAGCGGCTCGGGCTCCGGAACCTCCACGCAGGGCTCCTCGGCCCTCCAGGGCCAGCTGGCGGGCCTCAACGGCGTCCTCGACGACCTTCCCGAGGCCGTCGGCGTGAACGGCAACGGCATCGGCTCCAACTCCTGGGTCGTCGCCGGCAAGTACACGATCACCGGCAAGCCCCTCCTCGCCAACGACCCGCACCTCACGGCCTCGCTGCCGTCCGTCTGGTACCAGATGGGCCTGCACTGCCGCAGCATCTCGGCGACCTGCCAGTACGACGTCACCGGCTACACCTTCGCGGGCATGCCCGGCGTCGTCATCGGCCACAACCAGAACATCGCCTGGGGCATGACCAACTCCGGCGTCGACGTCACCGACCTCTACCTGGAGAAGATCACCGGCGACGGCTACGAGTACGACGGCAAGGTCCGCCCGTTCACCACGCGCGAGGAGACCATCAAGGTCGCCGGCGGCAGCTCCAAGAAGATCGTCGTCCGCCAGACCGAGGACGGCATGCCCCTGCTGTCCGACCGCAACGACGAACTCGTCGACGTCGGCAAGAAGGCCGGTGTCACCTCCGCCGCCCCGGACCGCGGCGACGGCTACGGCGTCGCCCTGAAGTGGACCGCCCTCGAACCCGGCACCACCATGGACGCCGTCTTCGCGATGAACAAGGCGTCCGACTGGGAGAGCTTCCGGGACGCCGCCAAGCTCTTCGACGTCCCCTCGCAGAACCTGATCTACGCCGACACGAAGAACGACATCGGCTACCAGCTGCCCGGGAAGATCCCCACGCGCGGGAAGAACCACGACGGCTCCATCCCGGCCCCCGGCTGGGACGCCAAGTACACCTGGACCGGCTACCTCAAGTTCGACCAGCTGCCCTACGAGTACAACCCGGCGCGCGGCTACATCGTGACCGCGAACCAGGCCGTCGTCGACCCCGACGCGTACCCGTACACGCTCACCACCGACTGGGGCTACGGCACCCGCAGCCAGCGCATCACCGACCTGATCAAGCAGAAGATCGAGGGCGGCGGCAAGATCTCCACCGACGACATGCGCCAGATGCAGCTCGACAGCAGCAGCGAGATCGCCAAACTGCTCGTCCCGAGGCTGCTGAAGATCGACCTCGACGACCCGGACGTCCGGGAGGCCCAGAAACTCCTCCAGGGCTGGGACTACACCCAGGACGCCGACTCCGCCGCCGCGGCCTACTTCAACGCCGTGTGGCGCAACATCCTCAAGCTCGGCTTCGGCAACAAGCTCCCGAAGGAGCTGCGCGTCGAGGGGCAGTGCCTGTGGGTCGATCCGGTCAACAGCACCGGACCCGTCGACGACACCCAGAAGGTCCGTGAGTGCGGCACGCGCGACGCCGACCAGGCGCAGCCCGACGGCGGCGACCGCTGGTTCGAGGTGGTCCGCAACCTGATGGACAAGCCCAAGAGCGACTGGTGGACGACGCCCCGCTCCGGCACCCGCCCGGGCGCAACCGACCGTGACGGCCTCTTCAAGCGCGCGCTGATCGACGCCCGCTGGGAGCTGACCGCCAAGCTCGGCAAGGACATGGACACCTGGAGCTGGGGCCGCCTGCACCGGCTGTTCCTGAAGAACCAGACCCTCGGCACCGAAGGCCCCGACTTCCTGCGCTACATCCTCAACCGCGGCCCCTGGAAGCTCAGCGGCGGCGAGGCGTCCGTCAACGCGACCGGCTGGAACGCGGCCGGCGGCTACAACGTCGTCTGGGTCCCCTCGATGCGGATGGTCGTCAACCTCGACGACTTCGACAAGTCGAAGTGGATCAACCTCTCCGGCGCCTCCGGGCACGCCTTCAGCGCCCACTACACCGACCAGACCGGCAAGTGGGCCAACGGCGAACTCCTCGACTGGTCCTTCACCTCGAAGTCCGTCGACGACAGCACGAGCGACACCCTCACGCTGAAGCCGTGACGCGCACGCGCGACTGACGAAAAGGGGCCCCCGCGCGGGGGCCCCTTCTCTTTGCCGTTTCCCGTTCGTCGCTACGACACTGTTTCGTCGCTACGAACGCGTTACGACGAAACAGTCCCGTACCGTCGCACCCCCGACGGCGTCACCACCGCGTGCACCGGCCGGTCGTGCCCCTCCGCGGGCACCCGCCCGACGACCTCCCCGTCGTACAGCAGCACCACCAGCGCCGCCCCGGCCCCCGCCCGCTCCAGCCGCGCCAGCACCCGGTCGTACGACCCCCCGCCGCGCCCCAGCCGCATCCCGCGCGCGTCGACCGCGAGACCGGGCAGCAGGACGGCGTCGGCGCCCGTCACGGCGTCCGGGCCGAGCCGCTCGCCGGAAGGCTCCAGAAGGGCCATCCGCGCCCCGTGCCGGACGCTCACCAGGGAGCCCTCGCCGTCGTACACCCCCCAGTCCAGGTCGTTGTCCGGCAGCAGCGCGGGCAGCAGCACGCGTACGCCCCGCGCGCGCAGCGCGTCCAGGAGCGCGGGCGTGCCGGGCTCGCTCCCCACGGAGACGTACGCCGCCACCGTGCGCGCGTGCGCCAACTCGGGCAGCTCCAGCGCGCGTCCGGCGAGCGCCACCGCCGATTCCCGCAGCTCGTCGGGGGTCAACTCGGCCCGTGCGGCGAGGAGTTCCCGCCGCAGCTCCCGCTTGCCGGACGCGGCCGGACCGCTGGAAACGCTCATGCACCACTCCGCACTGTCTCGAATGCGCTCATATGAGCATCCATGATCCGGTGTCACAGATTCCGCTCAAGAGCACCGGATAGGGTGACCGCCATGACTCAGTCCCACCCCAGGATCAGCAAGGCTGTCATCCCCGCGGCCGGCCTCGGAACCCGGTTCCTGCCGGCGACGAAGGCGACTCCCAAGGAGATGCTCCCGGTCGTGGACAAGCCCGCGATCCAGTACGTGGTCGAGGAGGCCGTCGCCGCCGGACTCGACGACGTCCTCATGGTCACCGGCCGCAACAAGCGGCCCCTGGAAGACCACTTCGACCGCAACTACGAGCTTGAGTCGGCGCTCCAGAAGAAGGGCGACGCCGCCCGGCTCGCCAAGGTCCAGGAGTCCAGCGACCTCGCGACGATGCACTACGTGCGCCAGGGCGACCCCCGAGGACTCGGTCACGCCGTCCTGTGCGCGGCCCCGCACGTCGGGAACGAGCCGTTCGCGGTCCTCCTCGGCGACGACCTGATCGACCCGCGCGACCCCCTGCTCCAGCGGATGATCGAGGTCCAGGAGCGGCACGGCGGCAGCGTCGTCGCCCTCATGGAGGTCGCCCCCGAGCAGATCCACCTCTACGGGTGCGCTGCTGTCGAGCCCACCGCCGACGCCGACGTCGTCCAGGTCACCGGCCTGGTCGAGAAGCCGGAGCCCGCGGACGCCCCGTCGAACTACGCGATCATCGGCCGCTACGTCCTCGACCCGGCCGTCTTCGACATCCTGCGGACCACCGCCCCCGGGCGCGGCGGCGAGATCCAGCTCACCGACGCCCTCCAGCACCTCGCCGAGGACGAGACCGTCGGCGGCCCCGTGCACGGCGTCGTCTTCAAGGGCCGCCGCTATGACACCGGCGACCGCGGCGACTACCTGCGTGCCATTGTCAGACTCGCGTGCGAACGTGAAGACCTGGGACCGGACTTCCGGACCTGGCTCCACCGTTACGTCACCGAGGAGTTGCAGCCGCGTTGAGCACCGCCGCACCCAGCCCCGCCGCCCAGGACCGCAGATGGTCCGTGGCCGAGCACCTGGAGGACGTCCTCGCGACCGTCCGCCCCCTCGAACCCATCGAGCTGCAACTCCTCGACGCCCAGGGCTGCGTCCTCGTCGAGGACGTCACGGTCGCGGTCTCCCTCCCGCCGTTCGACAACAGCTCGATGGACGGGTACGCGGTCCGGGTCGCGGACGTCGCGGGCGCGAGCGAGGAGTTCCCGGCCGCCCTGGAGGTCGTCGGGGACGTCGCGGCGGGACAGCAGGCGGGCCTGCTGCACGTCGGCCCCGGGCAGGCCGCCCGGATCATGACCGGCGCCCCGCTGCCGCCCGGCGCCGAGGCCGTCGTCCCCGTCGAGTGGACCGACGGCGGGCTCGGGGCGGGGCCGGTCGGTTCGATGCGGGCCTACAGCGTCGCGCCCGAGGGGGCCTTCGGGCAGGTCCGCGTGTACCGGCCCGCCGAGGCACGCGCGCATGTGCGCGCGCAGGGCAGCGACGTCCGCGCGGGCGACCGCGCGCTCAGCGCCGGCACGGTCGTCGGACCGCCGCAGATTGCCCTGCTCGCCGCGATCGGCCGCGCCACCGTACGCGTACGCCCGCGCCCGCGCGTGGTCGTCGTGTCCACCGGCAGCGAACTGGTCCAGCCCGGCGAGGAGCTGGCCGACGGCCAGATCTACGACTCCAACAGCTTCGCCCTCACCGCTGCCGCGCGCGACGCCGGAGCGATCGCCTACCGGGTCGGCGCGGTCTCCGACGACGCCGAGACGCTCCGCTCCACCATCGAGGACCAACTGGTCCGCGCCGACCTCCTGGTGACCACCGGAGGCGTCAGCGTCGGCGCCTACGACGTCGTCAAGGAAGCCCTGTCGTCCGTCGGCGACGAGGACGAGGCGGGCAGCGGCGTCGACTTCCGCACGCTCGCCATGCAGCCCGGCAAACCCCAGGGCTTCGGCACCGTCGGCCCCGACCACATCCCGCTGCTGGCCCTCCCGGGCAACCCGGTCTCCTCGTACGTCTCCTTCGAGCTGTTCGTCCGGCCCGCGATCCGCGCCCTGATGGGCCTCCCGGACGTCCACCGGCCCACCACGCGCGCGAAGCTCACCGCCGACAAGCCCCTGACGTCCCCGGCGGGCCGCCGCCAGTTCCTGCGGGCCACCGCCGGAGACGGCACCGTCAGCCCCGTCGGCGGCTCCGGCTCCCATCTCGTCGCCGCCCTGGCGCACGCGGACGCGCTGATCGTCGTCCCGGAGGACGTGGAGCGCGTCGAACCGGGCACCGAGGTCGAGGTCGTCCTGCTCGGCTGACCCGGCCGAGGCACGCGCGCGTGACCGGCGGTCCGCAGGACGGTCCCGTTCCGTCGTCCCGCCGGTCGGGGAGTACCGTGTCGCGCACAACAGGCCCGGACCGGGAGCGCCACACAGCATGAACACGCAGGACCGACTGACGCACATCGACGAGGCGGGCGCCGCCCGGATGGTCGACGTGACCGGCAAGGACGTGACGGCCCGCACCGCGCGCGCCTCCGGGCGCGTCCTCGTCTCCCCGCGCGTGGTCGAGCTGCTGCGCGGCGAGGGGGTCCCCAAGGGCGACGCCCTCGCCGTCGCCCGGATCGCGGGGATCATGGGCGCCAAACGCACCCCGGACCTGATCCCGCTGTGCCACCCGCTGGCGCTGTCCGGTGTGACACTGGACCTGTCGGTCGCGGACGACGCCGTGGAGATCCTCGCGACGGTCCGCACCGCGGACCGCACGGGCGTCGAGATGGAGGCCCTCACCGCCGTCTCCGTCGCCGCGCTCACCGTGGTCGACATGGTCAAGGCTGTCGACAAGGGAGCGGTCATCACGGACGTGCGCGTGGAGGAGAAGACCGGCGGCAAGTCGGGCGACTGGAGCAGGGCATGACAAGCAGTCGGCATGCGGGAGGCGCGTCGTACTCCGCGCTGGTCGTGACCGCCTCCAACCGGGCCTCCGCGGGCGTCTACGAGGACAAGGGCGGCCCGCTGGTCGCCGAGGGCCTGCGCGGCCTCGGATTCGCCGTGGACGGCCCGCAGGTCGTCCCCGACGGCGACCCCGTGGAGACGGCGCTGCGCGCGGGCGTCGACGCCGGGTACGACGTGATCGTCACGACCGGCGGCACCGGCGTCTCGCCCACCGACCGCACCCCCGAGGCGACCCGCGCGGTCCTCGACCACGAGGTCCCCGGCATCGCCGAGGCCATCCGCGCGTACGGCCGCGACAAGGTCCCCGCCTCCGCGCTGTCCCGGGGGGTCGCGGGCCTCGCGCGCGGGACGCTCATCGTCAACCTCCCGGGCTCCACCGGCGGCGTGAAGGACGGACTGGCCGTCCTGGAGCCCCTGCTGGTCCACGCCGTCGACCAGATGCGCGGCGGCGACCATCCCAGATCCGGGGGTGCGAGCTGAACAGCCCATCCTGGCCCGCCCGGCTGGTCGACGGCGACGTCGTCCTGCGGCCGATAAAGGTGCGCGACCAGAACGCCTGGCGCGAGGTCAACCGGCGCAACCGCGACTGGCTGCGCCCCTGGGAGGCGACGATCCCGCCGCCCGCGCCGAACGGGCCCCTCGCGCACCGGCCGACCTACCGGCAGATGGTCCGCCACCTGCGCTCCGAGGCGAACGCGGGCCGCATGCTGCCGTTCGTCATCGAGTACCAGGGGCGTCTGGTCGGCCAGTTGACGGTCGCCGGCATCACCTGGGGCTCCATGTGCTCCGGGCACGTCGGGTACTGGGTCGACGAGGCGGTGGCCGGCCGGGGCGTCATGCCGACGTCCGTCGCCCTCGTCGTCGACCACTGTTTCCGCACCGTCGGACTGCACCGCATCGAGGTCTGCATTCGCCCCGAGAACGGACCGAGCCGCCGGGTGGTCGAGAAACTCGGATTCCGGGAGGAGGGGCTGCGCCCCCGTTATCTGCACATCGACGGCGCCTGGCGTGACCACCTCGTGTTCGCACTCACCTCCGAAGAGGTACCCGAAGGGCTGCTGAACCGCTGGCGCCGTTCGTACGACCGGCATCGCGCGCCGGGTCATCCCACCGGACCGGGAAATTGAATAAACGTTCGAATATGATCGAGCGGTGACCGTCTTCGCACATTGACGTTCACCCTCCGGGTGGTCCGCTGATCGCATCGGTCACAAAAAAAGCTCGAAATATCAGCCAGATCGTGCGACACACCGGCCCAATTGGCGGATGGCCTCAACCAAATCCCTCTACGGTGTGAGGCGTGAGCAGCAGCGGCCTCATCTACGCAGTCATTGTCGGGGCCTGGGCCGCCTACTTGGTGCCGATGTGGCTCCGTAGGCAGGACGAGCTGAACGAGGCCCGTCCGACGGAACGCTTCAGCACTGCCATCCGGTTGCTGTCCGGCCGGGCAGGGATGGAGCGCCGGTACGCCCGGGACCTGAGGGCCCGCTCCGCCGAGGCGGGGGAGCCCGACGACGACGCCCCGGACGTCGCCACCGAACCGGTGGACGTCCGGGCCTTCACCATGCCTCCGGCGCGCCAGCAGGCGCACGCGGCGGCTCCGGAACGCGAACCGGGGCGGGCCGATACGGCGGGGCGGGAGGCGGCGGGGCGTGAGTCCGCGGCCCGTGATTCCGTCGGCCGGGAGTCCGCCGGGCGTGAGGCTGCGGGCCGTGACGCGAAGGGCCGCGATTCCGTCGGCCGCGAGGTCAGGCAGGCGGCCTCCGCGCCGTCGGCCGACGCCGCGCACGCGCGCGAGGCGCACTCCGTACGGGACCGGGAGCAGCACCCCGCGCGGGAGGCGCACCCCGCGCCCGCGCAGCAGCAGCGCGCGCCCGGCGCCCGGCGCACGCCCCCCGCGACCGCCCGGTCCACCGAGCGCGCCCAGCGCTCCAAGGCCCTCGCGCGCCGTCGCCGTACCACCGTGCTGCTCTTCCTCGCCTTCACCATGGGCGCGGTCGTCGCCGCCGTGGGCGGGCTCGCGTTCCTCTGGGCGCCCGGCGTGCCCGCCGTCCTGCTCAGCGTGTACATCGCGCACCTGCGCTCCCAGGAGCGGGGCCGCTTCGCCGTCCAGATGGACCGCCGGCGCGCGGAGGTCGCCGCGCAGCACCTCAAGGAGCGCGTCCGCCAGCCGCACCGCCGGACGTCCGCCTCGGTGGCCACGGAGGCGTTCGACGTCCCCGCAGAGGAGCCGGAAACGGCGCCCGAGCCCGAGGACCCCTCGCTGCTCGCCCTGGCCGCCGACCGCCGCGCGCTCGTCGAGCAGACCGACCACGCGGAGTGGGTCGACCAGCAGCGCGAACGGCAGCGCCGCCCCGACCACGGCGACAGCTGGGACCCCGTCCCGGTGCCCCTGCCGACGTACGTGACCGCCCCGGTCGCCCCGCGCGCGACGTCCGACGTCGACCTCGGCGCCCCGGACACCTGGAGCTCCGCCCGCTCCAGCGCGGTCGCCCCGGAGCACGAGGTGGAGGCCGAGCCGGCTCCCCAGGAGTCCCCGGACGCCGACGACGCCTCCCGCGCGGACGGCGACGAACGCTCCGACGCCCGCCGCGCCGCCTCCGCCCGCCGCTCCCGCGGACGCCTCCGCACGCCCCTGTTCGACCAGTACGAGGACGGCGACCGCCCGCGCGCCGCCAACGAGTGACCGACCGCCCCGTGACCTGCGCCCGGGCATCCGGCTCCCCCCGAGGGACGGATTTCCGAGCACCCCTCCGAGGGTGCTAGAGTTTCACTCGTTGCAAGGGCCTGTGGCGCAGTCTGGTAGCGCACCTCGTTCGCATCGAGGGGGTCTGGGGTTCAAATCCCCACAGGTCCACCAGCAACTGTTCTTGGGATATCCCAGGGGCAATTGACGAGTCCTCGGCTGATCTTCGGATCGGCCGAGGCTTTCGTCGTTTCTGGGGTGTGTTCGAGC
>NZ_JBEXLS010000019.1:0-224521 GCF_040610055.1 Streptomyces sp. NPDC004539 | reverse complement strand
CCACCGCCCGCCGCCGACCCCCCGGCCCGCGCCCCCGGCACCCGGGAAGTGCCGGGGCTTTGGGGCGCGGTTGTCGGGGGCGGTGGGGGTAGGGGGGCCTCGGTGGGGTGGGGTCAGGTGATGGCCAGGCGGGAGACCAGGAGTTCCACCCTGTGCTCGGTGTCCTCCGGGGGGAGGCGGCGGGCTCGGGTGAGGGTGGCCAGGCCGTGGAGGGATGCCCAGAAGAGTTCGGTGAAGAGGCCGGGGCGGACGCCGTCGCCGGCGACCTCGGTGAGGGTTTCCAGGAGGGCGGCGAAGGCGTCCTTCAGGGGCTCCGGGGTGTCCTCCCGCGCGTACGCGAGTCCGCCGTCGAGCTGGAACAGGGCGTCGTAGACCGCGGGGTTGCGCTGGGCGAAGTCGAGGTACGCGCGGGCCAGGGCGGTGACGCGGGTACGGGGGTCCGGTACGGCGGCGGTCGCCGCGCGCATGGCCGCCGCCATCTCCGTGGCACCTTCCAGGGCCACGGCGCCGATGATCTCGCGCTTGCCGCGGAAGTGGCTGTAGAGGACTGGCTGGCTGTACTCGATGCGCTCGGCCAGGCGGCGGGTGGTGACCGCGTCCCAGCCCTGCTGCTCGGCGAGTTCACGGGCCGTCGCGATGATGAGGCGCTCGCGGTTGGCCCGGTCGCGCTCTTTGCGTTCCTGTACCGACATGCCTTGATGCTAGCACCGCTAGACAATCGAGCTGTGGCAGGTCTAGCGTTGCCTCATCAGCTAGCGGCGCTAGAAAACTGGAAGGTCGTCATGCTCTCTGCGCTTGAAGTCGTCACCATCGTGGTCGTCGGCGTGATGGTGGGGGTGGAGTTCTCCGTCGCCTTCGTCATGAACCCGATCCTCAACGCGCTCCCCGGCGACGCCGGTCAGCTCGGCCACGCCCACGGGGGACGCATGCTCGGCGCCCTCATGCCCGTCTGGTACATCGGCTCGCTCGTCCTCGTCGCGGTCTGGGCCGCCGCCGGGTGGGGGCGACAGGGCACCACCCTCGTCGTCATCTCCGCCGGGCTGCTGATCCTCAGCGTGCTCATGTCCGTCCTCCTGCTCGTCCCGATCAACAACCGAGGCAAGACGTGGACCCCGGAGAACCGGCCCGCCGACTGGCAGCAACAACTCAACCGCTGGCTGCGCTGGCACTATGCGCGCGTCGCGGTGATCGTGGGGGCGTTCGGTCTGTTGGCTGCGGCGGTGGTGTGAGGGGGTGCGGGGGCTGTGGGGGTGGCTGGTGTTGGGGTGTGTGGTGGTCGGCGGGGTGTTGGACGCGGTGGTGGGGGTGGAGTGGTTCGGTTGGTTGCGGAGGGGGCGCCGGTTGTTGGCGGACATGTATGGGGCAGCTGGGGGGATTGGGATACCCGGAGCGACCGGCTGGGCCGTGGGGGCGCTGCCTGACGCGGGAGGTTGTCGCCGGGGGCCGGGGGCCGGGGGCCGGGGGCCGGGGGCCGGGGGCCGTGGGCCGGGTGGTGGGTGGTGGGCGGTGGGTGGTGGATCGGGCTGGGGATTCCGATCCGTGGGCGCACGGGATGGGTGCGGGGCTGCGGCCTCCGCCGGGGATGGCCAGGGAGTTGTACGTTGCCGGGCCGTGCTCGCGGGGGCCCCGGGAGTTCGACGTCCTCGCGGCCCTGCGCGCCGGGGTCGGGCTCGTGCGGGGGTGTGGGGTGGTGGCGCTCTGCCCGGCCCGTTCTGGCAGGGCGGCGTTCGTGGTGTTGTCGCGAGTGTACCGGGGTGAGGGGGTGCTGGTCGGGGTGGGGTGGGGGTGCGACAGCATGGGGGCGCACTCGTCGTACTTCCGGAAGGAACCCTCATGGACGCTCTCGTGACTCGGCCCGGCCCGGAGGTTCTGGACGCCTTTCTCGGGGCCAAGGGGTTCATGCCCGAGGACGAGGGGCTGGCGCTCTACGCGGCGGCTGTCGGGGTGGGGGAGCTGGGGCTGCCCCTGCTGGAGGTGGGGACGTACTGCGGGAGGTCCGCCGTGCTGCTCGCGGACGCCGCGCGGCGCGCAGGGGTCGTCGCGCTCACCGTCGATCATCACCGGGGCAGCGAGGAGCAGCAGCCGGGGTGGGAGTACCACGACCCCGAGACCGTCGACCCCGAACTCGGCCTCATGGACACCCTGCCCACCTTCCGCCGCACCCTCCACCGGGCCGGCCTCGAAGACCACGTCGTCGCCCTCGTCGGCCGCTCCCCGCAGATCGCCCGGCTCTGGAACTCCCCCCTCGGACTCGTCTTCATCGACGGCGGCCACACCGACGAGCACGCCACCGCCGACTACGAGGGCTGGGCGCCCCACCTCGCCGAGGGCGGACTCCTCGTCATCCACGACGTCTTCCCCGACCCCGAGGACGAGTTCACCGGCCAGGCGCCCTACCGGATCTACCTCCGGGCGCTGGACTCCGGGGAGTTCGAGGAGATCGGCGTGACGGGGTCCCTCCGGGTGCTGCGCAAGCGGTGAAGTGGCCTGCGCGGCCAGGGGAGTTGCCCCGGTTCGCGCATGCCGTGGCCCGTAAAATGACCTGGTGGGGAAGGGGGCCGGATGGACCGGAACATACGTACCGTCGACGACGTGCTCGACCTGCTGGACAGCCTCTTCGCCCCCGAGGCCGACCGGTGGAGCGGCGGCGCCGGCGGCGACTGGTGGGACACCTTCTACGCGGACCGCTCCCGCCCCGTCCCCTTCTTCGTCGACAAACCCGACGAAAACCTCGCAGCCCTCACCGAACACGGCCCCCTCACCGGCGGTCGCGCCCTCGAACTCGGCTGCGGCCCCGGCCGCAACGCCCGCCACCTCGCCGCCCACGGCTACCACGTCGACGCCGTCGACATCTCCCCGGCCGCCATCCGGTGGGCCGAGGAACGGGCCCGCGAGTCCGGCGTCGACGTCCGCTTCCATCTCGGCGACGCCTTCAAACTCGTCGGCACCGAACTCCCCGGCCCCTACGACCTCGTCTACGACTCCGGCTGCTTCCATCACCTGCCTCCGCACCGTCGGATCAGCTACCTGCGTCTGCTGGACCGGGCCCTCGCACCCGGCGGGTACTTCGGACTGACCTGCTTCGCCGCCGGAGGCATGGGATCGGAACTCTCCGACGCCGCGTTCTACCGGGAGGGCGGCCTCAAGGGAGGGCTCGCCTACACGGCGGATTCACTGCGGGGGATCTTCGGAGAGCTGACCGAGGTCGAACTCCGGAAGATGCGGGAGGAAGGGGAAGGGGAAGGGGAGGCGGGGGAGCCGGGGGAGGAGTCCCCGTACTTCGGCAAGGACTTCCTGTGGACGGCGTTGTTCCGTAAGGCCGGATAGCTCCCGTGTCCCGCTGGCTCCGCGTTCCGCGAGGCCGACTGGTCACACGTCCCCCGAGGTCCGACCGACTGCCGCGTTCCCTCCGGCCGACCCGCCCCGCTACAGCCAACCCTGCTGCCGAGCCTCCCGCAGCGCCTCCGTGCGGTTGCGTGTGCCGGTCTTTCCGATCGCCGACGAGAGGTAGTTGCGGACCGTCGACTCCGACAGCATCAGCCTCTCCGCGATGTCCGCCACGGTCGCGCCGTCGGCCGACGCCTCCAGGACCCCGCGCTCCCGGGTGGTCAGCGGGTTCGGGCCGGCGGTCAGCGCTGCCGCCGCCAGTGCCGGGTCCACCACCGTCTCCCCCATCAGCACCTTCCTGATCGCCTGCGCCAGTTCCTCCACCGGCCCGTCCTTCACCAGGAACCCCGCCGCCCCCGCGTCCATCGCCCGCCGCAGATACCCCGGCCGCCCGAACGTCGTCAGGATCAGCACCCGGCAGTCCGGCACCTCGTCCCGCAACTCCGCCGCCGCGTCCAGCCCGCTCTTGCCCGGCAGCTCGATGTCCAGGAGGGCCACGTCGGGGCGGCACATCAGCGCCGTGTCCACGATGACGTCCCCCGCGCCGATCTGCGCCACCACCTCGATGTCCGGCTCCATCCCGAGCAGCAGCGCCAGCGCGCCTCGCATCATGCCCTGGTCCTCCGCGAGGAGTACCCGGATGGACTTCGAGGGACGGTGACTGCTCGGCATCTCGCTCGCGGCCGGGTCCCTCGGGACGTACGGCGAGTTCAGGGGGCTGCTGGTCACGGGGACAGCCTAGGGCCGGAGCCCGGGGAGGGCGCGGTGTGACGGGACTCCAGGGTGGGGCGCACGGTGTACACGCCCGGCGCACAGGGTTCGGGGTGCCAGCCGTCCACGCTTCCGGCGCCGAACACCGGGTCCCATCGGCTGCCGCCGCCGTCGTACTCCTCGGCCTCCGTCGGCAGCTCGGCCGTCACCGTGAACCCGCCTCGCACTCCCGGGCCGGCTTCCAGCGTGCCGCCGGCCGCCGCGAGGCGTTCGCGGAGACCGATGAGGCCGGTGCCGAGGGTCGGGGGGTTGAGGGGGTCGGCCTGGTCGCCGCAGTCGCCGACTTTGCCGGGGTCGCCCGAGCCGCCGGTGCCGTCGGCGTTGCACGAGCCGGCGTTGTCGCCGGGGCCCTCGGTGTCGCGGGCGATGCTCCTGTCGTCCCTGTCCGCAGTCGCCGGTCCGGTCGTCCGGGGTGTCCGAGGCACCTTGAGGAGCGGGCCGTCGTCCGTCACCGTCAGGCGGACCCGGTCCGGGGTGCCCGTGAGGACGATCGCGCAGTGGGTCGCTCCGCTGTGGCGGACGATGTTGGTGACGGCCTCGCGGACGACCCAGCCGAGGAGGGCCGCCGTCTGCGGGGAGAGAGGCGGGCCGGACTCGGTGATGGTGGGGGAGATGCCGGCGGTGGTGAGGGTGGAGCGGGAGCGGTCCAGCTCGGTGGTGAAGGTGCTCTCGCGGTAGCCGGTGACCGCCTCGCGGATCTCCGTGAGCGCCTGGCGGCCGACCGATTCGATGTCCGTGATCTGCGTCAGCGCCGCCTCCAGGTTCCGGGGGGCCAGGCGGCGGGCGGCCTCCGACTTCACGACGATCACCGAGAGGGTGTGGCCCAGGAGGTCGTGCAGGTCCCGGGAGAAGCGGAGGCGTTCCTTCTCCACCGCCCGCCTCGCCAGCTCCTCGCGGGCGGAGCGCAGTTCCCGCACGGTGTCCGCGAGGGAGAGGACGGCCGCCGTCACCAGCGTCGAGATCCACGTCGTGTACGCCGTGTCCAGGCTGCCCCAGCCCTCCCGCAGGACGCCGACCGTCCCCGCGAGGGTGGCGAGGGCGAGGCTCACCCAGCGGAGGTGCGGCATCCTCACCGCCGCGCCCGTCGCCAGGCCGAGCAGGGGGAAGAAGAGCAGCCACGTACCGCCGTAGCCGATCGCCAGGGCGCAGGTGACCAGGGCGAGCAGCGCGAGGGCGAACCGGGTCGACGTCGCCTCTCTGGTCTCGCGGAGGAAGGCGCGGAAGACGACGTAGATGTAGAGCGAGTTGAAGGTGAGCAGGCCCAGGCCGCCGATCCAGGGGTTCGGGGTCTCGGCCTGGAGGAGGTTCGAGAAGGCGCCGACGCCGATCAGCAGCCAGGGGAGCATGCTGAAGCCGCTCAGCGAGAAGTCCTTGGTGCCGGTCGCTCTCCCCGGCCCGCATTTCCTGTCCGTCCTGTTCATTCCGCGATTCCCCCGTCCGGCTGTGCCGCCGCTTGCCCGATTGCTGTGAGTCACGACGCTACGCGCCTCCCGCCCCCACCCGGCAGAACCGTCCGTACCGACTCCAGCAGTACAAATGTCACACCTCGTGAGCCCCCGCATGGAGGCTGGATCTGATGACTCGTCAGGAGCCTTCACAATCAAACTGCCCTCGGCTATACCTAGGGCGCCGGACTGGAACAGGTTCCATTCCGGACCGTGACGACCTCGGTGCGGCCGACGGTGCGGACAGCCGTACCGAGGTCTTGGTCAAGCCGCACCGAAGCCCGCACCGAAGCCCGCGCAGCACCCCGCCCGACAGCCCGCGCAGCACCCCGCACCGCAGCCCGGCCCCCAGGGAGCCCCCTTGCCCATCGACGCAGCCGAAGCCCTCGCCGCCGCCCCCCGCACCGGCGAGATCTCCTGGACCCGCAAGGACGTGCAGCTCTACCACCTCGGCATCGGCGCCGGCCGCCCCGCGACCGACCCCGACGAACTCCGCTACACCCTGGAGTCCCGCCTGCATGTCCTGCCGAGCTTCGCGACCGTCGCCGGAAACGGCTCCCCCGGAGTGATCAGCGGCCTCTCGATGCCGGGCGTCGACGTCGACCTGTCCCGCGTCCTGCACGGCGGGCAGTCCCTGACGATCCACCGCCCGCTCCCCGCCGAGGGCACCGCCACCGCCACCGGCCGTATCGCCGCCGTGTACGACAAGGGCAAGGCCGCCGTCCTCGTCATGCGCACCGAAGTCACCGACGCCGACGGCCCGTTGTGGACCGGCGACGCGCACATCTTCGTACGGGGGGAGGGCGGCTGGGGCGGCGACCGGGGTCCCTCCGGACGGCTCGAACCCCCCACCGGCGCACCGGACTTGACCGTCGAACGCCCGATCCGCGAGGACCAGGCCCTCCTCTACCGCCTCTCCGGCGACTACAACCCGCTGCACGCCGACCCCGACTTCGCGAAGCACGCCGGGTTCGAACGGCCCATCCTGCACGGCCTGTGCACGTACGGCATGACCCTGAAGGCCGTCGTGGACACGGTGTTGGACGGAGACGTGACCCAAGTCCGCTCCTACGACACGCGGTTCGCCGGAGTCGTGTACCCGGGGGAGACGCTGCGCGTGCGCATGTGGCGCGGCGAGGGGGCCGTACGGGTCGCGGTGAGCGCCGTCGAGCGGGACGACGCGGCGGTCCTCGCCGACACGATCGTCCGACACGCATGACCGGACACGGCATGACCGGACACGCACGACCCGACACGCACGATCCCGACATGCCTGGTCCCAACTCACCTGATCCCGGCGTGTCCTGACAGGAAGCCTTGAGGGGAGCCGCAGCCATGCGCGCAGCCGTACTGCACGAGATCGGTCAGGACAAGCTGGAGGTCCTCGACGACGTCGAGGCCGTGGGGTTCGGGCCCGGCAGGGTCCGTATCCGGGTACGGGCCACGGGGCTGTGCCACTCGGACCTGTCCGCGATGAGCGGGGTGCTGCCGCAACCGGGGCCGTTCGTGCCAGGGCACGAGGGCGCGGGCGAGATCCTCGAAGTCGGCGAAGGCGTGGGCAACTTGGCGGTCGGTGACCGGGTCGTCGTCTGCTGGCTGCCCGCCTGCGGAGCCTGTCCCGCCTGCAAGCGCGGCCAGACCGAGCTGTGCCTCGCCGGGTTCATGAACGCCGGAACCCCCAACTTCCGTCGCCCCGGCGGCGATGTGTTCGGCTTCGCGGGGACCGGCACCTTCGCCGAGGAGGTCGTCGTCGACGCCGGATGCGCGGTGCCGATCCCCGAGGACGTGCCCTTCGACATCGCCGCGCTCATCGGCTGCGGCGTGACGACGGGGCTCGGCGCGGCCCTCAACACCGCTGACGTGGAAGCCGGTTCGTCCGTCGCGGTGATCGGCTGCGGAGGCGTCGGGATCTCCGCGATCCAGGGCGCGCGGCTCAAGGGCGCCGCCGAGATCGTCGCCGTCGACCCGGTCGCCTCCCGCCGTGAGGCCGCGCTCAAGTTCGGTGCCACGAAGGCGGTTTCACCCGAGGAGCTGCCCGGCGCGAAGCAAGAGGTCACCGGCGGCGAGGGGTTCGACTACGTCTTCGAGGTCGTCGGCCGCTCCGCCACCGCCCGCACCGCCTACGAGAACACCCGGCGCGGCGGCACCCTCGTCGTCGTCGGCGCGGGCGCGATGGACGACTTCCTCCAACTCAACATGTTCGAGCTGTTCTTCGACGAGAAGCGGATACTCCCGTCCATGTACGGCGGCGGCGACGTCCTGCGCTCCTACGAACGGACCATCGCCCTCTGGCGGGCCGGCCGCATCGACCTCGCCGGGCTCATCACGCACCGCGTCCCCCTCGCCGACGTCAACGAGGCCCTCGACCAGATGCGCACCGGGACCGCCCTGCGCACCTGCATCGAGATCTGAGGCGACGTCATGTCCCGTCCCCTCGAAGGGCTTTCGGCGATCGTCACCGGCGCCGGACGCGGACTCGGCCGCGCCGAGGCCCTTGAACTGGCCCGGCTGGGCGCGGCCGTCGTCGTCAACGACTACGGACAGGCCGGCCGCGACGGCTCCGGCGAGGCGTCCGCCACCCCCGCGGAGGAGGTCGCCGCCGAGATCCGCGCGGCGGGCGGCGAGGCCACCGCCCACACCGGCGACGTCTCCGACTTCCAACAGGCCCGCGAGCTGGTCGAGTTGGCGATCGACACGTACGGCGAGCTGGCCGTCCTCGTCAACAACGCGGGCATCCTGCGTGACCGGATGGTCTTCTCCATGACCGAGGGGGAGTGGGACGCCGTCGTCCGCGTCCACCTCAAAGGGCACTTCAACACGACCCGGTTCGCCGCCGCGCACTGGCGTGAACGCGCGAAGCGGGAAGGGGGGCCGGTGTACGGGCGGATCGTCAACACGTCCTCCGAAGCGTTCCTCGCGGGATCGGCCGGACAGCCCAACTACGCCGCCGCGAAAGGGGGGATCGTCGGGCTCACCGTCTCCACCGCCCTCGCCCTCACCAAGTACGGCGTCACCGCCAACGTCATCTGCCCCCGTGCCCGCACCCGGATGACCGAGGACGTCTTCGCCTCGGTCGAGGAACCGGACCAGGGGATCGACCCGCTCTCCCCCGAGCATGTCGCCCCCCTCGTCGGCTACTTGGCCTCCCCCGCCGCCGCCCGGATCAATGGTCAGCTCCTCGTCGTGCACGGCGGCATGGTCGCCGTCGTCGAACGCCCCCGCGTCCGGGCCAAGTTCGACAGCAAACAGGACGCGTTCACGTACGACGAACTGGACGCCGTCCTGACACCGCACTACGCCGAGCGGCCGAGCGGGGAGACGTTCGGGGCGGCCGAAGTGCTGGGGCTGCGGCGGGAGTAGAGGGACCTCAGTCGGCCAACTCCCTCCTGATCGCCTCCGCCGCCCGCCCCTGCCTCTCGTCTCCCGCAGGCAGCCGTGCGGCGGGGTCCGGCCAGAGCGGGCCGAACGAGTCCCCGTACCAGCGCGGCACCAGATGCACATGGAGATGGAACACCGTCTGAGTGGCCGCCGCCCCGGCCGAGTTGACGACGTTCAGCCCGTCGGGGGAGAGGGCGTGGCGCAGGGCGGGGGCCAACTTGACGAGGGCCGAGGCGAGATGGTGCGCCTCGGACTCCGACAGCTCCCAGAGATCGCGGACATGAGCCCGGGGGACCAGCAGGGTGTGGCCGACTGCCGCCGGGTACAGGGGAAGGAACGCGAGCGTACGGTCGTCCGCGTACACGATCTCGGCGGGACCGTCGCCCGCGACGATGTCGCAGAAGACGCACGTCGACACAGGGGCCTCCCCGAAGAGCGAAGGCCCCGCCGATCACCGCGAGGTGACCAGCGAGGCCCGCTGTGTGTGAACCGCCTTACGCGGCGGCCGTTTCGGCCTGCTCCGTCGGCCTGCGGTGCCGGCCGTGCGATGCGGTGTCGCCGTCGTGGTTCGACTGCGGTCCGCGGTGGCGGCCGTGGCCGTTCGTCTCGGTGCCGTGCGTCTCGGTGGACGGCGGCTGCATGGTGCTTGCGTCGCTCATCGGAAGTGCTCCACCCCGTAAACATGATCTTTCTTACAGCGCGGCGAGTCTATCGAGCGACACTGAGAACGAGGCGGCGTGCCGGGCGGGGCGGCTACTTCGTTACAAGTTTGTCGAGTGGCGCCTGCTGCAAGGGCACCGGACGCGGCACGGCGGCCTCCCGCCCCACCCCAACCCCCTCCCGCCCCACCCCGACTCCCTCCCGCTCCCCCCCGACCCCCTCCCGCTCCCCCCAGACTCCCTCCCGGCGAACCTCGACCCCCTCCCACACCCGCACCCGAGCCACCCCGCAAGGCTCGTCCCCCGTCGAGTACGGCAACCCCAGCACCCCCTCCGCCGACCACCACCCGCTCCCCGCCAACCACCCCTCCGGCGCCCCGACTTGACGCACCCGCCGATCCGCCGCCCGCCAAGTCCCCACCCAGCACCCGAACGCCCCGTCGACCCGCAGCGCCACCGCACAGCTCTCCGGCAGCAGCACCTGCCCCGGCTGCACGGCGAACGGCGTCACCGAACACCCCGGCAGCCGCAGCGACTCGGGAAAGCGGACCGGCAGCGTACTGCCCAACACCCCCCACCCCAGCCGGGGTTCACCCGGCGCGTCCGAGCGGATCAACAGGAGCCCGCTGTCCGGATCGGCGAGCAGCAGCCGGTCGTCGCTCTCCTCGGTGATCTGGAGGAGCGGCGACACAGCCCCGTCCCGCCCGAGATCGACCACAACCGCCTTGGTGCGCCCGCCCAGTTCACGATCGACGGCCAGCATCCGCCCGTCCGGGTCCAGCCACACCCCGCCGCCGCACCGCCCCGGCACCTCGGCCAGCCGCTCGGGCCCGGACGCGCCCCCGGCCACCTGCCACACGACCGTCGACGCCTCGCCCACCGCGAGCGCGAACACCCGCTTCCCGCACGGCGAGGGCGGCAGCAGCGACAGCTCCGTACACTCCACCGCCCCGAGCTGCACCTCTCCCGTCCCGGGCCCCGTCGGGTACAACAGCGAGAAGAGGTGCCGCCCTTCGATCCGCCGATGGATCAACACCCGCCCGTCGGCGAGGGGTTGGACCTCGGTCCCGGCCTCCTCGGGCTGCGCGCCGGGCAGCGGTACGACGTACGCCTCCGGTCCCCCCAGCGACCATCTCTCCGGGAACCACGCGTCCCCGTCCCGGGCGAGCCGCGCCCCGTACCCCCCGTCCGCAGTGATCACGCAACCCGCTCCCGTCGCCCCCTCCGCGTCCCCCGCGGTCGGTTCGATCACACAAGCCGTCATCGTCCGATCACCTCCGCCGCCGAAGCTAGTTTTCGTACGCGCGGCCGTGGGACCACCGGGTCCCACTTCGCTCGTACGAGTGGCGCAGAAGCGATTCCTCTGAGGCGGGGGCGGGTTTTGTGCCTCGGGGGCGAGCCGAGGGGGAGGGGGACGACGGGAGCGGGGGACCCGGCGACGTACAGAAGGGGACGAGGGGACCCGGCGACGGAGACGGCGCGGCTCGCCCCCGCCGCCCTGATCGACCCCACCCGCACCCCACCCCCTCGCCGCCCTGATCGGACACCGCCCCCACCTCACCCGTCCCCACCCCGAGCACCACCCCCCGCCCCCGCACCGCAGGTATCCGTGCGACCGGTATGTTCCACAGGAACCGGCAGGTAGCCTTGGGTGTGTGCCCCGTCTGTCTGAAGTCATCGCCGCGCTGGAGAGTCTGTGGCCCGCCGAGCGGGCCGAGTCGTGGGACGCGGTCGGTACCGTCGTGGGCGATCCCGAGCAGGAGGTCGGCCGGGTGCTGTTCGCCGTCGACCCCGTCCAGGAGATCGTCGAGGAGGCGGTGAAACTCGGCGCGGACCTGCTGGTCACGCACCATCCGCTCTATCTGCGGGGCACCACCACCGTCGCCGCGTCGACCTTCAAGGGCCGTGTCGTGCACACGCTCATCAAGCACGACATCGCCCTGCACGTCGCCCACACCAACGCCGACACCGCCGACCCCGGCGTCTCCGACGCCCTCGCCGGCGCGCTCGGCCTGCGCGTCGTCCGGCCGCTCGTCCCCGACACCACCGACCCGCACGGCCGGCGTGGCCTCGGCCGCGTCTGCGAACTCGACCACCCGCTGACCGTACGGGAGTTCGCCGCCCGCGCCGCCGAACGGCTGCCCGCCACCGCGCAGGGCGTCCGGGTGGCCGGCGACCCCGAGGCCGTCGTCCGCACGGTCGCCGTCAGCGGCGGCTCCGGCGACAGCCTCTTCGCGTACGTCCGCGCTGCGGGCGTCGACGCGTTCCTGACCGCGGACCTGCGCCACCACCCGGCGTCCGAGGCCCGCGCGGAGCACCCCCTCGCGCTGCTCGACGCCGCGCACTGGGCCACCGAGTGGCCCTGGTGCGAGCAGGCCGCCGCCCAGCTCGACGCGGTCTCCGAACGCGAGGGCTGGGGTCTGCGCACCCACGTCTCCGCCACGGTCACCGACCCCTGGACCAGCCATTCCGCATCCCCCTTTGGAGCCCCCAACTGAACGCCGCGCCCGCCGACCAGAACCGCCTTCTCGACGTCCAGGCCCTCGACGTCCGACTCCAGCAGCTCGCCCACAAGCGCCGGTCGCTGCCCGAGCACGCCGAGATCGAGTCGCTCGGCAAGGACCTCACGCAACTGCGTGACCTGCTCGTCGCCGCGACGACCGAGGAGAGCGACTGCTCCCGCGAGCAGACGAAGGCCGAGCAGGACGTCGACCAGGTCCGCCAGCGCGCCGTGCGCGATCAGCAGCGGCTGGACTCCGGGGCCGTGACCTCGCCGAAGGACCTGGAGAACCTCCAGCGCGAGATCGTCTCCCTCGCCAAGCGGCAGAGCGACCTCGAAGATGTCGTCCTCGAAGTCATGGAGCGCCGGGAGTCCGCGCAGGAGCGGGTCGCCGAGCTGACGGAGCGCGTCGGGGCGGTCCAGGGGAAGATCGACGACGCGACCGCGCGCCGTGAAGCCGCCTTCGGGGAGATCGACGGCGAGACCGGGACCGTCACGAAGGAGCGCGGCGTCGTCGCCGGGGCCGTACCGGGCGACCTCCTCAAGCTGTACGACAAGCTGCGCGAGCAGCAGGGCGGGATCGGCGCGGCCAAGCTGTACGCCCGGACCTGCCAGGGCTGCCGCCAGGAGCTGGCCGCCGCGGAACTCGCCGAGATCCGCAAGGCGCCGTCGGACGCGGTGGTGCGCTGCGAGAACTGCCGACGGATTCTGGTTCGCACGGTCGAGTCGGGGCTGTAGGAGGGGTGGGGGTCGGGGCCGGGAGCGAGGCTGGTTCCGGAGCTGATTCCGGAGCTGAGGCCGGAGCCGGGGTCGGAGCCGGGGTCGGGGTCGGGGAGATTTCGGGGGGTTCGGGCGTGGAGTTCGGGGTTGTCTCGGGGTACGGCTCAGGGGTGGCTTCGGGGGCGGACGAGGGTTCGGGGGTGGTCTCCGGGGGCGGCTCGACGCCGGATCTGGGCGCGGCTCCGGGGCCGGCCGGGGTTCTGGACTCGACCTTGGCTTCCGACGCCGACGCCAGCGCCAATCCTGATGCCGATGCCGATGCCGATGCCGATGCCGATGCCGATGCCGATGCCAGCGCCGATGCCGACGCCGTCCCTGGCCCCGATGCCGCCGTCGAGCTCGACCACCCCATCGACCCCGTCTCCGCCGAGGCCCCGGCTCCGACGCCGGGTCCCGCTTCGGCCGCCGTTCCCGCCGAGGCCCCGCCCTCGACGCCGGACGCCCCTGCCGTCGGCGTCCCCGTCGAGCTGATCGTCGAGGCCGACGGGGGGTCTCGGGGGAACCCCGGGCCCGCCGGGTACGGGGCCGTCGTGGTCGACGCCGGTACGGGAGAGCTGCTCGTCGAACGGTCGGGGTTCCTCGGGGTCGCCACCAACAACGTCGCCGAGTACAGCGGTCTGCTGGCCGGACTGCGGGCGGCCCGCTCCCTGAACCCCGCCGCGAGGGTCCGCGTCCGGATGGACTCCAAGCTCGTCGTCGAGCAGATGTCCGGCCGCTGGCAGATCAAACACCCCGCCCTCCGCCCCCTCGCCACCGAGGCCCGCCGGACCCTCCCCACCGGCCAGGTCTCCTACGAGTGGATGCCCCGCGCCCAGAACAAACGCGCGGACCGCCTGGCGAACAAGGCGATGGACGCGGGCCAACGGGGCGAGGCACCGATCGAGGACCCGATCCGTACGACCCTGGCGAGCACCGTCGCCGTACAGGGCGAGCTGGACGACGGTGAGGTGGACGACGGCGAGGCCGCGGGCGGCGTTGCTACGGACGTTGCTCCAGCGGGCGGAGTCGCCACGAGCGGCACTGCTGACGTCACTCCCGTGGGCGCCATTCCCACCGACCTCACTCCTGCGGACGCCGCTCCCGTGGACGCCACTCCCGCAACCCGCCTTACCCCGAGCCGCGCCGAAACCCCCGCACCCCCCAGCCCCGCACCCCCCAGCCCCGCACCCCGCCCCACAACCGTCACCGCCGCCCCCGACATGAGCCCCCCCGCCACCCTCGTCCTCCTCCGACACGGCGAAACCCCCCTCACCCCCCAGAAGCGCTTCTCGGGCAGCGGCGGATCGGACCCCGCCCTCTCCGACGCCGGCCGCGAACAGGCCGCCCGGGTCGCCGAGGCCCTCGCCCGCAGGGGGACCATCGAGGCGATCGTCACCTCCCCGCTGGCCCGCACCCGCGAGACCGCCGAGGCCGTCGCCGTACGCCTCGGTCTGGACGTCGTCGTCGAGGACGGCCTGCGGGAGACGGACTTCGGCGCCTGGGAGGGGCTCACGTTCGGTGAGGTCCGCGAGCGGTACCCGGCGGACATGAACGTCTGGCTGGGCGACCCCGAGGCCCGTCCGACGGGCGGGGGCGAGAGCTTCGCGGAGGTGGCGGAACGGGTCGCCGAGGCCAGGGACCGCCTGACGGCGACGTACGCCGGCCGGACGGTCCTCGTCGTCAGCCACGTCACCCCGATCAAGACCCTGATCCGCCTCGCCCTGGGCGCCCCGCCCGAGGCCCTCTTCCGCATGGACCTCTCCGCCGCGTCCCTGTCCGCGGTGGCCTACTACGCCGACGGCAACGCGAGCGTGCGGCTGATGAACGAGACGTCACACCTGCGCTGAGCGCCGCCGCCCGAGGAGCCGTACGAGACCGGCGGGCGCACGCCTCCCCGGGGCACCCGGCCCCTCCCGCTCAGTGCACCTCGTCCACCAGCACGTCCAGCTTGCCCACCCCCGCGACCTCCACCACGTACCCCAACCCCCGCAGCACCTCCACGAGTTCCTCCGGCCCCGCGGGCTCCGCCCCCGACAGCAGCAGGCTCCGTACGATCCGCCCCTTCGTCGCCTTGTTGAAGTGGCTGACGACCTTCCGGGTCGGCGCGTGCAGCACCCGGACCGTCGCCGTCCGCCCCGCGACCTCCCCCTTCGGCTTCCACGCCCCGGCGTACGCGGACGACCGCAGATCGAGCACGAGCCCCTCCCCGGCCGCCTCCGGCAGCACCCCGGCCATCGCCCCCCGCCAGTACGCCCCGAGCGCCCCGACCCCCGGCAGCTTCACGCCCATCGAGCACCGGTACGACGGAATCCGGTCGGTGACCCGGACGGCCCCCCACAGCCCGGAGAAGATGAGCAGCGAACGCCCGGCGCGGGCGGCGGCGTCCGCGTCGAGGGTCGCGAGCCCGAGCGCGTCGTACAGCACCCCGGTGTAGATCTCCCCGGCGGGCCGGGCCCCCGCGTTCGGCAGGTCGGCGTTCTTCGCGACCTCTCCCCGGAGCCCCTCGCTGAGCCCCAGCACCTCGCGGGCCTTCTCCTCGTCGCCCGCGCACAGTTCGACGAGTTCCCGCAGGACCGCCTCCCGGGCCTCCCGCAACCCCGGAAGCGACAACGCCTCCACCTTCACCGGCGCCCCCGTCCCAGAGGAAGCCTTGCCTTCGGACGGCGGAAGCAGCACAAGCACGAACGCTCTCCTTAACGACAACTCCCCCCAGCGTAAGCGGCCACCACGCCACGACCGGACTCCTGCCACGCCACCCCCTCACCCCCTGCACATGCCCCACCCCCCGCCCCGCCCTACGCTCGACCCATGCCCCGCCGCCCCATTCACGTGACCGGCGCCCCCGAAGCCCCCCTCCGGGCCGCCCTCGCAGCCCTGCGTACCGAACTGGGAATCCCGGACGCCTTCCCGCCGGAGGTCCTCGCGGAGGCGGACGAGGCCGCGAAGCACCCCACCCTGCCGGCGCACGACGCGACGGACATCCCCTTCCTGACGATCGACCCACCGGGCTCGACCGACCTGGACCAGGCCCTGCACCTGTCCCGGCAGGGCACCGGCTACCGCGTCCACTACGCGATCGCCGACGTTGCCGCGTTCGTCACCCCGGGCGGCGCGCTCGACGCGGAGACCCACCGCAGGGTGACGACCCTGTACTTCCCGGACACCAGGGTCCCCCTGCACCCGAACGTCCTCGGCGAGGGCGCGGCCAGCCTCCTCCCGGACCGGACCCGCCCGGCCGCGCTCTGGACGATCGACCTGGACCCGGACGGCCGGACGACCTCGGTGGACGTCCGCCGCGCCCTCGTCCGCAGCCGCGCCCGGCTCGACTACGCCGGCGTCCAGAAGCAGCTCGACACCGGCACCGCGGAGGAGCCCCTCGCCCTGCTCAAGACCATCGGTGAGCTGCGGGAACGCCTGGAGGCCGAGCGCGGCGGGATCTCCCTGAACGTCCCGGAACAGGAGATCGTGGAGCGCGACGACACGTACGAGCTGACGTACCGCGCGCCCCTCCCGGCGGACGGCTGGAACGCCCAGCTCTCCCTGCTGACCGGCATGGCGGCGGCCGACCTGATGCTGTCGTACGGCACGGGAGTCCTCCGCACCCTCCCGGTCGCCCCGGACGGCGCCGTCGGCCGTCTGCGCAGGGTCGCCCAGGCGCTCCGCATCGACTGGCCCCACCATGTCCCGTACTCCCTCCTCATCCGCTCCCTCGATCCGCGCGACCCCCGCCACGCGGCCTTCCTCCAGGAGTGCACGAGCCTCCTGCGCGGCGCCGGCTACACCGTCTTCCGGGACGGCACCCTGCCCGACCTCACCACCCACGCGGCCGTCGCCGCTCCGTACGCCCACTGCACGGCCCCCCTCCGCCGCCTCGCCGACCGCTACGCCACCGAGCTGTGCCTCGCGGCGGTGGCCGGGGAGCCGCCGCCGGAGTGGGTCCTCGCCGCCCTGGACGCGCTCCCGGAGCGGATGGCGGAGGGCGGTCACCGGTCGAACGCCGTGGAGCGGGCCTGCGTGGACATCGTCGAGGCCGCCGTCCTCGCCGGGCATGTCGGCGAGACCTTCGACGCCTGCGTCATCGACCTGGAGAACCACCACGGCACCGTCCATCTGGAGTCCCCCGCTGTCGTCGGCCGTATCGACGGCGATCACCTTCCTCTCGGCGAACACCTCCGCGTCCGCCTCACCCGAGCCGACCCTGCGACACGCACGGTCCGCTTCGCACCCGCCTGACCACCTGTCCGACCTCCCGCTCGATCTCCCGCTCGATCTCCTGGACGACACCGTCGGCGTCGTCCGCGTGGAACCGCACCACCCGCACCTCCCGGGCCCGCCCCAGCAGCCCTCGGTGGACCACCGGGTCCGTCAGCTCCAGCGTGACGGAGGTCTGTCCGCCGACCGCCAGGTTCAGCTCGCCGTCCGCCTCGGCGTGGGAGAACCGGGTCTCGCGGCGGACGCCGGCTATTCGGTCGTGGGGGAGACGGAGGTCGACCTGCCCGGCGTAGCGGACCCGCAGCGCGTCCGCCTCCAGGAGATGCGGCCGGACCACGCAGGAGGCGTGCAGTCCGAGGACCAGGGCGAGGGTGTAGACGTCGAGCGCGAACACCGCCCAGTGCACGACGGGGTACTCCCAGAGCAGGGCGGCCATCCCGACCGTCTCGATCACGCACACGAACACGATCGCCGCGGTCGTCGACCCCTGCCCCCGCATGTACGCCAGCCGCCGGCCCTCGCCGGTGCGCCGCCGCCCCGCCCACCGCGCGAGGTCGGCCCACATCCGGCCCTGATGCCGGGCCAGCGTCCGGACGACGCTCATGTCTCCACCCCCAGGATCTCCAGCGCCCGCCGGATCGCCGCCGCCTGACCGGGCGGGAAGTCGGCGTAGAAGGCGCGCAGGAACGTGCTGTCGGGCTCGGTCGGCCCTTCGGGCAGCAGGCCCGGCGGCACGCACTCGGCGAGCCGGTGCGCGGCGGCCTCCACGCGCGGGTCGTCCGCGGTGACCTCGGCCAGCGCGTCGAGCAGGGCGTACGCCTCGTTCGCCCGCGCGATGGTCTCCGGGGACTCCGCGACCGACCCCACCGCCGCCAGCAGCCGTTCCCTGGCCTCCGGGGGTGCCGCCGTCTCGATCAGGGCCAGCAGTTCGCGGTCCTTCGCGGCCATCGGGGAGTCGGTGAGCCCGGCGGAGGTCCGCGCGAACAGCTCCGCCAGCTCCGGGGAGACGGGGCCCTCGGGCGACAGCTCGCCCGCCTCCAGGAGGACCCGCAGCCGGGCCCGTCTCTCCCGGATCGCCGTCTCCTGCCGGGCCAGGTCCTCGTCCAGCTCTTCGAGGACCTCGGTGAGGTCCTTCCCGGCGTCGTCCGCCAGGACGTCCCGCACCTCCCCCAGGCCCACGCCCAGCTCGGTCAGCCGGCGGATTCTCGCCAGGGCGACCGCGTGTCGGAGGGTGTAGTCCCGATAGCCGTTCGAGAGGCGGTCCGGCTCCGGGAGCAGGCCCAGGTGGTGGTAGTGGCGTACGGCCCGGGTGGTGACGCCGACGGTCTCCGCGAGTTCTCCGATCCTCATGCCCATCAGTACAGACGTTGACGTCGCGGCAAGGTCAAGGGTGGTCATGGGGGGTCCCCCTTCCGGAGCCGTCCGGTACTCCGAACCAGCGCTCCAAGGCGGCCTCCAGCGGTTCCCCGGCCGCCGTCCCCTTCGTGTCCGCCGCCCACGCCGTGAACCCGTCGGGCCGGACCAGCAGGGCCGCGAGGCCGGGGCGGTCGGGGCAGGTGGTGGTGACGACGGTGATCCGGTCGCCGTGGCCCTCCGCGCGGGCGCGCAGCTTCGGGTCGTCGGTGAGGTCGAGGAGGAGGCCGCGCGCGTCGTGCAGACGGTCGGCGAGGCGGGTGCCGTCGGCCAGCTCCAGGTCGGGGGCGCTCGTGCCGACCAGGGGGTGGTCGCCGGGGAGGTCGTACCGCTGCCAGATGCCGGAGATCTTCTTGACCAGGTACGTCGTGCCGTCCGTGGTGCGGGTGAGGTCGGTGAAGACCTCGCGCAGGGCTCGCGCGTGGGACTCCGGGCGCATCAGGGCGATCTGTGCGCGCGTCCAGTCCAGGACCCAGGCTCCGATCGGGTGCCGTTCCGCCGTGTACGAGTCGAGGAGGGCTGGCGGGGCCCAGCCGCGTACGACCGCCGCGAGCTTCCAGCCGAGGTTCACCGCGTCCCCGATGCCGAGGTTGAGGCCCTGGCCGCCGAAGGGGGAGTGGACGTGCGCCGCGTCGCCCGCGAGGATGACGCGGCCCTTGCGGTAGTCGCTCGCCTGGCGGCAGTTGTCGGTGAACCGGGTCACCGTACGCACCTTCTCCACCGTCACCTCGACACCGGTCACCCGGCGGATGGCGCCCTGGAGTTCCTCGGCCGTGATCGGCGCCGTGCGGTCGGCCGGGGGGCCGTCGAACTCGACCGTGAGAATCCGGCCCGGCATCGGGCCGTGCGCGTACGTACCCGTCGCCGTCGTGTTCCAGCCGGTGGCCAGGGTCTCCGTGCCCGTCATGTCGGCCACCGCCTGGTAGCCCGTGATCTCCGGGGGTGTGCCGGGGAAGTCGAAACCGGCGAGTTTGCGGACCGTGCTGCGCCCGCCGTCGCAGCCGACGAGCCAGCCGGCGCGGACGGTACGGGACTCGCCGGTGGCCGTCTGCGTCAGGCGGACCGACACCCCTTCGTCGTCCCCGCCCTCCTCGAACCCCGTCACCTCCACCCCTCTGCGCACCTCGGCTCCCAGCTCCCGCGCCCGCTCGGCCAGGACGCGTTCCAGCTCGGCCTGCGGGATCAGCCCGACCTCCTCCGCGCGGCCGGTGTCCGCCCAGGCGGGGTCGGTGAGGTCGAAGTGGGCGGCGTCGAGGGGGATGCCCGCGAAGTGACCGGCGAATCTGGGCGGCGGGACCAGATCCTCGCCCCGCTCCTCGCGGAAGCGCCGGAAGCCGGCCATCGCCCGCTCCTGGACCGCGGCGAGCGTGGGGAGGAAGCCGCGTCGGTACAGGGCCACGGCGGAGGGGGAGTTGACCGACATCGCCTTGATCGTCTCGTCCACCTCCTCCAGGCGCTCCGCGACCAGGACCGCCACGCCCCCGAGCCGTAGCTCGCAGGCCAGCAGCAGGCCGGTCGGACCGGCTCCGGCGATCACCACCTCGAAATCCGTCATGCCAACACTGTAGCCACTAAAAGTTTGTTTCCGCTATAGTTTTTTGCATGGAATCCAAGAATCCCGCCGAGGACGGGCGGACGAGGCTGGAGCGGACGGTCGAACTGTCCCTGCGCGAGCGGAAGAAGCGAGCGACGCGGCAGCGGATCTCCGACGTGGCGACGGGCCTGTTCGTGGCCCGCGGCTTCGACGAGGTGACGGTCGCGGAGGTGGCCCGCGCCGCCGACGTCTCGGCGATGACGGTCTTCAACTACTTCCCGCGCAAGGAGGACCTCTTCCTCGACCGCATCCCCGAAGCGGTGGAGACCTTCACCGAGGCCGTCCGCCACCGCGCCCCGGACCGCACCCCCCTCGCGGCCCTGCACGACCTGGCCGTGTCGCTCCTGGAGGCCCACCACCCCCTCTCCGCCGTGGACGACGACTTCCCCTCCTTCTGGCAGGTCGTCGTCGACTCCCCGGCCCTGCGCGCCCGCGCGCGCGAAGGCGTCGAGGAACTGGAGACGGCCCTGGCCGCGACCCTCGCCGAGACCGCCCCCGAATACCCCGACCCCCGCCTCGCCGCCGCCCTCACGATCGCCGCGTACCGCACGGTCTACGTCGCCTCCGCGCGGCGCCTCATGGCCGGCGAACCCGCCTCCGCCGTGACCGACGACCACCGCGCGCGCCTGACCAGCGCGTTCACGGCGCTGGAAGCGGCCCTGGGGGCCGTCACAGAGGCGCACCCGGAGACAGTCCCGGGGGCAGACCTGGAGAGCTGACCGGTACAGATCAGGAACCACCACCCGGAATACGAGAACGCGACCCAGGAGTTGCCGCAGCAGAGAACGGGGGCGTCACATGGGTGAGCGAGCGACATGGACCAGAGCACGGCTCGGTGACGGCGGTCCACAACTCGACCTGCTGACCGCGCGGTTCGAGAAACACGTCTACGCGCCGCACGCGCACGAGGAGTTCACGGTCGGGGTGTGCGTCGGCGGCTCCGAGGTGATCGCCTACCGGGGCGGGCACATCCGCACCGGGCCCGGGACGATCGTCGTACTGGCCCCCGGGGAGACGCACACCGGGGGACCGGGCAATGCCACCGACGGCTACGCCTACCGGGCCGTCTACGCCGAACCGGGCCTCCTCAGGGAGGGCACTCTCGGCGGCGTACCGCACTTCCGGGAGCCGCTGATCCACGACCCGGAGCTCGCCGAGGCCCTGCGCCGCACGCATGTCACCCTCAGCGCCCACCCGGACCCGCTGGAGACCGAGTCCACCGTCCCCTGGCTGCTCACGGCCCTGGCCCGCCGCCACTCCACCGCCCGCCCGACGGACGACCGCCTCCCCGGAGCCGCGGCGCTCGCCCGCGCGGTCCGCGACCGGCTCGCCGACGAACTCCTGGAACCCCCGGCCCTGTCCACACTCGCCGCCGACCTGGGGCTGTCCCGGTATCAGTTGCTACGAGCATTCCGTACGACGATGGGGCTGCCGCCGTACGCCTGGCTCGCCCAGCACCGGGTGCACCGCGCGCGGGGGCTGCTGGACGCCGGGCTGCGCCCCGCCGAGGCCGCCGCCCTCGTCGGGTTCGCGGACCAGGCGCACCTCACGCGCTGGTTCCGGCGCGTCCTCGGGGTCACCCCGGCGGCGTACCGCAACAGCGTTCAAGACGGCGGCGGGGGAGGGGGCTGAGACTCGGTCCATGACTGCACGCGGCTGGTTCCTGTTCTCCCTGATGGGAGTGGTCTGGGGCATCCCCTATCTGATGATCAAGGTGGCGGTGGAGGACCTCTCCCCGACCATGGTGGTGTTCACGCGCTGTGCCCTCGGCGCGGCCCTCCTGCTGCCCTTCGCGCTCCGGCAGGGCGGCCTCCCGCGTGTGGTGCGCGCCCACTGGCTGCCGATGCTGGCGTTCGCGTGCATCGAGATCGTCGGCCCCTGGTTCACCCTCACCGACGCCGAGCGCCATCTCTCCAGCTCGACGGCGGGCCTGCTGATCGCGGGCGTCCCGATCGTCGGCGTCGTCCTCGCCCGCTTCTTCGGGGACGCGGAACAGCTCGGGATACGGCGGGTCGCCGGCCTCGCGCTGGGCCTGGCCGGCGTCGGCGTCCTCACCGTCCCGCATCTGACCGGCGGGGACGCGCGCTCGCTCGCGGAGGTGCTGGTGACGGTCGTCGGCTACGCGACGGCGCCCCTGATCGCCGCCCGCCACCTCAAGGACGTCCCGTCCCTCCACCTCACCGCCGCCTGCCTCGCCTTCGCCGCCCTCGTCTACGCGCCCTTCGCGGCGGCGACCTGGCCCTCCGAGATGCCCTCGGCGACCGTCCTCGCCTCCCTCGCGGGGCTCGGCGTGATCTGCACGGCGATCGCGTTCGTCGCGTTCCTGGAGCTGATCAAGGAGGTCGGGCCGACGCGGTCCACGGTCATCACGTACGTCAACCCGGCGGTCGCGGTGGCGGCGGGGGCGCTCTTCCTCGACGAGAAGCTGACGGTGGGGGTCGGGGTGGCGTTCACGCTGATCCTGGCGGGCTCGGTCCTGGCGACGGCCTCCGGCGGGGGCTCGGGCTCGGGTGCGGATGAAGGCGCGGGCGTGGGCGTAGGCACGGGCGTGGGCTCGGACCTGGAATCCGGCCCCTCGGACTCTCCGGGACCGAAGCGCGACGCACGCCCGGTAACATGGTCGACACGGCAGACGAGCCGGGCGGACGGCCGCGTGGACTCCCCCTAGGGGAGCCCCCGAGGAACGTCCGGGCTCCACAGGGCAGGGTGATGGCTAACGGCCACCCGGGGTGACCCGCGGGACAGTGCCACAGAAAACAGACCGCCCGGCGCTTCGGCGCCGGGTAAGGGTGAAACGGTGGTGTAAGAGACCACCAGTGCCCAGGGTGACCTGGGCAGCTAGGTAAACCCCACCCGGAGCAAGGTCAAAAGGAGCCGCCGCTTCGAAAGAGGCGCGGCTCTGCGCGGACGTTCGAGGGCTGCCCGCCCGAGTCCGCGGGTAGACCGCACGAGGCCGACGGCAACGTCGGCCCTAGATGGATGGCCGTCGCCCCGGGGCCCGCGAGGACCCCGAGGAAACAGAACCCGGCGTACGGCCCGGCTCGTCTGCCTTCAGGCTTCTGCCTCGGCCTCATGGCCTGATCGGCACCCGACCCGCCTTCAAGGCCACCCCGCTTCCGCACTGACCCCGCAGACCGGCGGGCAATATGGGCGGCGAAGCCCCTGGTAGAAGGGACCGGAGGGGATTGAGGAGTCGGTGGTGGTGCAGCGTTGGGATGACGTGGGGCTGGCGCGGCTGCGGGGCGGGCTGGTTCGGGAGATGCTCCGGTTCACGGCGGTGCCGCTGGGTGGGGGGCCCGTGGTGCGGGGTGTTGTGCCTGTTCCGGGGCGGGGAGGGGTGGGGCGGGTTGTTGTTTGGGACGGTCGGGACATCGGGACTTCGGTGGCGTACGACCTGCCGTTGCTGGACCGGCAGGGGGACCATCGTCCGCCGTTCGTGTTGGTGGCGGTGCTGCGCCGGGCTGTGCGGCAGATGTTCGGCGACCTGGGGGCAGTGGAGGGGCGGGACGGGCACGGCATTCCCGTTGTGCCCTTGGACGTCGGTGAGCCGGTGTTCGATCTCACCGACGCCCTCCAGGCCGCAGCCGCCGGGATCGTCCCGTCGGGAGGTGGTGAACGTGGCGAGGAGCTGGGGCTGTCGGGGTTTCTCCTGCTCGACCGGGACAGTGCGCGTCTGTACGTCGCCGGCGAAGGGCTGACCGGTGTGGTCGGTCTGGATGTGTCCCTGAGCGACGGGGAGGGGGCCGTGAGCGTGGGCGTCACCGGCCTGGCCGCCGCCCTGCCCTCGCTCGTCGCCGACGACCAGCTCCGGTACAACCCCTCGGACGCCGTGGACCCGTACTGCTCACAGGTCTTCGACCTGACGCACTGGTAGCCGCTCGGGCACGGACATCGCCCCGCGCGGCGAACTCATGGCCGGTGTGCCGTGTAACAGGTGGCCGGGGTTTTCGAGGGTGGGGTCACGCAGGCGCTGATGTCGGGGCCGGGGCCGAGCAGGGCGGCCAGGCCCGTGTAGATGAAGGGGTCTGTGTCGGGGGCGTGGGTGACGGTGACGTGTTGGGTGGGCTGGCCGGGGACGGTGAAGGTGAGGGTGGTGCCCGCGGGGGCGTTCCAGACGCGGGCCCAGGCGGCTCGGCAGAGGGGGTTGTAGCGGATCTCCAGGCCGATTCCGGTGGGGGTTTGGGTGTGGAGGAGGGTTTTGGGGGTGAGGCCGCAGAGTACGGGGCCCGGGTCTTTGCCGTTGCAGGCGGTGCCTGTGCAGCCGACGGGGGAGGCCGGGGAGTCGTGGGAGTGGGACTGGGTCGCCCCGGTGAGGAGGGCGGTGGCGGACAGGGCCAGTGCGGTGGTGAAGGCGGCTATGCCCGCGGTGATTCGGTTGCGGCGTACGGGTGTTGGAGCCGTGGGGGAGTTCTCCGGAGTGGAGTGCTCCCGCTCGGGGGTGTTCGCCGCCGCCGGAACCGTGCAGGTGGCCGTCCGCCGGCTCCACGCGGTCTCCGCCAGCTCCCACAACGCCCTTGCCTGCGGCTCCGGTTCGCCTGTCAGCCGGGACAGTGACTGGACGGCGGCCCAGGGGGGTACGGAGCGTCCGGTCAGCCAGCGCTGCCAGGAGGACCTGCTGTACGAGGACTCCGCGGCCAGCGTCGACAGGGTGAGGCGGTGGCGGTCGCGGAGGGTGCGGAGGTGGGCGGCGAGGCGCTCGCACTCCGGTGGTGTCCCGGTCATCCGCGCAACGCCGCCCACGTGTGCGGCCCGACCTGGCCGTCGACGTCGAGGTGGTACCGCTTCTGCGCGGCGATGACCGCGGACTCCGTCAGCGGACCGAAGTTGCCGTCCACGCCGCCCGGGGAGATGCCGGCGTGCTGGAGCAGGCACTGGAGTTCGGCGACCTCCGGGCCCGACATGTCGACTTCGAGCAGGTCGGTGCTGGTGGCGCTCTCCCCGGCGTACCAGGCGCCGGCCTTGCGGACGAACTGGCAGGCGTAGTCGATGGGTTGGGCGACGGTCGTCGCGTGGGGGGAGTCGTCTGCCGTGCCGCTGTCGATCGCCGCCGTCACGGCCGTGGCGATCGCCGCTCCCGTCAAGGCGGCTGCGGCGGCGGTGAGATACAGGCGGCGGCGCGTCACCGGTCCTCGTGCCGAGGGTAGTTCGAGGCCGTGCGGGGCGGATGCGCCCGACTCCGCAGGGGCGTTCGAGGGGGCGACCGGACGTGTGTCGGAGGAGGTGTTGTCCGAAGGCGCGGCTGCGGGGGAGGACGGGGGAGAGGCCGTCAGGGCGACCGCAAGGGGCGCCGCGAGTGCGCCGGCCCCCTCCCTGTCCGCAAGGGGCGCCGCGAGTGCGCCAGCCTCCTCCCCGTCCGCACGCCCCTCGGCCCCAAACCCCTCCCCCGTACGCCCCCCGCCCGCACGCCCCTCCCCTCGCCCCCGCCCCCACCGATCCCCCGCAGCCCCCCGCAACGCCGACAACCGCGCCCCGTCGACCCCCGAGACCCCCGCCACCCCCGCGAGCGCCTCCACCGCCGCCGGGGGCGGCAGCAGGCGGGCGTTCAGGTACCGCTCCCAGGAGGACACGCTGTAACCGGTCCGCGTGGCGAGCCGGTTCAGGCTCAGCCCGCTGTTGTCCTTCAGCTGACGCAACTGCCCGACGAACTCGACCACGACAGGGTCGAGTTCCCCGGGCAGTTCCTTCCACCGTGCCATCCCCGCCTCATCCCTTCACAGGACGTTCCCCATGGTCCGGCCGTCGAGCGTAGCCGGGGACGGCGACAGGGTGCTGATATGGGCCGTTACTTGCCCAGATACGCGTTCCAGATCGACACGCTCGACACGTTCCCCTTCTTGTCCGTGATCGTGTACCTGAAGGAGACCGCCTTGCCGCGCGCGGGGTTCTTGTACGTGATCTTCCCCTTGACGACCGAGACCTTGGTCCACTTCTTGCCGTCGTAGGAGACGGACACGGCAAGGGACTTGAGGTTCTTCCCGGCGGCGGAGCCGAGGACGGTCACCGGGACGGTGACCTTGCGGCCGGCGGGCGCGAGGCCCGCGAGGTCGGTCGGCGCGGGGATGCGCAGCGCCGAGGACGGCAGCCGGGCACCCTGCGGCGCGGACTTGGAGGAGAAGGTCCAGGACGCGTCGATCCGGGTGGAGGTCGGGAAGAGAGAGGCCGGCCGGGTCACCGAAGTGGTCAGCCGGTACGACGCGTTGGCCGCCGGGACCGTGAACGCCTTCAGCCCCAGCAGTGGGTCGTCGTGGGAGCCGACCTTCTTGCCGTTGCGGTAGAGCGTGGTCGTGGCCGAGCCGTAGAGGGACGTGCCCGCGTGGCCGGCTCCGTCGGCGAACAGCGGCAGCGAGCCGTAGATCTCGTTCCCCTGGCGGGAGATGCCGAAGTCGCCGCCGTTCACGCGCGGAGCCGCGACCGGGGTGTTGAAGGTCTCGGCGTACGTCTTGCCCGCGGCGTAGGCGCGGCTGTCGTCGACGGCGTACTCGGCCTCGATGACCGGGTCCCCCGCCGCGTCGGGCTTCGGGGCGAACTGGCCGTAGAAGAGGGTCCAGCGGGCCCCCTCGCCGGTGGAGAGGTACAACGTGCGTGTGCCGGGGAGGCGTTGGGGCTGCGGGCTGTTCGTGCCGAAGCCGTCGGAGGCCAGTTCACCGAAGAGGCCCACCGCGCCCGTCCGGTTCTTCGACGAACTGCCCAGCCCCGCGCGGACGGTGGCGAGTTCGGTTGCCTTGTAGTGCTTGGTGAGCGCGCCGACCCGGGTCACCTTCCGCGAGGTGAGGATGTCGTACTCGGCGCCCGCGCCCTTCTGCCACTGTCCGAACCAGGTCTGCGAGAGCCCGCTCGCCACCGCCGGACCGACGTGCGCCATACGGAGGTTGGCGAGCGAGGAGACGTCCATGCCGACGTCGGCGAACCCGGCGTCGTAGGCGTAGGACACGCTCCCCTGGACCTGCTTCGCGGTCTTGTCGGGGACGGTGATGTCGGACGCCTTCGTCTTCGTCAGGTCGAGCGTGACGGCGGTGTCCTTGCTGACGTCGAGCACCGGCTGGACGACCCAGTCGACGCCGCCCGCCTCGGAGGTGAGGCTCTTCGCGCTCAGCGAGTCCAGCAGGTACTTGCCCTTGCGGACCCTCAACTTGACGGTGTTCGCGGTCGATTGGGACGCGTACTCGCGCGCGTCACCCAGCCCGGAGTACCCGGAGAGCGAGGTGAGGTGGACCGGCGACTGCCCGGCCCGGTTCACGTAGGTGACGGTGACGTCGTACGACTGGACCTCGCGCAGCACGCTCAGTGTCGAACGGACGTTCTGGCCACCGCCGTTCGCGACGACGTTGCCCGACCAGGTGCCGTCGAGGGTGCCGCCGAGCCGGGTGTCGAGCGTGACGTCGACCGAGGCCGAGCCGCCCGCCGGGACGGTCACCTCGGAGGCGCCCAGGGTGAGGAAACCGGCAGGAGCGGTACGGGAGTTCGGGCCGACGGCCGACCCCGTCAGCTTCAACACCACGTCCGCGGCACCGGAGTTGCGGTACGTGAGCTTCCTGGTGACCGGGGTGTCGTCGGTGTGCGGCCACTGCTGGACGCCGAAGTTCAGCGCCGGGGTGTCGGCCAGGACCGTCTGCTTCGCGGCCAGGTCGACGGCGATCCGGCCGCTGCCCTGCTGGTTCGGGGTCAGGCCCGCCCCGGGCTTCGCCGAACCCATCAGCGCGGACTTGAGATCCGCCCAACTCCAGTCCGGGTGCTGCTGCTTGAGGAGTGCGGCGGCGCCCGCGACATGCGGGGTCGCCATCGACGTACCCGAGATCGTCAGGTACCCGGCGGGGCTCTCGCCGACCTCGCGGGCGATGGCGCTGCCGGGGGCCGAGGCGGCGGTGATGTCCACGCCGGGGGCCGTCACGTCGGGCTTGACCGAGCCGTCGGCCGTCGGGCCCCGGCTGGAGAACTTCGCGAGCTTGTCGGCGCCGTCGACCGCGCCGACGGTGAGGGCGTTGGCCGCGCTGCCCGGGGAGCCGACGGTCTCCTCGCCGTCCTCGCCCTCGTTGCCCGCGGCGATCGCGAACAGGATGTTCTTCTGCTCCGAGAGCCGGTTCACGGCCTCTTCGAGCGGGTCGACGTCCGGGGTGTCCGTGCCGCCGAGGCTGAGGTTGACGATGTCGGCGCCCTGCGCGGCGGCCCACTCCATGCCGGCCAGGATGCCGGACTCGTATCCCGAGCCGTCGTCCCCAAGTACCTTGCCGTTGAGGATCGTTGCGCCCGGGGCGACGCCCTTGTACTTGCCGTTCGACTTCGCGCCGGTGCCCGCCGCCGTCGACGCGACATGCGTGCCGTGGCCCTGGCGGTCGCGGGCGTCGGGGGAGGGGGAGAAGTTCTTGGACGCCGAGACCTGGCCCTTCAGGTCCGGGTGGGTGGCGTCGACTCCCGTGTCCAGTACGGCGATCTTCACGCCCTTGCCGGTGTAGCCGGACGCCCACACCGCCGGTGCGCCGATCTGCGGGACCGACTTGTCGAGGCTCGCCGTGCGCACGCCGTCCAGCCAGACGTTGGCGACACCCTTGGTGGTACGGTTCCCGTCGGTCACCGCGTCCCAGAGCTTCCCCGGCTCCTGACGGTCCGTCAACACGGCTTCCGCGTCGAGGGACTTGAGGCTGCGCCGTACGGTCGCGGCGTCGCGGACGTCCGCCCGTGCCGTCGGGGCCTTGCCCTGGTAGGAGACGATGACGTTCAGCCCGCCGCGCTGGGCCGGCTTGCTCAACTCCGCGATGTCGAAGAGCCGTCGGTCCACCTTCCCGGCGGCGATCATCGCGGCGGCGTCGGCCGGGACGACCAGGGTGCGCCCCTTGATCTCACGTATCTGGAACGGCACCCCCTCCCGCCCCTCGGCCCGCTCCACCGCGCGCACCCGTCCCTCGCCGTCCACGACGACCCGGTCCCCGGTGATCAGCGTGACCCGCTTCTCCCCACCGAACCCGAGGGAGCCACCGGAACTGCCGGAGCCACCGGACACCGCCGAGCCGCCCGCGTTCGACGCCGCCTGGGACGGCGTCCCCAACGCCACCCCCGTCAACGCCGTCACCGACACCAGTGCGAGACTGGCTCTTCCCCACTGCCGAGACTGCCGAGGCAAAGTACCCCCCAAGGTCCGCCTACGAATATCCATTCGGATCGCAAGAGTGCCAGGTGGTGACGAGGGTTCCCCGGGCGGGGTGTTTTCTTCAAGGGACGGCAAAGAGCCATCACGGGATGCTTGACCTCTTTTTCTACGAGTCTGCTCAGTCGCCATTGGTGTGAGGCCACTCTTTTCCGGCGAAGGTTAAGAAAACGCAGTGGGGCGGCCAAGAACAGGCATAGTCTGTGCCACACGTTGCGCGTGGGCTGGGGAGGCCCGCGATGTGATGGAGGTGCCATGGGTGGGGAACATCCAAGAAACGACGAGGTACCGGAACCGTACGGCGAAGATGCGCTGTTGACTCCGGCGATGCTGGCGGAAGGTGGTGCCGTTCCTGTAGAGGAGCGGCAGCGGCTGCTGCGGTATCTGGAAGCGGTCGTCGCGGCGCGGGCTGCGCCTGTACACGTGGCGGTCGCCTTCAACGCCGTGTACTTCGGGTACGACCTCGACGGCGAGGGGTACGGGCGCAGCCCGCTGCGGCTGGACGACTTCCCTGTGGTGGAACTTGGGGAGCGGGCACCGGCGTTGCCTGTGGGAGCCATGGTTCGGGTCGTCACCGGAGCCGATCCGCTGTACGCGGAGATCGTGTACAAGGAGGGCGCTCATCCGGACGTGAGCGGGACGGGGGACGTACCGGGGTGGGTGTCCGGGGCGCCGGCCGGCGCGGAGGGGCCCGGCAAGGAGGGGACGACCGCGCGCAGGCGGGAGCTGCTGGTACCAGATCCGCATGCCTTCGGCTCCGGACTCAGTCTGACGGCCGCTCAGTTACAGCGGTTACGCAGCCATCGGCGGTGGCTCAACGAGGACGGGCACATCGTCGTCGACGCCTGCTATCCGTCACCGGAGACCGCCCGGAGCGACGACCTGTCCGGCTACACGGACTACTTGCTGACCGCCGCGCGGGCGCAACTCCTGAGCCCCGTGGTGCCTGTGTCCGTGGCCGACCTTGCGGGCGGCACTCAGGACGAAGTGCTCCGCCCCGCCCTGCTCACGCTTCTGCGTATGGTGCGTGACGTTCTCCACTCCAGCGACCTGCTCCATATGTGGGGTCCGTACGCCATGACCGAGAAGGCGCTCACCGCCCGGCAGCGGGATTCCGGAGCGTTGGGCGGGGACGACCTGAAGTCGCTAGCGGCCGCACTGCGCCGTGCGGCCGCTCCAGGCCACCGCCGCCACGGACGCACCACCCCGGCCACGGTCTACACGGCGGTCGGGCCCAGGCTGCGGATGGTGCCGGGCGCCGGAGAGCTGATCGGCGGGGTGCGGTACGCGTCGGCGGTGTGCCACGCGAACATGGTGCTCGCCGACATGATTCGCCAGGACAGCAGAGAGGGCCTGTTCGCCAACGGCACCAGGGTCGCTCTCGACGACGCCTTCGAGAGCGGGGGCGTCTGGCGTTCCCACCAGACCAGCGACGTGGAAGGCATGGGGGACCCCCTGTCCCCGATCGGTCACGGATGGGCGTCCACCGTCCAGGGGGTGTCCTTCCCCGTCGACCTTCCGCTGGCCGACGACGCTGTGCTCGGGCCGAGTGAGCTGCTGCGCAGCGACGCCGGAGAGATCGTGTGGCGGGTGCCGCTGCGGCTGGCTCACCTGATCGACGGCTGTCTGCCGCTGCATCCGGTCGCCGCCGAGGAACTGAGCTCGGTGTTCGGGCCGAGTGCTGTGATCGCCCTCGTACTCGATCACGGGGCTGAGGTGACCGAGCAGACCGTCCTCGCCGAGCTCGGCGACAACGCCGGTCGGCTGACCGGAGTCGACTGGCCTCCCGATTTCTTCCCAGGTCTGATTCTCCACCTCCACTGGCCGCGCGGCAGCCGACGCCTACGGCTGGTCACGACGAGCCTGGGTCACTGGTTGCAGGTCGGCGACAGAGTCATCGGGCACACCTATGACCCCGGAGTCCTCACCAGAGAGGACGCACCCGGCAGCGATCGCCACGGCGACAGTGCCGTCGGACTCACCTCTCGCGAGTTGGTGCTGCGTACCGTACGGCGGTGCGGACTGCTCACAGTCGACGGTCATGCCGTGCTCGACCGTGTCGGTCTGCCCTTCGCCGCGTACGGTCGTCGACCGGCGCCGGCACAGTCCTCCGCACTGGAGAAGGCGGTGCTGGACCTGCTCGCCGAACTGCTTCTGGAATCGGAGACCGGCAGCCGGGACGCCGCCGGTCAGCCACACTTCCCCGCACGCACCGGACAACGGACGATCCCGCTCGTCGCCTATCGCCCGGCAGTCCTCCGCGTCCCTCGTCCCTGGGGTGACGACCTGGGGCCCGGAACCGGACGGGTGATGAGTTTCCAGCATGTCCCCGGCCATCTGCGCCGGCTGCTGCCGGGCCGCCTGGCCAGCCAGACACAGCGCGACGCCTTCCGTGACCACTGCCGCAGGCTCGGCAAGGCGGACGGCTGGGAGCTGCCCGAGGGATACACGTTCGTCACCCAGCACACCCGCGGCCACTGAGCCCGACGAGCGCCCCCACCACTCGTACGACCTCCTGTACGACCGAACGGAGAATGCGCGTATGCACGACCCCTACCACGTCATCGCGGAGCCACCGCTGTCCCCGCATGGCGTGTCGACCGGAGAGCTGGAGGCCCTGGCCTCAGCGCTCAACGCACTTCAGGCGCCGGTCGCCGCAGTCCTCGACGACCTGACGGTCCCCATGGTGGAACGAGCCTTCGACTCTCTCCCGTACAAGGAACGGCAGGAACTGCTGGATCGCCTGGGCATCCGGATGACGGCTCCGCGTCGTGCCGCTGGCGCCGCGCTGTGCAGGGACGTTCTCGTACGTCTGCGACGTGACGCGCGGCAGCGCGAATGCCGCCACGGTCTGGTCAGACTCACGCGGATCGTGATGAACGAGATGGGCGCGGTCGCCTTCAGGGATGATGACGATTCCCTGCTCACCCGATGGCACGGTCCCCTGCTCCGTGCAACGGTGCTCGCCTGGGTCAACGCCTCCGTCGCGGACGCCCACATCGTCTCCTGGGCGGGTGAACAGGAGTGGTTCGCGTGGGACACGGCGGGACTCGACGATGTACTCGTGGCCGCACGGGCCGTGTCGGGGGCGAACCCCGGGTTCGGGTCCGACACCTTCGACACGGAACAGACGAAGACCGAGGACGCGGCGGGTGTCGTGGACATGGCCGGTATGGACCCGGAGCAGGCGTGCCAAGCGCTGAAGTCCAGCCTCGCCGCTGCGGGGCGCGCGGCCCGGCGGGTGGTCGAAGCGGTGGACGACGGACGCCCACCGCAGGACGACGACCTCGCCCCGTTGACCGGGCTGAAGGCGGTGTTCGGCGGTGTCCACGCTGTGTTCACCAGGGACGGCATCAAGGAACAGCCTCTTCGCCTGGAGGAGTTGACGCGGGCCGCGAGCGCTCGTCGGGAGTCCCTCGTGGCGAGGGAGACGCTGCTGTGTCTGTCGTCCCTGCGCTGCCGTCCGGACACCTCAGTGGCCTCGGCTGCCGAAGCTGTGCGTACCGTCGCCGTACGACTGCTCGCCACAGCGGAGTGGGGAGAGACGGAACTGCGGGAGAGCGCCGCGCTGGCCGCGCTGGCCGCACTCGCCCGGCTCGGTCAGCGGCCCGAAGCCGCCGAGGAGCGGCTTGCTCTCCAGAAGCAGGTGGTCAGCGCTCTGCCCGAGTGCGCGATGGCCGCGGTGATGGCACACGAACTGACACTTCCTGACGCCGGCGACATGGAAGGCACCTCCGCACCGGACGTGCCTGTGTCCGGTGCGGCTCACTCCTCGGCCCCCGCGGATTCCGCGGCCGCGACGACTGTTCCTGCGGTGCTCACCGCTCGCATACCGGAACCGGACCCCACCGAGGCCCCGGAACCGGTCGGCTCCGCGGCCACCGAGGCGCCGAGCGCCGTGCCCCAGCAGCTGAGGGACGAGCCCGAGAGCCGGGCCTCCGCGTCCGCCCCGAAGAAGAAGCCGAAAGCCGACGAGCACACCCCGGCAGACGCGTCCGGTCCGTCGGCGGACACCGGCGAGCCCGGCCCCGAGGACAACCCCGCACGGTCGGTCAAGTCCACCTCAGCCGAAAAGTCCACCGAGTCCGGCGACCTCTCGTCGGCCGATGACCTCGCCGAAACCCCCACCGCCGCAGCCAGGGCCTCGACCCGGCGAACGCTCGACCGTTTGATCGCGGAACGCCGCTTCGGGCTCGCGCAGCACATCGCGAGGGCCGCGCAGCACTCGGAGGCTCGGGTCACGGCCTTGCGGCTGGCGGGCGCGGCGGCGGGACTCGTCTCCGGAGCCGGTCAGCAGGCGCGGACGGTCGTCGATCTCGTCCAGCAACAGAGCGCGCATGAGGGCCACGACGTCGAGGGCAACGAACTCGTCCTGCTGCCGGCGTTGTTGAGGGTCGCTCTGGTCACCGGCGACCACACGGCGGGCGCCCAGTTGAAGGCGTTGGTGCCCCGGCTCCCGGACGCGCTGGGAGATGTGGCGACGGCCGTGGCGGACCGTGCGCTCAGCGGTGCCCTCATGATCGCTTCCCCGCTGAACGTCATCGCCGACGCTTCCGAGACCGAGGCCCGGATGAGGGACCTCAGGGCACAGTGCACCGGCCTTCTCACGCCGCAGAGGCTGCGGTTCAACCGGGCGACCGCCATCGCCAAGCGGTGGCTGGTCCCCGAGGACGGACTGCTCGGCGTGCTGCTCACGGCCGTCGCCCAGGACGACCGTGAAATGCTGCCGGACGTCCGGCAGCAGGCGGACCGGCTGTCGGGGCTCCCCGAGGTCAACGTGGAGATCGACCGCATGGACCAGAAGTACCGCGGGCCCAGCGGGAAGCCTCTCCAGGGTGCCGGCCGCCAGGACTTGGTGCACCTCGTCGAGCGAGTCGTCATCCAGGTCAAGGAGTGGTGTCAGGCGGTCGACGAAGTCCGCAGGGGCGAACGTTCGGACGTCGACCGGGTCGCCAAGGAGATCTCGTCCCTGAGGAAGTCGCTGCTGGCCCAACGGGACGCCGTACTGGGCGAACTCGAGCGGATGGCGCAGCGGCCCGACGCGGTGGCGGCCGGCAGCGCGATGGGGGAGCTCTTCGACCTGCTCTCCGGAGCCAAGGGACTCGCCCGGACCGGAAGCAAGGTCGATCCGGACACCACGCTCGACGTGGAGCTGCTGAAGGTGTGTGACACGACCCAGGAACGACCCGCTCTCGACCTCCTCCTGACGGCGGTCGACCGGAGCTGGGCGGACGCCTTGGACGAGCGGCTGGAGCACGACGCGTTCACGGCCGCCCGCGTGATCGTCGAGCTCGGTGCCCGGGGCGAACTTCCCGGACCGAACCAGGATTTGACGCGGACGTCGGCCGAGATCGACCGGCTGGAGAACGACCGGCGTACGGCGCTGCGGGTCAGGCATGACGAACTTGTCGCGGAACTACGCCGGGCCCAGGCCGACAGCGCGGTGACGGACGACCAGGACCTGCGGTTGCAGGAACTGCTGGACGTGGTCCGTGCCCGACTCGACGACGCGGGTCCCACCGACCTGCTCGACGTCCGGCGGGAGCTGGACACGGTGCGTGACAGTCTGCCCGAACACCGGCGGGAGGCGACCGACCGCATCCGGGCCCGGCTCGACGCCCTCGGACTCGACCACGGCAAACGCGCCCAGGTTCTGCGCCACTTGGACGCCGGTCAGCTGGCGACCGCCGCCGACCTCGTCTACTTCCTGGAGATCGGCGAGGACGTCCCGGAGATCGAGGCCGGCGAGTGCCATCTGACCGAGTTCTTCCCGGCCGTGCCCGACGGTCTGCCCACGGGGATCGACGAGGAACTCGTGGCGCTGGTCCGCTCCGGCGGGCGGCACCCCACCCTCGGCGTTCTCGACTACGGGCACCTCTCCAGCGACGAGGCGGCCCTCGCGGCGGACGCGATGGACGAGTGGCGGAAGGTGGGAGCGGCCGAGCGTAAGGACCGCAACAACGCCCCCGTGCGGCAACAGGTGCTGGCTGCCCTGAAGTTGCTGGGGTATGACGCCAAGAACGCGCTGCTCCAGGGGAACTTGTCCCCGGACCGGCGTGAGTACCACTTCTACGACGCGACCGAAGTGGAGGTCAACGGGCGGGCCAAGAGCCCGGCGTTCGGTTCGCAGATCAAGGAACAGGGGGGCACCCTTCGGGTGCTGGTGCTCTGGGGACGTCCGCCCATCGAGGTCGTCAGGAGCCGCGCGTCCAAGGACCCCAGTGGGGCTGCCCTGCTGGTCGTCCACTTCGGTGTCCTCGGGCGGGAGGCCCGCGCGGAACTCGCCGCCCGCTCCGACGGCCTCCAGCCGCTCATGGTCGTCGACGACGCGGCCCTGGCCTACCTCGTGGCCCGCGGCAACCGGCAGGCCGGTACGACCACGCAGATCCTGCTGCCCTTCTCCGGTATCAACCCGTACATCAGCGAGAAGCGTGGCCAGATCGGTGCGGAGATGTTCTACGGCCGGGACGCCGAACGCCGGAGCGTTCTCGATCCACGCGGCACCCAGGTCATCTTCGGCGGGCGCGGCCTCGGCAAGTCGGCGCTGCTCAGCGACGCCGGCGAGCGTTTCAAGGAGCAGCGTCCGGATTACCACCAGTCGGTCTACGTCAACCTGGACCACGAGAACATCGGCAAGGCCGTCGCGCTCGGCCCCGAGGCGTTCTGGAGCGTGCTGAACCGGGTGCTGACGCAGGCCCAGGTGCTCGCGGACAAGCCGAAAGGCCGCAAACAGCAGAAGGACTCCACGCAGACGCAGGTACGGGACGGGATCAAAGCCTGGCTCGACGAGGACTCCCGGCGCGGACTGCTGATCCTCCTCGACGAGTGCGACCAGTTCTTCGAGGCGGATGCCCCACGCTTCGAACAGACGAAACTGCTGAAGGGGCTCGGCTCCGACAACAAGGACCGGGCCAAGGTCGTCTTCGCGGGCCTTCACTCGGTGCAGCGATTCTCCAAGCTCGCGAGCAACGGGCCGTTCGGGCACCTCGCGCAGACGCCTACGGTGATCGGCCCGCTGGCCCCACAGCACGCGGCCGATCTGCTTGTCGAACCGATGCGGGCGCTCGGCTTCGAGTTCGCCAGCGTGGATCTGGTCAACCGGGTGCTGGGCCACTGCTCGTACCAGCCGTTCCTGCTCCAGATGTTCGGTCACAGGCTGGTCGAGGTGATGCACCGCAAGCGGCGGCGCGGTGCCGAGGCACCTCCGTATGCCGTGGAGGCCGTCGACGTCGAGGTCGTGGAGTCGGACACCGCGCTCAAGGAGCGTATCTCGGTGGCCTTCAACGACACGCTGGCACTCGACCACCGGTACGACGTGATCGCCAACGTCCTCGCCTACCAGGCCCACCACCACGGCTTGGAGACCAGGCTCAGTGACGCCGAGCTGCGTGAGGAGTGCGAGACCTACTGGCGTGCGGGCTTCCAGCAGCTCGACACCGAGGGCTTCCGCGCGTATCTCTCGGAGATGGTCGGCCTCGGAGTGCTGGCCCCCAACAACGACGGTCAGGGCTGGCATCTGCGCGGTCCCAACGCGCTGCGAATGATCGGTACTTCGCACAAGGTCGACGACCGTCTGATGAGAGCCGAACAGGACTGCGAGCTGAAGGAGAGCCTCGTCCTGGCAAGCCGCCCCGAGTTGTCCGACGGCCGTCCCGCCCCCCTGACCGTCGCCCAGCTCGACGACCTCCTCGGGCAGCGCGCCAACCAGACGCGGGTTGTTCTCGGCACGCCCGCCACCGGGATCGCCGAGGTGAGCCACACCCTGCACACGGTTGCGGGACGTATCGACGGCTGGGTGTTGCCTCCGGTGGGCAGGCTCGCGGCCTTCAAACAGGCGCTCACGGGCGGGAACCCCGGCGAGCGTCGTGTGGTCATCGACGATCTGGCCTGGCACGAGAACAGCAAGGTCGGCAAGGAACCCGTCAAGCAGGAAGCCTGCCGATTGGCTGTCGACCTGGCCGAGGCCCAACTTCCCGACACCCCTGGTGTGAGCCGCGCTGTGGTGATTGTGACGGACGCGGCCCAACTCGCCCTGTGGCGGAGCCTGCTCATGGGGGAGGAGCGCACCTCGGCTGCACCGGTCGTTCTGCGTCGCCACGACCGCCGCGGTCTGCGCGACTGGGCCGGACGCCAGTGGACGGAGGCGTTCAGCACCGATGACCGGCTCTACGACCGTACGGGCGGTTGGCCGTTCCTCGTCGACCACGCCCACCGTCTGTACGCCGAACTCGGCGACGCCGAGGAAGTGTTGCGACGCCTCGCCGACCTTCTCACGGACCGCTCGTGGGCCCGTGAGTTCGTCCGGGCGACGGATGTCCTCTCCGACCCCGGCCTCGCGGCCGGCTATCACGCGGTCGACTCGGGCATCGGCGACGAACCGGCCGACACCGAGGGTGTGTTGACCGCCCTTGTCTGTCAGACGGACGACGAGGAAGAGGCTCGCTGGATCTTCGCGTGTCTCGATGCCCTACAGGTGTTCGACCGGCAGGAAGGGCAGTTGCGGCTGGAGCCGATGCTTCGGCAGTGCATCCGGTTGAGCGTCTGACGAACGAGGTGATGGGCCCGGCACGTTGCCGGGCCCATCACCTCGCAGGGTGGTGTCACTCGCAGAGGTACGCGTTTCCTGCGACGGTGCTGCGATCACGGACGACGAACGCCTCGGCGGAAGCGTCGCGATCAGCACGATCATCCAGACACGCAGACCGGCAGAGTCTCGGATCGCTGGAGACACGGCCCGGTTGGATCATCCTGGCTTTGTGGATCTCGGAGATCGCGTCGCGGGGACGGAGCGGCTCTCCCTCGATGAAGCCTGCCGAACGGCTTACGCCCGTGGGCCGGGAAGAATGATCGGGTCCGGAACTGTGGCAAGCGCCCCGGACCCGATCGGCATGTCAGCGAGGCTCGACCGCCGGACGTTCCTCAGTCGATCGCGACGGGGCTGGGATCTCCCCGCCCCGCTGCTCCACAGGCTCGTCGTCGAGAGGCTCGGGAGCCGTCTCGATGCCCGGCGCAGCAGCCGTGTCAGGGTCCGCGTCGGTCGCGGAGTCGCCTTCTCCCTCTCCGTCCTCGCCGACCGTCGGGAGTACGTACTCCTGAGCCAGCCCGGCCAGATGCAGTGGCAACGGCAGGCTCAGCGCGTCCGGTAGATCCGGTGCCTGCCTGAGCTGGTGCACGGCCAGAGCGAGAGCCTCCGGCACATCGCCGTCTGACACATGGCATCCCAGGACGGCCAATTCGACCAGGCCCGGGTTCCAGGCCGCCTTGTCGGTGTCGATGGTCACGTTGCCCTTGGTGTTGACACGCGGTGCCAGCTTGTCGGCGGCCACGGACAGCTTGAAGGTGCGAGCCTTCGGAGTCGTGGACCAGAACACCCGGGCCGACTCCGGATTCTCCTCCGGATTCGTCCACAGATGAGCGGCCAGACCGTTGGCCCCGTCCGGGTTCACCGCCCACCACTGAGCGGTCTCTCGGTCACGTGCCGTACGCACCCTGACCAGACGCAGGTCAGGGTCGAGCCGACGGGCGGGGGCGTGGCCGTCACGCAGCTTGTCCACCACCACATTGCCGTCCTGGAGCCATGTCCAGTGCGAGCGCATGTTCTGCCCGTGTGCCAGCAACAGGGTCGGTGTGCCGCGCAGTGTACGGCGGACTCGCTGGAGCCACTCCTCAGTTGCCTGTCGCTGTTCCTTCATGTCCGTCCACCAGGAGGGCCGCGGGGCCCGGACCTCGCCGTCCCGCGGCGCGGGCACCGGGCCCGAGGGGACTTCTGACTGTTTCGTCAGCCGCAACAGCATCACCGGGTATGGGACCCATTCGCGTTCCGCGTCGTCCCAGCCCTTCACCCGGGCAAGCCCCTCGCCGGACGGCACCGGCGTGACCAGCACCGCGACCGGTACGTGCCCGGCCCACCGGGTGCGACTGCGCCGGTTCCTGCGCACCATCCAGACCGCCGCGTACCGCATGTTCTCGGGCAGCCGGTCGCCCAGACTGTGTTCGGGGTGGACACGTACGCCCAGTTGCCGCAGTCCGTCGTCCCAGGCCTTGGCCGCGCGGAACTCCTTGTTCTTCTCGCTGTTGTAGCCCTTGGCCTTCTTGGGGACGGCCAGGAACTGGGTCAGTACCCCGGCGTCCGCGAAGCCCAGCCGCAGCGCGAACTTCGCGTCGTGGTCGGCGGACGTGAAGTCCTTCGCCCGGTCGATCTCCACCAGCGCGAGTGTGGGGACGGACGAGGAGAAGCCCTTTTCCGTCAGGAAGACGGCCGTTTCCCGGCGACGCGTCCAGAGCGCCGCAGTGACCGCCTCCCGAGAGTGCCGTGTGCCTTCAGACAGGGCCAGGTCGTGGCCGAGGGAGCGTGTCAGCCTGTGGCAGCGCAGGCGCACGGTGAGTTCCGGGGACTGCCACTCCAGGGACACTGTGCCGTCGTACGCCTCCGGAGCGGCCGGCCTGTTGCCGTCGCCCTTGAGGCCCAGGTGTGCGGTCAGCGTGCCGATCGCTGTGTCCCTCATCTCGGGCGTCTGCCACAGCAACAGGGCTTCCAGCACAGGCAGTTCACCCTGCGGCTGGAGAGGAAGCAGGTCGCGCAGGGCGAGCGCCGTACCGCCTCGGCGGGCCTCGGCACGTGAATGCTCCTCCTCCGTCTTTGCCGGCTCCTTCGAGGACTCCCGGCGCGGATTGGCCGGGGTGCTGGCGGCCAGCCTCGTACGCACCAGCGCGGGCACCGGCCTCAGCTCTCCGGGGAGAGCCTGGAGGGCCCACTCGACGATCCTCGACCGCTGATCCGTCATCAGACCGGCGCCGACCTCGTGCGAGCCCATTGCCGTGCTGTGGACGACGGCCGCCCGCATGCCGCTCGTCAGCCAGCCCTCCGGGTCGGCCAGGACGGCATCGGCGTCAGGGAACGACTCGGTGAGAGACATGCCGCGCAGCATTCCGGCGGGGCCACCACCGACCCAGTCGTACCCGCCCTTGCTCCACCCGAGCCGGGCCACTGCGAACCGGTCGCTCGCCGGAGCCCCCGGCAGCCACGGCACCCGGGGGCGTAGCAGCACGCTGGTCCGGCGGCCGAAGGGCAGATACAGCCGCTCGGTCTTGGCGCTCACCCGGGTCGCATAGCGGCGGATGTGGCTGTGCACGTGGAAGCGTGGAAGCGGGTCGAAGGGCACGGTCTGGAGCGTGATGTTGAGGACGACGGAATAGAACGACCGTGAATCGCGGTCCCCCGGGTGTTCCAGCGCCTGGGACACGAGCTCGGCGCCCCTGTCGAGCGGGCCGCGCGGCATGGCCCGGAACCGGAGTCGGCCGGTCCCGTGGTCGTAGGGGTCCAGAGCGAGAATCCGGCGTGCCAGCCAGTCCGTGGTCAGTTGGAACTGACGCGGTTCCGGCGCGGCCGTACCGCCGGCGGTGGGCCCTTCCCGGCGCAGCAGTTCCACCGTCACACCCTCCTGCCACCCAGGAGGGTTCTCCAGCAGCGCGGACCGGGTCTCGGTGAGCAGCGAACGATGCTCGGGTTCGGGGCGCAGGTCTTTCAGCCAGGCGCCCAACAAGCCCTTCAACGCCATGTCGGGCAGTGGATCAGGGACGTCCTCCGGTGCGTACAGCCAGAAGTCCGTGCAGTCACCCCGGTGCCGGTTGGGGCGGGGCCGGACCAGAACGTCGGGTGCGAGAGCCTGGACGACCTGGTCCATGCGGAACGTGGGAACGGTCTGCAGCGGTTTCTCGCGGCCCGCGTTGCACAGGGCCAGCAGCGCACCGGTCCATTCCTCGGGGAAAGGCAGTGCGCGGTACCGCTCGACGAAGGAGGCATCCGCCGAGACGGGGACGGCGGCAGCGGTGCGGATGGAAGTGTAGGGGCGTGCCATGACTGGGCCTTTCCGCAGGCGAGGGGTCGGTCAGTCCGTGTGATGGGTGATCGCGCGCAATGCCTTGAACAACGGCGCGTACAACAACCGGGCGACCACGGGGTCGGCCGGGTCGGGGCAGTCAGCGGGAGGGGCACCGTCCGCGAAATACGGGGCGAGGACATCCCGCAGGCCGGTGAGCAGGCCGTCTTCGTCGGGGAGTGGTGCCGGACCGGCGCCCGGAGCCAGGAGCTCGGCCGTGCGTGGTGCGAACCGGGCGTCGACGAACACGACCCGCGCGGGCACACCGCCACGCACCAGACGCCCGATGACCTGCCAGATCGTCACGAGCTGGTCCCAGGCGAACGACTTCTTCTCCGTCGAGGACAGCCGGGAGTAGATGTACCGCCGTGACAGCAGTCGTCGCCACTCGCCGCGGGCCAGGTGCCGGAGGGCGAGTCCGGCGTCGTCCAGAGCCTGTGCCGTCATGGCCAGTTTGCTGAACGAGCCCTGTGCCAGGCCGGGTTCGTCACGGATGAAGCGGGTCGCCCAGTTGTTGATCGCGAACACCGAGAGGGTGAGGTCGTCGGGACGCGGATGCGGCCTGGCCAGGAAGAGAGCAGTGCCGAAGGCGGCGTTGCGCTGGGAGTTGAGGATGTTGTGGCCGCGTTCCACGGCCATCAGCGGAGCCACCAGGATCTCTGCCTCCGGGTCCTGGGCGAACGTGGCGAGATCACCCCTGTGCAGAGCGGTGGCCCGTTCCTCCTCCGTCCTGGAAGGTTCGGAGCCGAGGACCGCCTGGTCGAGGTCGGTGTCGTCGGAGGCCAGGACCCGGACCCGGCCGTGCCAGCGTGCCATCTCGTGCAGCGTGTCCGCCGCGAGGGCCGCCTCCTTGTAGCTGCCGACCAGGAGGATCGCCCGTCTCCGGCGAGGGTCCGTCACTTTGGCCAGTTCCTCCTCCAGCGGGCTGGGAGCGCCTCCCAGCCCTTTCTGGCCCAGCCGCTTGACCATGGCCTTACACGCGGCAGGCCGGGCCTTCGGCTTTGTACCCGACAGGCTCAGTGGGCGGCCTTCGTCGTCGTACAGGAAGCGGGTGGCGAACTCCGATCGGCTTACCGCCTCCAGCGACCGGTGCGACGGCGTGAGCACCGCGCCGACGGGAGCGACGAGGTGTGCTCGGGTGGAGGTGCCGGCCCAGCTGGTGCCGGACATGAGGATCACGTGCGGTCCACGCCGGCCGCGGCCCGGGTCAGCCCCTATTTCGGGGAGTGCGAGCAGGAGTTCGCGGCCCACACCGGCGCATCGGAAGAAGCGCAGGGTGCCGCTGTGCTGCCCGTCGGCGTTGCGCTCCTGCTCGTCGGGCAGGTATTGGAACCCAAGGACGTTGCCCATCGGGGCCTCGGGGATCAGCGGGGCGTAGTCGAGCGGTGGACGGCGGGAGAACTCGTTCCCGGTCGAGTCGAGCCGCAGGGCCGCCTCTACCTGCGGCCACAGGTAGACCAACTGCTCCAGACGCTGGTCGAGGGCGCTGAGGAGCAGCATGAACTCCAGGCGCTGGGCGGTCTCGTCCAGCCACTTCGGGTCTTCGGCCTGTCCGGCCACAGGGGTGTCGGAGAGCAGAAGCCGCAGGACTGCCAGGACGCGTTCCCGGGTCGCGGTGGGGGACAGAGTGTTGAGCAGATCTTGGGTGAGGCGTACCAGGTCGTCGGTGACGTTCCCGTAGGGGCCGTGGCCGCCGAGGGGGTCGTCGCGGAAGTCGTCGAAGCGGTCGGTCAGGTCGGCCCGGCGGGAGTTCTGGTCCGGGCCCGGCGATTCGGGCGCGGGTGCGTCGTCCTCGTACGCCTCGTAGAGCTCGGACTCGTCGGCCACACCGTCAGGGGCGTCCGAGGCGGGGTCCTCGAACCAGGAGCGCATCAGCTTCTCCTGGAGGGTCCACGGACTGAAGTACTCGATGTCGACCCACTCGCGCAGGTCCAACTCGGAGATGAGACGCTCGTAGAGGCGGTCCACCGAGGCGTGGACCACGTTGAGCGAGGTGGACCAGCGCTCGATCTCTTTGTCGGTCAGTGGCAGCCGGCCCTGCCGGGAGATCTCCTCGACTCGGTGCGTCTGTACCTGGTCGAGCCAGGAGTCCAGGTCGGGGCGGACGAGGGTCGCCGACGGCGCGAAGATCTCGTCGAGCCTCATCTGCACCGAGTCGGCCTCGTCCACGACGACGATGTCGCTGCGCAGACAGGCGAGTTCGAGGTGGCGTAGCCGTTCGTCGCCCAGGTGCCGAGGTACGGCGGACTGCACGAGGCTGGACGGGTTGGCGACCCAGATCACCGAGTCGACGAGTTCGCGGGCGCCGCGGTGACGCGGACAGACGTACCAGGCGGGGCAGCCGTGAGGGGTGCCCTTGATGTCCGGTGTGCTGGTGTCGACGGCTCCTGAGCGGCGCCGCCCGGGCTTGTACGGTTCAGGGAGAGCGTTGTCCTGTCCCTCGTCCTGCTTCGTCTTCTTCTCCGGGTGGAGCGAGGTGCACGGAGCGTCCGCGAAGCGCAGCGGTTCGCCGGCTTCGGTGCCGCGCAGCGCGTCGACCACACAGACCGTACTCAGGTGGTCGAAGCCCAGATCGTCGTGGTCGAGGAGGTTGGGTTTTCCGCGGGAGGCATCACGGCGGTGCAGCCGTTGAACGTGTGTCTCCCGGGTCGTCAGGCCGAGCACAGGGGTGGCGGCCAGCCCGAGGCCACGGAACAGCGACGTGAGCCGGAGCTGTTCCGCGACGTCACCCACGACGAGGGTGGTGCGCAACTGAGGACTCTGCCGGGCCCCCCAGACGGCGAGCAGAGTCATCAGGGTGGATTTTCCGGCGCCCACCATGCCCGCGAGATGCAACAGGCCGTCGAGCCGTAGATCGCCTTCCGCCGAGAACCCGAGTCCGTCGGGGTCACGCGGCAGGATGTGCAGTTCGGCGAGTCGGTCCTCCCAGTGGCCGGGGTGCTGGACCTCGTTCTCCCGTTCCGTCGCGTCCATCCAGCGAGCGGTCTCCACGAGGTGGGCGCGGCTGACGGTGAGGGGCACGCCGGTCCCGGGCCGGCCTGCCTCCGGCTCGTGTCCTGGGCTCGGCTGGGGTTGCAGCCACTCGGGAAGGGTGACCGAAGTGGGGCGCCGGTGGCCGACGAAGGTGGCGCGGCCCGCCGGGGCGAGGGGGAGGGGTTTACGGGCGATCGGGGGCAGCGCGGTGAGGGCGGCGTCGTAGACGGCGAAGCGGTCGGAGGCGACCGACGGCTCACGCCGCCGGGCAGGCACACCGGGCGAGGGGATGTCGAAGGCACGGAACCGGTCCGGAAGGGCCTGGTAGGTCTCCAGCGCAAGCTGCCAGGTGCGGCGCCTGCGCAGGTGCCACAGCAGATGGCGGCTCGCGGTGAGTGTCACCTCCTGTTCGGAGGTGGTGACATGGCCACGGGCACGGGCGAACTCGTAGCCGCCGAACAGGGTGTAGGCACCAGCGGCAGGCTCGTCGGGGGCGATGCGTTCCATGACGACCAGAGCCAGCTCCACCTGGCAGAGCAGGCTCGGCTTCACTCTGCCCAGTTCGGACGGCACTTCGTCCCACAGGCGGGTCAGTTCGCCGGTGACGGGCTTGTGCCAGCTGTCGCGGTCACGCATCGTCGGTCTTCTTCCCGCCGGGCGCGAGACGGTGCCTCGCGCGGGCGATCAGTCGGGTGTCGGTGAGCAGGGGGTGATCGGCGTCGGCCGGACGGTTGCGCTCGTAGGTGGCGATGTAGCCAGGCCGGTCGTCGACCCGGTCCTGCGGTACCACCCAGAAGGCTTCGTCGTACGGGGGCTCGCGCCGTACCGGGCGAGCGGACCGGCCGAGGAAAGCCGGATGGGCCCAGTCCTTCACGTCGACGGCCCACGCGTGACCGTCGGGGAACGTGATGTGGATGTCGTATGCGTCGTAGGCGGGCCACATTCGTACCGTCAGGCCGAGGGCGACGAGTTGTTCCTCCAGGGACACCTCCGCCTGGCCGGGGCCCGTCACGAACTGACGTAGCGGACGGTCCAGTTGGAGCAGTCGGCCTGTCTCCTCGAGAGGGAGGCGGCGGCCCGCCGGCGGTTGCCCCCGCCGTCGGCAACGGTCCCGTTCGCACCACCAACCGCCGTCCTGGAGAGGGGTGAGGAGGGTGCGGCAGCGGTCGCAGGTCGTGTAGGCGTCGTTACGGAGGTAGCTGTCGGGGACAGGGTGGTAGATCAGGCCGAGGAGGTCCTTCACCGGGTCGAGCACGTGGTCCGTCGAGACGGCCCACTCGTCCGCGGCGGTGAGCAGGGGCCGGGTGACGAGGAGACGGCGGAACTCGGTGTAGGAGTCCTCCTCGCCGTGCTGGCGGCACAGCCGGAGCGCGGTGCCGATGATCTCGCGGTCGTAGAGTCTGGTCGCGCTGTCCGGGAACTGCTCCGCCCACTCGTGGCACAGTTCGGTGGGGCGGGACGAGACCGGATCGAGCAGGAGGTCATCGGGGCCGACGGCCTCGTCCGGCAGGTCCACCGGCCAGTCCGCCACGGGGCGTTCCCGGCACCACTCGACCAGTTCCGGAAGGCTTCCCGGAGGTTCGGCTCCGCGCTCCAGACAGGCGAGCACCGTCCGGTCGAGCGCGCGCTGCACTTCGGGGTGATAGGGCAGGAGGTGGGCGTCCGGGCCGGTGGCCTCCTCCAGGATCGTGAGCGCGGTGGCCAGCGTGCGCATCAGAGGGATGCCGCGGTGCGCGGACCAGTCGCCCGCGATCACCGGTTCTCCAGGTGCCCGCGGCCGGCCGAGCAGTGAGCCAGTACGTCACAGCCGGAACAGGCGTCACCGGGGTCGGGGGCGTAGGTCTCGTCGACCGCCCACTTCTCGGCGAGGCCCGCGATGATGCGGCGGGCCTCGGCCAGGGTGCCCGGGTCGCCTGGGTCGACCTCCTCGCACCGGGATCGGTTCCCGAACAGGACCTCCAGCTCGACCCGCGACCGGCGTGGATCACCCCCGGGCACCCCCGCGGCCATCATCAGCGCGGCGAAGGCGAGCTGCGGATACGTCTCCATCAGCTCCCGGCCCTCCCAAGGGGGTTTCGCGGCCGTCTTCGTCTCGCGCCAGATCCAGCCGCCGGACGAGGTGTACAGCAGATCGGGATCGGCGACGAGGACGATGTCGAGCTGGGGGTCGTACAGCGACAGACGCGGCTGCACCCGCACCTGCTCCGTGTCCGGAAGCCCGTCGAGCGGGCAGTCCCGCTGATGTGCGGAGAGCATCGTGAGCGCCGTGGGCAACTCGGCGGTGGAGAGGCCGGGAAGTGTGTCCGGCAGGGGAGACGAGACGCAACTTCCCTCCGCGTGCTGGACATTCAGCCAGTGATCGACCGCGCGTCCCCGGCGGATCGGCTCGCTTTCCGGGGCGCCGGACCTCAGGTGCAGCACACGGGTGAGGTGGAACTGCGCCGGGCAGGTCGCGTGGGTGCGCAGGTCCGTCGCGGAGAGAGATCTGCGGGCCCGGGGACGGCGCGGTCCGGGGACACCCAGGACGCCGGGGGCCCGCGCGGGCAGTTCACAGCCGGTCAGGCCCTCGCACCGTACACAGCTGGAGCCCGGGTTGAGCCGGTCGCCCTCCACCACTCGGCTCAACACTGACTTGGCGTGCTCGGTGAAACGCCGTTCGATCTCCTCGGCGTACCAGTCGGCGAGCACGTCGTGGTCGCCGTGGCCGCAGCCCACGCCGATGACACGGACGCGGTCCGGGCGGACGGTGCCGCCCTCGGACTCGCGGAAGATGTCGCCGAACGCCGAGTGGGAGGGAACACCCTTCAGCGCGACCGCAGCCGCCTCCGCGAGTTCGGCGTCCGGACGGTCTTCCTTGACCGAGTTGACCGACAGCAGCCACAGTTCGCGCTCTGCTCCGTCGGCGCAGGCGTATCGCCTGCCCCAGGCGGTGCGTTCGTAGCGGGTCGCGCCCCGGGCGTCCGGAATGTCGTTCCGGGTGATGGCGGTCCACTGGGCGCGCACGGGCAAGGTGGCCGGGCGCCCCAGCGTACGCCGGAGCGTCTCTTGTTCCTCGCGGGCCCTCAGATAACGGCGAATTGCCGTTTCCGCCCAACTCGCGTGGCCTGCGTGGTACTTGTTGTTTCTCCGCAGCCGCACCAGTGCGTCCTCCAGGTTCACCCCTTCGTGTTCGACCGAGTCCAGGACGCTCATGACCGGGCCGAGCGCGAAGTCCTCGACAGGCTTGCGCCGCGAGCGCTCCCCGGACTGCCGGACGAACGGTCGAGCGCGGAGGGCGTTACCGCGGGGGCAGTCCTGCGGGTCCTCGCGGAGCAGGGGGAGGGAAGTGCGGATGAGCCGGATGTCGCCGCTGGTCCGGGGCGGCGGGAGCTGGAGTGACACGGGCACCTCTTACTGGCGTGGTGGCGAGAGTGTCGATGACCCCAGGAAAGCGCACCATTGTGAACTAAGTCAAGGAAGTGATCGTGTGTGATGAGTGACCCGCTACAGTATGGCTGACGCTAGGTCATCGAGAGCGGGGTGAAGTGTGGAAGCCGGGGATGTCCTCGACGGCCGCTATCTGGTCAGGAAACCGTTCGGCAAAGGAGGCATGGGCAGGCTCTGGAAAGCCACCGATGTGGAGACCGGGCGGACGGTCGCGGTCAAGGTGCTGCGCCTGGACGACTACACGCTCGGCCGGGTGGGCGCAAATGAACGCACCCAGTATGAGATCCAGTTGACGAAGCGGTTCAAGCGTGAGGGGGCGATCCTCGCAGATCTCGATCACCCCCGGATTACTCCGCTCCTGCACCGCGGCCACCTGCCGGACGGTGATCCCTATCTCGTCATGGAGTACGTCGACGGGGACGATCTGCGCGCCTTCCTGGACCGGCGGCGTCCTTTCCCTCTCGACGCCGCGATCTGCATCGCCGTCGATGTCGCGGAGGCCATGGAGCACGCTCACTCCAATGGTGTGGTGCACCGGGACCTGAAACCGCACAACGTGGTGGTGGCCAACGTCGACGGAGCTGCCCAGGTGATCGACTTCGGTATCGCCCACCTCACCGACCCCGATGCGACCCGGTACACCGAACTCGGCGCCACCCCGGGCAGCTCCGGGTACATGGCCCCCGAGCAGTTGCGAGGAGAGCGGAACCTCTCCGAGGCCGTCGACCTGTACGCGTTCGGCTGTGTCCTGTTCGAACTCCTCACGGGTCGGCAGCCGTTCGAGGAGAAGCCGGACCGCAACAAGAGCATCCAGCACCTCGAAGACCTGCCGCCACGCCTGCGCTCCATCAACCCGGCCATCCCGCAGGAACTCGACGACCTGGTCTGGGACCTGCTGGCCAAGGATGTCGTGCACCGGCCTCGTGCAGCGAGGGATGTGCTGGACGTCCTGCGCCCCTTCCTGCCGAAACCCGGCGACCCCGCACCCGACCCGGAGATGTACCCGGACCCGACCACGCGTCACCGGCTGGCAAGCGCCGGCACCCCCGCCGTGCCCCCTCCTGCGCTACGGCGTTCCCACCGCCGTCCCGGCGGCTGGCTCAGTCACAAGCAGTTCGCCGGCCGGATCGTCCTGGCTCGCGCGGAACTGGCGGATGCTCCGGGCGTGCGGTGTGCCGAACTTCTGGCCATGCTGCCCAAGGCGGTCAAGGACTGGGGACCTCGCGTGGAGGACGTGCTGGAGGCCCGGCTCGTGTGCGCCGAAGCCGCTCTTCTGGAAGGCCGGACGGCGGACGCCGAGGTCCTGTACGAGGAGGTGGCCGACGAGGGAGATCCACCGGACCGTCTCGTCCTCGAAGCCGAACTCGGCATCACCGTCTGTCGGATGCGCGAAGGGGACTACCCCGGAGCCTTCAACGGCTGGCGGTCGGCGGTACGCGGAGCCCTCGCCCTGCCTCCGCCGATGCCGGAGCCGTTGGCGCGTCGCTGCCGCGAGGCGGGCGAGGAGCTGGCGGAGAAGGGCTACCGCGCTGAAGTCGCGGCCTACCTGGATCAGTTGCCCGAACCGTAGCGGTCAGATGCGGGGCAACTGCCCCGTGGCCAGCAGGTCTCCCAGGGAACGGCTGAGCTCCGCACCCACCGTCCGCATCTCCCGCATTTCCCGTTCGAAGGCACTGACCCGCCGATGGACCTCCCCGTACAGTTGCTGCTCGGCCAGCGCGAGCCGTGGGACCTGGAGCCGCCGTACGTCGACGCGCGACGTGGTCGACGCGTGGGTGCCGGCCTGCTGGACGTTGGCCGGTGAGCGCAGGCAGCCCGCGAGGAACCAGGGGTCGAGGACATCCGGCTTCACTCTGAGCAGGGTCAGCTGAGGTCCGAGCACCGACGGCGCGTCGGCGTCGACCTGTACGTCGAAGGCGCGGGCCAGCACGGACACGACCACATCCTGCGAGGCGGTGACGGTGAGGGAACCGTCCAGTTCACCTTGGGCGACGGCCGACGAGGACAACCACAGATGTGCCTGTCCGGAGAGAGGGGCGCCGATGACGACACGTGTGTCGTCCTCCTGAGGTTCTCCCTGCCGGACCAGCTCGTCCGGCAGTGTCTGCCCGGACCGGATCTCCACCGCGCCTGCCCGCTCCAGCTCGCCGAGGCTGATGAGGGAGGTGGGTTCGTCATCACCGGTGGGACGCAGCCGCGCGAGGACGGCAGTGGTGTCCCGTACTTCGCTCATGTGGCCGTCGAACCGGGCCCACAGACGCCGGAGATCGACGATAGTCGCTGTCCGGGTTCTCGGGACGTGACGGGCCGGTGTCAGATCCACCTGTTCGTCCAGCAGATCGATCACGGGTACGGAGACACTGCCCCGTGTTCCTTCACCGGAGAGGGCGCTTGTCACCTGGGCTGTCACTGCCGGCCAGTCGATGCCTGCCTTCTCCGTACTGTGCTGTGCGGTATCCACCAGCGTCAGCTCGGCGCGGGGTTCCTCCTCCCCCCGCGTATCTGCGCCCTTCGCGTGCAGGACCCACACGTGCAACCCGACGCCGTAGGGGGGAGCGGCGCCCGGCGGAAGAGCGATCAAGGCGCGGAGTAGACCGGCGCGCAGCAGGCCGGACCGGATACGTCGGCCCGCGCGTCGAGCCGCGATTGCCGGGGGCAGGACCATCACCGCCACGCCGCCCGGAGCGAGGGACGCCACCACGTGCTGCACCCAGGCGAGCTCCGGCTCCGTGCGCGGCGGTTGGCCGTACACCCAGCGCGGGTCCGTGGCGAGTTCGGCATGGCCCCAGTCCCGGTCGTTCGACGGCGCATCGCACAGGACGACATCGGCGTCCGCCGCCGGATGAGCGTCGGCCCGCAACGTGTCTCCTGTGCACAGAGAGACGTTCGGCAGACCGTCGACGGCGAGCCGGGCCTCGGCCAGCCGGGTCAGGGTGGCGTCGTTGTCCTGGCCCAGCAGACGCAGGCCCGCGCCCCACCGCCGGCCTGCGGCGGCCAGCAGTGTTCCGGTACCACACGCCGGGTCCAGGACGGTGAAGACCGGTTCGGGGTGTTCCAGGTCCGCGATGCTCAGCATCAGCTCGGCGAGATGCGTGGACGTCGCGGTGATCTGCCGTACGTGGGTACGGAGCCAGCGCTCCAGGAGCAGGAGGAAGGTGGCTCGGCCGTCGTCGGGATCGGCCACTGCCAGAGTTCGTTTCAGGAGGTCGGACCGATGCCGGTCCGAGGCTTTCCCACCTGTGGGGCGGATTGTCCCGCCCCCGCTCAGCAGCAGCCCCACCTCCGCCACCAGCGACCCCGCCGCATTCCGCTCGCCCAGCGCCTCGTACTCGGGCCAGAGCCGGTCGAGAGGATGGACAGGTGTCTTGAACTTGTTCTCCTGCTGGAGCCAGACCTCGACCTCGTGCAGGGAGAACTGCGGATACGTGTCGGTGCCGCCGACCGGGGCCGGGAAGTTCTCGTGCCGTCGGCGCCAGTTGCTCACAGCGGCCCGTCCGACCCCCGCGATACGTGCGATCTCCGCCAAGGTGACGAGAACCGGGGGTGTCCCCGCACTCCCTGACATGGTCTCCTCCGCACTTCCAGCTGTTCTGCCATGCTTTGCTTGACTGAGTTTACGTATGCGTCGGGTATTCGGTTCGAGGCGTCCTGTGAAGATCGGCGGCGCGTTGTCAGTGGCGGTCCGTACCCTCTGTGACATGGAGGGGAACGAATCGTGGCAAGTGGGGGAGCGGCTCAGTGTGTACGCCTACCTCACGGCGCCCGAACGCCTGGAGTACATAGCGGTGATGAGGGTGTTCTGCGGCACGCTGCTCGCGGATCTCGCGGTGCCCGACGTCCTCGCGAAGCTGGAGCGCGAGACGGGCGCCGGGAAGCTGAGCGCCGAGACGCTGGCCGCCCGCCTGGAGAAGCTGGCGGCCTGGGGGAACCTCCTCCGCAGTACGCACGCGGTGCGGGCGACCAGCATCGCCGACTACCAGCGCTCCCGCTCCCGTTACCAGCTCTCCAAACTCGGCGAGCGGGTCCAGCGCGACGCGGACGAGGTGCTGGCGGGGGCGGACGCCGCGCGGGAGGTCAGCAGTGAGCTGCTCGCCCTCGTCGACCGGGGGCTCGGCGAGATCGTCGCCCTCGCCTCCGCGCCCGGCGGCGCCGACCCGCAGCAGGCGTGGGAGCGGATCAGCACGCTCTTCGTCCAGTTCGCCGAATTCGCCGAATCCGTAAGGGACTTCTACGCCTACCTGGGCCAGGTCCTCGCGCGGTACGACCTGGACGGCGCCGAGTACCAGGGCTTCAAGGAACTGCTGCTCGACTACGTCGAGGCGATCACCGAGGACGTCTCGCTGCGCGCGCCCCGCATCGCCGCGCACCTCACCGCCCTCTGGCCGCATCTCCCCGCCCTCCTCACCCGGGTCGACGCGCACGCGACCGGTATCGGGGCCCTGGCCGAGGCGCTGCCCGAGACCCGGGTGCAGCGCAGCCGGGGCCGGGACCTGGCCGACTGGGAGGGGCTGCGCGACTGGTTCACCGACAGCGCCGGTCTGGGCCACGGCAGCCAGGTCGACCAGTTGCGGGACGCCACGCTGCGGGCGCTCCAGTCGCTGCTGGCCAACGCCAAGCGGATGCTGCGCTCCGCCTCCGGCGAGATGTCGCGCCGCAAGGACCTGCTCCGGCTCGCCGCCTGGTTCGACGCGGCCGAACCGGAGGAGGCGCACGACATCGCCGTAGCCGCCTTCGGGCTGTACGGCGCGCGGCATCTCGGCGTGGCGCCGGACCCGGACGGGACGGTTCCCGCGTACGTCAGCTGGTGGACCGGGCCCGTCGTCGACGTACCGGTCGCGCTGCGCGAGCGTGGCAGCAGGGCGCCGCGCGGGCGGTCCGCGGCGGCCGAGGACCACACCGAGCAGAAGCGCCGGCTCCTGGAGCAGGCGCGGGAGGAGGCGTCGGCCCGGCGTGCCGCCGCCGACGAACTCCGCAGCGCCTCCGGGCACTTCGGGCAGGTGCGGCTCAGCGCGCCCGCCATGCGGCTGCTGCTCGAACTCCTCACGACCGCGCTGGGACAGGCCCGCCCGCACCGCTCGGCGACCGGCTTCGACCTCGACGGCGCGCGGGCGAGCGACGCGGACCTCGGCATCCGCCTGACGGCGTGGCGCACGCCCGGCCGCCACACGGTCCTCCGGTCGGTCGACGGCGACCTGACGGCGGACGACCTGACGCTGACGGTGGAGAGGCTGGACGCGCCGGGGGAGGGGACGTCGGGAGACGCGGCGCCGGGGGAGGGGACGTCCGGGGAGGCGGCATGGCCCGCGCCGCCGGAAGCGGCCACACCCACGGCCCGGAACCTCCCAGCGGACCCGAACGCCGCCGCCCCCACCCTCGCTCCCGTCCCCAGCAACCCGGATGCCCTCGTCCGCGCGCCAGCCCCCGTCCCCGCCCCCAGCGACCCGAACGCCCTCATCCACACCCCCCTCCCCACCGAGGCCCCCGCCTGATGCCCCTCCCCTCCACCCACGACGTCGCCCTCGCAGCCGAGCGCCGAGCCGCCGCCCGGCTCCTCCTCGCCCACCCCCTGATCACCAGCACCGGCCCCCACCGGGACACCTTCCCCCTGGTCCGCAAGCACGCCGACTGGCTCGCCCAGCGTTTCCAGCAGGTCTTCGGCTACCGCCTTCTCGTGGAGGCCGGCTACGCCCGCCTGTTCAAGGCCGGCCTGGGCCCCGCCGCCGGCCACCGCCTCGAACGCCCGTCGACCGGCACCCCGTTCACGCCGCGGACGTACGCGTATCTGACGCTCGCCCTCTCCGTCCTCGTCACCGCCCCGGAACAGCTCCTGCTCTCGCAACTCGTCGGCGACCTGAAGGCAGCGGCGGTGGACGCCGGCCTCGAACTGACCGACAGCGGACGGCAGTCCGAGCGCCGGACCCTCGCGGCGGCCCTGCGGCAACTCGTCGACTGGGGGGTGCTGGCCGAGACCGAGGGCCACGTCTCGGCGGTCGCCGAGGAGGAGGGCGGCGAGGCGCTGCTGACCGTGGACCGGGAGATCGCGCGGGCCGTCGTCGCGGGCCCGCTCGCGCAGAGCCGGGACGGCGCCGACCTGGTACGACGCGCCGCCGACCCCGGCTTCGGCGGTCCCCGTACGTACGTCCGCCGGCGCCTCGTCGAGACCCCCGTCGTCCACCTCGACGACCTCACGGACGCCGAGCGCGAGTGGCTGCGCACGCGGCAGCGGCGCGAGTCGCAGGCGTTCTCCGAACTCCTCGGGCTGGAGGCGGAGATCCGGGCCGAGGGGATCGCCCTGATCGACCCGGAGACCGACCTCACCGACCTCCACCTCCCCGGTACGGGTACGGTCGCCCAGGCCGCGTTGCTGCTGGTGGTACGGCTCGTGGACCGGCTGCGTCCCGACAGCCCAGGGCATCCGGCGGTCGGCGGGCGGCTCGTCATCGGCGTACCGATCCCGCCTGAGCTGCCGGCCGTCCTGCTCGACGAACTCGTCGAGGAGTACGGCAGACGCGCCAACTGGCAGCGGGGGCTGCTGGACGACCGCGACGGTTTCCTCGCGGCCGTCCTCGACCACCTCACCCGCATGCGGCTGATCGCCCCGGCCGGTCCCGTCCGCGCCGCCGGCCACGGCCTGCCCGAGGGGTACGAGGCGACGACGGCGGACGGCCGCGTCGTCACGTCCGTCGCCGAGGCGCGCGGCAGCGCCGACGGCCCGGCCGCCTGGGTACTGCTCGCGGCGGCGGCCCGGTACGCCACGACGGTCGCGGTGAAACCCCGCCGATCCCCCGAGCCGCACCGGCCCACTGAGCCGCACCGGCCTCCCGAACCCTCCGCGATCCCCACTCCTCGCCGCGCCGACACTCCCCACAGCGCCACCCCCCTCAACACCCCCCAGGAGCCCCCCGCATGACCCCCGGCCCGGACCGCCAGCACCGCTACCGCCTCCACCGCGCCGGCATCCGCAACGTCTGGCAGTACGACGAGCAGGAGTTCACCTTCGGCGAGGGCCGCCTCCTCCTGCGCGGCAAGAACGGCGCGGGCAAGTCCAAGGCCCTGGAAATGCTGCTCCCGTACCTCCTGGACGGCGACGCCCGAGCCCTCGACGCCACCGGAACCGGCCGCACCACCCTCCTCTGGCTGATGCTCGACGGCTTCGAACAGACCAACCGCCTCGGCTACTTGTGGCTGGAGTTCGCACGAACCGATGCTCCCGACACCGATGCTCCCGACACCGATGCTCCCGGCGCCGACGGCCACAACACCGACGCCCCCGGCCCCGCCCCCCACCTCACCCTCGGCGCAGCCATCCGCGCCTCCCGCTCCACCAACACGGCGAAGCCGTACTTCTTCGTCACCACCCGCCGAGTGGGCCACGACCTCCACCTCGCCCCCGCCGGCCAGCCCCTCCCCCTCGACCAGCTCAGAACGGCCGTCGGCCCGGACAACATCACCGACCGGGCCGTCGAACACCGAGCCCGAGTCGCCCGCGACCTGTTCGGCCTGACCGACACCGCCCGCTACCGCAACCTCCTCCACCTCCTGCACCGCCTGCGCCGCCCCACGATCGGCGACCGCATCGACTCCGGCGGCCTGGTCTCCGTCCTCGCCGAGACCCTCCCCGCCCTGGACGACGAGGTCGTGGAGAAGGTCGCCCGCAACCTCGACGACCTCGACACCGTACGGGCCGACCTGGGCCGACTCGAACGGACGGACCTGGCGCTGCGCACGTTCCTGACGGGCTACCGAGGCTATCTGCACGGCGTGCTGCGCGGGCGTTCCGAGGACGCGGCCACCGAGCTGGGCGGTCTCGTGGAGCACCGCAAGGCCGCCGGGGACGCTGCCAGGAAGGTGGAGGCGCTCCGGGGCCAGGAGGACGAACTGGCGGCGCGCGTCGATGCGTTGGACGACGAGAGGGCGGGCATCGAGACGGACCTCGCGGCGCTGCGGGCGAGCACCGGTTACCGCAGCCTCCAGGAGCTGGGCGAGCGCCGGACCACGGTCAAGGCGCTGCACGGCACGGCCGTCACCGCCTTCAAGTCGCTGCGCGAGACCCACCGCAACGAGGATGCCGCGGGACGCCGACTGGGCGCGGAGGCACGGCAGTTCGGTGAGGGGCTCGTCGAACTGAGCACGGCGCACGGCGAGTCGGTGACGGAGGCGGAGCGTGCGGGCCTCGACCCCGTCCACCTGGGCGACCCCTTCGCCCTCCCGGTCGTACCCCTCACCCCTGCCGAGACGGCCCAACTGACCTCCCCGGACGGCGACTTGCACCTCGTCCGGCACGACGCGGTCACGGCCGTCGACACCGACGCGTGCGCGGCGGCGCTGGCCGCCTGGGACGCTCGGCTCGACGCCGTACGCCCGGTGATCAGGAACCGGTCCCGGACGGTCACCGAACTGACCGGCCTCGTCCGGCGAGCCGACCGGGCCCGCCAGGAGGCGCACGACGCGGACGCCGCCCGCGAACAACTGGAGGCGCAGGCGGAGGACGCCCGGGGCCGGGTCGAGCTGCGGCGCGCGGAGACGGCCCGGGAGTCGGAGGCGTACGCCGCCGGGGCGGGGGCCTGGACCGAGCGGCTGCGCGCCCTCACCGGTGTCCCCCTGGACGTCGTACCCGCCCATGACCCGGCGGACGGGCCGTTGTCGGCGCAGGTTCCCGAGGAGGTGGCCGAGGCGGTGCGGGCCGCCGTCGCCCCCTGGCTGGCGGAGGCGGGCGGGCGGCAGCTCGCGCTGGCGGTCACCGTCCGGGAGCTGGCCGGCACCCACGACCGGCTCCGCCGCGAACACGCGGAGTGGGAGCGTCGTACCGATCCCGAGCCGCCGCCCCCGCCGCATCGCACCGCCGCGCGCCCGCCCGGCACCGGCGCGCCGCTCTACCGGCTGGTGGACTTCGCGGACGGCCTGACGGCGGGCGAACGGGCCGGTCTGGAGGCGGCGTTGGAGGCGAGCGGCCTGCTCGACGCGTGGGTCCGCGCGGACGGCACCGTCCTCGACCCCACCACCCGGGACACCCTCCTGACCCCCGGCCCCCCGGTCCCCGGCCCGTCGCTGAGCCGGGTACTGCGCCCGGTCGCGGCGGCGGAGAGCGGGGTGACGGCGGAACGGGTGAGCCGGGTGCTGGCGGCTGTGGCGCTGGCGGGGGTACCGGCGGGTGGCGCCACGGGCGGTGTGCCGACCGGGATCGCGGCGGCTGTGCGGACGGCAGCCACGGACGGGGTACCGGCAGGTGTGCCGACGGACGGTGTGCCGACCGGGATCACGGCAGGCGTGCCGACAGCCGCTACGGCAGGCGTGCCGACGGCCGCCACGGACGGTGTGTCGACGGCCGCCACGGACGGCGTACCGGCGAGTGCGTCGCCGGGCGGCGCGCATGTCGCCGCCCACACCGTCATCGGCACCGACGGCTCCTGGCGCCTCGGCATAGCCCACGGCCGGCACGCCAAGCCCGCCGCCGAGTACGTCGGCGCGGAGGTCCGGGCGGAGACCCGGCGGCGGGCGCTGGCCGAGCTGGCGGCCCGAATCACCTCTGTGCGGGGGGAGTTGGCGGATAGGGAGCGGGAGTTGGGTGAGGAGCGTGAGCGGCGTGACCGCGTCGACGACACGCTCCGTCGCCCGCCCTCGCCTCGTGGGCTGACGGCGGCCTGGGCGCGTACCGAGGAGGCCGGGCGGACGGCCGAGGCGCTGGCCCGGCAGGTGTCGGCGGCGGCCCGGAAGGCGGACGAGGCGCGGGCGCGCGCGGTCGCCGTCCGGCGGGAGGCCGAGGCGACGGCGAGCGCGCACGGCCTCCCGGCGGAGCCCGCCGCCCTCGACACGGTCCGCCTCGCCCTCGACCGCCTGGGCCGGGGAACCGACCTGCTGCGCGCGCGGATACGTACGCTCACGGCGACGGCGGAGGCCCAGCGCGGCAGCCGGGCCGACTACGAGAGCGCCAAGTCCGCCCGCGAGGACGCCGATTCGGACTACGCCGACTCGCTGAACCTCCTCGCGGCGGCCCGCCGCACGGTCCGCACCCTGGAGGAGGCCCTCGGCGCGACGGAGCAGGAGATCCTCGCCCGCGAGGCCGACGGACAGCGCCGCCTGGCCGACGTACAGCGCCAACTCCCACGCGCCCGAGGAGACTTGGCGGACGTGCACGACGAACGGGTGCGCGCGGAGGAGACGGCGGTCGAACGGCACAGATCGCTGGCCGAGCAGGAGGAGAAGGTACTGACCAGCGGGCGGCGGCTGCGTACGACGCTGTCGTTGCCCGGCGTGCTGGAGGGCGCCGGGCTGGCCGAGGGCGCGGACCGGACGCGGCTGCCGGACCCGGTGCACGCCGAGCCCAGGGAACGCGTCAAGGTGCTGCGCCTGCTGGTCGACACGGTGCGCGACGGGCTGGACGCCAAGACCCGCGACGTCTCGGACAACACGTTCCACAAGCAGTACACCGCGCTGCGGGACCAGCTCTCCGGCGGGTACGACGCGACGATCGAGGAGTACGACGGCGTCAAGCTCTGCCGCCTCGTCGACGACAACGGTCCGCACGACGTCGCCGGTGTCGGCCTGCGCATCGCCGCCGAGGCCACCGCGGCGCGGGGTCGCCTCACCGACCGCGAACGCGACGTCTTCCAGCGCTTCCTGACCGGTGAACTCGGCGACCACCTCGCCACCCAGGTCCTCGCGGCGGGCACGCTCGTCGCCGCCCTCAACTCCACGCTGGACACGGTCCGTACGTCGCACGGCCTGGGCGTCACGCTCGACTGGAAGCTCGCCGAGGGCGTCGAGGCGGACGTCAAGGCGGCCGTCGACCTCCTGCGCAGCCCCGCCGCCCTGCGCACCGCCGAGGAGTCCGAGCGGCTGCGGGACGTCCTCCAGCGCCGTATCGAGGACGCCCGCCGCGCCGATCCGGCGGCGGGTTACGCGGCCCATCTGCGCGGCGCGCTGGACTACCGGGACTGGTTCACGTTCGTCCCGTGGGTGGTGAACGACGCGGCCCCGGCCGGGCGCCGCAAGCTGTCCGGGCGTACGGGGCTGAGCCAGGGCGAGCAGCGCGTCCTGTCGTACCTGGTCCTCTTCGCGGCAGCGGCGGCGCACTTCACGAGCCTCGCGGAGTCGGCCCCGTACGCACCCCGGCTGATCCTCCTCGACGACGCGTTCGCGAAGGTCGACGAGCCGACGCACGCGCGCCTCGGCCGTATCCTCGTCGACCTGGACCTCGACTTCGTCCTCACCAGCGAGCGCCTGATAGGGAATTGGCCCGACGTTCCGTCGCTGCACATCTACGAGTGCCTGCGTGATCCGCATGTGCGGGGGGTGGCGACGCTGCATTACACGTGGAACGGGCGGCGGAGGAGGCTGGTTTCGGTATGACGGACGATGCACCCGTGGGCGAAGTGCCTTTGCGTGAGGCGTCTTCGGGAGACGCGCCTTTGGGGGACGCGCCTTTGGGTGGCGTGCCCCTCGACGCCGCCACCCGCGATTTCCTCGCCCGCCCCGGCCTCTCCCGCCTCTGGACGACCGCCCGCACCCGCCTCGAACGAGCCGCCCTCCAGCCGACCGGCACGATCCGCCTCCAGTCCCTCGACTCCGAGGAACGCGAGGCCCTGTCCCTCCTCCTGGCGAGGCCGATCACCGGCGCCACGGCCACGATCCGCATCCCCGACCTGGACGCCCGTCTCCGCGCGACGGCCGTCGGCAGGGGCCTCGCCGCGACCCTCACCGCCCTCGGCCCACCCCTCGTCGACCGCAGGGCGGCCCGCGACGCGGCGACGGCGGAGCGCACCCGGCACCGGACGGAAGCGGAGGCGACCCTGGCCGCCACCGCACTCAACGACCAGCCCTGGGCCCACAGTTGGCTGGCGGAGAACCACCGCACCACCACACGCGCCACGATCACCCAGGCGATCCGAACCCTGTCCCACCTCTTCCCGGCCCCTGGTACGGACGGCGCCCCAGGCCCCTGGGGCAGAGGCGACCTCGCCACCCTCACCACCGGCTCGGCCCACGGCCTGGACGACGACACCCCTCTCGCCCGCCTGGTCCTGCGCGGCATAGCCCTGGCCCACGGCACCGACCCCCCGACCGACGCCCCAACTCGCCGCGCCCTGTGGCGAACAGCGGGCGTAACCCCAGACGAAGTCTCCAGCACGGTACTGACGTACGCCCTGCGCCCGACCGGCCCGACCTGGCAGGAAGCGGCCCTCCGAGAACGCGCGGACCACCACCTGGAGACCCACCTGACACTCCGCGAACTCCGCACCCTCCCACTGGAGTTGGCCCCCGGCACCCACGTCCACGTCTGCGAGAACCCCCGCGTCCTCGAAGCCGCCGCCGACTCCGCCCGCACGACCCCCCTCGTCTGCACCTCGGGCAGCGCCGCGACCGTCGTCCTCACCCTCCTCGACACCCTCGCGGCATCCGGCTGCACCTTCGCCTACCACGGCGACTTCGACTGGCCCGGCATCACCCTCGCCAACCGCGTCATCGGCCGCTACGACGCCCGGCCCTGGCGGATGCGCGCCCAGGACTACGAGTACCTCGCGACGCGCACGAGGCTCCGGGGCATCCCGCCACTCCCCTTGACGGGCCCGCGCGTCGAGGCCGACTGGGACCCCGAACTGGGCTCCTTGATGGAGGCGTTGGGGGTCGCCCTGCACGAAGAGGCGGCATTGGAACTGCTGTTGGAGGACCTCGCGCAGGACTGACGCGCTCAGACCTGCGTATCCATCGAACGCAACAGGTCGAGCAACCCCTGAGCGGGGACGAGTTGGCTCTCGGTGATCGGGTCCGGGCTGAAGTGCATCACGGCGTTGCGGAAGTTCCGGCACTCCTCCAGCGCCGCCAGGAAGTGCTGCTGGTCGATGATCCAGCCGAGCGCGGTCCAGTTCTCGGGTTCGAGGAACAGGTACTTGTAGTCGCCGAGCGTGAGATCGGCCGCGGAATGCACCCGGGCGGCCCGCCGGCCCGGGACGATCGCCCTGATCCGGTCGAGCGGGATGCACCGGTCGACCATGCGCCGCAGCCGCTGCTCGATCTCCTCCAGCAGGACCAGGGGCCGTATCCGGGTGCCGAACTGCACGGTCAGGTCGGCCGCGGTGATCAGCCCGCAGACCTTGTGATCGTGGTCGCGGACGACGACGTAGCCGGACTGCTGGATGGTCTCGACCCAGTTGAGCAGGTCGTCGGAGCGGTCGGCCTCCTGGCCGCGGACCGTCGCCGCGCGCAGATCGGGCGTGCGGTTGGCCATCCGCGACTTCCCGATCGACTCCCAGCTGACGACGCCGCTCAGCCTTCCGTCCGCGTCGAGGACGGGGAGCTGGCTGTAGTTGCGCAGGACCATGAGGGTGGTCGCGGTGTCGAGGCTGTCGCCGACCCGCACGCACTCGGGCATACGGTTCGCCGAGTCGAGGTTGCTGACGAGGTAGGCGACGGCCGGTGACTCCGCGTCCTCCTCCGGCAGGCCGACCACTTGGCCGAGGGAGGGCGACGGGTGCGCGCCCTCCGCGGAGACGGTTCTGGTGAACACGCTCGTCCCCGAGCCGTCCGGCTCCGAACCCCCGGCGAGAACGGCGATCTGGCTGTCCAGGGTGCCTTCGGTGAACGGCGGGACGGTGACCAGCCCACCGGCCTCCAGGTCGCTCTCGATCTGGTCGATGACCGCCGGATACCGGCGCTGCGCTCCCCAGATCGCGAGGAAGTCCCGGATGGACAAGGTCACCGGCTGGTCGGTTCCACGCCGGCGCACCTCCTCGTACAGCTTCGCCGGTTCGGTGAGCGTGGCGGCGAACTCGTCGGCGTCGGGGCGTCCCGGGTCCGGCCGGCCCTCGGCGAGGTGCGCGACCCGGTCCGCCGCGCCGAACCTGGCGAGTTCGAAGACGGTGAGCAGGGAGCCCATGCTGTCCAGGAGGTCGGGCTGGACCCGCTTCCGGTCGATGTCCGTGACGAGCCACTCGACCCGTCGTACGTGGTGGGCCCCGTCGGCGTCGTCCGCGCGATACTCGTACGCGCCCACCACCCGGCCGATGGCCACCAGCCAGGACCTCAGGGGGAGGACGACGAGGTCGCCGACGTGGATCTCGTGGACGAAGCGGTGGAGCTGGCCGGTCCAGTTGCCGACGGTGTACGGACCCTCGCCGGGGTAGCCGGCGGCGACCGCGGCCTTGATGTCCTCACGGGTGGCGGCGTCGGCCAGGTCGTCCAGCTCGTTCCAGCCGGCGATCAGCAGGCCGTTGTCCAACGCGGTCTGTTCCCGCTCGCCGTTCTGCCCCGCGCGTACCACCCAGGCCCGCATGACGCGCCCCCCTTGTGAACTCCGTGAGGCCCCCCTCACACGATCGCGTGGCGCGACCCTATAGCAGCCGCACCCGGCAGCCACCGGAATAAGGCCACCAGAGTGGGAGAAGCGAGAACGCGGCAGAGCTCTGGTTTTCTGCCCGGACAGCGGCCACGTTCGTCCTCTGGCTCAGGAACGCCGTGGTGCTGCCGGGCGGTGTTGTCGAGTTCGACTGACCTACAGGGTTGCCGTGAACTCGGCCCAGGCGGAGGGGAGGAGGGCGAGTTGGGGACCGTCGGTGTCCTTGGAGTCGCGGACGTGGACGGTGTTGGTGCAGGCCGCGACCTCAACGCACGCGTTGCCCTCGGCGTCGCTGTAGGTGCTCTTGCGCCAGGCGACTTCCACGCAGTCGTTACCTGCGGCGTCGCTGTAGCTGCTCTTGAACCAGGCGAGACCGGAAGCGGTGGTTGAGGGCTCGGCGTTGTTCATAGTGATCCCAGAATCCCTTCGATCTTCTTCGTCGACTCCCGGGACGGGAGAGCCTGTGATCGCATGATCCCATAGCGGGCGTGTGCCTGAGTCGTCTGTTCGGGCTCGGTTTGGAGGGAAGTGACCCCGGCGACTTCGCTGTACAGGAACAGCTTGCCGTCCTTGCGCCGGGTCAACACGATGAAGGGGCCGCCGAAGCCCACGTTCTCTTCGCGGTCGAGTGGCATGACCTGGATTTCGACGTTGCGCTTCCTGCCGACCAGCAGCAGGTGCTCCAACTGCCCCCGCAGTACATCGATTCCGCCGTACGGCCGCAGCAGAACCGCCTCGTCGACGATGAAGCTCAGGTACGGCGCGGGCCAGCGGTCGAAGACCTCCTGTCGGGCCAGCCGTGCGGCCACGCGCTGCTCGATGGTGTCGTCGTCCAGAAGCGGACGACGCATCGCCATCAACGCTCGCATGTAGTCCGGAGTTTGGAGGAGACCGTTGACCATGAACGTGTCGTACATGAGCAGTTCCATGGCGGTCTTCTCCAGAGCCGCCATCCCCTGGAACGTTGCCGGGTACTGCGCACGATCCATCTGCTCCTTCCACGCGCTCAACAACCCGTTCGCGCGGAGGACTTCCTCGGCCTTGTCGATCGTCTTGCCGCTCATGATGCGGCGGCCCTGCTCGTAGGACGCGACCGTAGCCGCCGAGTAGCCGATCCGCGCGCCGAACGTCTCGCGGTCCATCTCTGCCCGCTCGCGCAGCGTCTTCACGCTCTGGCCGAACGCGATGACGAGGGCCTTGCTCGTCGCGTCGGGCTGGAGACCGGCCTCGTCGTCGTCCCCGAAGAACAGGGAGCCCGTGTCCTCGTCGTCGTTGTTCCGGGGTTCTTCCACCCCGACCGTCGTCCTCGTACGCTCCGTCATGGGATCACCACCTCTCCGGACCAACTCCCCACGGGGAAGCCGGGTCACGCCGCGCGCCTCGTACAAGGTCGTACACCGCGCGTACAAGTGAACCGGCGTCGGTGCGCCACCCCTACGTCACGATACTCAGACGACGATCTCGTCGGCTCCGAACTGCAAGAAGCTGTCCCAGTCGTCGGCCGTGCTGAACATCAACTGGACCAGTTGGATGGACCACTTCCAGTCGCAGTTCTTCACCCCGAACAGCGCGGCCAGGGCGTCCTGCAACGGCATGCTGATGTAACGCCGTTTCAGTCCGACCCGGGACGGGACCTTCACCAAGGTCAAGTCGTCGGCGGTGACGTGCCCTTGGCTCACCAGCCACTCCCCGATGAACGTGCGGTCGACCGAACGCCCGGCCTGCTGGGCGGCTTTGGCGATGTCGGCGCGGAGGGTGTCGGCGGTGGTCCCGTCACAGAGCCCTTGCAGCCAGGTGCTGAGTGTGGGCTGAAGCGTGAACGAGGTGTCGTTCACCTGGCCCGAACTCTGCTGCTTGCGCCACGTGTCGATCTTCTCCATCGCGTCGTACTGCTCGTCCCCGGTGAAGTCCGCGTGGTCGGGACCGCCGCCGTAGTCCCTCAGGTTGGCCGCCTGGGTACCGGCGGTCCCGCTGCTGCTGATCATGGTGGAGTTGGACGTATGGTCGGCCTTCGGGAACATGCCCGCCATCTGGTAGACGAGGCCGTTCAGGTTGTCGGGATCGGTGAGGTCGAGACCGATGTCGCGGGCCGTCCTGATGACGTCGTAGTAGTACAGGTGCGCGCCCGATTTCTTGATCGCCGCCGCCACGGTCTCGCTGAGCAGCACGCTGCTGACGGAGTTCTCCACGAGGTCGACCCCGCCGAGATCGTCGAGCAGTCCCACGTGGTCCTCGCCGATGTTCCCGAGGCCGATCTCCGCCGTGGTTCCGGCGGTCTTCAGGTCCTGGAGGACGTTCCAGGCGTTCGTGAGGGTGGTGCGGTCGGCGTCGAGGTTGTGGATGACCAGCGCGTCGAGTGAATTGCCGAACAGCGCGGCGACCGTGGTCAGTCGGGCGCGCAGCGCGTCCGGCGTCTCCCTGGCGTCGACGTCGAACTTGTACAGGATCTCGTACTCGCCGCGGGGAAGGCCGTTCAGCGCCTCGGCGACGGTCGTGATGTTGCCGTAGCTCTGCGCCGTGTCGAAACGCCGGTACCCGGCCGCGACGGCGGAGTCCAGCTGCGACTTGTCGCGGCCGTCCACGCCGAAGACGAGCCAGGGTTTGACCTGTGCGGCGGCCTGCGCGGAGGTCGGCATCCTGGCGACCATGGGGGATGCCTGATGCCCGGGGTGTTCGGAGTGGGCGTGCGCGGCATGCTCGGTGTGGGCGTCCGCGTGCCGTCCGGCCGGTGCGCCGGACATCACCCGCCGCGCGTTCGCCTCGGCCGCCCGCTCGAACCGGTCCGACGGGTCCGAGACGCGCACGCCGTCCCCCCGGTCGGTGCCGGTCACCGGCCCCTGCCGCTGCTGGATCACATGCGTCAACTCGTGTGCCAGCGTGTGCCGGTCGCCGCCGCCCCGGCCGATGACGACATGGTCACCGCTGGTGTAGGCGCGCGCACCGACCTCGGCGGCGGACCTCTCCGCCCGGCGGTCGTCGTGGATACGGACGGACGCGAAGTCCGCGCCGAGGCGGGACTCCATGTCCGTACGGGTACGGTCGTCCAGCGGCCGGCCGGGGCTGCGCAGGACATCGCGCACGGTGGAACGCTGGAGCATCGCGACGACGGCGGCGTTACCGGCCGTGCGCTGGAGAGCGAGCAGCCCGGGAGGCGCACCGCTGTCCAAGACCGGGGCCAGGACCGGGGCCAGGACCGGGTCCAGAGCCGGGGGCCGGACGTCGGCACGGCGGCGCGTGTCGTTCGCGGCGGTACGGATTTCCTCGTTGGCGCGCATCAACTCTCCGTTGTTCCGGGCCACTTCACTCACGGCTACCGTATCCGTACCCTCGTGGGCAGGACACCACCTCTCCGGCACGGCTCGTACAGGGGCCGACAGCCGCGCGTACAACGGCCTCGGCGTCGGGGCGTGACCACTGGTGACGGTGTGCCACGAAGAGGACCGTAAGGGTCATGACGAACGAACCCGGTACCCCCACCGGCACCCTCGCACCGCCCACCGAGCAGCACTTCGAGATGCGGTTCACGTCCACCCGCAGAGGCGCCCGCCTCGCCCGCCGCCTCGCCGCCGTCCGCCTGCACGAATGGGGCATCCCGTACGGCTCGGACGACCACGACGCGCTCGTGGTGATCGTCGCCGAGCTGACGTCCAACGCGGTCCGGCACGGCCATGTCCCGGGCCGGGACTTCCACTTGAGGCTCCAGGTGGCCCCGCGTCTGGAGACCGCGCGGGTGGACGTCACCGACACGCGGGGCGAGCGCCTGCCGCCGCGCCCCGCCACCGTCGTCCCGGGCCGCGATCCCTATGTCAGCCTGGACGGGCGGGGGTTGCTGCTGGTCGCGGGCCTCGCCGCACGCTGGGACTGGCACCTGCGGACGGACGGGCCGGGGAAGACGGTGTGGGCGGAGTACACGCTTCCCGGTGCCGGTCAGGTGTGAGTGTTGTCCAGGTGTGCGCCCAGGTAACCGACGTACACCAGCCCCGACTTGGCCGAGTCGTCGTGGAAGTGCAGGCGTGGGGAGACCGTGTTGCCGCTGCCCACGCGGAGATGGGACTGCATGAAGAGGCGGCCGGTCGGGGCGACGGACTCGGGGACGGGGAAGGTGCGTTGGCGGCGCCAGTCGTGGTGGTTGGCGACGGTCTCCGACTCACGCATCGTCACTTTGCCTGCCGGGAAGGGGTGTCGGCAGGTCTCCGGGAGGTTGTCGCACCACTGGCGGAAGCCCACGCCGTTGCCGTGCGCGGCGTACTCGTCGAGGGCCGACAGCGCGTCCCACGCGACGGTCACCCAGTTGGGGGTGCCGTGCGCGTCGAGGTCTTTCGTCCGCTTGGGGTTTCCGGTGAAGCGGACGTGGGGTAACTCGGCGAGGCGGTCGAGCAGTTCGGTGAAGGTGGTGGGGCGGGAACTCGGGGGTGCGGGGGCTGTGGTGCGGGCGGTGTCGTCCAACTGCCGTTGAAGGAACCGGACTTTGCTGTGCGCGCCCTGGAGGGAGTCGTACAGCTTCTCGTTCTCGACGAGGAGTTCGAACTCGCGGTCCTCCACCTGCTGGAGTTGCCGCCGCAGATCCCGGATCTCCTCGTCCCGCGCCTGTTCCCGCTCCGCCGCCTCCCTGAGCAGTGCCTCGGCGGTCCGGAGTTCGACCCGGAGTATTCTGCCGGCCCGCCTTTTCTTCTCGAATACGTCCACGAGGCCCCTCATTCATGACCGCGCCGAAGGGGACCTCATCACACCACTATCCGGTGAATCCAGTCAATCATCTTTATCGGTCGAATTCGAAACCGCCGAATTTGCAGGGACGTTCATAAAGGGAACGGTTTCTGTCACCCGCGAGCACCCTGTGCGCGGGTGTCCTGTGCCTCGTCGTACGTCACATGAGCCTGCGCGATGTCCCCGCTGTGCCGCTTCGCCCAGCCGACGAGCGCGAGCAGCGTGGAGTTCAACTCCCTGGCCATCTCCGTGCATTCGTACTCGACCCGGGGCGGCACGGTCGGATAGACGGTCCGGACGAGCAGCCCCTCACGCTCCAGCTTGCGCAGATTGAGCGTGAGCATACGGCGGCTGATGCCCGCCAACTCGCGCTCCAGTTCGGTGAACCGCACGGGCCCTTTCGCGGCGGCGATCAGGATTCCGATCGCCCATTTACCGGCGACCCGGTCGAGTACCTCGGTGACAGAACAGGCCGGGTTGTCCATCTCCACCTGCACGGTCACATCCATGTGACTCCGAGACATGAAAGTGCCTCCTTTCGCGGGGCGCCATGGTTACACAGGATGGACCCCGTAACAAAACGTCTCCCAAGTTCCTCGAATTCGACGAAGGGCACAGCCATGTCTGTGAAGGGTTCAGCCATGTCCGTGAGGGGTGTGTCCGCACGCAGCCTCGCCCTGGCGCTCCTCTGCGCCGGCCAGTTGATGGTCATACTCGACGGCACGATCGTGAACGTCGCGCTACCGGCGATCCAGGAGGACCTCGGCTTCACCCCGGCCACGCTCGGGTGGGTCGTCAACGCCTACCTGATCCCGTTCGCCGGACTCCTCCTGCTCTCCGGCCGGTTGGGCGATCTCCTGGGCCGCAAACGGGTGTTCGTCGCGGGGCTGGCGCTCTTCACCGCCGCGTCCGCGCTCTGCGGCCTCGCCCAGACCCCCGAAACCCTCCTCGCCGCCCGCTTCCTCCAGGGTGTGGGCGGCGCGGTCACCTCGTCCGTCACCCTCGCGATGGTCGTCACCCTGTTCCCCGAACTCCCCGCCCGGGTAAGGGCGATCGGCGTCTACAGCTTCGTCCAGTCGGCAGGCGGGACCCTCGGCCTGCTGCTCGGCGGGGTGTTGACGCAGGGGCTCGGCTGGCACTGGATCTTCTTCGTCAACGTCCCTGTGGGGATGGCCGTCACGGTCCTCGCGCAGCGCACGCTGGTCGCGGAGCCGGGGACGGCCCGGAGGCGGACGACCGATGCGCCGGGCGCCGTACTCGTCACGGCCGCGCTGATGCTGGCGGTGTACGCGATCGTGACCGCTGAACTCGCCCTGGGCATAGGGGCGTTGGTGGTGCTGGTCGCGTTCGTCGTACGCCAGGCCCGGATCGCGGACCCCCTCGTGCCGTTGCGGATGTTCCGGAACCGCACGGTCGCCGGCGCGCTCGGCACGCACGCGCTGCTCATCTCCGGCATCTTCAGCTTCCAGTTCTTCGCGGTGCTGTACATGCGGAAGGTGCTGGGGTTCGACGAGGTGGGGACCGGGCTCGGGGTCGTCCCCGTGCCGTTGCTGATCGGCGTGATGTCGCTGGGGGTCGCGCCGAAGGTGATCGCCCGGTTCGGTCCGCGGGGCGTGCTGCTCGCCGGACTCGCCCTGGTGGCAAGCGGGTTGGGGCTGCTGGGGACGGTCTCGGCGGACGGCGCGTACGTGAGCGACGTCTTCCCGGCGACGGTCCCGCTCGGCATCGGCTTCGGCCTCGTCATGCCCGCGCTGGCCGGGCTCGCGATGTCCGGCGCGACCGAGGAGGACTCGGGGCTGGCCTCCGGGATGTTCAACACCGTTCAGCAGGTGGGGGCTTCGCTCGGACTCGCGGTGCTGAGCAGCCTTGCGGTGTCGCGCACGGCGGGACTCCTGGCCGATGGGACCCCGGCCGCCGAGGCGCTCACCGACGGCTATCGCCTTGCGTTCAGGGTGAGTTCGGGTGCAGTCCTCGCCGCGTTGGCGGTCGCGGCGCTGGTCCTGCGGGACGGATCGCGTACGCCGGTGACTGCCGGGGGCCGGTGATCACCACGCCGCCTCCATGGTGGAAGCTACCCCCGTAGTCATGTTCTCCAACTTTCAAGGAGGCGACCGGACATGACGAGTTTCGTGACACGCAGGACGTTGCTGGGCGGCGTGGCCGCGGGGGCGGTGGCGAGCGCGGGGCTGAGCGGTACGGCCAACGCGCTTGCGGGGAGGGGCCGTTCAACTGGGGAACCTTCCTCCCTGGCTCAGCCGGAACCGTACGTGGCCTTCCCGACCTCGCCCGGCGGCGGCCCCGTCGGGTCGGACCAGGTCCACACCCTCCAGATCGGCGACCCCACCGCCGGGACCGTACTCGTCCTGGTCCCCGGCCAGTTCGGCGCCGCCAACGACTTCCGCCTCCTCGCCCGCGACCTCGTCGCGGCCGTCCCCGGCGTGCAGGTCTGGTCGTTCGACCGGCGCGAGGAGAACCTGGTCGACCGAGCGGGCTTCGCCACCGCCGACCCCCTCACCTACTACCTCGACGACCACTACCGCACCCAAACCCCCGCAGCCTCCGGATTCCTCGCCAACTGGGGCCTCCCGCGCGTCCTTTCGGACCTCCGCACGGTCGTGAAGGCGGCCTCCTGCGGCGGTCGGCGCAAGGTGATCCTCGGCGGCCACTCCTGGGGCGCGACCACCGCCGCCGCGTACGCCGCCTGGGACTTCGACGGAGAGCCCGGCTACCGCTCCCTCGCGGGGCTGGCCCTGATCGACGGCGGCGTCCTCGGCGCCTTCGACGGCGCGGGCGAGGCCCCCGACAACTCCCCGGAGCGGATCAGGCAGCGCCTCGCCGCGATCTCCGGCGGCGCGGTGTTCGACATGTCCCTGGCCGCCGTAGGCGTGGGCACCCGCTCCGAGAGCACCCAGATCTTCTACCAACTCGCAGGCTGGTACGCCCACTTGGACCCCCACGCCAAGTCGGTCCTCCAGCCCCGCCTCCCCGACGCCCTCCGCCCGTCCACGACCATCACCAACGCGGCCCTGCTGGGCCTCCTGGTGGACGAGAGCTTCGGCTGGCCCAACAACATCACCGTCCACTCAGGGGAGTTCTCCACCTCGGGCGACTGGACCGACACCGGCATCACCCCCATCTCCCGCGTCGCCACCGCCTACGCGGGCCCCGTCCCGACCGTCTGGCAGTGGTACTGGCCCGCCCGCCTCTCCCTCGACCTCGACGCCACCGACCTCTACGCCGACACGGACATCACCCGCTCCCTCGGCCTCCGCCTCCAGCACGCGGCCGGCATCGACACCCCCCTGTACGCCTTCCAGTCGAGCTACCCGAAGGGCACGGTCGTCACGGCCGCCCAAAAACTGGCCGCCCAATCCCGAGTCCCCTACACGTCGTTCAAGACGGACGAGGGCATGAACCACCTCGACCCGCTCTTCGCGGAGACGTCGAAGAACACGGCTATGCAGAGCCTGAGCGCGTTCGTGAAGCGGCTGATCTGAACCTGAACCTGCGCCGGTGGCCTGCCCGTTGAGCCGGGCAGGCCACCTCGCGTTCAGGACCGCTTCTTCAACATGTCGGCCATCAGGGAGATCTCGGCCTTCTGACCGTTCACCATCCCCTGGGCCAACCGCCGCACCTGCTCGGTCTCCCCGCCCTGCGCCGCGCCCTCCGCCATCTCGATGCCGCCCTTGTGGTGGGCGGTCATGAGGTTCAGGTAGAAGACCTCGGCCTGCTTGCCGGAGAGGGAACGGAGCTTGTTCAGCTCCGTGTTGGTGGCCATGCCGGGCATGAGGGAGCCGTCGTGGGCCTTGTACGGCATGCTGTGGTCCATCCAGGACATGGGCGCCGCCTGGGAGGACTTGGGCTCGTTCCAGGTGTCCAACCAGCCCAGGAGCATGCCGCGTTGGTTGGCCTGGGTGTTGATGATGTCGTACGCGAGACGGCGTACGTCCTCGTCGGTCGTGCGGTCGCGGACGATGAAGGACATCTCCACGGCCTGCTGGTGATGGACGGCCATGTCGCGGGCGAACCCCGAATCGACCGGCCCCGCAGGGGAGTTGGCCTGCGCCGGGCGCAGCAGGGTGACCGTGAGGGCGACCGCCGCGAGGAGGGTGACCAGCGCGCCGCCGATGAGGGCTCGGGAGAGGCGAGTTGTGGACCGGGGTGCCATCTCGGCTGTGCTCGTGCTCATGCCGTCGCCTTGCCGCCCGTGCACGCCGCACCCGGCTCAGGCGTCTGCGCGCCCTGGACGTACTTGTCGAGGAACTCGTTCACGCGCGCGTCGGACGCCGTGTCGACGTTCAGCTGATGGCCCCACGCGGAGAGCGTGATGGGGGAGGACTGCGAGTCGTACGGGCTCATCAACGTGTACGGCGTCTTCTTCACCTTCTCCGTCAGCGACTTGACGTCCGCCTCGGCGGCCTTGGTGTTGTACGTCACCCACACCGCGCCGTGCTCCAGGGAGTGCACCGCGTTCTCGTTCTGGAGCTGCTGCGTGTAGACCTGCGCGTCGCAGTTCTGCCAGACGCCGTTGTGGTCACCGCCGACCGGCGGGATCATCGGGTACTTGACGGTGCCTTCGACGTGGTTCTGGGTGAGGTCCTTCCACGTCTTCTCGCCGGAGACCGGGGCCGCCTGCGCGGCCTCCTTCTCGTTCGCGTCGTTGATCAGCCAGGCGCCGCCCGCGACGACCGCGAGCACGATCGCCGTCGACACGGAGATCATCAGGATGCGGCTACGGCGCTCCCGGGCGCGTTCCGCCTTGCGCTGCTCCTCTATTCGCGCGCGGCGGGTGGCGGCCTTCTCACCGGCGGACGGCTTGTTGCCGGGCCGCTTCTTGGGGGCGTTGGCGCTGGGCTTGGCCTTGGGGTTCGACGCCTTGGAGGTCGGTGCCTTGGGGGCGGGGGTCTTGGCAGCCGGTGTCTTGGAGGCCGGCGCCTTGGCGGCCGGCTGCGATCCGGTCGTCGGCTTCGAACCGGTCGTCGTCTTCTTGGGGTTGCCGGTGGACATGGCGAAGTGCCTTTCGTGCAGCGGGAGTCGGCGGGCATGCCGATGAACGGACGCGGAGGAGACGTCCGTTCTAGGTCCGCAGCACCTGAAGCACATGGAGGTCGGGCGGGCGCGGCGCCGCCGGATCGGCCTGCGCGGCGAGAGGCGTCGTCGCCGGCCGGGCGTCCACCCTCGCGGGCAGCGCCTGCGGGGCCGGGTGCGGAGTCGGGGCCGTCGTCCTCGCGACCACCCCACCGGCGCCGTGACACCGGTCGTGCCCCGGCACCGCGCACACGTGCTCCTTGGACGGGCCCTGCGGGGTGTACGCGACGGCGGTGAGATGCCGTACCGCCCCCGCCTCCGTCTCGGCGGGATGCATCACACACCCCAGCACCGTGGCCACCGCCAGCAGCAGCCCCAACACCACAGCACCAGCCCTGCGCGGGCTGCTCATGGTGATCGGGGGCCGGTTGAACACTCAAGGAGTGTATCGGCCGGATGGGGGACAGGGGACCCTGAGTACTACGGGTACGACAGGGGTCTGCCCCGTCGTGTCACAGGGGAGCCGGCTGTCTCGTCTCGGGGGTGAACGCATCGACGAGCACGGAGGAGCACACCATGGACGCGCGACTGAGCTACTTCGCCCGCCCGACCGCCGGCAAGGCGCTCAAGTACTTCATGTCGACCGGGAAGGCGCTGAAGGAGTTGCCGCTGCCCGCCACCACACAGGAGCTGGTGGCCCTGCGGGTGAGCCAGATCAACGGGTGCGCGGTCTGCATCGACATGCACAGCAAAGAGGCCGCGGCCGCCGGCGAGGCGGCGGTGCGGCTGGCCCTGGTGGCGGCGTGGCGGGAGGCGACGGTCTTCACCGAGGCCGAACGCGCCGCCCTGGAACTGGCGGAACAGGGCACCCGGGTCGCGGACGCGGCCGACGGCGTCAGCGACGAGGTCTGGGCCCGCGCCGCCCGGCACTACGACGAGGACCAGCTCACCGCCCTCGTCATGCTGGTCTCGTTCATGAACGCGGTGAACCGGCTGAACATCATCACCCGGCAGCCCGCCGGGGACTACGAGGTCGGCCAGTTCCACTGAACAGCCGTTCACCCGAACCGGCGGGCCGAGGAAACCGGGCACGCTGAGTACTACGGGTACTACGGGTGCCCCGAGGACTACGGGTACTACGAGGACTACGAGGGGGAGACCACGTGAGCAAGGTCGAGGAGTTCGAGGAGCTGAGACCGCTGCTGTTCTCGATCGCCTACCGGATTCTGGGCAGCGTGGGCGAGGCGGAGGACGCGGTCCAGGAGACCTGGCTGCGCTACGACGCCTCCGCGACCCGGCCCGTCTCGGCCAAGGCGTTCCTGTCGGCGACGGTGACCCGGATCGCGATCGACGTCCTGCGCTCCGCGCGGGTGCGCCGCGAGTCGTACGTCGGACCGTGGCTGCCCGAGCCGCTGCTGAGCGACCCGTACGAGGACCCGGCGCGCGCCGCCGAGCTGGCCGACTCGGTGTCGATGGCCGCGCTGCTGCTCCTGGAGCGGCTCAGCCCGCTGGAGCGGTCGGTGTTCGTGCTGCGGGAGGTGTTCGCCTTCGGTTTCGACGAGATCGCCGCGGCGGTGGGCCGCTCGGAGGCGGCCTGCCGTCAGCTCCTGGTGCGGGCGCGCCGCCACATGGCGGCCGGGCGGCCCCGCTTCGAGGCGGACCGGCGGGAGCGGCAGGAACTGGCGACGCGGTTCTTCGAGGCGCTGTCGCGGGGTGACGTGGACGGGCTCCAGAGCCTGCTGTCCGCCGACGTCCAGCTGGTCGGGGACGGAGGCGGCAAGGCCCCGCAGCTGGCCCGGGCCGTCGCCGGTGCCGAGAACGTGGCCCGCCTGCTCGCCGCCGTCCACCCGGTCATGGCCCGGATCGACATCACGTTCGAGCCGCACGAGATCAACGGCCAGCCGGGCGCCGTCTTCCGCGACCGGGACGGCAAGGTCCTCCACGCCCTGGTCCTCGACGTCCTCGACGGGCAGATCCAGACCATCCGTACGGTCATCAACCCCGACAAGCTCGGTCACCTCGGCCCGGTCGCCGACGCCTGGGCCATCGACGAGGAGGTGAGGCGGAACCGTCGGCAGGCGCGGTGACCTGAGGGGTACGGGTATGACAGGGACGTACCCGTAGCCCCCTACTCCTCGAACCCCATGACCTCCCCGTACCCCTCCTCCTCGAACAGCGCCTCCTGTACGGCGTCCCCTTCGCCGCTCTCCCGGACGCGGCGATACCTGAGACCTACCACCACCGAGGTCACCGCGGCCGTCACCCCCAGGGCCACGGGGACCATCCAGTCGCGGTTGGCGGTGTGGCCGAGGGCGTGGTCGAGGGAGAGGCGGCCGGGGCCGGTGACGGCGAGGCCGGTGGCGGTGAGGGCGAGGAAGGCGGCGTACTCGTAGCCGCCGGACTGGGCGAAGAAGCCCGCCGGGGCGTGGACGGCGGCGGCGCCGACCATCGCACCGGCCGCCGCCGCGCCCGCCGCCGGGGTCGCCAGGCCCAGCGCCAGCAGCGCGCCGCCGCCCGTCTCCGCGAGCCCCGCGGCCGTCGCCGACGCCTGGCCGGGGGAGTAGCCGACGGACTCCATGTACTGCCCGGTCCCCTCCAGCCCGTGCCCCCCGAACCACCCGAACAGCTTCTGCGCGCCGTGCGCGGCCAGCACACCGCCCGTACCCAGCCTGAGCAGCAGCAGACCCACGTCCCGACGGCGCTCGGTACAACAGCTCACGGTGGCTCCCAAGGACGACGAGGACGACGAAGGACGACGACAGGTACGTTCACGGTCGCACCGGGGGTAGAGGGAGACCTGCGGGGGACGCCGTTCGGGTGGCGGAGGCGCGGGTGGTGCGGGTGGTGTGGGTACGGGGGCGGTGTGAGGCTGGAGGTATGACACACGTCCAGCCCCACGACCCCGTCGTACGCGCCTTCGTGGACGCCGTGAACGCGAACGACCGCGCGCGCTTCCTGACCCTCCTCACCCCCGACGCGACCATGTCCGACGACCACCGCGAACGCGAGCTCCTCGACTGGATCGACCGCGAGATCTTCTCCGTCCACGGCCACTTCGAGATCCTGTCCCAGTCCGACGACGGCCTCTCCCTCGTCGCCCGCTTCCGCAACGACACCTGGGGCGAGATGCGGACGGGCTGGCGCTTCGTCGTGAACAACGGCCTCATCTCCCGCTTCGAGACGGGCCAGGCATAACGCCTCCACCTAAGGGTCGACCCCTAATACCCCCCACCCCGAGGTTCGCGTTTTCTCACCATCGTTCTGTACGGTCCCGTCGGTGGACATCACTGCTCGCGCCTGGATCGTCGCTGACCACGACACAGGGGAGGTGCTCGGGGAGCGCAACCCGCATGTGCGGCTGGCGCCCGCCTCGACGTTGAAGATGCTGTTCGCGGACACCCTGCTGGGGAAGTTCGCGAGGACGGAGCGGCACACGGTCCGGGGGGCGGAGCTGGCGACCGTGCCGGAGGGGTCGAGCCTGGTCGGGATCAAGGCGGGGGTGACGTACAGCGTCGAGGACCTGTGGCACGGCGTCTTCCTGCGCTCCGGGAACGACGCCGTGCGCGTGCTGGCCGCGATGAACGGGGGGATCGACCGGTCCGTCGCGGAGATGCGCGCCAAGGCCGCCGACCTCCAGGCCGTCGACACGTACGTGGTAAGCCCTGACGGGTACGACCACCCCCGCCAGTACTCCTCCGCCTACGACCTCACGCTCATGGCCCGCAGCGGCCTCAGGAACGCCGACTTCCGGGCCTACTGCGGGACGCGCACCGCACGGATCGGCGGCACCGGCATCGAGAACACCAACCGCCTGCTGTGCGGCTCGCACGGTGTGAAGCCGTACGCCGGGATGATCGGCGTCAAGAACGGCTACACCAGCAACGCGGGCAACACCTTCACGGGAGCGGCGACGCGCGACGGCCGGACCCTCATCGTCACCGTGCTCCACCCGAAGAGCGGCCTCAACGCGGTGTACGAGGAGTCCCGCACCCTCCTCGACTGGGGCTTCGCCCAAGGGAGTTCGGCGAAATCCCTCGGCACCCTCGCGGAACCCCTCAGTGAGGGCGGCGCCAAGGTCACCCACAACTCCCCGCACGGCAGCGCCGGTTCGGCCGGTTCGGCGGGCACGGCGGTCGACGACGACAGCATGGGCTGGGGTCTGCCGGTCGGGGGAGCGGTGGCGGCGGCCCTGCTCGGCGGCGTGTACGCCCTGCGCAACCGCCGTACCAAGAAGGCCGATCCCGGGGCGGACGCCGCCAAGAGCGCCTCACCGGAAGAGAGTTGAGCCCCCCCGTCAGCCCAACTCACTCCCGTCGGCCGAACCCCTCTCGGGCCAACTCCCCCCTCGGACCAACCCCCTTGTGGCAGGCGCCCCACGGCCCGGTGTGCACCTCGCGGTCCCACGCGAGGCCCACCCCCACCCGGTGCCGTGGGGCGACCGCCTCCTCCCCCCTCGGAGTGGTCTACGGAACTCCCTCACCCAAGTGTGAAGTTCTCGTGGAGAAGAGTTGAGCATAGTTCCGCTAACCCCCGCAATAGGGCGGACTGTCAAATTCCGCTTGTGCTGATGCGCCCACCCCTCACCGCCGCCCCGACGCGCCCCTCAAGCCCCCTTCACGCGCCCCCCGTTCACCCCCGCCCCACGTACGGCATCCCCGTCGCCAACACCGTCACGAACTGCATGTTCGCCTCCAACGGCAGCTCCGCCATGTGCCGTACGGTCCGCGCGACATCGGCGACGTCCATCACCGGCTCCGGCGCGAACTCCCCGTTGGCCTGGAGCACCCCCGCCCGCATCCGCTCCGTCATCTCGGTGGCCGCGTTCCCGATGTCGATCTGACTGACCGCGATCCCGTGCGAACGCCCGTCCAGCGCGAGGGACTTGGTGAGCCCCGTCAGCGCGTGCTTGGTCGCGGTGTACGGCGCCGACTGCGGACGCGGCGTATGCGCGGAGATGGAACCGTTGTTGATGATCCGCCCACCGCTCGGCTCCTGGGACTTCATCAACCGGTACGCCGCCCGCGCGCACAGGAACGCCCCGTTGAGGTTCGTGTCCACGACGTGCCGCCACGCGTCGTACGACAACTCCTCGAACGGCACACCCCCGGGCCCGAACGTCCCGGCGTTGTTGAACAGCAGATCCAGCCGCCCGAGATCCCCTACGACCCTGAAGACGCGCTCCACGTCCTCCTCGCGCGACACATCGGCCCGGAGGCGATGGGGGACGTTGTCCGGCGCCAGCTCGGCCGTCTCCTCCAGCTTCTCGGCCCGGCGCCCCACCATGTGCACCGTCCAACCGGCGCCCGCGAGTTCAAGAGCGACGGCCCGCCCGATACCCGACCCGGCACCGGTCACCACTGCGACTTTGGAGTTCATGCCTCCGAAGCGTAGGCGCCCGCCACCTGGACCAACGGCACCTGGGCCAACGGCACCTGGACCAAGGGCACTAGACCGACGGCACCTGGGCCGACAGCTCATCGCCGGGCGGCGGCCACGCGTCCCCCCACTCCGCGTCCCGCGCCGCCTTGTACAACCCCCCGTGCCGCTTCGTGACCGTCGTCCGCCCCAACTCCCCCTGAGGGGACCCCGCCGAGCACAGATCGAGCAGCACCTGCCCCTTACGGATCTGCGGACGCCGTACGACCCGCGCGGTGGCCGGCGTCACCGGCACCCGCGTCGCCGCGACATACGCGAACTTCTCGTCCTCGTACGGCAGCGAACCCCCCTTGACCTTCCGGTGCAGGGAGGAACGGCTGACCCGGGCCGAGAAGTGGCACCAGTCTGTGCCGAGGACGATGGGGCAGGCGCCGCTGTGCGGACAGGGCGCGGCGATCCGGTGCCCGCTCGCGATCAACGCGTCCCGCGCCTCGATGATCCGCGCGTACCCGTCGGGCGTCCCCGGCTCGACGATCACCACGGACGTCGCCCCGCTCACCCCGGCCAGCAGGGCGCTGCGGTCGGCGGGCGTCAGCTCGTTGAGGACGTACGAGACGGTCACCAGGTCCGTACCCTCGGGAATCCGCAGGGCGGAACCGATCCGGGCCCGCTCCCAACGCACCCCGGACAACGCCGAGTTGGCGGCGGCGATCTCCCGGCCCAGGGCGAGCGCCGGCTCGGCCCAGTCCAGGACGGTCACCTCCCGGGCGCCGGGCCACACGGACTCCACGGCCCAGGTCGCGGCGCCGGTCCCGCCGCCGACGTCCACAAGGCTCCCCGGCGTCCACTCCGGCACGGTCTCGGCGAACGCCTCCAGCGCCGAGCACACCGCCTCGAAGGTCGCCGGCATCCGGTACGCGGCGTACGCCGCGACGTCCGCGCGGTCCCGCAGGATCGGCGCGTTCGTCGGGGTCGCGCCCCGGTAGCTGGCGATCAGCCGGTCCACCGCCTGGGCCGCCTGCCGGGGCGGCAGCCCGTGGAGCAGCGAGTCGAGGGCGGTACGGAGGGATTCGGCCGAGTTCACGCCCTGATTCTCTCAGGTCCCACGCCCCCCTCAGGACGTACGGGTACGGGATACCCGTAGCCCCCGTAGGGGACGCGCCGAGCCCCCTGAGGGATACCCGTACCCCCGAAGTTAGGGGACACCCCGTACCCCCGAAGGCTTAGGGGACACCTCGTACCCCTCTGGTACCCCCTCACCCCCCAACCCCCCGCACAGCCCGAGCCACCCGAGTCCCCGCCCGAGCCCTCGGCCCGCTCCCGCCCTGCCGCCGCCCCGGATGCACCGTGTTCGCCAGCAGCACCAGAAACGTGTCCGTGGCCCGGTCCACCACCAGCGACGTCCCCGTGAACCCCGTATGCCCCGCGGCCCCCCGCCCCGCCAACTCCCCCATGAACCAAGCCTGATCGACGGCGAACCCCAGCCCCGGCGGGTCCAGCAGCAACTCGACGTGATCGCTTCCGAGAATCCGCGCCGTCCCGTACGACCCCCCGTTCAGCAGCGTCCGGCAGAACACCGCCAGATCCCGCCCCGTCGAGAACAGCCCCGCATGCCCGGCCACCCCACCCAGCGCCCACGCGTTCTCGTCGTGGACCTCACCCCGGATCATCCCCCGGTCCACCTTCCCCCACGGCCGCCGCTGATCCTCGGTCGCGGCGGCCCCGGAACAGGGCCCGAAACCGGTCGCGGCCATACCGAGCGGCCGGGCGATCCCCTCCTGGACCAGGACGTCGAGCGACCGCCCGGTGACCCGTTCCAGCACCTGTTGCAGCAACAGCATGTTGAGATCGGAGTACACGTACGCCCCCGGCTCGCTCACCGGCGCCTCCGCCCGCAGCACCCGCATCCGCTCGGCGTCGTCGGCGCACGCGTACAACGGCAGCTCCGGCCGGAGCCCGGACGTATGCGTCAGGAGCTGCCGGACCGTCGTCCCCGACCGCCGCACCGCGCTGAAATCCGGCAGAAACGCACTCACCCGGGCATCGATCCCGAGCCGCCCCCGCTCGATCTGCTGCACGGCGGCGACGGACGTGAACAGCTTGGTCAGCGACGCGAGGTCGAACGGCGTCTCCAAGGTCATCGGCACCCGCTCGGCCGCCGGCAGCTCGACGCCGCCCCCGACCCCGTCGTACGAGGCGAAGCGCGAGGCCCAGCCCACCGCCTCCCGCAGCGCGATCACCGGGCCGCGCCCGGCGTAGACGACGGCGCCCGCGGCCCAGGGGTGCGGGCCGGCGACCAGCGCGCGGACCTCGTCGCGGAGCAGCTCCAGCTCGCCCGCGTCCAGGCAGGCCCGCTCGGGTGTGCCGGGCCGGAGTCTCGGTGCGCTCAGCTGTCGGCTCCCTCGGTGACCGTCTTCTCGCTGACTTTGGCCTCAGCGCCCGTCCCTGCTGCGGCCGTCTTTTCAGTAACCGTTTCCTCGGTGACCGCTTCCTCGGCGACCGTACGACCGGCCCCCGGACGGCACATTCCCACGAAACACCCGAGCGCAACCACGGACGAGACCACCTGCACGACCGCCATCGGCACCGCCGTGTGCTCGCCCGCCACCCCCACCAGCGGCGAGGCGACCGCCCCGACGAGGAACGACGACGTCCCGAGCAGCGCCGACGCGGACCCGGCGGAGTGCTTGGTGCGCAGCAGCGCCAGCGTCTGCGCGTTCGGCAGGCTCATGCCCATCGCGGACATGAGAACGAAGAGAGCGATTGCTATCGGTATCAGCCCGACGTCCCCGAACACCCCGGTCGTCATCAGCAGCAGCGCGACCGACGCGGCGAGGATCACCAGCAGCCCCACCCCCAGCACCCGGTCCAGCCGCACTCGCCCGACCAGCACCTTCCCGTTGATCTGCCCGACGATCATCAGCCCCACGGAGTTGATCCCGAACAGCAGGCTGTACGTCTGCGGCGAGGCCCCGTAGATCTCCTGGACCACGAACGGCGACGCGGAGATGTACGCGAACAGCGCGGCGAACGCGAAACCGCCGGTCAGCATGTAACCGGAGAAAGCGGTATCGGAAAGCAGTCCCCGCATCGCGTGCAGCGCCTCGCCCACCCCGCCCTCGTGGCGGTCGGCGGGCTCCAGGGTCTCCGGCAGCCTCGCCCACACCACCGCCGTCAGCAGCACACCGACGCCGATCAGGACGACGAACACGCCCCGCCAGTCCGTGAAGCGCAGGATCTGTCCGCCGATCAGCGGCGCGATGATCGGGGCGATCCCCGAGATCAGCATCAGGGTCGAGAAGAACCGCGCCATCGCGTCGCCGTCGTACAGATCACGTGTCACCGCCCGCGCGATCACGATGCCCGCCGCGCCCGCGAGACCCTGGACGAGACGGAAGGCGACCAGCGTCTCGACGTTCGGGGCAAGCGCGCAGAGAGCGGTTGCGATCACGTACACGACGAGACCGGCGAGCAGCGGGCGGCGCCGGCCCCAGCGGTCGCTCATCGGGCCGACGACCAGCTGGCCGAGCGCCATGCCGGCGAGGCACGCGGTGAGCGTGAGCTGCACGGTCGCGGCCGGGGCGTGCAGGGAGTCGGTGACCTCCGGGAGCGCCGGGAGGTACATGTCCATCGACAGCGGGGGAGTGGCGGTCAGCCCGCCCAGCAGCAGTGTGACCAGCAGGCCCGTCCGCCGCTGTGCGGCAAGAGTCGGCGACGCGGACTTCCGCGTCGCCCGCGATATCGGCGCCCCACCCTTGGGCATGTGCCCCTCCCTCTTCTCCCGGTCCGCCACCTATGCTCTCAGCTCGAACGGAATGCTCGAATGTGATGTTCGGACTGTGGGACCGGGTCCGTGCGAGAGACGGAAGCGTGGCAGCGATGACGGCGGACAGCGTGCGGTGGGGAATCCTGGCGACCGGCGGGATAGCCGCCGCCTTCACGGCGGATCTCATCGATCTGCCCGACGCGGAGGTCGTCGCGGTCGGCTCGCGCACGGAAGAGGGTGCGAAAGCGTTTGCCGAACGTTTCGGGATTCCTCGCGCGTACGGGGACTGGGCGTCTCTCGCGGCGGACGACGACATCGACGTCGTGTACGTCGCGACGCCGCACTCGGCGCATCGGGCCGCCGCCGGGCTCTGTCTGGAGGCGGGGCGGCATGTGCTGTGCGAGAAACCGTTTACGTTGAACTTGCGTGAGGCCGAGGAGCTGGTCTCCCTCGCCCGCGCGAACGACCGCTTCCTGATGGAGGCGATGTGGATGTACTGCAACCCGGTCATCCGCCGTATCAAGAGCGTGATCGACGACGGGACGATCGGCGAAGTCCGCACGGTCCAGGCCGACTTCGGCCTCGAAGGGCCCTTCTCGCCGGCCCACCGCCTGCGCGACCCCGCCCAGGGCGGCGGCGCCCTCCTCGACCTCGGCGTCTACCCCGTCTCCCTCGCCCACCTCTTCCTGGGCGAGCCCTCCGGCATCTCCGCCCGGGCGGTCCTCTCCCCGGAAGGCGTAGACCTCCAGACCGCGTTGGCCCTCTCCTGGGACTCCGGCGCCCTCGCCGCCCTCCACTGCTCCCTGGACGGCGGTACTTCCACAACCGCTTCCATCACCGGTACCAAGGGCCGCATCGACATCCCCTCCGGCTTCTTCCACGCCGACCGCTTCATCCTCCACCGCGTAGGCCGCGACCCCGAGGAATTCCCCCACGACCCCTCCCAGGGCCCCGCCAACACCTTCCGCCACGAGGCCCAGGAGGTCATGCGAGCGCTGCGCGCCGGCGAGAAGGAGTCCCCCCTCGTCCCCCTCGACAACACCCTCGCGGTCATGCGAACCCTGGACACGGTCCGGGGGCAGATCGGGGTGCGGTATCCGGGGGAGGGGGAGGGGGAGGGGGAGTAGGCGGACGGGCGGACGGGCCGGGGTCGAGCAGCGAACTCACGCGCGCGGGACTGCCACCGGCCTGAGGCAGCCGGCCGGGCGGGCTCGCGAGCTGACGCGCCGGGTCGGGTGCGCGGATCTCCTGATGCGGAGAGCCGAGCCCGTACGCGGCGCGTGGGGCCGCAAGCGGCATGGGGGCGCGTGCGAGCCGCCGGCGGGAGAGGTACAGCGCCGGGCCCGAGCGTCTCCGGTCGAGCTTGAAACGGCCCTCGGACCTGAGTGGGCGAGCTGGGCATGACGTTCGGCGTCGCACGAGGTGTCGAACGCCGGGCGGATCGGCCACTCGCCGGCCGGTCGAGAGCCGCCGGAAACGCCCCGGGCGTGCCAGGCCCGCGGCACGCAGAGGTGAGCCCGCGCGGGTCGGCCTGGTGCGCACGGTCGTGAGGCGGGCCGGCGGTCCGCGGCCGGCCGGGGCTCGTACGACGACGGCGTGCCCTCGGCCCATGACGCCCCCGCCGCCCCCGCCGCCGTCCTCCCTCCCCCCGCCCCGCCTTAACCTGGGCCCATGCCCAGCAGAACACCCGACGCGTCCCGGCGTAGTGAGACGTCCCGCCGTGCCATCTATGCGGCTGCCCTGAGTCTCGTAGCTGAAAGCGGTTACGCGAAGACGACCATCGAGGGGATCGCCTCCCGGGCCGGCGTCGGGAAGCAGACGATCTACCGCTGGTGGGGATCGAAGGCGGACGTGTTGCTGGAAGCGTTTCTGGATCTGGGGGAGCGCCAGGCGGACGAACTGGAGGCGGCCACCGGCCCCGGCAGCACCCAGAACACCCCCGGCAGCACCCAGGACACCCCCGGCACGGCACAACCCGCCCCCACCACCCCCGCCCTCCCCGACACCGGCGACCTCTCCGCCGACCTCAAGTACGTCCTCCGCGCGACCGTCGACAACCTCCAGGACCCCCGCTTCGACGCCCCCGCCCGAGCCCTCACGGCAGAAGGGTTGATGGACGAGAAGCTGGGCCGAGCCGTCGTCGCGAAGTTGCTGGAACCCAATTTCGAGTTGTACGTCGAAAGGCTCCGATCCGCCCGCGAGGCAGGCCAGTTGAGACCGGAGATCGACCCCCGGATCGCCCTCGAACTCTTCGTCGCCCCCGTCGCCCAACGCTGGCTGCAACACACGGGCGAACTGACACACACCTACACGGACACCCTCGTCGACTACGCCCTGCACGGCATCGCCCCCCACTGACCCACACCCACTTCACCTCCCGTACCCAGCTGCGTCCGCCCGCGCCGCCCCCACCCGCCCGCACGCGGGCAGGCGACCCACCTCACCCCAGCCATCCACCGGTCCGCACCCCACCCACCGAACCCGCACTCACCCCCGAACCTCAGCCCCCCACCCCCACCCTGAGGCTTATGTCCCGACAAGCCCCCCGGTTCCGCACCCGGCGGAGCGATAGGGCATGCTGTGCCCACCACAGCAACGCGAGGGGACAGATGAGCGCGGAGGCGATCGGCCGGACCGGCCTGAGGGTCAGACTCACTCAGTGGCTGCGCAAGGCCACCCCCGAAGAGGACGTCACCGGCGAGCGCGAGGCGCTGCTCCTCGCCGCCGCGGAGGCCGGCCTCCCCCTCGCCCCCGCCGCCCACCCCGCCCCCGGCTACCGCTGTTCGTGCGACCGGGTCGGCTGTCCGACCCCCGCCCGCCACCCCGTCTCGTTCGCCTGGCAGACCCAGTCGACCACCGACCGCGCCCAGATCGAACGCTGGGCCCGCCACCAGCCGCAGGCGAACTTCATCACCGCGACCGGCACGACCCACGACGTCCTGGACGTCCCCCGCCAGGCCGGCCGCGCCGCACTGGACCGCCTCATCGCGTCCGGCGTCGAGGTCGGCCCGGTAGCGGAGTCCGACGACGGCCGCCTCCTCTTCTTCACCCTCACCCGAGGCACCCCGGCCGACGAGGACGAGTGGTGGCCCTGCGAACTCGACTGCCACCCCGAGACGATGGACGAACACCCCGGCCTGCGCTGGCACTGCCGGGGCTCGTACGTCCTGGTCCCCCCGGCCCGCCTCCCCGGCGACGAGGGCCACGCGGTCCACTGGGTACGCGGCCCGGAACACCCCCTCCCGGACCCCCTGACCCTCCTGGAGACCCTGACGGACGCGTGCGCGAGGCACGCACAGGACGAGTCGACGACCGCCTGGCCGCTCAGAACCTGAGTACTACGGGTACTACGGGTATCACCCCGCCGGCACCCCCGTGCCCCGTACCCCCGGTACCCCGCCGGTACTACCCCCCTCGTACTACTCCCCCTTCGCCCCCGTCAGCCCCTCCACCCGGCTCAACAACGACACCTTCCCGTCCCCGACCCCCTTCATCGGATCGACGGCAACCGCGTTCGACACGAACTCCATCGTCAGCGACTGCTTGATCTCCCCGGTCGTCAGGGCTTTCACGCTCGCGTTCGGCGTGGGCACGGCCGTCCCGGCGGCAGCCGTCTGCTTCGTGTAGTTGTGCCCGGAGAAGAAGACGAGCGCCCCACCGTCGGCGGTGCGCAGCGCGATCGGCCGGTAGTCGCTGTCGTTCAGCGGCTCGTCGATGTACTGCGTCGCGAGCCCCGGCCGCGTCGCCTTCTCCCGTCCGGCCCGCAGCGCGCTGGTGAACGCCCCGTCCGCGAACGCCCCCTGACCGGTCCTCAGATACTCCGCGTACGCCGCGCTCAACCGGTCGGTGGACACGGCGAGTTCGGGCGAGGAGGCGGGCACCTCCTCGACGTACCCCTGCGCGTCCCGCTTGAACGCGGGCAGCGTCCCGGGCGCGACCAGCGTCAGGAACGCCGCCTGCCAGGGCTCGGCGACGTCGTTGCGGGTGAACGCCAGCAGCCAGCGCGAGGACCCGCTCCGGTTGGCCTGCGCGTCCGCGACGAACCAGCGCGGCCAGCCCGCCTTCTTGGGGATCGTGACCTGGACGTCCGACAGGGCCAGCGGCTGATGGTTCGGGTTCCCACCGGGATCGGTGATCTTCCCCGCCTTCAGCCGCGCCGAGTCGATGACCCCGAGGGGCCCGGTCGTGTAAGCGGCGTCGAGCGAACTGTCGTACGCCTTGTCGGCCTTGTTGTACGCCGTCGTGAACTCCTGGACCGCCGCCGCGGCTTCGGCCGGGGTGGTCGTCGGGACGATCTCGCGTTCTCCGTGGATCACCACACAGCCGCTCGCCGTGAGGGACACACCGGTCAGGACGACCGCTATGAGCGCGTTCCGGTCACGCCTGCGCAGCCTGATCATCAGGTGACTTCACCTTCCTCTTCCCGGAGGCGAACCCTACCGGGGCGAGGAAGATCGCGAGCGTCGGGACCAGGTACAGGAGCCACACCGTGACCTGGAGGACGGTCGGGTCGGGCTGGAAGTTGAACACCCCCTTGAGCAGCGTCCCGTACCAGCTGTCCGGCGGAATCGTGTCGCTGATGTCGAACGCCAGCTTTCCGAGCCCGGGAACCCACCCGGCCTCCTGCAAGTCGTGGAATCCGTAGGCGAGTACACCCGCCGCGACGACGACCAGCATCCCCCCGGTCCACGTGAAGAACTTCGCGAGATTGATCCGCAACGCCCCCCGGTAGAACAGCCACCCGAGGAGTACGGCGGTGGCGAGCCCGAGTCCCGCTCCGATCAACGGCCTCGGCGTCCCGTCCCCGGCGGCGTGCACGGACGTCCAGATGAACAGGGCCGTCTCAAGCCCCTCCCGGCCGACGGCGAGGAACGCGGTCGCGACCAGCGCTCCCGTCCCCATCGCGAGCGCGGCGTCCAACTTGCCGTGCAGCTCGGCCTTCAGATGCCGCGCGGTGCGCCGCATCCAGAACACCATCCACGTCACGAGCCCCACCGACACGATCGACAGCGACCCGCCGAGCGCCTCCTGCGCCTCGAACGTCAGCTCCTGGGAGCCGAATTCGAGCGCGCAGCCGAACGCGAGGGCGATCGCGACGGCCGTGCCGACCCCGATCCAGATCGGCCGGAGCGCGTCCCGCCGCCCGGTCTTGACCAGATAGGCGATGAGGATGCAGACGACGAGGCTGGCCTCCAGCCCTTCCCGCAGCCCGATCAGGTAGTTGGAGAACACGCCTACGCCTCCTTGCCGTTGAACAGGGCCCGGCCCCACCAGTCGTCCGCGTCCCGCACCCCTGGCGGCACCGCGAACACCCCCGAACCGACGTGCTGGATGTACTCGTTGAGCGCGTCGGTCGCCAAGTGCCCCTGGATCTTGACGAATCCCTCGCGCACGTCACGCTGGTAGGCGAGGAAGAACAGCCCCGCGTCCAGCCGCCCGAGCCCGTCGGTGCCGTCGGTGAAGGAGTAGCCGCGCCGCAGAATGGTCGATCCGCCGTTGGAGTCGGGGTGCGCGAGCCGCACGTGCGCGTCCGGCTTCATGGCCTTCAGGAACGGCGCGTCGTGCTCCTTCGCCTTCCCGACCGGCGCCCCCTCGCCCTTGTCCCGCCCGAAGACGTCCTCCTGCTCCTGGAGGGAGGTGCGGTCCCAGGTCTCGATGTGCATCCTGATCCGCCGGGCGACGAGATACGACCCGCCGGCCATCCACGCCGGCCCGTCCTTCTCCGACGCCCACACGAACTTCTCCAGCCGGTCCGTCTCCGTCCCCGCGATATTGCGGGTGCCGTCCTTGAACCCCATGAGATTGCGCGGAGTCTGGGCGTCCGGCGTCGTCGACGACGTCTTCCCGAACCCGAGTTGGGACCACCGCACGACGACCTTCCCGAACCCGATCCGCGCCAGGTTGCGGATCGCGTGCACGGCCACCTGCGGATCGTCGGCACACGCCTGCACACACAGATCCCCACCGGACCGCGCCAAGTCCAGCGCCTCACCGGGGAATTGCGGCAGATCCACCAACGCCTCGGGCCGCTCCCCACCCAACCCGAACTTGGCGAACAGCGAAGGCCCGAACCCGATCGTCAACGTCAACCGGGACGGCTTCAGCCCCAATGCCTCCCCGGTGTCGTCCGGCGGCGCCTCAGCCAGCCCCCCGAACGCCCCCTCCCCGACCGCCTTCCCCGCGGTCATCCTCCGAGCCGCCTCCGTCCACTCCTTCAACAACCCCACAAACTCCGCCCGATCACCGGTGGTGACATCGAACGCGGCGAAGTGCAACCGGTCTTGTACGGCGGTAGCGATACCGGCCTGGTGGACGCCGTGGAATTCGACAGCGGTGGAGGGGTCGGCCGATCCGGTCTCCCCGGTGACCGCCACGGCGGTACCGGCAGCCACCGCACCGAGCGCGAGCCCGGCGCCGCCCCACCCCAACAGGGCGCGGCGGGAAGGGGGTTGAGCTTCAGACATCGTCGTGCCCCTTACTTGACCACGGCCGCGGCGAGCTTGGAGAGCGGCTCCGCGAGCGCGTTCACCGCGTCCGACAGCTCCTTGCGCTGCGCCTCGGTGACCTTGTCGTAGGAGACGAAGTCGTACGAGGTCTTGTCCGTGCGGTACTTGTCGAGGAGGGCGTCGAGCGCGGCGAACTGCTTGTCCAACTCGGTGACCAGGGAAGGGTTGTTGGCCTGGGCGATCGGCTTCAGCAGCTCGTACGCCTCCTGGGCGCCCTCGACGTTGGCCTTGAAGTCGACGAGGTCGGTGTGCGAGTAGCGGTCCTCCTCGCCGGTGACCTTGCCGGTGGCGACCTCGTCGAGGAGTTCCTTGGCGCCGTTGGCCATGGAGGTCGGGGTGATCTCAGCGGTGCCGACGCGCTTCTGCCAGTCGGTGAGGTCGGTGACGAGCTGCGCGGCGAGCGTCTTCTCCTCGGCGCCGATCTTCTTGTCCTGCCAGAGCGCCTTCTCCAGCCGGTGCCAGCCGGTCCACTTCTGGCCCGCCTCCAGGCCGTCCGCGCGGGTGTCGACCAGCGGGTCGATGTCCCCGAACGACTCCGCGACCGGCTCGGTGCGCTCCCAGCCGATCCGGGACGGGGCGTACGCGGCCTGCGCGGCGGCGAGGTTCCCGGCCTGGACGGCGTCCGTGAAGACCTTCACCTTCGGGAGCGTCGCGTCGGCCTGCTCCTGCGCGTACTCGCGGTATTCGGCCACGGCCTTGTCGAGCCGGGGATCGCGCTTCACCGTCGACTTTCCGGTCACGGAGAGGGCCTGGCGGATGCCCTTGCCCTTCATGCCGGGCTTGCACGCGATCTGGTAGTCACCGGCCTTGACCTCGGCGGTCAGCCGCTGCTTGGTGCCGGCCCCGATGTTCTCCCGCTCCGAGACGATCCGGTCGTCCGGGAAGAGCAGGTACACCTCGGTGACCTTCGATCCCTTGTTCTCGATGGCGAGTTCGACGTGCCCCGCCGGGATCGCCTTCTTCGACGTCTCGCACTTGTCGTCCGTCGCGGTCACCTTGATGACACGGTCGCCGTCCTCGGCCCCGCTCTTCTCCGTGCAGCCCGTGACGGCGGTCAGGGCCGCGAGGGTCGCGGCGGCGGTGACGACGGTGAGTCTGGCGGCGCGCATGCGGGCACTCCCGGTGGCTGAAAAAGTACGTGACGGGGCTCACAGGGTTCGGTGAGGCTCGCCTAACTTAGCTCAGGCTTACCTAGGGCATACCCCTGTGTGCAGTGATTCACCTCTCAAAATCCGCGTACGAGTACGGGATGGTTACGGCCGACTAAAACGGACGTAATGCGATCGTCAAAGGAATCTCAAAGGTTCGCGACGCCCCGACGCGGGATCACCAGCAAAGTGCCGTTCGTGGGATGGGGAATGACCTCGATGGGCTGGTCGTAGACGGCGGAGAGCAATTCGTCCGTGAAGACCTCCTCCGGCGCCCCGTCGGCCGCCACCTTCCCCCCGTGCAGCACGGCGACCCGGTGCGCGTACGCCGCCGCCAGCCCGAGGTCGTGCAGCACGACGACCACGGCGTCCCCCTTCTCGGCCCGCTCCCGGCAGATCCTCAGCACCAGCTCCTGGTGCTTGAGGTCCAGCGCCGCCGTGGGCTCGTCGAGCAGCAGCAGCGGCGCCTGCTGCGCCAGCACCCGCGCGAGCGCCACCCGCGCCCGCTCCCCGCCGCTGAGCGCGGAGAACGGCCGCCCGGCGAAGCGGCCTACCTCCGTCGCCGCCATCGCCTCCCGCACGACGGCGTCGTCCTCGACCGGCGAGGTGCCGTGGGGCGCCCGCCCCATCCGTACGACGTCCTCGACGGGAAACGGAAAGGAGACGGCCGCCGCCTGCGGCAACACCGCTCTCCTCAGGGCGAGTTCGAGAGCCGTCCACTCCCGCACCGGACGCCCGCGAACACGTACGACCCCCTCGGCGGCGGGGAGATCCGCGGCGAGCGCCGCCAGAAGCGTCGACTTCCCGGCCCCGTTCGGCCCGACGAGCGCGAGCACCTCCCCGGCCCGGACGGGGAGGGTGACGCCGTGCAGGATGCGGCGGGGCCCGAGATCGAGATGCAGATCGAGGGCTTCGGCGAGGAGGTCGCCGGGGGTGGGGGGAGGCGGGGGAGTGGGGCGGGGGCGGAGGAGTTTCATGGGGTCCTTTGGGCAGAGAGGCGGGCGGAGGGGTTTTACGGGGTCCTTTGCGGAGTGGGGGTGGGGGGCGGAGGAGATTTGCCAGGGCCCTTTGGGGGCGAGGGGCAGCGGTTTCCGTATTATTGGCCGGCTTCAGAGACGGGGCGGTTCACCACCGGGCAGCCGCAGTTCTTTTAGGGGCGCGGGGCTGTATCGATATGCGGCTCCGCCGTGTGGGCGCGACCAGCCGCAATGAGCCCGCACCCGGCACGCAACCCCTAAACCCACCCCCCTTGCCGCTTCCGAGTCCGATGCAGCAGCCAGAAGAAGAACGGACTCCCCAGCAACCCCGTCAAAACCCCCAACGGCAATTCCGCGGGCGCGGCCATGGTCCGCGAGGCGAGATCCGCGGCCAGCAAGATGAACGCCCCCAGCAGCGCACTGGCCGGCACCAGAAACCGATGCCCCGGCCCGGCCGCCATCCGCAGCAGGTGCGGAATGACCAGCCCCACGAATCCGATGATCCCCGAGACACTCACCGCCGCGGCCGTCAACAACGCGATCACCAGAATCAGCACCACCCGAAGCCGCTCCACATCGACCCCGAGATGCCGAGCCGGCCGCTCCCCGAGCGAAAGCAGATCCAGCCGACGCGAATAGAGGGGGGCCAGCGCCAGCCCCACCACCGTGCATGGCAGGACAGCCAACACCTTCGGCCAGGTGGCCTGCGACAAGGAACCCAACTGCCAGAACACGATCTGATTCACGGCAGCCGTATCCGCGAAGAACAGAAACAGCCCGATCAATGCCCCGCCGAACGCGTTGACGGCAATTCCGGTGAGGATGAGCGTCACCACCTCGGCCTTCCCGTCACTCCGCGACAAGGAATACACGAGCAACGCGGTCCCGAGCCCGCCCACAAAAGCGAACGCCGGAACGGTCCAGGTCCCGAGAAATCCGAACCCCATCGCAATCGCGGCGACCGCCCCCACCGCCGCCCCGGACGAAATCCCGATCACCCCGGGCTCGGCGAGCGGATTCCCGAACACCCCCTGCATCAAAGCCCCGGCACACCCCAGCGAGGCCCCCACCAACAACGCCAGCACGATCCGAGGAAACCGCACATTCCACAGCACCGACTCCGCGACCCGGTCCAACTCCCCGCCCCACAGCCCCACCCGATGCCCCACGGAGGACAGCACGTCCCCGAGCGGAATCGGATAGGCCCCGACCCCGGCCGCCACCGGCACCAGCACCCCCAACGCCACCACCAGCCCCACCCCGAGCCACCACTCCCGCCGCCGCTTCCCACCCCCCGCCACCTTCTCGCCCCGCTCGACAACCGTCCCCACCGCAACCATCCGACACCCTCCCGTCCCGATTCCGACCAGCAAACATTAGGTTAGCCTTGCCTAATTCGGCCACTCCGGTGGTGCAAACTACCCCCATGCGAAGAGCGCCCCGCGAACCTTTGGGCCCCCACGCCCTGGTCATAAACGCAGAACGCCCCGACCCCCCTCTCCGCTTCGAATCGACGACCGGCGGCCGATTCCTCCAACCCGCCCAACTGGCCGCACCAATACGCGAGATGGCTGGAGACGGCCCCGAACGGCCCCCTCCACACCTCCCGTTGGCACCTGTACACCCGCGACACCTTCCCCCCGTACGTCTGGCAGCCCCCCGACCTCGTCCGCACCTGGCCCACCGCCCACCTCGACTGGTCCGCCCACGGCTGGCACGGCGTCGTCCCCCTGCGCCCCCTCTCCCCGCCGGACGCCCCGCGCGTCAAGGCGTACCGAAGGCGCGCCCGTGAGGGCATGCTCGCGCCGGTTCTCCTCTGGTGGGTCACGGCGTTCGACGGCTGGTTGTTGCTGGACGGGCATGACCGGGCGGTGGCGGCGTTGGAAGAGGGCGGGACGCCGTCGTGCGTGGTGCTGGTGAGGGTGCCGGACGAGGAGGACTGGCGGAGGGAGTCGGCAGAGCTGATGGAAGGTCATGAGGGGGCGGGACGGGGCGAGTTGGACCTTTCGCCGCATCGGGACGCCCGCCTCGCCGACATCCTCGCCGCCCTGCCGTACGAAGAGGCCCGTACCCGGTCCTGGCCCCTCCCCGGTGGAGCCCCCGCCTGGGAGCGGATGGCCCTCCGGGCGGTGTTTCAATTCCCGGGTGACTGATTACGACGTCCTCCGCGTCTTCTGCGCCCCCGGCGGAGGGTATGGCAATGAACTCGGTGTGATCCGGGACGGTTCGCGGATGCCCGGGCGGGAAGAGCGGCAGGAGCTGGCGGCGAAGCTCGGCTTCAGCGAGACCGTGTTCGTGGACGACCCCGAGCGCGGGGTGATCGACATCTACACCCCGACCCTGCGGCTCCCCTTCGCCGGACACCCCTGTGTGGGCACGGCCTGGCTCCTGGACGTCCCGGAGCTGGTGACCCCGGCGGGCGTCGTCGGTGCCCGGCTGGACGGCGAGTTCAGCTGGATAGAGGCGAGGGCGGAGTGGGCCCCGCCGAGAACCTTCCGCCAGTACGCGACCGCCGCCGAGGTCGACGACCTCCCGATACCCCCGCCGGGGGAGTGGATCTACGCGTGGGCGTGGCTGGACGAGGCGGCCGGCCGTATCCGCGCGAGAGCCTTCCCCGGCCGCGACGACGGCATCGAGGAGGACGAGGCGACCGGCGCGGCGGCGATCCTCCTCACGGACCGGCTGGGCCGCGCCCTGAACATCACCCAGGGCGCCGGCTCCCAGCTCCTCACGGCCCCGCAGCCCTACGGCTGGGTCGAGGTCGGGGGCCGGGTCCTCCTGGAGCGCTGAGCGGGCGTCGTACGAGATGACAAACAAGGAACCGGTCCGTGATCGGGGGAAGGGCGGGATACTGGGGGTGACCGTCCGCCGGGAGTGACGGGAGTGAGGAGAACCCATGACACGTCTCCCGCTCAGGACCGTGGCCGAGATCAGGGCCGCGTTGAGGGAGGGCCGGGGGTTCCCCGGAGACAGGGAGGACTTCGAGGCCGATCTGGCGCATGCGCTGGAGGAGGCCACGGAGAGCGACCTCGGCGCGGTGGCCTCGGTGATCGTCGACTACCGGGGCCGTATCCGGCTGTACTCGGACCCGGGGTTCGAGGATGCCCTCCGGGAGGGCCTCGACATCGCCGCGAGGATCAAGAAGGGCGAACTGGGTTGAGTCGTGCGGTAGCCGTCGTGTCGGAGGTGGCGGCACACCGGCTGGAGATGCTCGGCCCGGTCGCCCGCCAGGCGGTCGAGGGTCTGCTGAAGGAACTGGAAGCCGCCCCGAGGCTCGGCGTCCTGCGTCATGTCTGGACCGACGGGCAGCAGGAGGTCTACAAGACGAAGCTCGAACCCCGTGCGGGAATGCCGGGCCTGGCGGTCGCGTACGTGTACCTTCCGCAACCACCCCCGGCAGCGGCCGTGATCATAGCGATCACCCCCGACGACCCCGCCGAAGAGCCCTGGCTCTGACCCCCCGCCCACCCCTCACGCACTCACCGCGAACTCCTCCCCGAGCCCCCGGAACACCCCGGTGTTGAGCGCGAACGCCCGCTTGCACTCGCCCACGATCCGCTGCTTCTCCAGCTCGTCGGCCGGCACGGCGTCCAGCAGCTCCCGGTACCCCCGCTTGAAGGCGGCCGGATTCCCGATCCCCTCGAAGACGTAGAACCGCACGCCGTCGCCCTTGCGCTCGAACCCCCAGGTCCGCTCGGCCTTGTCACGGATGATCTGCCCGCCGGAGAGGTCCCCGAGGTACCGGGTGTAGTGGTGGGCGACGTACCCGCCGGGCCACTCCTCGGCGCACTCGCGGACACGATCCGCGTACGCCTGAGTGGCCGGCAGCGCCGAGAGCCCCGTACGCCAGTCCGGCCCCCGCAGATGCGCGAGGTCCCGCTCCAGCGCTCTGAGCCGGAACAGCTCCGGCCGCACGAAGGGCCCGGCGACCGGGTCGCCCGCGAGCCGCTCGGCGCCGGCCTCCAGCGCCTCGTACACGAACCACAGCTGCTCGGTGTAGCGGGCGTACGCGTCGACGCCCAGCCGGCCGCCGAGCAGGTCGGACATGAAGGTCGAGGTCTCGGCCTCGACGTGTGCTTCGTGGGACGCGGTGCGGATGACGGTCGAGAAGGAGTCCATGGCCCACATCTTGTTAGGTAAGGCTTACCTGAGTCAATAGGTTTCCCGACGGTGTGTCGGGAAAGTTGCCGACACGCTGTCGGTAAAAGCGTACAGAGAAAGACCCGGCCCCGCGAGAGGCCGGGTTGTGGAAGCGGTTACGGCAACGTGAGGATGTCCGCGCCGGTCTCCGTCACGACGAGCGTGTGCTCGAACTGGGCCGTACGCCTGCGGTCCTTGGTGACGACCGTCCAGCCGTCGTCCCACATGTCGTACTCGTGGGTCCCCAGCGTCAGCATCGGCTCGATCGTGAACGTCATGCCGGGCTGGATGACGGTCGTCGCGTGCGGGCTGTCGTAGTGCGGGACGATCAGGCCGGAGTGGAACGAGGAGTTGATGCCGTGCCCGGTGAAGTCCCGCACCACGCCGTACCCGAAGCGCTTGGCGTACGACTCGATGACCCGGCCGATGATGTTGATCTGCCGGCCGGGGCGGACGGCCTTGATGGCGCGGCTGAGGGATTCGCGCGTGCGCTCCACGAGCAGCCGGGACTCCTCGTCGACCTCGCCGACCAGGTACGTCGCGTTGTTGTCGCCGTGGACGCCGCCGATGTAAGCGGTTACGTCGAGATTCACGATGTCGCCGTCACGCAGCACCGTCGAGTCCGGGATGCCGTGGCAGATGACCTCGTTGACGCTCGTGCACAGGGACTTGGGGAAGCCGCGGTAGCCGAGCGTCGAGGGGTAGGCGCCGTGGTCGCACATGTAGTCGTGCGCGACCTTGTCGAGCAGGTCGGTCGTCACACCGGGCGCGATGTGCTTCGCCGCCTCCTCCATCGCCCGCGCCGCGATCCGGCCCGCGAGACGCATCGCCTCGACCGTCTCCGGAGTCTGCACCTCCGGGCCGGTGTACGGCGTCGGCGCGGGCTTGCCGACGTACTCGGGGCGCCGGATGTTTCCGGGGACGGAACGGGTGGGAGACAGCTCCCCTGGTACGAGCAGCGACTGGCCTGACATGACGACGAGTCTAACGAGCGGGGATGGGGGACCATGTCCGTGGTGAAAGGAGCCCCGAGATGGCCCTCTTCAAGAAGCGCACGGTCGGCAAGCCCGGCGAGTGGTTCTACTGCCTGGAGCACAAGAAGGTCGAGGAGGGCCCCGACTGCCCCGGCAAGGACCGCTTCGGCCCCTACCCCACCCGCGCGGACGCCGAACACGCCATGCAGACCGCCCGCGAACGCAACCTCCAATGGGAGAACGACGCCCGCTGGAACGACGGCGCGGGCGCGGACGGCGGGACCGGCGAGGCCGCGGGGAGCAGCGGCGACTCGGCGGGCAGCAACGACTGAGAACGGTTACGACGTCTCCGCCCCCGCCGCCTCCCTCTGCTCCCGTACCCGCAGCGCGTGCACGTCCGTCCGGGCGTCGTACCGCAGCAGCGCCGGCAGACAGAGGGACAGCAGCCCCACCGCGCCCACGCACAGCACCCCGCCCGACCAGAGGGACGTCCGGATGCCGAACCACGCGGCGAAGGAACCGGAGCGGACCTGGCCGAGCGTCGGGCCGACGGAGTAGGACAGCAGCTCGATCCCGGCGAGCCGCCCCCGCAGCTCGTCCGGGACGGTCTGGTTCCAGATCGCCGACCGGAAGATCCCGCTGACCATGTCGACCCCGCCGGCGACGGTCAGCAGGAGCAGCACCAGCCACACGTCCCGCACCAGCCCCGCCCCCGCGACGGCCACCCCGAACAGCGCGGACGTCAGCACCACGACCGCCCCGTGCCGGTGCACCCGAGAGGTCCACCCACTCGTCAGACTCACCAGCAACGACCCCAGCGGCAGCGCCGCGTACATCAGTCCGAGCGCCCACGGCGCCCCCAACTCGTCCGCCAGGAACGGCAGTAGCGCCAGCGGCATCGCGAAGAACATCGCCGCGAGGTCGACCGCGTACGTCCCCAGCAGATCCTTCCGCCCCCACGCGTACCGCGCCCCCTCCAGGATCGCCGCGAGCGACGGCTTCACCGCCTCGTGCGACGCCGGGGACGCCGCGACGCCCGCCATCAGCAGCACCGACACCGCGAACGTCACCAGATCCGCGCCGTACGCCCAGCCGAGCCCCGCGTAGGCCACCACGAGCCCCGCCAGCGCCGGCCCCGCGACCCCGCCGATCGTCCGCCGCAGCGAACTCAGCGCGGCGGCGGCCGGGAGGTGCTCGTGGGCGACGATCCGGGGCCACAGCGAGTCCAGCGCGGGCCGTTGGATCGAGGTGAGGACGGCCGTCAGCGCGGCGATCACGTACAGCGGCCACACCCTCGGCGTCGGCAGCAACGCGTTGCACAACAGCCCCGCGCTCAGCACCCCCTGCCCGGCCTCCGTCCACACGATCAGCTTCCGCTTGTCCACCGCGTCGGCCAGCGCACCCCCGTACAGCCCGAACACCACGAGCGGCACCAGCTCGACGGCCCCGATCGCCCCCACCGCAGCCGCCGACCCCGTCAGCTCCTTGATCTGCACCGGCAGCGCGACGAACGTCAGGAAACTCCCGAACGACGAGACCAGCCCCGACAGCCACAGCAGCCGGAAGTCGCGGGAGTCGTGCCAGGGGCGGAGATCGGGGAGCAGGGCGGAGAGAGTCACGAAGAGCCATGCTCAGGACACCCGGCCCGGCACAGCAAACGCTTTTCCGTACGTTTCCCCGGCCCCGTCACCTCCCCCGCCCCGCCACCTCGCTCCCCGCCCGCCCCGTCACCTCACCACGCCGCCGGCGGCGGAGCCGTCAGGGCCTCCGCGACCCGGGCCAACCGGTCCCGGAACCGTCTGCGGCCCCGTCCGGGGACGACCGTCTGTTCGCCGGCGCCGGCGCTGACCAGGTGTTGCACGGTGTCGAGGTCCAGTTCGGCGCCCTCCGGTACGTCGAGGGTCTCGTGGGCCAGGGAGCCCAGTTCGCCGCCGCCCGGGCCGAGGGCGAGGACGGTCACCCCGGACCGCCGGGCCGTGTGGACGCGTTCCAGGAGGGGCGCGGGCTCCGTGGGGGCCACGACGAGCAGGGTCTCCCCGCGCCGGGCCCCCTCGATCCGGCCGGGCCCGACCGCGAGGTGCGCGGGGTCGCTGGGGCGCGCGCCGTGCCGTACCAGCGTCGGGGCCAGCTCGGGCGTACCGGACCAGGCGGCCTCGTCCACGAGGTGCGCGGCGAGGTGCCAGGGCTCGTACTCCGGGGTGCCGACCAGCAGCAGCCCGCCCCCGTGCGTCACCACCGACCCCCGTAGTACCTGGGCGAACCTCCGGGTCGTACCCAGCCACTCGGTCCCGGCGAGCACTTCACGCAGCAAGGCGACACGTACGGCGTCCATGGGGGCGCATCCTGCCGCAGGGGACCGGGGCCGGCCGGAGGTACTACGGGTATTCACCCGTCCGGGTAGCGCGAACCGGCCGCCCCCTACGGGTACTACGGGTCGCCCCCTGCGGGTACTACGGGTACGGCCCGACCCGGGACGCCCGCCCGCCTCGGCGCCGCGAAGTCGTAAAGTCGGCCCATGACCTCTACGGACAGTGCACACAAGCCCGCCCCCAAGGACCCCTGGGACCTCCCGGACGTCTCCGGACTGGTCGTCGGGGTACTGGGCGGGACGGGCCCGCAGGGCAAGGGGCTCGCCTACCGGCTGGCGAAGGCCGGCCAGAAGGTGATCATCGGCTCGCGGGCCGCCGAACGAGCCCAGGAGGCGGCGGCCGAACTCGGCCACGGCGTCGAGGGCGCGGACAACGCGGAGACCGCCCGCCGCAGCGACGTCGTGATCGTCGCGGTGCCGTGGGACGGGCACGGCAAGACCCTGGAGTCCCTGCGCGAGGAACTCGCCGGCAAGCTGGTCGTGGACTGCGTCAACCCGCTCGGCTTCGACAAGAAGGGCGCCTACGCGCTGAAGCCGGAGGAGGGCAGCGCCGCCGAGCAGGCCGCCGCGCTCCTGCCGGACTCGCGGGTCGCCGCCGCCTTCCACCACCTCTCGGCCGTGCTGCTCATGGACCGGGAGATCGCGGAGATCGACACCGACGTCATGGTCCTCGGCGAGGAGCGCGCCGACGTCGAGATCGTCCAGGCGCTCGCCGGGCGCATCCCCGGGATGCGAGGTGTCTTCGCCGGACGGCTGCGCAACGCGCACCAGGTGGAGTCCCTCGTCGCGAACCTGATCTCCGTGAACCGGCGGTACAAGGCGCACGCCGGGCTGCGCGTCACCGACGTCTGAGCGGATGGGGGACACTGGTCGTCGTAGTACACCGGTGTCCCCCGACAGGAGCCCATGGTCATGCCCCGCCTCGCCCTCTACACCCTCGCCGTCTGCCTGCTCGCCGTCGCGGCGGCAGTCGTCTCGTTCGTCCAGGGCAGTCTGCTGGGGATCGTGTGGGTGCTGCTCGCGGGGCTGTCGTCCAACATGACCTGGTACTACTGGCGCCGCGCGAAGGCCGAACGGCAGGCCGCCGCGGGCTGATCGACCGGTCCGGCCGGGCTAGCCGGCCGAGCAGAACTCGTTCTGCCCCTGCCAGAACCGGTACAGCTCCTGGCCGCAGTACGTCGACAGCTCGTCGATGCCGAGGCTGCGCAGGATCGAGTCGATCACGTCGAAGAAACCGTTGTTGATCGACGGCACCCACAGCACCGCGAACACGAACAGCAGGCCGAACGGCGCGAACGGCTCCACCTGGCGCTTCACGCTGTACGGCAGCCACGGCTCGATCACGCCGTACCCGTCGAGCCCCGGCACCGGCAGGAAGTTCAGGATCGCCGCCGTCACCTGGAGCAGCGCGAGGAACGCGAGCGCGAACCGGAAGTCCGCCGGCACGCCGTCCAGCGCGTCCAGCCAGAACGGCGCCGTGCACACCACCGCGAACAGCACGTTCGTCAGCGGCCCCGCCGCCGAGATCAGGCTGTGCCGCCAGCGCCCCCGGATGCGGCTGCGCTCGATGAACACGGCTCCACCCGGCAGCCCGATCCCGCCCATGATCACGAACACCACGGGCAGCACGATGCTCAGCAGCGCGTGCGTGTACTTGAGCGGGTTCAGCGTGAGGTACCCCTTGGCACCCACCGTGATGTCCCCGCCGTGCAGCGCCGTGCGGGCGTGCGCGTACTCGTGCAGACACAGCGACACGATCCACGCCGCCGTCACGAACAGGAACACCGCGACCCCGGGCGTCTCCGCGAACCCGGTCCAGGTGGCCCACCCGGTGACCGCCGTGACGGCGAGGATGCCCAGGAAGACAGGGCTGATCCGCCGGTCGCTGTGGCGGGAGGTGGTGCTGGTCATGGGGTCGGGCTCCTGGCTAGGGCGGGATGTACGGGTAGACCGTACAGGTGATGTGTGACGAACGTCCGATGAGCGGCCCGGGTTCCTAGGGGGAAACCCGGAGGCGCGTCAGGGGCGTCCACAAGGACAATGGAACCCGTGCGTTATTGCGTTCTCGGCCCCACTCAGGTTCTGCGTCCCGACGGCACCGCGTTGGCGGTGGGCGGGGCGCGGTTGCGTGCGTTGTTGACGGTGCTGGTCCTGCGGGCGGGGCGGACGGTGTCCGTGGGGTCGCTGGTGGACGAGGTGTGGGCGGGGGAGCCGCCGGCGGACGCGCAGGGGGCGTTGCAGGCGCTGGTGGGGCGGCTGCGGCGGACGCTGGGGGCGGAGGCGATCGCCTCCGTGGACGGCGGGTACCGGCTGGCCGTCGGCTCCGACGACGTCGACGTGTTCCGGTTCGAGCGGCTGGCCGGGGACGGCGTGCGCGCGCTCGCCGACGGCGACCCGGCGAAGGCGGCGGTCCTCCTGGAGGACGCCCTCGCGCTGTGGCGGGGGCCCGCGCTGGCCGACCTCCCGGACCGGTCGGCGGAGGCCGCGCGCTGGGAGATGCGGCGGCTGGACGCGGTCCGGGCCCGGCACTCGGCGGCCCTCGCGCTCGGCCACGCCGAACAGATCCTCCCGGAACTGACGGCCCTCTGCGACGGCCACCCCCTCGACGAACCCCTCCAGTCCCTCCGCCTGCGCGCCCTGCGCGACGCCGGCCGCACGGCCGAGGCCCTCGCCGCGTACGACGAGGTCCGCACCCTCCTCGCAGACCGCCTCGGCACCGACCCGGGCACCGAACTACGCGCGCTGCACATGGAGTTGCTGAACCCGACGGGGGGCGCGCGACCGCGAGGGGCGCGGCCGGGGAGTGGCCCGGCGGCCGGTGACGGGGGCTTCGGCGGCGCTCCGGCATCCGACGGCGGGGGAGTGGCAGGCGGCCGGGCACCTGCCGGCCGCCCCGTATCCGGCGGCGAGGCATCCGGCGCGGTCCCCGCATCCGGCCCCGCCTCCGCGCCCCCCTCCCCCTCCGCACCCGGCACCGGAGCGCCCGGCGACGACCCGGCGGCGCCCTCGCCCGCACGCCACCCCGGCACCCCCACCCACGTCGTCCCCTCCGAGCCCCCCGGCCACATCGTGCCCCCCGTCCACCTCGCCTCCCCAGAACCCCTGACACCCGTAGTACCCGTAATACCCCCGACCCCTCCCGGCCACGTCATCCCTCCCACCCACCCCGACCTCACCCCGTACAACCCCTACACCCAGCCCACCCCCCACCAGACCCCACCTCCACCCCCGCCCGGCAACCTCCGCGCCCGTCTCACCTCCTTCGTGGGCCGTGAAGCCGACATCGCCACCATCCGCGGCGACCTCGCCACCGCCCGTCTCGTCACCCTCCTCGGCCCCGGCGGCGCGGGGAAGACGCGGCTCTCGCAGGAGGCCGCGGAGACGGTCGCCGCGCGGGACGGGGTGTGGCTCGCGGAACTCGCCCCGGTCTCCGACCCCGCGGCGGTCCCGCAGGCGGTCGTGACGGCGGTCGGCGCCCGGGAGACCGTGCTGTACGGCGCCGGCGCGGAGGAGTTCCGTGCGGCGGGCGAGCGGCACGACGACCCCGTGGAACGGCTGGTCGACCACTGCGCCCGGCGCCGCATGCTGATCATCCTCGACAACTGCGAGCACGTCGTGTCGGCGGCGGCCCACCTCGCGGAGGAACTCCTCGCCCGCTGCCCTGAGTTGACGATCCTCGCGACGAGCCGCGAACCCCTCGGCGTCCCCGGCGAACTGCTGCGCCCGGTCGAACCCCTCCCGGAACCGGTCGCGTTGCGCCTCCTCGCCGACCGAGGCGCCGCGGCCCGCCCCGGCTTCCGCACCGCCGACGACCCCGAAGCCTGCGCCGAGATCTGCCGCCGCCTCGACGGCCTCCCCCTCGCGATCGAGCTCGCGGCGGCCAGGCTACGGATCTTGACGCCCCGTCAGATCGCCGACCGGCTCGACGACCGCTTCCGCCTGCTGACCTCCGGCAGCCGCACGGTCCTGCCCCGCCAGCAGACCCTGAGGGCCGTCGTCGACTGGTCCTGGGAGCTGCTCGACGAGGACGAACGGGACGTCCTCGGCCGCCTGTCGGTGTTCGCGGGCGGCTGCGACCTCCCCGCCGCCGAGGCGGTCTGCGGCCCCGCCGCGCTGGACGGCCTCGGCTCCCTCGTCGACAAGTCCCTCGTGGTGGCGGCCCCGTCACCCGACGGCACGATGCGCTACCGCCTCCTGGAGACCGTCGCCGAGTACGCGGGCGAACGCCTCACGGAGTCCGGCGCCCGCGCCGCCGCCGAACGCGCCCACCTCACCCACTACCGCGAACTCGCCCGCACCAGCGAGCCGTTGCTGCGCGGCCCGCAGCAGGTGACGGCGATCCAGCGCTTCCAGGCGGAGTACGAGAACCTGCGCACGGCCCTGCGCCGCGCGGTCGACGCCCCCGACGAGCAGGAGGCCCTCAGCCTCGCCCACGCCCTCCTCTGGTACTGGCAGATGCGCGATATGCGGATCGAGGCGCGGAACTGGTTCAAGGAGGTCACCGAACTGGGCCCCGACCCCTTCGAGGGCCCCGAACCGCAGCACGCCGAACCGGTGTGGGAGCGCGTCACGGCCCAGGCCCCGCCCTTCACCGGGGAGTTCCTCGCCGAGGCCCGAAGAGGCGCGCACCTCACCCATCTCGCCTACATGGACACCGAGTTGGAACTCTGGCAGACCCCGGAGGCGGAACGCAGACTCGCGCTCATCAAGGACACCTACGACCCCGGCCTGCCCCAGCTCTGCTGGATACCGGGCCTGCACGCGTTCTACGCCGTGATGCTGAGCGGCGACATGGACATGGTCCGGGACATCCTGCACCTCAACATCCGGATCTGCCGTGAACACCCCGCCCTCGAATGGGACCTGGCGTTCAACCTCCAGCTCCGCGGCAACTTCCTCGCCAACCGCAGCGACTGGGCCAGCGACGGCGCCCGCGACGCGGACGAGGCGCTGGACATCTTCCGCCGGCACGGCGACTCCTGGGGCGCCGCCGAGTCGCTGTCGGCCCGCGCGGAGGCGTACGAGCGGCTCGGCTTCCACCAGAAGGCCGCCGCCGACTACCGCGAGGCCATGGTGCACGCCGAACGGCTGGGCGCCCGCGCCCAGTTGACGATCCTGCGGGTGCGGTTCGGGAACGTCCTGCTGGAGGGCGGCGACCCGGCCGAGTCGGCGGAGGGCGAGGCCATCCTGCGCGCCGCGATCACCGAGTCCGAGGGGTACGTCAACGAGGCCCGCCCGGCCGCCCGGCTCTTCCTCGCCGCCTGGCTCGGCGAGACCGGCCGCCGGGGCGAGGCCCGCGACCAACTCCGGGAACTGCGCGAGGACTTCGCGCTCGCGTCGTTCATGGTCTTCGAGGCGTTCATCGACGGCGTCGAAGCCTGGCTGGACGCCGGCGACGGCCGGGTCGACCAGGCGCTGATCACCGTACGCAGGGCGCTGACCGCCTCCGGGGCGCCGCTGTCGATCGTCATCGCGCCGCACATGCGCGCGCTCTATCTCTGTACGGCCGCCTACGTCCTGACCTGTACCGAGGACCCGGGCCGGGCCGCCGACGCGGCCCGCTGTCTCGGCGCGAGCGACGGCATGCTGCCGCCCGGCCACATCGCCCTGCGCCAGGAGCGGATGCAGCGCGCGGACGCGGAGGCGCGGGCGCGGCGGCTGCTCGGCGACGCCGGGTACGAGGCGGCGTACGCCGAGGGCGGCGGCCTCGGTTACGAGGAGGCCACCGCCCTGGTCTGACGCGCGCGGGACGTGCACGCGGGACCCAACGCGCGGGACGTGAACGTCAGGTCTTCGTACGGAACTTGTGGATCGCGATCGGTGCCATCACGGCGGTGATGGCCGCCGACCAGCCGAGCGTGATCCACAGGTCGTGGGCGACCGGGCCGCCGACCATCAGTCCGCGCGCCGCGTCGGCGAGCGTGGAGAGCGGGTTGTAGTCGGTGAACTTCTGGAGCCAGCCCGGCATCGAGCCGGTCGGGGTGAAGATCGACGAGCCGAACTGGAGCGGGAACAGCACCAGGAAGCCCATCGCCTGCACCGACTGCGCGTTCTTCATGATCACGCCGAGCGTGAGGAACACCCACATGATCGACGAGGCGAACACGGTCGCCAGCCCCACCGCCGCGAGCAGCCCGGACCAGCTCGTGATGTCGAACCCGACCAGCACCGCGACGATCATCAGGACGGCCGTCGCGAACAGCATCCGCACCAGCTCCACGGCGATCTTCGCGAAGAGCACCGAGCCGCGGCCGATCGGCAGCGAGCGGAACCGGTCCATGACACCGGAGTTGAAGTCCTGGCTGAAGCCGGTGCCGACGCCCTGCGACAGCGTCATCGACATCATCGCGATCATGCCGGGGATGACGTACTGCACGTACTGGTCCTGGCCGCCGCCGAGCGCCTGCCCGATCGAGCCGCCGAAGACGTACACGAACAGGAGGGTGAAGATCACCGGCATCAGCAGGGCGTCCGCCATCGACTCCGGGTCCTGGCGAATCCACAGCAGGTTGCGGCGGATCAGCGCGCCGGTGTGCCGCAGGTGCGACCTCAGCGGGATGCGGTCGTCGACGGCGTGAACGGTGGCGGCGCTCATACGGCGACCTCCTCGCGGGGTTCGGCGGGCGTGAGGTCCTCGGCGGCACTGGCGCGGTGGCCGGTGAGGGAGAGGAACACCTCGTCCAGACTGGGCAGTTCGGTGGCGATGGACGAGATGGTGATGCCGCGCGCGGTCACCGCGCCCACCACGGCGGTCAGTTGCTCGTCACTGAGGATCGGGACCAGCAGCGTGCCCGTCTCGGCGTCGACCGTGGTCTGGGCGAGGCCGGTGATGCCGAGGTCGTCGAGCATGCGGGCGAGCGGGGTCAACTCGGCGGAATCCAGGGGCTTCACGCGCAGGGTCCGGCCGCCGACCTTCGCCTTCAGCTCGTCCACCCGGCCCTCCGCGACGACCTTGCCGCGGTCGACGACGGTCAGCTCGGAGGCCAGCTGCTCGGCCTCCTCCATGTACTGGGTGGTGAGCAGGACGGTGACGCCGTCGCCGACCATCCGCTTGACCTCGTCCCACACCTCGTTCCGCGTGCGCGGGTCGAGGCCGGTCGTCGGCTCGTCGAGGAAGAGGACGTCGGGCTTGCCGATCATCGACGCGGCGAGGTCGAGGCGGCGGCGCATACCGCCGGAGTACGTCTTCGCCGGGCGTCTGGCGGCTTCCGTCAGCGAGAAGCGCTCCAGCAGTTCGTCCGCCCGCGCGCGGGCGTCCTTGCGGGGGAGGTCGAGCAGACGCCCGATCATGTAGAGGTTCTCCCAGCCGGGCAGCTTCTCGTCCACCGAGGCGTACTGGCCGGTCAGCCCGATCACGCGGCGCAGCTGCCGGGGCTGGCGCAGGACGTCGTACCCCGCGACCGTCGCCTCTCCCGCGTCCGGCCGCAGCAGGGTGGAGAGGATGCGGACGAGGGTGGTCTTGCCGGCGCCGTTCGGCCCGAGCACGCCTCGTACGGTCCCTTCCCGGACCTCCAGATCGACTCCGTCCAGCGCCCTGGTCTCGCCGTAGTGCTTGACCAGCCCCCGTACGGTGACGGCGCTTCCCCCGCCGCTGGGCTTGATGTCGGTTCGCTTCATGTCCTCCACACTGACAGGCGGCACCGACAAAGCGCCGACAGGCGACCGACAGCGGGCCCTCGGCAGGTGTCGGCGGGCTTATCGGCGGATGAACCGGGTCAGCGTCACGCCGTTCGTGAACGCCGTCCGCTCGGCCGCCTCGAAGAGCGTCGGGTCGAACTCCCCGTCGAACGCCGGGATTCCGGCCCCCGCGACCACCGGATAGCTCTTGATCACCAACTCGTCGATCTCCGGCAGCAGTTGCCCGGCGAGTCGCCCGCCCCCGCACAGCCAGATGTCGAACCCGGTGTCCTCCTTCTTCAACTCCCGGACGAGAGCGAGGGGTTCACCGGGTACGACGGTGACGTCCGGGTGCGCGGCCGGGTCGAGGCTGCTCGACACGACGTACTGGCGCAGGTGGGCGTACGGGCTCGCGATCCCCGCGTCCAGGGCGGGCCGGTAGGTGCCGAGCCCCATCAGGACCGTGTCGTAGCGCCGGTTGGGCACGTCGGTGAGGCCCGCGCCCGCGCGCAGGGCCGTCGGGACGGTGTCGGGGTAGAGCGCGTTCGTCCCGGAGAGGTAGGCGGCGGCCTGCCCGGCGTCGCCGAAGGGGTAGAAGTCGTACTCGCCGCCGGGCCCGGCGATACGGCCGTCGAGGGAGAGGCCGACGTAGTAGGAGAGCTTGCGCAAACCGATCAACTCCAGTCGTAGTACTCTGCCTGTAGTGGTAAGGAAGTTAGTACTACACCTGGAGTGGTGTCAATGGCGAGACGGAACGACGAGCGCAGGGTCGCCCTGATAGACGCGGCCCTGGAGGTCCTCGCGCGCGAAGGGGCCCGGGGCCTGACCTTCCGCGCGGTCGACAAGGAGGCCGCCGTACCCCCCGGCACCACCTCGAACTACTTCCTCAACCGCGACGACCTGCTCACCCAGTCCGGCGCCCGCGTCTACGAACGCCTCCAGCCGGACGACGCGACGATCGCCCGCCAGCGCGCGGCGGGCCGCGACCGCGAGACGTACGCGGCGCTCATGCGCGAGCTGGTCACCCGCGTCTCCGCCTTCCGCACCGGCTACCTGGCCCTCCTCGAACTCCGCCTGGAGGCCACCCGCCGCCCCGCCCTGCGCACGCTCCTCACGGACCGCGTCCGCGCGGACGTCGACGCGAACGTCGCCTACCACGAAGCCTCCGGCCTCCCCGGCGACGCCACCGCCGTCAAGCTCCTGATGCTCACGCTCAACTGGCTGATCGTCGAACAGCTCACGCTGCCGGGGGTGTTCGACGAGGAGGAGCGGGAGGCACTGGTGACGGCGGCGGTGGAACGGATCGTGGGGGAGGGGTAGCCGGGGAGGGAAGTCGGGGAGGGGCGGTCAGTGCCGTACGGCCTCGGCCCGTTCCGGCATGTGCCCGGCCACGATCCGCTCGCGCCCGCCCTGCGACCCGCGCCGCAGGTCGACCGCGTACGCGACCCCCGCGACCCCCAGCCCCAGCACCGCCAGCAGCGCTCCCGCGACCGCCGGGGACGTCACCCCGAAGCCCGCCGCCAGGCTGAGCCCGCCGATCCAGGCGCCCCCGGCGTTGGCCAGGTTGAAGGCGGCCTGGTTGGCGGAGGAGGCGAGGGACGGGCCCGCGGACGCCTTCTCCATGACCATCAGCTGGAGCGGGGAGCCGGTGATGAACGCGGCGACTCCGAGCAGCGTCACCGCGAGCGCGGCGCTCCACTGGGCCGACATCATCACCGGGAACAGCGCGAGGACGGCGGCCAGGGACGTCATCCCGCCGAACAGGGTCCTCCGCAGGGAGTGGTCCGCGAGGCGCCCGCCGACCAGGTTGCCGACGGTCGCGCCGACGCCGAACAGGGCGAGCAGCAGCGTGACGCTGGTCTCGGCGAAACCGGCGGAGTCCGTCAGCATCGGCGTGACGTAGCTGTACGCCGAGAACAGCGCGCCGAACCCGGCGACGGTCGTACCGAGCGCCAGCCACACGGGGAGTGACTTGAGCGCGGCGAGTTCGCCCCGCAGGCCCGTGGCGGCGACCGGGCGCTGACGGTCGTGCGGGATGAGCAGCGCGAGGGACGCGATCGCCGCGAGGCCGATCACGCTGACGCCGAGGAACGTGGCCCGCCAGCCGAAGTGCTGGCCGACGAGGGTCGCGACGGGGACGCCCGCGATGTTCGCGATGGTCAGGCCGAGGAACATCAGGGAGACCGAGCGGGCCTTGCGCTCGGGGGCGACGAGGGTCGTCGCGACGACCGCGCCCACCCCGAAGAACGCGCCGTGCGGCAGCCCGCTCAGGAAGCGCGCGACGAGCAGCGAGTCGTACCCCGGCGCGAACGCGGAGAGCGCGTTGCCGGCGACGAAGAGGACCATCAGGCCGATCAGGACCTTGCGGCGGGACATCCGGGAGGTGACCGCCGCGAGCAGCGGGGCGCCGATGACGACGCCGAGGGCGTACGCGGAGACGAGGTGGCCCGCGCTGGGGACGGAGACGCCGAGGTCGTCGGCGACGTCGGGCAGCAGGCCCATCATCACGAACTCGGTGGTGCCGATGCCGAACGCGCCGATGGCGAGGGCGAGCAGGGCCAGGGGCATGGAAGGGCAACCTTTGCGAAAGAGGGCACGGAGGCACACGGGAGCGGTACGTTCATCGTACCGCTTGTTTGTTCACCTACGAAACAAAGGCCCCGGAGCCGCTATTCCCGCCCGCTACTCCTTGGTCAGGTCCACCCGCGCCGCCACCGGCAGATGATCACTCCCGGTCTCCGGCAGCGTCCACGACGACACCGGCTCGACCCCCTGCACCATGATCTGGTCGATGCGCGCCATCGGGAACGACGCCGGCCAGGAGAACCCGAACCCGCTGCCCGCCGCCCCCTGCGTGGACCGCATCTGGGACGTCACCGCGTTCAGCGAGCGGTCGTTCATCGTGCCGTTGAGGTCGCCCAGCAGGATCTTGCGGGGCAGCCGCTCGTCCGCGATGGCCTCCCCGAGCGCGTCGGCGCTCTTGTCCCGCTGCCGGGCCGTGAACCCGGCCTCCAGCTTCACGCGCACGGACGGCAGATGCGCAACGAAGACCGCGATCTCCCCCTCGGGCGTCTTCACCGTCGCCCGCATCGCCCGCGTCCACCCCAGCTTGATGTCCACGGCGGACACCGCACTGATCGGGTACTTGCTCCACAGCCCGACCGTGCCCTCCACCGCGTGGTACCGGTACGTCGGCGACAGCGCCTTCTCGTACGTCGACACCGCGGACGACTTCAGCTCCTCCAGCGCCAGGACGTCCGCCCCCGACGCGGCGACGTCCCGGGCCGTGCCCGCCGGGTCCGCGTTGTCCGCGTTCACGTTGTGCGTGGCGACGGTCAGGTCGCCGCCCGTACCGCTGCGGTCCAGGACGAGACCGCCGAAGAGGTTCAGCCACACCGCGACGGGCAGGAGCGTGGCGATCAGGGCCGTCGCCGACCTGCGGACCAGCGCCAGCACCAGCAGGACCGGCACGAACACCGCGATCCACGGCAGGAACGTCTCGATGAGGCTGCCGAGGTTGCCGTACCGGTTCGGGATCTGGGAGTGCAGCACCATCACGCCCGCGAGGAGCACCGCGAACACGCCGAGCACGATCCCGCGCCGCCAGACCCCCCGGTCCCGCCAGCCCGAGGTCAGACGGGTCACCAGGCGCCGGATGCGGTCCCCCCGACGTTCGGGCCCCGGCCCGCCGTCCGCCGTCTCCGTCAAGTACGCCTGCTGCGCCATACCGTGTCGCCTCACTGCCCGCCGTGCACACCGTCCGTCCCCCGTGTGTATGACCCTAGGGGATGAACGGCTCCGATCCGGCCGTCCCATGACGGCCGTATGGAGACTTGGACGAGGGCGGGGGTGCCGGGAGTTCCGTTCCCGCTGCTCGTGGCGGGGTCTGTGACGGGATACGGACATTCCGAATTCTCAGGGGGAGCTGACGGGACGTGTCTCTGTGGAGGGGCTGTTTTCCGGCTGTTTCTCCGCTGAGCTGACGGGTCGTAGCCCTTCGAGCAGAGTGTCCACGACGTCCTCCGCGATCCCTTCCGGGAGGTCCGCCTCGGGGCGCAGGATCGAGCGGGTCAGGAGGGGGCCGACGAACAGGTCGTTGATCAGGTTCAGGTCCAGATCGGCGCGGAGTTCGCCGTTCTCCCGGCCCCGGCGCAGGACTTCGAGGCCCATCCTGCGGCGGGGTTCGATGACGACGCTGTGGTAGAACGCCCAGAGTTTCGGGCTGCTCTTCATCTGCGCGTGCACGCTGTAGAGGAGGGCCGAGGAGCGGTTCGCCAGCCCTCTCCTGCGCAGCGCCTCCAGCAGGGTCACCAGGTCGTCGCGCATCGACGTGCCGGGGAGCGGGGGGTCCTGCGGTTCGGTCGCGCGGACCACGTCGACGAACAGTTCCTCCTTGTTGCTCCAGCGGCGGTAGATCGCCGCCTTGCCGACGCCGGCGGTGCGGGCGATGCGCTCGATGGAGAGTTCGGCGAGGGAGGCGCCGTCCTCCAGGAGCTTCATCGTGCCCTCGATGATGGCCCGCTCGACCGCCTCGCTGCGGGGGCGGCCTCGGGGTGGGGGGGCCTTGTCCGTGTCAGTCGTCATCTGGGGATTTTCGTTCATGTGGGGGATGGTGATGTTGCGTTGTGGGTGCGGCGCCGTCGTGGCTTGTCGCGCAGTTCCCCGCGCCCCTAAAAGATCGGTGCTCAGCCGCGTTTTGCCAACTGGCCCTCTTTTTGCTCCCCTTCGGCTCCCACCCGCGGCTTCCCCGGCAGGAACAGGGCGACGACCACCGCGCCGATCACGGCGACTCCCGCCCCCCACAACGCCGTCACGTGCATCGCGTGCAGGAACGCGTCGTTGGCCGGGTTCACCAACTCCCGCCCCTGCGGGCCGAGTTTCGCCGCCACGCCGAGCGTCGCCTCGATCGACTCGCCCGCCGTCTCGCGCAGCCCGGCGGGTACGGCGCCGAGGTGGTCGTGAATGCCGTCGCGGTACGACGTCGACAGCACCGACCCGAGGACGGCGATCCCGAGCGCCCCGCCGACCTGCCGGAACGTGTTGCTGAGCGCCGACGCGGAGCCGGCCTTCTCGCGCGGCAGGGCCTGCATGATGACGACGGACGTCGGCGTCATGATGTGCGCCATGCCGGTGCCCATCAGGAAGAACACGACCTCCAGCACCCAGATCGGCGTGTCCTTGTCGAACGTGGCGAACGCCACCAGCGTCCCGGCGATCACCACGAGCCCGCCGGTCGTCGTCGCCTTGTTCCCGAACCGCTCGACGACCAGCCGGGCGCGCGGGGCGAAGATCATCTGGGCGACGGCCAGCGGCAGCATCAGCAGGCCCGTCTCCAGCGGGGAGTAGCCGCGCACGCTCTGCGTGTAGAACACGGAGAAGAACGTCACGCCCATCAGCGCGAAGAAGACGAGCGCGATCGCCGCGATGGCCGACGAGAACACCTTGTTCTTGAAGTACGTGATGTCGATCGACGGGTGGTCGCTGCGCTTCTCGTGGACGACGAACAGGGCCAGCACCGCGAGCCCCGCGAGGATCGTCGCGAGGACGGTCGCGTCCGTGAAGTCGGCCAGCTCGCCGCCCTTGATGATCCCGTACACCAGAAGGACCAGGCCGACGACGGAGAGGGCGACCCCTAGGGGATCGATCCGGCCGGGGTTCGGGTCGCGGGAGTCAGGGACGAGCCACACCATCAGCGTGACGGCGACGATCACGATCGGGACGTTGATGAGGAACACCGAGCCCCACCAGAAGTGGTCCAGCAGGACCCCGCCGGTGATCGGGCCGATCGCGATCGCGAGACCGACGCCGCCCGCCCAGATGCCGATCGCCTTGGGCTGCTCGTCGCGCTCGAAGACGTTCATGAGGACGGCCAGGGTCGCGGGCATCACGAACGCCGAGCCGAGCGCCATCAGGGCCCGGAAGCCGATGAGTTGACCGGGGGAGGCGGACTCGGCGGCGAGCGCGGAGCCGATCCCGAAGACGACGAGGCCGCCGATCAGGACCTTCTTGCGGCCGATCCGGTCGCCCAACAGTCCCGCGGAGAACAGGAGTCCGGCGAAGACGAGCGTGTAGGCGTTGATCGCCCACTCCAACTCGCTCTGCGTCGCGCCGAGTCCGACCGGGGCCGGGGTGGAGATGGTCTTGATCGCGACGTTCAGGATCGAGTTGTCCAGCACGACGATCAGCAGGCTCAGCATCAGCACGCCGAGGATCGCCCAGCGTCGTCTGTGGACGGCCTCCGGTATCCGGGGTGCTGCGGGGACGGCAGGAGTGGTCATGGGTCGAGCGTAGGCGTCATTTCGATACGGCACCGATCCGTATCGTAAATCCTTACCTCTCTCTTACCTCGGTTCCTTGCCCACGGGGGCGCTCTGGCCCCGTAAGGGTCGAGGTGCGACCATGGGGGTGATCCGGGGACGCCGTAAGGGCGCTTCGAGATGACATGAAGGAGCCGTTGCCATGACGCAGCTTTCGGCTGCCCAGAACAAGCCTTCCGACGGCAGTAAAGCGCTGTACGGAGGGAAGGGCACCCGCCGCATCACGGTCCGCGACATCGCCCTCGCCAAGGAGCGCGGCGAGAAGTGGCCCATGCTGACCGCGTACGACGCGATGACCGCGTCCGTCTTCGACGAGGCCGGGATTCCGGTCATCCTGGTCGGTGACTCGGCGGGCAACTGTCACCTGGGCTACGAGACGACCGTACCCGTCACGCTCGACGAGATGACGATGCTCTCCGCGGCGGTCGTCCGCGGCACGACCCGTTCCCTCGTCGTCGGGGACCTGCCCTTCGGCTCCTACCAGGAGGGTCCGGTGCAGGCGCTGCGCTCGGCGACCCGGCTGGTCAAGGAGGCGGGGGTGGGCGCCGTCAAGCTCGAAGGGGGCGAGCGCTCCCACGACCAGATCCGGCTCCTCGTCGAGTCCGGTATCCCGGTCATGGCCCACATCGGCCTCACCCCCCAGTCCGTCAACGCGATGGGCTACCGCGTCCAGGGGCGTGGCGAGGAGGCCGCCGCCCAGCTCCTGCGCGACGCCAAGGCCGTCCAGGACGCCGGCGCCTTCGCCGTCGTCCTCGAACTGGTCCCCGCGGAGATCGCCGCCGAGGTGACCCGCGTCCTCCACATCCCCACCGTCGGCATCGGCGCGGGCCCCGACACCGACGCCCAGGTCCTCGTCTGGACCGACATGCTCGGCCTGACCTCCGGCCGCGTCCCCAAGTTCGTCAAGCAGTACGCCGACCTCCGCAAGGTCATGACCGACGCGGCGAAGGCATACGCGGACGACGTGGTCGCCGGAACGTTCCCGCAGGAGGAGCACTCGGTGCACTGACCGGGGCACGGGCTGGGCGGGCTGGCGGGCTGAGCGGCACCTGGGGGAGGCGCCCAGCCGCTGCGAGCCGGCCGGCACCGGGCGGGGCGAGTCTGGGTGGGGTCGGCATCGAGCGGGTCGGACCGGGCGGGGCGGTTCTGGCTGTCGGTGTCGAGCGGGCCGGGACCTGGTCCGTCGGTGTCGGGCTGGACGGTACCGAGCAGGACAGCACCGGGCCGGGTGGTACTCAGCGGGCCGGGACCGGACCTGTTCGGCACCGGTTCCGGCAGGGTGACCGGTACCGGGTGGGGTGGTGGCAGGCTGAGCGGTTCGGGGCGAGGTGATGTCGAGGGGTGAGACCCTGATCACCACCTCACCTGAACCGGGCGGCACCGATTACCTCCCGCCTGCGCCGGCCGCACCGGCGAGGCCGACCACATCGGCCGAGCCGCCCGACCGCCGGCCACCTCCGCCCGCCGGGCAGGGCAGGGCACCCGGTGATTTCCTGCCCCGCCAGCCCGCCAGCCCGCCAGCCCGCCAGCCCGCCAGCCCGCCAGCCCGCCAGCCCGCCAGCCCGCCAGCCCGCCAGCCCGCCAGCCCGCTGATCGCCTCAGCGCGGCGCCGTTCACCCCTGAGCCATTTCCGGCACCGCAACGCAGCCCGCCGATCGTCCCCCGTCGGCGGGCTGCGTTGTGCGGGTGGTTGTCGCGAGGGTGGGGGTGGACGGCCAGGTGCTCCTGCTGCCCGTCCCTCGGCCATCCGGCTCCCGGCTCCCCGGCTCTGGCCGCCCGGCCCCGGCCTCGGCTTTCCGGCCCTCGGCTCCGGCCTTCCGGCTCCCTGGCCCAGGGCCCGGGCCCCGGGCCTGGCCTCGGCTCTCCGGCTCAGGCCTCGGGACCTGGCCCCGGCTCCGGCCTCGGGACCTAGCCTCGGCTCCCTGGCCCCGGTCCCCCGACCTCGGCTCGCCGGTCCCCGGCCTTCCGGCCCCGGGCCCCCGGCTCCGGCCCCTCGGCGGTTTCGGCCTTCCGGCTCCCCGGAACCGGGCCCTTGCCTCGGCTACCTGGCCCCGGCCCCCGGCCTCGGCTACCTGGCCCCGGCCCCCGGCCCTGGCCCCCCCCGGCCTTCCGGCCCCCGGCCCTCCAGCTCAGCCCCCGCCCCCTCCCCGCCGAGTTACACCGACTCCCGCCAGCCGTTCGTGATCGGGAGGCGGCGGTCCTTGCCGAAGCCCTTGGCGGAGATTTTCGTGCCCGGGGGGTACTGGCGGCGCTTGTATTCGGCGGTGTCGACCATGCGGAGGGTTTTGACGACGAGGTCGCGGTCGTAGCCGGCGGCGACGATCGTGTCGGCGCCCTGGTCGCGGTCCACGTAGCGTTCGAGGATCGCGTCGAGGACGGGGTAGTCGGGGAGGGAGTCCGTGTCGACCTGGCCGGGGCGGAGTTCCGCGCTCGGGGGTTTGGTGATCGAGTTCTCTGGGATCGGCGGGGTCTGGCCGCGCTCGGCGGCAGCCCGGTTGCGCCATTCCGCCAGGCGGAAGATCGAGGTCTTGTAGACGTCCTTGATGGGCCCGTACGCGCCGACCGAGTCGCCGTAGAGGGTCGAATACCCCACCGCCAGCTCGGACTTGTTGCCGGGCGCGAGGACGATGTGGCCCTCCTGGTTGGAGATCGCCATGAGGAGCGTGCCGCGCAGGCGGGACTGGAGGTTCTCCTCGGCGAGACCGGTCAGCTCGGTGGAGGCCATGTACGCGTCGAACATCGGCGCGATGGACACCGTACGGAAGTTGAGCCCCGTACGCCGAGCCAGCTCCGCCGCGTCCCCCTTGGAGTGGTCCGAGGAGTACTTGGACGGCATCGAGACGCCGTACACGTTCTCCGCGCCGACCGCGTCGCAGGCGATCGCCGCGACGAGGGCGGAGTCGATCCCGCCGGAGAGGCCGATCAGGACGGACCGGAACCCGTTCTTCTCGACGTAAGCCCTGAGACCTACCACCAACGCCGAGTAGACCTCCTCGTCGTCGTCCAGCCGCTCGGCGTACGCACCGGGCATCGCCCGCTCGTACGAGGCGACGGGGTCCCCCGAGAGGACCACGCGGTCGATGCGCAGCCCGTCGTCGACCACGCCCTCGGGCGCGTCGTCCGAGGCGGCCGGCAGGTCGAGGTCGAGGACCACACAGCCCTCGGAGAACTGCGGCGCCCGCGCGACGACCTCCCCGCTCGCGTCGACCACGATCGAGTCCCCGTCGAAGACCAGCTCGTCCTGGCCGCCCATCATCGCGAGGTAGGCGGTGGTGCAACCCGCCTCCTGCGCCCGCTTGCGGACCAGTTCGAGCCGGGTGTCGTCCTTGTCCCGCTCGTACGGCGAGGCGTTGATCGACAGCAGCAGCCCCGCCCCGGCCGAGCGCGCGGCCGGCACCCGGCCGCCGTCCTGCCAGAGGTCCTCGCAGATCGCGAGCGCGACATCGACACCGCGCACCCGGACCACCGGCATCGTGTCGCCCGGGACGAAGTAGCGGAACTCGTCGAAGACGCCGTAGTTGGGGAGGTGGTGCTTGGCGTACGACAGCGCCACCTCACCCCCGTACAGCACCGCGCCCGCGTTGCGCGGGGCGCCCGCCGGCTGGCCGAACCTCGGCTGCGCGGCATCGGAGCGGTCCAAGTAGCCGACGACGACCGGGAGTTCACCGAACCCCTCCTCGGCGAGGCGCACGGCGAGCGAGCGCAGAGCCGCACGGGACGCCTCCACGAAGGAGGAACGCAGGGCGAGGTCCTCGACGGGATAGCCGGTCAGCACCATCTCGGGGAACGCCACGAGATGCGCCCCCTGCTCGGCGGAGTGCCGGGTCCAGCGGAGGACCGCCTCGGTGTTGCCGGTCAGGTCACCGACACGGGAGTCGATCTGGTTCAGGGCGAGACGAAGTTGAGGCACGCCCTCCAGTGTAATCGTCAGAGCGACGCGATGGGGTGTCGGCCACCTCACGTGCCGCCTCATGTGCCGCCTCACACACCACCTCACGCGCCGCCGGGCAAAGGCACCCCATGAGAGGGCAATGGCCCCCCGAAGTCCCTTGTCGGCATGTCATGTCCGCGCCTCCAATGGGCGTATGACGTTCAGGAACAGGACTACGGACCGGGGCTGGTTCCTCGCCTGGGCCGCGGTGGGCGCGTGCGCGGCGACCGGCGTGGCCGCGATCCTCTCGATCGGGCCGGTACTGCTGGTCGCGGCGGCCGTCGGAGCCGTCCTCCTCCTCCGCAAGGGCCCCCGAGACGCCTCCGCCGGAAGTATTACGGGTCTGGCCCTCCTCCTCTTCTACCTCGCCTACCTCAACCGGGGCGGCCCCGGGAACGTGTGCCACGAGGTGCCGGGCGGCAGCACCTGCACCGACGAGTACACCCCCGTGCCGTTCCTCGCGGGCGGCGTCCTGCTGTTCGCCGCGGGATTCGTCATCCATCACCTGGCACACCGCGGCGAGCGGCGGAACCGCTCGCCGCGGTGACCGTCCCTGCCTGTTCATCGAGGTCCCGGACAAAGGGAAAGCGGGCACCCCCTCCGTGAAGGAAGGGGCGCCCGCTCTCCGCGAGATCAGTGCTTGCCGCGATACGACTCGACGTAGCCCTTGGCCGGGCTGCCCACGCCGGTCACGTCGTCGTAGCCCTTCACGGCCGACAGCGAGCTGTCCTTGCCGAGGCTGCGCACGGACGTCGTGACGCCGCCGGTCGCGTCGTAGCCGTTGACGAAGTCGAGACGGGCGACCGCGAGACCCGAGCCGGTCGGGTTGTCGGTGACGTCGTGGAAGACCTTCGTGCCGTACTTCGCGTAGATCTGCGGGTTCGCGAAGCCGATCGCCTTGCCGCCGCGCGCCTGCTGGGCGAGCGCCTGGACGGCGGCGATGACCGGCGCGGCGAGCGAGGTGCCGCCGATGCGGTACTCGCTGTACTGCTGCGAGCCGTCCGGGAAGGTCTGGGTCTGGCCGACCTTGAAGCCGGTGTTCGGGTCGGCGATCGCCGCGATGTCCGGGACGACGCGGTTGCCGGCGGCGCTGTTGGCCTGGGCGAGCGCGTTCGGCACGACCCCCTTCTGGTAGAAGGGCTCGGCGACGGTCTTGCTCGTGCCGCCGCCCGCGCCGGAGGTGAACGGGCCGGGGAAGCCGGTCCAGCTCTTGCCGTCCGCCGCGAGAACCGCCTTCTGGGTGCCCCAGCCGGTCTCCCACAGGTACGAGTCGCCCTTGCCGACGGCCAGCGAGGTACCGCCGACCGCCGTCACCCACGCCGAGTTGGCCGGGGTGTCGACCTGCTTGGTGCCGGTGTTGGCGACCTCGTCGCCGTCGTCACCGGAGGAGAAGTAGAAGCCGATGCCCTCGACCGCGCCGAACTGGAACGTCTGGTCGTAGGCCGCCGCCAGATCGGGCGTCTGGTTGGCCTCGATGTCTCCCCACGAGTTGGAGACGATGTCGGCCAGGTGGTTGTCGACGACCTTGTTGAGGGCGTCGAGCAGGTCGTCGTCGTTGCAGGAGGCCGCGCCGACGTACGTCACTCCCGCGTCCGGCGCGACCGCGTGCACGGCCTCGACGTCGAGGGTCTCCTCGCCGTACCAGCCGGACGCGTCGCATTCGGTGGTCTGCGTGTACGTCTTCGGCAGCACCTGCGTGAGCTGGCCCGACTTCCACTTCGCGTCGCCGTGCGCCTTGGCGTAGGTCGCGGCGTCGAAGGCGATCGTCGGGGAGGCGAAGGCGTCGGTGATGGCGACGCGCACGCCCTTGCCGGTGTACTTGCCGGCGCCGTACGCGGCACGCAGCTGCTTGCCGGTGTAGCCCTGCACGGCGTACGGGATCTTCGAGCCGTACGCGGTGGGCAGCGTCGAGGCCGTGTTGGAGCCGTAGTACGAGGAGAACGGGCCGGCGTTCTTGAACACCGCCGCCGGGGCCGGGAGTTGGTCCTTGGCGTCGGCCCGGTGCGGGGCGTTGTCGAGACCGGTGACGGTCAGGACGGCGTCGTTCAGGCTCGCCGGGACGGTGGCCGCCTTGGCGGGGGCGCGGTAAGTGTGGCCGCTCTTCGCGTAGTTGTGCAGCTGGGTGCCGAACGCCTTCTCCGCGGAGGCGACATCGCCGCGGACCGACACGTAGTGCTGCGTCGTGCCGGTGACCTGGAGGCCGGCCTTGGTCAGCCACGCCTGAACCGCGGCCACCTGAGCCTGGGTCGCGCCGAAGCGGGACTGCGCCTGCTGGGCCGTCAAGTAGGTGCCGTACGCGGCCGAGTTCGGGTCGGAGACGGCCTTCGCGAGGGCGGCGAGGCCCTTGGCGTCGCGCCCCGCGAGGTAGACCCGGGCGTTGACCGCGGCACTGTCCGCGGTCGCGCCCTTGTCCGCCTGCGCGGTCGCCCACGCCGGCTTGGTCCCGGCCAGCGTGGAGCGGGCCGGGGTGTCCGCGGCGTGGGCCGCGGGTATGCCGAGCGCCAGTGCGCCGGCGACCATGGGCAGCGTCGCCGCCAGGCTCACTCCGGTGCGCAGCGCGGCACGGTTGGATCTCATGAGACCCCCTGTTTCGTGGTTCGTCACGGGTGGGTCGGGTGGGTCACCCGGAGCCGCCACTCTCGCTATGAACCGTTCATGCCAGGGGAATGCGCAGGTTAAGAGGAGCCCAAGTGGGGTGTGTCTTGGGTGAATTCGGCTGGTTCGTACGTGAACTGTAGGGAAAACCCTACGGCCTTGCCGCCGCCCCCCGCGCCTTGAGCATGTCCGCCATCAGCCCGATCTCCGACTCCTGCGCCGCGACCATCCCCTGGGCGAGCCGCTTCTCCACCTCGACCGTGCACTTGGAGACGCACCCCTGCGCCATGTGCACCCCGCCCTTGTGGTGGTCGGTCATCAGCTGGAGGAAGAACACCTCGGCCTGCTTGCCGCTGAGCGAACGCAGCTTGTCCAGCTCGGTGTTGGTGGCCATGCCGGGCATCAGCGAGCCGTCCTTCGCCTCCGCCATGTCGCCCATGCCCATCCAGGTCATCGGCGCCTGGGAGGACACCTTGGGCAGCCCCCACAGGTCCAGCCAGCCGATCAGCATGCCCCGCTGGTTGGCCTGCGTCTGCGCGATGTCGTAGGCCAGCCTGCGGACCTCCTCGTCGTCCGTGCGGTCCCGCACGATGTACGACATCTCCACGGCCTGCTGGTGATGGACGGCCATGTCCCGGGCGAAACCGGCGTCGGCGGAGTCGGCCGCGGGGACCGACAGCGTCGTACCGGAGCCGTCGTCCTGTGTCACCGCGTACGCGATGCCGCCGGCCGCCAGCAGCGCGGTCACCGCCGCGCCGGTGAGGAGGGGTGCGAGCCTCACTGCGCCAGCCCGCCCGTGCACGCCGCGCCCGGCTCCGGGGTCTGCTCGCCCTGCACGTACTTCTCGAAGAACTTGTCGACGTTCGGGTCGCTCGCCGCCGTCACCGTCCGCTGGTGGCCCCACGCCGTCAGCATGATCGGGTCGGCCTGCTTGTCGTCCGGGCTCATCAGCGTGTACGGCGTCTTCTTGACCTTCTCGGCCAGCGCGTCGACGTCGGCCTTCGCGGCCTTCGCGTTGTACGTCACCCACACCGCGCCGTGCTCCAGCGAGTGCACGGCGTTCATGTCGTTCACGGCCTTGGAGTAGACGTCGCCGTTGCAGTTCATCCACACCGCGGCGTGATCCCCGCCGACCGGGGGCACGGTCGGGTACGTCACCTTCTTGGTCACGTGGGTCCGGCCCAGCGTGCCCTTCCAGGTCTTGACGCCGTCCGACCCGACCTCGAACTTCCCCGAGGACTTCGCGTCCGCGACCGCCTTGGCGTCGTTGTCGTCCTTGTTCTTCTCGATCACGAAGACACCGCCGGCGACGAGACCGGCGACGGCCACGACACTGCCGACGATGATCAGCAGCCGGTTGCGCCGCTCCCTGGCCTTCTCGGCCCGCCGCATCTCCTCTATTCGCGCCTTGCGCTCGGCACTGCCGGTCTTGTTAGCGGAACCCATGGGTCTGTGTCCTTCTCCGGGGCGTGGGCGGTGGGGGGTGTTCGAGGCGTTCGAGTGGGCTGATCGTAATGCGGGAGGCGGGGGGTGGTGTAGAGAGGTCATGGCCAAGGAGACGGATGGCGCGGAAGTGGCGGTGTGATAAGCGTCCTATGTGGCGTTCTGGGCCGTCGAGGGAGCGGATGGGGAGCGGCTTCCGGCAAGTCGGCGGGGGCGGGCATTACGGATGCCGGTCCGAGCAGGCAAGATGGGTGGGGCAGCGGTACACCTGGCGTACGTGAGGCGTTCAGGCGGGGGCCAGATGGGTGATCATGGTCCGCAACGCGTACGAAACGGTGTTGTGGTGTGATGCTCGGGTGCCCGACCGCCTCCCGAAGGGACGAGGGGCCGGCGGCCTGACCAGCAAGGATGGGGAAGCGGAAGATGGACAAGCAGCAGGAGTTCGTGCTCCGGACGTTGGAGGAGCGCGACATCCGGTTCGTACGTCTGTGGTTCACGGACGTGCTGGGCTTCCTCAAGTCCGTGGCGGTGGCCCCGGCCGAGCTTGAGCAGGCGTTCGACGAGGGCATCGGCTTCGACGGCTCCGCCATCGAGGGCTTCGCCCGCGTATACGAGTCGGACATGATCGCCAAGCCCGACCCGTCCACCTTCCAGGTGCTGCCCTGGCGCGCGGAGGCCCCCGGCACGGCCCGGATGTTCTGCGACATCCTCATGCCCGACGGCTCCCCGTCCTTCGCGGACCCCCGCTACGTCCTCAAGCGCGCCCTCGCCCGCGCCTCCGACCTCGGGTTCACCTTCTACACGCACCCCGAGATCGAGTTCTTCCTGCTGAAGGACCGCCCCCTCGACGGCTCCCGTCCCACCCCCGCCGACAACTCCGGCTACTTCGACCACACCCCCCAGAACATCGGCATGGACTTCCGCCGCCAGGCGATCACCATGCTGGAGTCCATGGGCATCTCGGTCGAGTTCTCGCACCACGAGGGCGCGCCGGGCCAGCAGGAGATCGACCTCCGGTACGCCGACGCGCTCTCCACCGCCGACAACATCATGACGTTCCGCCTCGTCATGAAGCAGGTCGCGCTGGAGCAGGGCGTGCAGGCGACGTTCATGCCGAAGCCGTTCTCGGAACACCCCGGTTCCGGTATGCACACGCACCTCTCCCTCTTCGAGGGCGACCGCAACGCGTTCTACGAGTCCGGCTCCGAGTACCAGCTCTCCAAGGTCGGCCGCTCCTTCATCGCGGGCCTGCTGAAGCACGCCGCGGAGGTCTCCGCCGTCACGAACCAGTGGGTCAACAGCTACAAGCGGATCTGGGGCGGTACGGAGCGCACGGCCGGCGCCGGCGGTGAGGCCCCCTCCTACATCTGCTGGGGCCACAACAACCGCTCCGCCCTCGTCCGCGTCCCCATGTACAAGCCCGGCAAGACCGGCTCCGCCCGCATCGAGGTCCGCTCCCTGGACTCCGGCGCCAACCCGTACCTGGCGTACGCGCTCCTCCTCGCGGCCGGCCTCAAGGGCGTGGAGGAAGGCTACGAACTCCCGGCAGGCGCCGAGGACGACGTCTGGGCCCTCTCCGACGCCGAACGCCGCGCCATGGGCATCGAACCCCTCCCCCAGAACCTGGGCGAGGCCCTCACCCTCATGGAACGCAGCGACCTCGTCGCCGAGACCCTCGGCGAGCACGTCTTCGACTTCTTCCTGCGCAACAAGCGGCAGGAGTGGGAGGAGTACCGCAGCGAGGTGACGGCGTTCGAGCTGCGGAAGAACTTGCCGGTGCTGTAAGGGCAGGTCAGGGCGGGTTTCCCGCAGAACACGAGAGTGGGGCCGATGGGTTGTGACCGTCGGCCCCACGTCGTCTCAGTGCCTGTGGGCCGTCTGTGGGCCGTCCGGCGCGGGATCGGGGGCCGCGTACAGGTCGTTCACGGCGTTCCGGGCCCGCGCGTCGCTACTCGGCATGAGGTGCGTGTACACCCGCAGCGTGAACCCCGGATCGTTGTGCCCAAGGTAGTGGCTCAGCGCCTTGATGTTCTCCCCGGCGTGCAGCAGCACCGACGCGTAGAAGTGCCTCAGGGCGTGCATCCCGTGTTCGCGGGCCGCCTGGTGACGCGCGCCCGGCTTCGGCTCCGGTATCACGCCGGCCGAGGCAAGGGCGGGCTTCCAAGCGCGGTCGTTGAAGTCGGTCCGCCGGACCGCCCCCGCGCCATCGAGGCGGGTGAACAACAGCTTGCGCGTCACCTGGCGGCCGTCCTTCCGCAGCCACGGCAGGGTGACTGAGACCGGCGGGAACTCCTTCATGTGGAGCTTCAGGACGTCCGCCACTCGGTCGGGCAGGGGGACGTCACGGAGCTTGTCTCGCTTCGGCGGGCCGAAGACGAGACCCTCGGACGTCACCTTGACCTGATTCACGATGTGCAGCCACCCGGACTCGAAGTCGATTTCATCGACGGGGAGTCCGAAGATCTCCCCTTGCCGCAGGCCGCATCCCGCTCCGAGGTCGACCGCCGCGCGAAAGCGCTCCGGAAGCGCCTCCCGGACGCCGAAGACCCGTTCAGTCGTCCACGGCACCACACGGCCGGTTCCCGGCGCGGGAGGGCGTACGGATTGCGCGTGGCACGGGTTCTTGGCCAGGTGGCCATCGTCCACGGCCGCGTTGATGATGGTCGACACGTTGTTGTAGATCACGCGCCGGTACGACGTCGCCGGTACGGCCCGCTCCAACTCGCTGAGCCAGTCGCGAATGTGCTCGGGCTTGAAGGAACCAAGGGGGCGTGACCCGAGATAGGGGAGCGCGTGGCCGCGAACTGAGGAGGTGACCGTCTCTCGGGTCGTGAGGTCGGTGGTCTGGGTTTTCAGCCACTTCTCGGCGTACTGCCGGAATGTCGTCCGACTGGCTTTCGGGTCGACGTAGTTGCCACTGTCCATGTCGCTCTCGATCTTCGAGAGCCATTTCTCAGCAAGGCGCTTTTGCCCATCGCGGAAGCTCTTGGACTTCTCGGTGCCGTCGGGGCCGACGTAGCGGGCGCGGTAGCGCAGGCCGGTGCCGTAGCGATCGGTGCGGACGCGCACCTCTTTGCCGTCGGGGTTCTCCTCGGTCTTGAACCAGCGGTCTTGGATGTGGCCGGCCATCTGGGGCGTGGTCCCTTCTGGGCATGAGGAAGGGAGGGGCACAGTGTGCCCCTCCCCGGTGTTTGCTGTGTAGCTGTGTCAGGCGGCGGCCTGGTCGGCGTGCTTGCGGTCGGTGACGTAGGCGTGCACGTCGGCCGGGTCGTAGCGGACGTGCTTGCCGATGCGGAATCCGGGCGGGCCGGTGCGCTTCTTGCGCCACTGGTAGACGGTTTCGAGAGGTACCTCGAAGATCTCGGCGATGTCGTCGGGGGTGAGGTACCGGTCGGGGAGGCCGCCCCGGAGGGTGGCACGGGGGTCGGTCCGGACGGGGGCGGGTGAGCTCACTGAGTCCTCCGCAAGTTGCAAATACATTCCCCTGAGTCGCGACTCATCGGCACTCAGCGGCTCTCAGAGATGCCTTGAGACGCGATGAGTCGCGACTCAGGCAAATGTGGTTCGGACATGTTGAGGGTGATCCCGGTGTAGGTGACCACCTGTCGGCCGTACGCGTCGCGAGGCCGGGAGCGGCTGAGCTGGGGGATGACGGAGAGCAGGTTGCGGCCGAACACCTGCTTGGTGCCGGGGCGTACGCCGTTGTCCTCTGCCCACTCCCGCCAGACCGTCCACAGGGCGTCCACGGGCACGGAGCAGGTGGGGCCGGTGGTGCAGCGTTCCCGGATGAACGCGGACGTGGGCGAGGCGGTGTCCTGCATGGTGGTGACCGCTTCGCGGCTGGATGCCGGTTCGGTGATCCGGCCGGTGCGCTGGAGTCGGGCGAGTCCTTCCAGGGCCCAGTTGAGGATGCCGGGCATCTCGGCGGTGAGCCGGTCGAACAGGGTGGGGTCTTCCTTGCCCAGCCACGACACCCGCATGTTGAGCAGCACGAAGCGGCGGGCGATCACGCCGGAGGAGTCGCCGAAGTGCGGCAGCTCGTTGGAGAGGATCACCAGCCGGGTCGGAAGCTTGCCGGTCCACACCGCGCGGTACTTGCGGTCGATGTCGATGGTGTCCTCGCCGGAGATCGTCAGCAGCCGTTCGACGACCTGGCTGTTGTCGTTGCCGGACAGACGGGCGTCGGAGATGACCGCGAGCGGTTTGCCGATGAGCGTGGACAGGCCGAAGTTCGTGCCGAGTCCGGCGAGGGTGGGTCCGGCGAGGTTCTCTTTGCCGACCAGCTCTTTGAGGACGCGGGCGATGGTGCCCTTGCCGGAGCGGGACGGACCGACGATGAGCAGGATCTTCTGCTGGTCGGTCCGGCCGGAGAGGACGTAGCCGAACCACTCCTGAAGAGCGGCGACGGCGTCGGGGTCCTCGGGCCAGATCTGTTCCAGGAAGCGTTCCCACGTCGGCGCGCTCGCGGCCGGGTCGTAGGCGAAGGGGACGGAGACCAGGTTGAAGAACCCGGGCCCGTGCGGCAGCAGAGCACGGTCTTCGATCCTGAGAAGGCCGTTCTCGCACGCCACCATCGGCCCGGCGTCCGCCGCGTCTCCTCCGTCGATCCAGCTGGGGGCGTCGGTGTCGGTGGGCAGCAGGGTGATGGCGCCCAACGCGTCGAGAAGGTTGCCGATCTTCTGTTTCGTGGGCGCCCAGTCGCGTTCCTCGAACTCCCCTTCCTTGGTCGGGGCGAGGTAGACGGAGTGTTCGAGACGGGTGTACATGGCCGCACGCACCTGCGCTTCGTCCATCTCGCGCCAGCACGTTCCCGTCCAGCGCATCCAGGACGCGCGCCAGCGTCGACATACCAACTGTCCGTTCTCGCTCTGCCAGTCCGGCAGGAGACGGCGAGCGACGGCCAGGGGGTTGGACGGCGGCGGGAGTTCCTCGCTCGGGTCGTTGTCGGGGCGGGTGTCCATCACGCTGCGGCCCTCCCTTCCTGGGGGGTACGGAGGGGGCAGACCTCGCGGTGGGCGGTGTGGTCGGCGATCAGGGCGTGCACCTTGCCGTGGCCGACGGCGCTGCGGTCGCGTCCGCACGCGCAGGTGGAGGTGGCGGTGGGGAACGCGCCGCGCGAGGCGGTGATGGTCAGCCACGCGACGGGGTGGCGGCCGTCTCCGGTCCGCGCGTCCGGGCGAAGAGCTGAAGGGACGCCCTTGCGGGCGGCGTTCGCCGGTTCGCCTACGGCCGGGCTGGGCGGACGCTGTACGGCGCCCTGAGGGCCGTTCGCGGGGTTTCGTGATGCTTTGTTCATGCCGCGTGCTCCCCGGGCGTCTCAAGGCCGTTGGTGACCGCGCGGCGGGCGTAGTCCTCGGGGACGCCGACGGTGACGGCGGCGGTCACGATCTCCTCGCCGATTGCTGCGAGTCCGCAGGGGCCGGGGCATGCGGTGTGCTGGGCGGCGAGGAAGCGGGCGACGCCGAACGCCTGCGAGGCGGCGCCGGACTCGGTCCGGGTCCGTACGAGGGTGAGGCCGCGTTCGAGTCCGGTGCGGACGTAGCGGTCGGTGTGGCGGCATCCGGTGGCCACCGGGCGGCTCCACGGGGTGCGGCCGGTGAGGGAAGAGGCCACCTCCCTGCGGGCGGGGGTGGTGTCTTCCCTCACGACCAGGGCGCGCACGGACTCGGGGAGTTCGGCTGTGCGGCCGGTGCCGGGACCCAGCCAGCGGGCGTACTGCATCACGGACTTGACGTCGATACCAGGCCGGACGCCGTTCGACGACGGCATGACGCCCTGGTAGATCCAGTGCTCACCCCGCGTCGTCACCACGGTCCGGGTCGCGGGGAGGGTGGCGTGCGCCCAGGTGACGGCGGCCTGGTCGTCGAGGTCGACGACGGTGAGTCCGGCGCCGCCGGGGTGGTAGGCGACGGCTGCCGCCTCACGCCACGCCGATGCCCACGCGGGGGAGGTGAGGGTGTGCGGGTCGGTGGTGGCGGCGGCCCATGCGTGGCACGGCGCCGGGCATGTGCAGGGGCCCGGCGTCTTCATGTTCGGCCGTCCGCCGCAGCGGGGCGGGGTGCCCGCGCAGATGCGGCAGTTGCCGAACGGGACCTTTCCCGCGCGCAGGGGCAGCACCGGGGTGCCGGCCGCTGCGAGGGCGAGGGCGGTGCGCAGAGGGGTGGCCGCGTGGGGGGCTCGCGGGAGGGGGGTCGGTTGGGTCATGCTGGGTGACCTCCAACAGGTCTGTAGTGGGCTGGTTGGCAAGAGCGGCCCCGGTTCTTGGCGGAATGAGGGGCCGCTCTTGGCGTATCTAGAAGGGGGGTTCGTCGCTGTAGCCGGCGGGTCCCCACGGGTCGCGGTCGACGGTGAGGCGGCGCCACCGGCGGGGCTGGTCGGGCAGGGGGATCAGGCGGTAGCGGCGGTGTTCGTTCCAGCAGCCGCAGGGTTCCCAGTCGCTTCCGCCGTACTCGCCGGCGTGGTCGAGGTAGTGGTGTTCGATGCCGCCCAGTCCCTCGCAGACCGGGCAGTCGGGGCGGGGGGTGTCGGTCAGGACCAGCGTGCGGCGCGGCCAGTGGACGACCTTGATGCGGAGTCGGATCACAGGTGTCGGCCTTCCCGGTCGCGCCAGATGGCGTAGTGCTCGCGCCATTTGCCGTACTGCTCTCGGACGTAGTCGCGGGGGTTGTCCGTCTCGGTGGCGCCGTCCAGGGCGATGAGAGCGCGGGCGACGTAGTCGGCCTGTCCGCCGGGGTGGAAGCGGTCGTCGAGGGCGGCGCGGCGCAGCCACCATTCCCGGTCGGAGCGGCCGGTGTTGGCCTGGGAGATCAGCCATTCCGTCTCTTCGCGCAGGCCGGGGGCGCCGGTGTAGGCCGGGTGGCTCTGCGCGCGCCGGTGCTCGATGAGGTCGTCGCTGAGGGTGGAGCGGAGGGCGCTGTGGCCGGCGGTGATGTACAGGCGCCGCTCCTTGCCGTCGCGGGTGGCGTAGTCGCGGACGGAATTGAGGGCGAAGGCGTCGGCCAGTGCGGCGGTGACGCGGTCGGTGTCGTCGGGGTCACAGATGACGCGGATCTCGAACATGGGTCGGTCCTTGTGGTCAGTGGCGGTTGTCGTTGTGGGTGCGGGCGAACACGGCCCGGGTGTGGGTGGTGGTCGACTCCTGGTGGACGGGCCCCTGGTAGTGGTGGTGGTGTGTGTCCGGGGCGGCTTCGGCGGCGCGGGTGAGGAGGCGGGCGAGGGCGAGGACGGGTACGGCGACGGCGGCGGGGGCGGCGCAGATCATGCCGATGACGGTGGGGTCGGCCTGCCGGGAGGCGATCAGGATGCCGATGGCGATCAGGCCGGGCGGGACGGTGGCGAGGCCGGTGGTGAGGATGAGCCGGGACGCGTCCACCGCGCGCTGGGACATCGGGGGGATGCCGGGCTGGGGGACGGGCGGGGTGTCGCCGTGGGCGGGGAGGGGGCTGGTGTCGCGGTAGGCGGAGGGCAGGGTGGGGGTGGGGCGGTAGGCGTCGGCGATGATCCGTGCGGCCTCGGCTTCAGCGGCGGCCTCGCTCAGCGCGGCGCCGGCCGGGCCGGTGGTGGGGGTGGTGTCGGGCAGCATGACGGGAACCTCGGTTCTGGATCGTGGGCGGGCGGGACACCCCGCCGAAAGAGCCGTACACAGGGGTTGATCAGGGGGCCGTACGCCCCCCTCTACCTGCCTTACCTCGCAGGTCAGACCCCTCTACCCACCCCATGACCGGGGTAATGGGCCCCCGCTACCGGACCCCGCCCGTAGATCACGGCGGCGGGCGGGGTAGCGGGGGTGCCGGGCAGGGTCCGGGTAGGGGGGAGGGGCTTTACCGGCCGGTGCTGAGGAGGATCTCGGCGGGGACGGCGGCCTCGATGTCGCGGCGTTGGTAGCCGGCGGCGTTGGCGCCGCTGATCTTCACCTGCTTGCTGGTGCGCTTCACACCGGCCGCCTCCAACTCTGCGGCGAGGCGTTCGGCGTTGAAGTCGCCGTAGACGTCTTCGTCGAGGTTGACGAGTCCGGAGAGGAGGTCGGTGGTGAACATGCGCGGAGAGTGCCGCATGACCTCCAGCGCGTCGGAGACGATCGCCGCGACGGTGAGGCCGGCGGCGTCGGCGGCGGCGGTGACGTCCCCGGCCGCGTCGCCGGTGAGCTGCCCGGCCGCCTCGCGCAGGGCACGGCCCTTGCGGCAGAGGGCGGCGAACGCGGGGCCGTCGAGGTAGTCGGCGCGCACGGTGACGTACGAGGCGGGGCCGGTGACCAGCACACCCACGCCCTTGTGGTCCTCGGAGAGGACGGACGCGTCGGCGCCCTGTGCGGCCTTGCCCTTGCCCAGCACCATGTCTGACGACGTGCGGTCGACGACCTGGGTCGAGTAGCGGATGGTGATGATCTCCCGCAGCTTCGAGGGGACGGATTCGGCGTCGGGGCGCTGGGAGGCGAAGTTGCAGATGAACCCGGCGGCCGGGCCGCGTCGGGCGACGCGGCAGAGGTCGTTGATGACCTGTTCGCGGTCCTCGCGTTCCATCGCGGTGAAGTACTCCTGCAACTCGTCGATGGTGACGAAGATGACGGGCAGGTTGTACTTGACCATGATGTCGGGGGTGAGTTTGCCCTCTGGGCACACCGACGTCGGGAGGTCCCTCAGCAGCGCGAACCGGCGCTCCATCTCCCCCAGCAGCTCGCGGAGCATGGCCTTGAGGGCTTCGATCGCGTCGTCCTCGGCGCCCATGACGAGGCGGTGGGCGACGGCTTTCATGGGCATCCAGTCGGCGCCGCCCTTGCCGTCCGCGACGTAGTGCCGCACGTAGGCGTCCAGCAGACCGGCCGCCGTCAGCAGGCGCTGTGTGAACGTCTTGCCGCGTCGGGGGAGTCCGCCGAAGAACATCGACTGCCACATGACGGGGACGTCGATGCGGTTGCCGCGCGCGTCCTGCCCGAAGGGGACCGGCTCCCAGATCGAGAACTTCTCCGCCTTCTCCAGCGGGGAGGGGTTCGGGGTGCCGAGGTAGGGGTCGTCGTCGGCGACCCACATCGAGACGCGGCCGGCGTTGCCTCCCTTGGCGGCGCGGACGCGGGACATGATGACCTGGATCTCGTCGACCCCGAGTTCCTGCGCGATGACCTCGCGTTTGGCGAGGACGTCGGAGGCGGTCTTGCCGCCGCCGCGCGGGAGGTCGAAGATCACGGCCCAGCCGCGTCCGTCGCGGACCGGGCCCATCGTGCACGCCACGCGCGGAAGGTCCTTGTCGTCCTTGCCGCTGCCGCTTTTGAGGAGGCCGGCGGCGCGGAGCGCGTCGTTGAGCTGCTGCGCGGACATGTCCACCTTCAGCGGCGGCGCCGCCTGATCGAGCAGGCGGGTCTCCTTGCCGCGCCCGAGGTAGGCCAGGGGCGCCATGACGGCCGCCGCCGCACCGATCTGGAGCAGCGGCGGGGCGAGCACGATCCCGGTCGCTGCGGCGGCGACCGCACCGGCCGCCGCGCCGAAGCGCCACCTGCGGGTCTGGGTGCGGGCGTAGTGGGCCATCTGAAGGCGGGTGGCGAGGTCGACGTCCTCGGGGCGCGCTTTCACCTGCGCCCGCAGCGCGCGGACGGTGGCGGTGTGGTCCTGCGCGGACAGGGTGGGCCACAGGCCGGTCCCGGCCCGGTAGAAGCCGCGCGCCGCCAGCAGCATGGTCTTGACCAGGTATTTCGGGGTGCGGAAGCCGTGGTAGCGGGTGTGCCACCAGGTGAGGCGTCCGAACGCGCGGGCGTTCGCCGTAACCGACGCCGTGGAGCGCGCCCACACGGGCAGGAGGGGGCTGTCGGGGACGGTCAGCCAGTCCGCGAGGGGGTTGTCCGCCCGGTCCACCGCCTCCCCACCCGACGCCGGCGCCGACGCGGGTGCGGGGACGGTAACGAGGGTCAGGACCGGCCCGCCGGCGTCGGCGGACGCGGCGGGGGTGGGGGTGTCGGCGGGCGGGGTGGGGTCTTTGATCAGTCGTACGACGCTCTCGGACATGACAGGGGAAACTCCTCAACTCCCCCCGGCAGCAAGGCTGGAGGGGAAGGAACGGCGAGGGAGGGAAGAGGCCACCCCCGCCCGCCCGGACACGACACGGGCGAGACGGCGGGGGCGGCGGAGAGGTTCAGCGGCGGTCGCGGTCGCGGTTCTCCGCGCGGCTGAGCTGCGAGGGAAGGGTGAGGGGGCCGTCGATCCAGCAGAACGGCCGGAGGGTGTCGGCGGCGGTGAACACCCGGACCGCCGCACCCGCCGGACCGGCCGGGAGCGGGGCGACGCGGGCGCCGTCGAGGGAGGCGAGCATCCGGGCGGCGTGATGCTCGCACCCGCCGACGACCGCCCCGTGGGAGTCGGCGATTGTCACGGCGGCGGGTCCGCCGCACGGGGTGGGGTCGTCGGGGTGTGCGGCACCGCACCGGCCTGCCGGAAGTGCGGCGGGCATGGTCACCACCAGCCGGACGACTTCTTGACGGCTTTCGCGGCGGCGGCCTCGCCCACGATCCGCTCCCGCTCCTTCTCCAGCGCGAAGATCTCGGCGGTCAGCCGGTGTTCGGCAGCCGCCCACTCCTTCTCCAGCCGGCGGTCCGCGCGGTTGGTGTCACGGCCCCGCAGGACCCGGTACGAGCCGCCGGCCATCGCGGCGACGATCGCACGCTTCTCCCGGCCGTCCAACGGCCACAGCTCGCGCTCACGCACGGCTTCCAGCTTCGTCGTGGCCTCGCTCAGCGCACGGTCCACACGACGGGTGTCGGGCTTACCCATGATTCAAATCCCCCTCAGGGAAACAGAGTTGGAGGTGTCGGGGGTGTCAGGCGACGCGTTTCCAGGCCGCGCGCAGGCGGACTTCGGAAGCGGAGTGCCCGGCGGCGCGGAAGCGTGCGGCCATCTCGCGGTAGGAGAGCGCGGGGGTCTCGCTGAGCCGGATCGCGTCGACCAGAGCGTCGAGCGCGTCGTCCGTCAGCCCGGGGCCCGCTTCCAGGGCCGGAACCGGGTCGGTGGGCCCCCAGACGGGGAGTTCCCAGCGGGGTGTGACGCCGGGTGTGACGGGGGTCGTCACGCTGGTCAGCGCCCTGCCGGTGCCCTCGCCCTTGCGGGCCGTCTCCAGCGTCGACCACGCCCCGGCGAGCGTCCCGGCGGTGCGGGCCTGTACGCGTGCGACGCGTGACCCTGCCTGCGTCACGGCCTCAAGGCGGGTCTCCTCGGTGGACGCTTCGGCCCGCAGGCGGGCGCGTGCCACGGCGGCTTCGTCGCGGGCTTCCTGCCGGATACCGGCGATCGCGTCCAGTGCGGCGGGGGTGAGGGCGGTGCGCTCCCACAGCCCGTGGACCAGCCACAGCAGCTTCGCGCCGACCGGCAGCCACGCGACCGCCAGCCACGCGCCGGCGTACGACTCGGAGGTGAGCGCGTGCGCGACCAGGACCCCGGTCGCGACCAGCCCGAACCCCCACCCGACGCCGGTCACCGCACGGTTGTGGTCACCCTGCGCGGCGAGACGGCGTTCGTAGGCGAGGGTCGCCAGCCAGCCACCGTCGATCCCTGCACCGACGACCAGCGCGACCGGCCACGGCATCGCCGACCCCAGCCACATCACCACCACGGCTAGGGTCAGGACCATGGACACGGCCGTCATGGCGACGGCCGGCAGTCCTGTACGGGCCTTCATCGGACGCCCTCCCTGCCGGTGGTCCCGGGCCGGCCGAAGCGACGGCCGTGGACGGTCGGCAGCACGGGCATCGTCGCGCCGTCGGGGGCCATATTCGCGCCCCCGCCCTCCCGCTTGACCATGTACATCCGCTCATCGGCGATCCGCAGCAGCGCGGACAAGTCCCCGCCACGGCCCGGGTGTTGGGCGACGCCGACCGACACGGACACGTCGACGGAGCGGCCCTGGGACAGGACCGGCCGCTCGATGCTGCCGAACAGCTCCAGCACCCGGCCGCCCAGCCCCTCGCCGGCGTCGACGACGGCGGCGAACTCGTCCCCGCCCAGTCGTCCCGCGACCCCGCCGTGCCCGGCGGCCCACGCCCCCAGCCGCATCCCGGTCGCGCGGATCACCGCGTCACCGGCCGCATGCCCGTGGGTGTCGTTGATCTGCTTGAACCAGTCCAGGTCAAGCAGGAGAACCGCCCGCTCCCCGCGCTTGTCCAGCAGCGAGGCGGCGCGGTCCTCGAACGCGTCGCGCGTCCATAGCCCGGTCAGCGGGTCACGCCGTGCCGCCTCGATCCGGCGGCCCAGCAACAGGGCGTGCACCGACCAGCCGGCCGCCAGCGGCAGACCGGCCGCAGCGGCGAACAGAACCTCACTCATACCGCGCCTCCGTCGACCGTGGGGGTGTCGGTGTGGTCGTTCCAGGGGGTGTAGGTGACCGGGCGCCGGGCCGTCCAGGCACGCAGCGTCCCGGTGGCGTTGGCCACCTCGTGACCCTCGTCGAGGACGAACGCGAGGATGATCCGCGCGTCCGCCGCACGCCGCCGCATCAGCGACGCGTGCGCGCGTTCGTCCGCGTCGGTCACCTCCGGCAGGGGGATGTCCAGCGCGTCATGGACCGCCCGCAGCAGCGCGCCCACCGGTTCGGGGAGCGAGGCGAGCCGTATGTCCGTGGTGTTCACAGCGCGCCCCCGATCCCGGCGAGGACGCCCGCCACGATCAGCAGCGCGCACCCGGCGAGGGTGACGTCGACCGCGCGGCGCAGGCACGTGAACTTCACGACCGCCAGCCGCGACAGCCCGGCGACGTCCGCCGCCATGTCCCGGGCGGCGAGCGCGGTGGCGATCTCTTCACCGGTCAGAGTCGCCCACAGCGGGAACCCGTGACGGCCCTTCAGGTTCGGGCGCGTCGACCGCAGCAGCAGGCCCGCCGCACCGACCAGCGCCGTGACGCCGAACCCGCCGACGATCCAGGCGGGGAGGGTGAGGGGGGCGTCCTTGGCGACCGTCCACACACCAGCCAGCACCGCACCGACGAACGCCAGCAACAGGCCCGTCTTGGTGTCCGTGCGCGTGATCTCCGCCTTGACCTCGGCGTGCGCGGCCTCAACGGCCTTCAGCGCGTCGCTCATGCGGCACCGCCCGGCAGCGTCGTGCCGGTGGTGTGGTTGGCCAGTGCGACGCGTGCGGCGAGCGCCCGGTTGCGGGCCCGGCGGATGCGCCGGTCGTCCAGCTCGGTCGGCGTGCGGTCCAGGGTCACGATGTACGCGTCCAACAGGTCGACGTCCGCGAGGATGACGGGCATCTCCCGCTCGATGGCGTCGAGTTCGGCGGCGGTCGGTTCGGTCCAGTCCGCGAACGCCGTGACGGCGTCCGCAACGGTCACAATGGTGTTCATCGGGCCGTGGTTCCTTCCAGGGTTGAACGGCTCGAACAGCACCCCCGGAGTTCCAGCTCCGGGGGTGCGCGCCGTTGTCTTCGGGGTGGGGCCGGTCTGCGCGGCGGTGCTACTTGCGCTTGGCGCGGGCTTCGGCTTTGGCCACGTGCTCCTTGCCCATCAGGTAGGCGGAGCGGGAACTCTTGCTCGTCCAGCCCTCGGCGCCGCAGGAACAGGAGTACCGAACCCTGCCCCGGCCGGCCGGCACGATGACGAATCCGTGGCGCTTCTTGAACATCCGGTGTTGTCCTCTCACAACAGATGGAGTCGGATTGCCCGGCTCCCCCCACCCGCCCGTACGGCCAGCACGCCGAAGCGCGGGCCGCACGGGCAGGAGAGGCAACCGACGCAGCGATGGACACTGCGATAGCGGGTTGAAGCGGTGGACCGGATCGGCCGTGAGCGCACGTTCCGCTCACCGACCAGGGATGACTACTGGCACCGCCGGCCGGTCCCGCGCGGCGGCGCCCAAGTTCTTCGTTCGTTGTGCATCGAGCCCCCTGCGTGGAAGCGACGTGAACAGGTCTCCTTCGGGAACACGAGCTCCCGTTTCAGGCGTATGGAGACGTGACCTTTCGGTCTCTAAGCCCTCCGGGAATGCCAAGGGTCCCGGGTCCCTCGCCCCCGCCGAAGCGGGGCCTCATGACCCCTCGCGGGGCCCTTTGTGCGCGCTCGTTCGGTGCGTGGAAGCGGCCCGAACAAGAGAAACATGTATTACGTGTTCCTCATCATGCAGAGAGAGGTTCACCCCGTCAAGCCCTTCGGCTGAGTTGGAGTTCGCGGTCCCTCGCGCTCGATGTACCTACAGACTGGCGCCGTCGGCACCGACGTTCGACTTCGCGCCTGTACGACTCGGGTAGTTCTTGGCTAGCGTGAAGTCGTACCAAGTCGTCCCTGGTAAGCGGAGGTTGAACGTGGCGAACGAACGACTACGCGGCGCGATAGTCGACTTGGGTCTGACCCTCGATGAGGTGGCCGAACGGCTCGGAGTCGCGGCGAAGACCGTCGAACGCTGGATCAACGACCCGGCCCGCAAGCCGTATCGCCGGTTCCAGTACGCGACGGCTTCGCTTCTCAAGTGCGAAGTCTCGTACCTCTGGCCGGACGAACGGACGTCAGCCGAGGTGACGGCGTCCGGCAACGCGGAGTTGGCAAGGCTGTACCCCCACCGGTCCGTAGTACCGCAAACTCTCTGGACCGACCTCTACGCCCAAGCAGCCCGGAAGTTCGACCTGTTGGTGTACTCCGGGTTCTGGCTCACCGAGGACGCAACGTTCCACCGCATCGTCAAGGAGAAGTCGGCCGACGGGGTACCCATCCGCTTCATGCTGGGTGAACCCACGTCGCCGGCCGTGGCCGTGCGCGGGGACGACGAAGGGATCGGCGCGGCCATGGGAGGCAAGATCCGCAACGCCCTCATCAACTACGGACCGCTCTTCGGCCTGCCGGGAGTCGAGTTCCGCTTGCACGGTACGACGCTCTACAACTCGATCTACCGAGCCGATGACGAGATGCTCGCGAACGGCCACCTATACGGAGTCGGCGCCTACATGGCCCCCGTGCTTCACCTGCGACGCGTCCCCGGCGGGGAACTCTTCGACGCCTACGCTGAGAGCGTTGAGAAGGTGTGGGAGTCGGCGCGGCCGATCGCCTCACCCGCCGATTGGGAAGGCACGAACTCATGAGCCGGATCGACTACTTCCGCGACCCGAGCGCACCCAAGGCCAACTCCGTCGTCCCCTCGGTGACGGCGGTGGTGCGGGACGACTCGGGACGCCTGTTGCTCATCCACAAGACCGACAACGACCTGTGGGCACTGCCCGGCGGGGGCCACGACATCGGCGAGCGCATCGGCGACACGGTCGTCCGCGAAGTGCTGGAAGAGACCGGCATCCATGTGGAGATCGACAACATCGTGGGGCTCTACACCGACCCCCAGCACGTGTTGGCGTACGACGACGGGGAGGTCCGGCAGCAGTTCTCCATCTGCTTCCGCGCCCACCCCGTCGGCGGCTCCCTGCGTACGAGTAGCGAGTCGAAAGAGGTCCGCTGGATCGAACCGGCGGACCTTGACGGACTCGACATTCACCCTTCGATGATGCTGCGAATCAGGCACGGCTTGGACGACGCGCGCCAAGAGCCGTACATCGGCTAACCGCCGATCGTGACCTTGCTCATCCGGTCACCGACCCGCTTGGACGCGGCATGGATCTCGGGGGCCGCGCGCTGGATGAACCGTCCGACGATCGTGTCGGGGCCGTACCGCTGCACGATCTCGTCAAGGCGGTCGGTCGGCGTTGTCTGCGTGCCGTCCGGCGTCGTCGTCATGTCGCAGTAGAGCAAGGCGTCGACCAGGTCAGGCCGCTCAAGCTTGAACTCTGTCTCTAGATCGTGGCGGAGTCCGCGTTCCTCAGCTTCCAGCAAGGCGCAGGAGTGGTGAGCGACAAGACGAACGACGCGGTCGTCCGCGTGCTCCTGGTCGCGTAGGAACCGCGCGCCGTCAAGCGGATGGAATCCCGTGACCGCGAGGGACGGCGAATAGCCGATGTCATGCAGAACCGCAGCAGCCTCCAACAGGTCCGCGTCGTCTCCGAGGATCGGCCCCAAGGATCGAGCGCGCTTGGCGACCCCCAGGGAGTGCGTCCACCGACGCGGAAGCGGTTCGGAAAGCAGCGATTCAGAGAGCCCGTACGCCCACTCAGTCAGTCCCATGTCGGCCAAGGCTACGGCCGCCCGGCGGACGTCGGGAGAGCAAGCACAGTCCGGCCCTTGCCGTGCACCGTGGCGAGCAGACCGTTTCCCTCCATCTGCGCGAGCACACGGCGTACGGCCGTGCGTGATACCCCAAACCGCTCGCACAGCTTCGCTTCGGACGGGTAGGGGTCCCCCACCGCGAGGGAGTCTTCTTTGATCACGTCTGCCATGTGCTCGGAAAGCGACCGACGATCGCCCTCCCGAACCACACGCCAACCGATGCCCGGGGCAGGTACGACGACCCCGTCGGCTTCGAGGGCCTTGAGCGCGCGGCGGATCGTGTTGCGGGAGACGTTGTGCGTCTTCATCAGCGCTGACTCAGAGGGCAAGGCGTCCGCACTCTCACCCTCTTGGATCTCCCGTCGTAGGGCATCAGCGATGACCAGGTACGTACCTCGCGGACTGCCTTGGGGCACGTGGCCTCCCCTTCTCTAACTTTGCTGGCGTCCTGGTGGCGCTTCACTGCCTCCAGCTTCCCACGCCCCCTGAAATCGACCCATGGCCTCGACTCCCCATGCTCCGCTCACTGAAGAGGCGCTTTGGAGCAGGCGCTCATGATGGGGGAGCGAGCCCTCGAAGGGAACCGCAGGTCGGTGTCTTCACCGATCATGACCAGCCGCGAACTCGCTGCCGAGTTACGACAGCGCTACAGCTCTGAGCCCGGAGCGCAGGACTACCTCCTGCGGCTTCACTCGCTCGCCGATCAGAAACCCGGATTCATGCCCCGCTGAACGTCACGGTATCTGCCACCTCTAAATAAGGCTTAGCTCCTCGGCAGCTTCCTGAATGGATTCATCAGGAAGCACCCGAATCCATTGCCGTGTTGCGAGGCTAGCGATAGCACGAAGAATGTCTTCACGCTTCAGCGGGGGTACGCGCCTAACTTTCCAAGCCTCTACCGCATTCAGAACTTCTGTGGCGGTAGGAAGATCGCCATTCCTGCGGTAGAGGTGATAGGCCGTATAATGCACCGTAGCCGCAATCTCTGCTTGCGTCGTGTCGAATCGAGCGACCAGGTCGCACGTCGAATCAATGACTTGATCCCACTTCTCAATCTGAGGAGTGAAATCCTTGCGAGCTGCCTCATAGGCGTCGCCTACACGAACCTCGAACATCTTCCCGCGTTGCCGCTCTTCGAGCAAACCGTTATTCTGAAGCTTCGCAATTGCTGGCTTCAATTGCGATGAGAACGGACCAAAGCTAGCTCGTTCATACTCGAAACCAGTCGGCAACCCGGCCACTGTTGCGAAGTATGCGAGCTTCTGAAGCATTACACGACCAACCGGCCACCGATACGGCTGATCTTCAAGGCGATGCAGGATTTCAACCAGCGCAATGAGCGAAGGATCAATTCTCCTCTGTGGCTCATCCCTCTGTTCATCATCCCAGAGATTAAGTTGACCACCGGCTACGTCAACGCCATGCGGAGCGTATAGCTCCACAGGAATATCGAGCTGCGCAAGGTGGCCGATCAGGATGGGGCCAACTACGGACCATTCAAGCTGACCATTGCCACAGCCCAAGGGCGGTACGGCGATGGAACGCAGGCCCCACGCGTGATAGTTCGCCTTGAGGTATTCGAGCCCGTCGACGATGTCCGAGAGCTTGCTCACGCTACGCCAGTGAGCTTTCGTTGGGAAGTTGATAACCACATGCTCATCAACCTCAAACGGGTACGGTTGCCCTAGGTGGACTTCTTTCGTGTCGCACCGGCGAACATAGTCCGCGAACATGTCCGGATAGCGCTTCTTGAAGGCAAGGGCAATCCCTTTGCCCATCACCCCAACAGTGTTGACCGTGTTCACGAGTCCATGCATAGAAGATTTCAGCAAATCACCTTGAACGATCCGTACGTTGTTAGCGGAAGTAGACATGTTTATTCACCTCCACCTTCCAATGAGGTTGCGCAGCCTTGCAGATTTCCGCATGCTCGTTATTCGAAGTATAACAGCCGACGATGCAATTAGGCAATACGGAATTGGGCACCAAAGCTTCGGCGCACCGCGCACGCTTCTGCTCGACGTACTGCCAGTAATCGTTGCTATTCCAGTTGTCGGAATATACAAGCTCGGCTTCCAGGAATGACAAACCTGATGGCGACGCAAGGAATCGGGTCGTATCTGCGGCCGCATTCCCATCCGTTACAATGGCACCCGAAATATCCAAAACAGTAGGCGCAACTCTCATGACAATCAGGTCGTCATGTCCGTGTCGAGTCAAGTAGTACATCATCGGATTGCGTGCATCGAAGTACAGGTTTGCGTAAGAGTGCAGGGGGCCGCCATTCGGAACAACTTTGCGTGCACGCCGGTCCTGTACATCAGGTAGGGCGACCGATATGTGGTCTACAGCCTCCGCAGCGCGGTGGCTCAACAGACCATGCGTTCCTATGGAGGCAAGATTAGAAATGGGGGTAATGTAATGAAGCTCAGCGACCCTCTCACGCTCCACCTTCGCTCCTATCTGCGGAGAAGTCTCCGTGTCCCAGCCGCAGAAGAGCTACGCCAGGACCCCGGCGGCTCGTCAGCGGTTGCCATAGGAACATCATGCAGGCTGGCACTGACATGGACCCCAGACATGCTCAGTTGCCGCGCCAAACGCCTGGCGGACGCGCCGGGGCATGCGCTGTCAGGTCTCTGCACCGCGAGGATCATGCAATTGCTCGCCGACGACAGCGCACCACCACGATCGGTTAAGCACCTGTTCCCCGTGGCAAGTCCGCTACCAGCCCAGACACGGCATGATCGGTGGACACTCGGGGGCCAAACGGAGCAGCCGCCCTGAGACTATCGCGGACGGTAGTGGACAGTGCCGGAGCCGAATGAGCGGGTCGGTTAGCCGAAACCAAGGCCGCAAGGGGGCTGATCGCGTTTGGGGCGAAGGAGTCGCGGATCGTGGTGCAGGCTGGGCCGTCTGTGGGCCGTCAAAGGGTGGCCCACGGTGACCAACAACGACCAATGACGGCCATTCGATCGCAGGTCAGCGCTGCACTGACGTCGATCGAGAGAGGTCACCCCGGGCCGCCGCCACTTCCTGCGCAACAAGCGGCAGGAGTGGGAGGAGTACCGGTCCGAGGTGACGGCGTTCGAGCTGCGGAAGAACTTGCCGGTGCTGTAAGCCTCGACGGCCATACCTCCGAGGTACATATCCTGTACCTTTGAGGTATGGCCTTGAAGCGCACCAACGTCTACGCCGACGACAGCGACCTGACCCTGATCAAGGACGCCGCCGCCCGTCTCGGTGTGCCGGAGGCCGAGCTGATCCGGGAGGGCATTCACCGGATCGCGCTGTCGCACCGCGTGTGGGACGAGCCGTTCGTCTCGGACGAGGAGACCTTCGACCTGGGCGGGCCCGTGGACCGCGAGGACGTGCGGACGGCCGTCGTCGAGGGGTACGAGGCGAAGACGCGGCGGAACGGCGGGCGCGCGGCGTGATCGCCGTCGCCGACACCTCCGGGATTCTCGCCCTGTTCAACCGGTCGGACCCGGCGCACCACGCCGCGAGGAAAGCCGCCGACCACTGCGGGTTCCTCGTCGCCACCCCGCTCGCCCTCACCGAGGTCCACCAGGTCGCCACCAGCCGCGCGGGGCGCCTCGCGGCCGACGCGATCCTCCGGTCGCTCACCGCGCGGGTACGCCAGATGCGTCTGGTCCTCGCACCGCCGACCCCCGAGATCCTCGACGCAGCCCTGGCTGTCCGCGCCCGCTACGACTCTCTGGACCTCGACCTCGTGGACGCGGTCAACGTCGCCCTCGCCGCCGAGTACGACACCGACGCCGTACTCACCCGAGATCTGCGCGACTTCAGAGCCGTACGCCCCCTCGGCGGCAGGTACACCCACTTCCGGATCTTGCCGGACGACCTCAGCTGACGAACGCCGGTGACACCGCCGCCGTGCTGATGCGTCGCGGCGTTCCCGTCCCGTCCGCCGGCATCTCGTACAGGTCCGCTCCGTAGTCCCCAGGTAGGGCGTAGACGACGGTGTGGTCGTCCTTCCAGACGGCCTGGTCGTCGACGCTGCGGGACTCCGACAACGGGGTTTCGCGCATTGTTGTCAGGTTGAGGACGTAGAGGCGCCAGGGGGCGTCCTTGGAGAGGCCGGGGACGCGTTTCTTGTAGGCGACGCGGGTGCCGTCGGGGGAGAGGGAAGGGCATTCGACGTTGGGGTGGAGGGTGGTGGCGGTGCGGGTGGAGAGGTCGCCGCGGATCAGGTACGTCCTGCCCTTCGTCGCCATCGTCGCGTAGAAGGTCCGGTCGTCCTTCGCGAAGGTCACGCCCCAGAAGTTGACGTCGGGGGACGTGTACGGGTGGCCGTCCTTCAGCACCCTGAAGTCCTCCAGGGTCGGGATCAAGGCCCCCGTACGGGTGTCGACGATCGCCGTGCGGGTCGAGAAGTTCGTGCCCGCGTACGAGTCGCCGCCCACGAACGCGGTCCACGCCGCGAAGTGGCCGGTGGGGGAGACGCGGGCGCGGGAGGGGATGCCGGGGACGTCGTAGCGGGCGCGCTCCTTGAGGGCGGCGTCCAGGATCAGGGCGCGGTAGGTGTCGGAGACGGCACCGTGGACGGCCTGGAGGCAGACCCCGGTCCCCGCGGCGGCGTAGAAACGCAGGCACTTCACGCCGGAGGCCGTACGCGGGCCGGCCGGATCGGCGGCGGCCACCGACGTCACCTCGTCCCGGTGCGGCCCCCACGCCATGTTCCGGAACACCATCCGCCCGCGCTCGGTCAACTCCACCTCCCCGGACGACACTTGCGGCCCACCCGGCTGCACCTGATCCCGCCGCTCGGCGCGAGCCGACGCGTGCAGCACGGCCGTCACGGCGACCCCCGCCAGCACCAGCACCGCACAGACGAACACCAGCAACCGGTTACGCACACTCACGCCGACTCCCTCGGTCGCAGCAGGGTCAGAGAGGCCAGGGCACAGCACGCCAGCACACCGGTCGACACCCCCAGCGCCGTCCGGTCACCCCACAGCGTCCACATCGCCCCGAACCCCAGTGAGCAGGCGAAACGCGCGAGCGCCTGCCCGGTCTGGACGAGCGCGAGACCGGACGAGCGCAGCTCTTCCGGGACGCTGTCGGAGGCCGCCGCCATGAGCACCCCGTCGGTCGCCGCGTAGAAAGCGCCGTGCAGCAACAGCACCAGGTACGGCAGCGCGGAGCCGCGCCAGGAGGTCAGCAGGACGGTGTACGCCGCGAGCAGCGCCCCGTGCCCGGCCAGGAACACCTGCCAGCGGCCCACCCGGTCCGCGAGCCTGCCGAGCGGCAGCGCGAGCAGCAGGAACGCCGCCGCCGTCCCGAGCGGGAGGAGGGCGAACCAGCGGTCGGGGACGCCGAGCCGGCGTTGCAGCAACAGGTACACGAAGGAGTCGCTGACGGTGGCGAGGCCGAGCAGCAGCGCGCAGATCGTGGTGCGGCGCAGGGTGCGGTGACGGAGGAGGGAGAGGGCGGCGCGGAGGGTGGGGCGGGACGCCCCGGTCTCGGCCGGCGTTCTCCTGCCGGGGGCCTGCGTCTTTCCGCCGGGCACGAACAGCACCAGCACCAGCACACCCGTCACCGCGACGCAGAAACTGACGGTGAAGACGGCGTCGTACCCGTCGACCGTGGCGCGCAGGATCAGGAACGCGACGAGGGGGCCGAGGAGTGCGCCGGCCGTGTCCATCGCGCGATGTACCCCGAAAGACCTACCCCGGTTCTCAGGGGTGGAGGAGAGGGAGATCAGGGCGTCACGGGGCGCGGTCCGCAGGCCCTTGCCGGTGCGGTCCGCCGCGAGTACCAGTCCTATGGGGGTAAGGGTGTGCACCACGAGGAGTAGGGGTTTGCAGGCCGCCGAGAGCGCGTACCCCGCCCCCGCCACCCACTTGTGCCGCCCGCCGCCCCGGTCCGCGAGATGCCCGCCGACGAGGCGTACGACGGCGGAGAAACCGTTGTAGACGCCGTCGAGCAGGCCGAAGCCGAGCGGGGAGAGGCCGAGGCCCGCGACCAGGTAGAGGGGGAGGACGGCCGTCACCATCTCCGACGACACGTCCGTGATCAGGCTGACCGCGCCGAGCGCGAGCACGGTGGGGGCGACACGGGCCGCCCCCACCGCCGCGGACGCCGGCGCACTGTCCGTCGTACTCGCGCGGCTGTCCGCTACATACACCTCAGGACGTCCAGATCCCGGTGATGTCCTCGGCGTCGGCCGCGTTGCCCGCGTGCGTCGTCAGACCCTGGGTGTCCTCGATCGTACGCAGCAGGTCGTAGTGGTTGTACGTGGTGGTGGAGGACGACCCCGGGGTGACCGGCTGCCCGTAGAGGACCGTCGGGATGCGGTTGCCGGAGAGCCGGTTGTCCTCGTCGAAGGTGACGACGAGGAGGCTGTTGTGGGTCTTGGCCCAGGTCGCGTACGCGCCCAGGTTGTTCTTCAGCCAGGTGTCACCGGTCGACACCGAGCAGTCGTGCATGTCGCTGCACAGGTTGGGGACGACGAAGGAGACGTCCGGCAGCGTCGTGAAGTCGGTCGGGAACTGGGCGAACGTCTTCGCTGTGGAGGTCGGTACGTTGCTGAAACCGAACCACGGGTTGTGCTTGCGCGCGTAGTTGCCGCTGCTGCACGTCGTCGAACCCTGGCTCGGCAGCGTCTCGTTGTAGCTCGCCCAGGTGCCGCCCGCCGCGATCACCTCGGAGGCGAGGTTCGGGGCCGAGGAGAAACCGGGGGAGTAGCAGCTGTCGTCGGTGACGCCCTGCGTCGAACCCGAGAACAGGGCGAAGTAGTTGGGCTGGCTCGGGTGGGTCTCGCCGTACGACTGCGAGAGGTTGGCGCCGCCGGTCTTCAGCGAGTTGAGGTACGGCGCGCTGGAGGAGCCGATGACCTGGCTGTAGGCGTGGTTCTCGAAGACCACGACGACGACGTGGTCGGGGCTGGGGACGGCGGCTGCGGCGTGCGCGGAGCCGGTCGCGCCGAGGCCGGTCCACAGCCCGAACGAGGCCGCCGCGAGGGCCGCGGAGGCGGCGAGGGCGGTGCGGGCACGGCGGAAGGGGGTACTGCCGGACACATCATCCTCCGGTGGGGGGAGTACCTGAGGGGTACGGGTGGTACGGAGCTGGTACTACGGAGCTGGCATGACGGTGCGGGCAGAGCATGTACACGCCAGAGTGCTCCCCGGCGACATCGCCCGTCCAGCCGGATGAAGACCTCGTGAACGCCTGAGGTGCGCCCCGCTCACGCCCCCGCTCACGCCCCCACCCGCGCCCCCGCCCGTGTCGCCGCCCGTGTCGCCGACTGAGACGCGGCCCCCGGACCGGCGCTTCTCCCCACCCCGAGGGTTAGTCTCGAAGTCTCGTACGACCTTGATCAGACGTGAGGAGGCCAGGGATGACGGGGCCGGGTCGCAGGAGCAGTACCTTCTCCCGTCTGCTGCGGCACGGGTTCACCGACCCCTCCGCCGCCGAACGCCTCCTGGACGGCGCCGAACTGGCCGGCGTCCGCAACGACCCGGTCCTCCTGGAGGCCCTCGGCGCCACCGCCGACCCCGACCTCGCCCTGCACGGCCTGGTCCGCCTCCTGGAGGCGCAGCCCGGCCCCACCGCCCGCCGCGAACTGCTCGACACGGTGATAGCGGCCAAACCCCTACGGGACCGCCTCCTGGGGGTGCTCGGCGCCTCCGCGGCCCTCGCCGACCACCTCGCCCGCCACCCCCGCGACTGGGAGGCCCTGGTCACCTACGAGCCGAGGGACCTCCACCCCGGGGTGGAGGAGTTCGAGCGGGGCCTCGCCGAGGCCACCGACCCCGTCTCCCTGCGCGTCGCCTACCGCCGCTGCCTCCTGTCGATCGCCGCCCGCGACGTCTGCGGCACCACCGACATCACCGAGACCGCCGCCGAACTCGCCGACCTCGCGACCGCGACCCTCCGCGCGGCCCTCGCCCTCGCCTCCGCCGCCGCCCCCGACGACGCCGCGGCCTGCCGCCTGTCCGTCATCGCGATGGGCAAGTGCGGCGGCCACGAACTCAACTACGTCTCGGACGTCGACGTCATCTTCGTGGGAGAGGCCGCCGACGGCGCCGACGAGGGCAAGGCCCTCAGATCCGCCACCAGACTCGCCTCGCACATGATGCGGATCTGCTCCGAGACGACCGTCGAGGGCACGATCTGGCCGGTCGACGCCAACCTCCGCCCCGAGGGCCGCAACGGCCCCCTCGTCCGCACCCTCAGCAGCCACCTCGCCTACTACCAGCGCTGGGCCAAGACCTGGGAGTTCCAGGCCCTCCTCAAGGCCCGGCCCGTCGCGGGCGACCTCGACCTCGGCCGGCAGTACGTCGAGGCCCTCGCCCCGATGGTCTGGCAGGCGTCCGAGCGCGACAACTTCGTCACCGACGTCCAGAAGATGCGCCGCCGCGTCGTCGAGAACATCCCCGCCGCCGAGGTCGAACGCGAACTGAAACTCGGCCCCGGCGGCCTGAGGGACGTCGAATTCGCCGTCCAGATGCTCCAGTTGGTGCACGGCAGGGCCGATGCCTCACTGCGCAGCGGTACGACGCTGGACGCGCTGCGGGCGCTCGCCGAGGGCGGCTACGTCGGCCGCAGCGACGCCGACCAGCTCGACGCGGCGTACCGCTTCCTGCGCTCCATGGAGCACCGCATCCAGCTCTACCGGCTGCGCCGCACCCACCTCGTCCCCGAAGGCGAGGACGACCAGCGGCGGTTGGGCCGCTCGCTGGGCATGCGCGCCGAGCCGGTCACCGAGCTGAACCACGAGTGGAAACGCCACTCCGGAGTCGTACGCCGCCTGCACGAGAAGCTGTTCTACCGGCCGCTCCTCGACGCCTTCGCCCAACTCGGCCCCGGTGAAGCCAGGTTGAGCCCCGAGGCGGCCCGCGAGCGGATGGTCGCCCTCGGGTACGCCGACCCGGCCGCCGCCCTCCGGCACCTGGAGGCCCTGGCGTCCGGGGTGTCCCGCAAGGCCGCCATCCAACGGACGCTGCTGCCCGTCCTGTTGGGCTGGTTCGCGGACTCCGCCGACCCGGACGCGGGCCTCCTCAACTTCCGCAAGGTCTCCGACGCGCTCGGCAAGACCCCTTGGTATCTGCGGCTGTTGCGCGACGAGGGCGCCGCCGCCGAGAACCTGGCCCGCGTCCTGTCCGCCGGCCGCCTCGCCCCCGACCTGCTGATGCGGGCCCCCGAAGCGGTCGCCCTGCTCGGCGACGGCGACGACCTGGAACCCCGGGGACGCGCCCAGCTGGAGCAGGAGGTGCTGGCCGCCGTGGGCCGCGCGGAGAGCGGCGAGGCCGGGGTGCGCGCCGCCCGCGGGGTACGCCGCCGTGAGCTGTTCCGCACGTCCGCCGCCGACATCGTCGACTCCTACGGCACCGAGACCAAGCCCGCCGAGGCCGATCAGGGCGCCCTCGTCGACCGGGTCGGCGCCGCCGTCTCCGACCTCACCGCCGCGACCCTCGCCGGCACCCTGCGCTCGGTCGTCCGCGACGGCTGGGGCGACACCCTGCCGACCAGGTTCGCCGTCATCGGCATGGGCCGCTTCGGCGGGCACGAGCTGAGCTACGGGTCCGACGCGGACGTCGTCTTCGTGCACGAACCCCGCGACGGCGTCGACGAGCGGGAGGCGTCCGAGGCCGCCAACCGGGTCGTCTCCGAGATGCGCCGGCTGCTCCAAGTGCCCAGCGCCGACCCGCCGTTGCTCATCGACGCCGATCTGCGGCCCGAGGGCAAGTCGGGGCCGCTGGTGCGGACCCTCAAGTCCTACGAGGCGTACTACCGGCGCTGGTCGCTGGTCTGGGAGTCGCAGGCCCTGCTGCGGGCCGAACCGGTCGCCGGGGACACCGAGTTGGGGCAGCGGTTCATCGACCTGGTCGACCCGCTGCGCTACCCCGCCGAGGGGCTCGGCGAGGACGCCGTCCGGGAGATCCGGCGGCTCAAGGCCCGGATGGAGTCCGAACGGCTCCCGCGGGGCGCCGACCCCAAGCTGCACGCCAAACTGGGGCCCGGCGGCCTCTCCGACGTCGAGTGGACCGTCCAGCTCCTCCAGATGCGCCACGGCTGGGCCGAGCCCGGCCTCAGGACCACCCGCACCCGCGAGGCCCTCGCCGCCGCCCGCGCCGCCGGGCTGCTCGGCACCGAGGAGGCCGAAATCCTCGACGAGGCCTGGGTGCTGGCGTCCCGGGTGCGCAACGCCGTCATGCTCGTCCGCGGCCGGGCCGGCGACACCTTCCCCACCGAGGTCAGGGAACTCGCCGCCGTGGGCCGGTACTTGGGGTACGCGGCCGGTCATGTGGGGGACATGCTCGACGCCTACCGCCGGACTACGCGGAGGGCGAGGGGAGTTGTGGAGGAGCTGTTCTACGGGGGGTGACGCGCCCGCGCCGCCGGGTCAGCGCCACGCCCGCGAGGATCACGGCCATCCCCGCCAACACCCTCGGTGTCAACGGCTCGTTCAGCAGCAGCGCGCCCAGCGTGACCGACACCACCGGGAGGAGATAGCCGACCGTCGCCGCACTGGTCGGCCCCTCCTCGGCGATCATCCGGTAGTTGAGGTAGAAGGTCACCCCCGTCGCCAGCACGCCCAGCGCCAGGAGCGCCGACAGCGCCGTCCCGTCCGCGTGCAGCGGCCCCGCGAAGGGCAGCGCCAGGCCGCTCCAGGCCGTGGCGGTGAGGAGTTGGGCGGCGGAGACGGCGAGCGGCGCGTCGTTGGGGGTGAGCGTGCGCGCCATGTACGCGAAGGCGATCGCGTAACTGGCCGCCGCGCCCAGCAGGAACAGCGCGTCCCAGCTCAGCAGCGTCCCTCCCCGCCAGGGCGCGAAGACCAGCAGCGTCCCGGCGAACCCCAGGACGAGGCCCGGCAGCCGGCGGCGTTCCGCGCTTCCCGCGAGCAGCCCGATCACCATGGACCACAAGGGAGTTGTCGCGTTCAGCACCCCCGCCGTCCCCGAGTCCACCGTCCGCTGGCCGAGGCTGAACAACGCGAACGGCACGGCGTTGCAGAACAGTGCGGCCACGACCAGGTGCCCCCAGACCTTCCGTGAACGCGGCAGCCGCTGTCCCGCCCGCCGGGCCAGCGCCAGCAGCACGGACGCGCCGAGCGCGCAGCGGCCGATGGTGATCTGCACCGGCGTGAGCCCGTGATCGAGCGCGAGCTTGATCCAGAGGAAGGCCGACCCCCACAGCAGAGCCAGGGCCGCCATACGGAAAGTAGGCATGCGTCAACGGTCGCCGCCCCGACCTGTCAGGACAAGTGAAACATTACGTACGTACCGTTAAGCTGGACTGCATGATGGACGTCCGGCGCCTCCAGATCCTCCGCGCGGTCGTACGCAGCGGTTCCGTCACCGCCGCCGCACGCGCCCTCGACTACACCCCCTCCGCCGTCAGCCAGCAGATCGCCGCGCTGGAGAAGGAGACCGGTACGGCGTTGCTGGAGCGTGTCGGCCGGGGCGTACGGCCCACCGAGGCAGGCGTGTTGCTCAGTGAGCACGCCGAACTCGTCGCCCGCCAGCTCGACTTGGCCCAGACCGCCCTCGCCGATCTCCTCGCCGGCCGCACCGGACGTCTCGCGGTGCGCTACTTCGCGACGGCCGGCGCCCATCTCGTCGCCCCCGCCGTGGCCCACGTCCGCCGCGAACACCCCGGAGTCCGCGTCGAGTTGAAGCTCGCCGACGTCACACACCCCCTCGCGGCGGTCCGCGACGGCCACGCCGACGCCGTCCTCGTCGTGGGGGAGGAGCGGTGCGAGGGGGTACGGGTGACGCCGCTACTGGACGACCCGTACGTCGTCGTCCTGCCGCCCGACCACCCGGCGGCCGGCCTGGACACCGTCGACCTCGCCTCCCTCACCGACGAGCCATGGATCGGCAGCGAATGGCCGGGCCCCTGCCTGGACGCCCAGCTCACGGCATTCGCCGCCGCCGGACTCCGCCCGGACTTCGTCGTCGACAGCGAGGACTACACCACCGCCCAGGGCTTCGTCGCCGCCGGCCTCGGCATCGCCTTGATCCCCCGCCTGGGCCTCGGCACCCCCCGCCCCGACATCACCGTCCGCCCCCTGACCGGCCCCCCACCCACCCGCCGCATCTGCGTCGGCATCCGCGAGGGGGCACGGACGACACCGGCTCTGCGAACGCTCCTCCATGCACTGGGGAGGGCGGCGGAGCCTCGACGGGAGCCGTAGACGGGCCCGAGCCGGGCCACTGAGGGGGAGCTGGGGCGAGCCGTGGCTGAGTATTGAGCGCCGGGCGCCGAGCGCCGAGCGCGGACTGCGGGTCCCGGGGGCGGGCCCTGGCCGAGCGCCGGCCCCTGACCTCGGCGGCGGGCCGCCGCAGCCTCTCCGCCCGAACCCCAGAGCCGGGCCGTCACCGGCCCTCCCGGCCCTCCGTCTGGACCCCGGAGCCGCTCGAAGCTCAGAGCCGGGCCGCTACGGACCCCTCGCCCCGGGCTCCGGCCGAACCACCGGGCCGGGCCCCGGCCGGATTCCCGCCCCGCGCCCCCGTCGGGCTTCCGCCTCGGGCCGTGGCCAGGCCGGCGCAGCCTCTCCGCCCGAGCTTCAATGCCAGGCCGTCGCTCTCCCCCTGAACAGGGCCCAGCACCGGGCCCCGCAGACTTCTCCGCCCGGAGGCGGGAGGCCGTCACCGGCCCTCCGCCTGGAGCTCAGAGCCGCGCCGCCGCTGACCCCTCGCCCCGGGCCTCGGCCGGACTCCCGGGTTGGGCCTCGGGCGGGCTTCCGGGGTGAGCCTCTGCCGGGTCCCCGCCCTGGGCCGGGGCGGAGTCGCTCACCCCGGCCGTGTTCTCCGGCTCGGAGGCAGCCGTTTCCGGGGCCGCGGCGGATGCCTCCCCGGTATCGGCGTCCGTGCTCGCGCCGGACCTCCCGGTCACCCGAGCCAGCACCCCCCGAGCCACCTCCAGCGCCGGAGACCCCGCGGCAACCGTTTGCGGCAAGCGGTACGGAGACGTCCCGTACACCGCCCACGCGACGAGGAACCCGAAGGCCAGGCAGAGGATGCCGCCGACCGCGTCCAGCCAGAAGTGGTTGGCGGTGGAGACGATGACGACGAGGGTCGCGGCGGGGTACAGGAGCCCCAGGACGCGTACCCAGGGCAGGCGGGCCAGGAAGAAGATCGTCAGCCCGCACCACAGCGACCACCCGATGTGCATGGACGGCATCGCGGCGTACTGGTTGGACATGTTCTTGAGGTCGCCGGAGGCCATCGACCCCCACGTCTCGTGCACGACGACCGTGTCGATGAAGTCGCCGCCGTTCATGAGCCGGGGCGGGGCGAGCGGGTAGAAGTAGTACCCCACGAGAGCTACGGCGGTCGTCGCGAAAAGGACCAGCCGCGTCGCCGCGTACCGCCCGGGATGGCTGCGGTACAGCCACACCAGCACCCCGAGCGTCACGACGAAGTGCAGTGTCGCGTAGTAGTAGTTCATGCCCACGATCAGCCAAGTCACCGAGTTCACGGCGTGGTTGACCGACTCCTCGACCGCGATGCCGAGGTGATGCTCCATCCGCCAGATCCAGTCGGCGTTGCGCAGCGCCTCGGACTTCTGCTCCGGAACCGCGTTGCGGATCAGCGAGTACGTCCAGTAACTCACCGCGATCAGCAGGATCTCGAACCAGAGACGCGGCCGGCGAGGGCTCCGCACACGTCGGGACTTGGCCGTGACGGACGGTGGAACGGCCCGATCCCGGCCTTCCGAAGATGTCACGGTTACGTCACCCATAGACATGAGTCTGCCAGAAAAGCGCTGTCCCCCCGATCATCCCCTGGGCTGGTTCGACCCGCATGTTCTACGGCGCGCGCACCGGGGCGGCCTCCACCTCAGGTACGAGCCGTACGCTCCCCTGGTACCGATGCGGTAGACCCCCGTACGACGAGTTCGGGCATGAACACGAACTCGCTGTGCGGGGCCGGCGTCCCCCCGATCTCCTCCAGCAGTGTCCGCACCGCGGCCTGCCCCATCGCCGGGACCGGCTTGCGGATCGTGGTGAGCGGCGGATCGGTGAACGCGATGAGCGCGGAGTCGTCGAACCCGACCACGGAGACGTCCCCGGGGACGGTCAGCCCGAGCTGCCGGGCGGCCCGGATCGCACCGAGCGCCATCATGTCGCTGGCGCACACCACCGCCGTACAGGACCGCTCGATGAGCGCGGTCGCCGCGGCCTGCCCGCCCTCCAGGGTGTACAGGGAGTGCTGCACGAGGTCGGTCTCGATCTGCTGCGCGGGCAGGGCGAGTTGGTCCTGCATGGCGCGGACGAACCCCTCGATCTTCCGCTGCACCGGCACGAACCGCTTGGGCCCGAGGGCGAGTCCGATCCGGGTGTGGCCCAGCGAGACGAGGTGGTTGACGGCGAGGGTCATGGCCGCCCGGTCGTCCGGCGAGATGAACGGCGCCTGCACCTTGGGCGAGAACCCGTCGACGAGCACGAACGGCACGCCCTGCGCGCGGAGTTGCTCGTAGCGCTGCATGTCGGCCGTGGTGTCCGCGTGCAGCCCGGAGACGTAGATGATGCCGGCGACGCCCCGGTCGACGAGCATCTCCGTCAGCTCGTCCTCCGTCGAGCCGCCCGGCGTCTGCGTCGCGAGGACCGGGGTGTAGCCCTGGCGGGTGAGGGCCTGGCCGATGACCTGGGCCAGCGCCGGGAAGATCGGGTTCTCCAGCTCGGGGGTGATCAGGCCGACGAGACCGGCGCTGCGCTGCCGCAGCCGTACCGGGCGCTCGTAGCCGAGGACGTCGAGGGCGGCCAGCACGGACTCACGGGTGGCGGCGGCGACGCCCGGCTTCCCGTTCAGGACCCGGCTGACCGTCGCTTCACTCACCCCCGCCTGCGCGGCGATATCGGCAAGCCGTGTGGTCACAGGGGTGGACTGTACCGGCCAGGTGTCACCTTGTGCACCGCTCGGACGACGCGGGCGGCCTATGGGACGACCACGTCCCGGCTGCTGTGTCATCGGGCCCCCTAGGGAAAGTGTTAGCAAGAGCTTGCAGAGTCTTTCATACCGCGGAAGAACCCGCTCGACCCCTGGAAACAAGGGTCTCACAGAGGTCTTCCCCAGGTCACGCGGAGATAACATCACCGGTTTCTTGCACTTTTTTGCTGCAAGGACTTTCGCAACGCTTACAGCCTTGTTACGTTCCCTGACGCCCGGCAGGCACGGGCTTCGACCCAAGGAGAGACTCATGCGGCGTGGCATAGCGGCCACCGCGCTGGTGGCGTCCGTCGCCCTCACGGCGACGGCCTGCGGCGGGGACGACAGCGGCAGCGACACTTCCGGCCCGACCACCATCACCTGGTGGGACACCTCCAACGCCACCAACGAGGCGCCGACCTACCAGGCCCTCATCAAGCAGTTCGAGGCCGCCAACAAGGACGTCAAGGTCAAGTACGTCAACGTCCCCTTCGACCAGGCGCAGAACAAGTTCGACACCGCCGCCGGTGCCTCCGGCGCCCCGGACGTCCTGCGCTCCGAGGTCGGCTGGACCCCCGCGTTCGCCAAGAAGGGCTACTTCCTGCCGCTCGACGGCACCGAAGCCCTCGCGGACCAGGCCAAGTTCAAGCCCAACCTGCTCGAACAGGCCAAGTACGACGGCAAGACCTACGGCGTCCCGCTCGTCACCGACACCCTCGCCCTCGTCTACAACAAGGCCCTCTTCGCGAAGGCCGGCGTCGCCGCCCCCAAGACCTGGGACGAGCTGAAGACCGCCGCCGCCACCGTCAAGGACAAGACCGGCGTCGACGGCTACTGGGGCTCCACCCAGGCGTACTACGCCCAGACCTTCCTGTACGGCGAGGGCACCGACACCGTCGACGCCACCGCCAAGAAGATCACCGTCGACTCGGCCGCCGCGAAGAAGGGGTACGGCACCTGGCTCTCCCTCTTCGACGGCAAGGGCCTGCACAAGGCCGACACCACCGCCGACGCGTACGCCCACATCCAGGACGCGTTCGTCAACGGCAAGGTCGCCGCGATCATCCAGGGCCCGTGGGAGATCACCAACTTCTACAAGGGCAGCGCCTTCACCGACAAGGCCAACCTCGGCATCGCGACCGTCCCGGCCGGCTCCACCGGCAAGGCGGGCGCCCCGACCGGCGGCCACAACCTCTCCGTGTACGCCGGCTCCGACAAGGCCCACCAGACCGCCGCGCTGAAGTTCCTCAACTTCATGACCTCCGCGCAGTCCCAGGCCACCATCGCCCTGAAGAACTCGACGCTGCCGACGCGGGACGACGCGTACACCGCCGAGGTCAAGGCGGACCCGGGCATCGCCGGCTTCCAGACGGTCCTCTCGGCCGCCCAGCCCCGCCCCGCGCTTCCCGAGTACAGCTCCCTGTGGGGCCCCCTCGACACCGAGCTGCCCAAGATCGCGGGCGGCAAGGAGTCCCTGGACAGCGGCCTCGCCACCGCCGAGACCGCCATCGCCAAGCTGGTCCCCGACTTCGGCAAGTGAGGTCAGCGGCGACCCCCGGGAGCTACGGGACTCCCCGTAGCTCCCGGGGCGTACCCGTACCCCCCGTACCCAGGTCGTAGTACCTCCGCGCACACCCAGGTCGTAGTACCTCCGCCGAACCATCAGAAGGTGTCGAAATGACAGTCGCCATCGACCGAGCGACCGGCCGCAAACGGCCCGGCGAGCCGGCGCCGAGGCCCGGCCTGGGCAGGCGCCTGAAGAGAAGCTACGACCGGTACTGGTACGCGTACGCCATGATCGCCCCGGTCGCGATCGTCCTCGGCGTCCTCGTCCTCTACCCCCTGGCGTACGGCCTCTACCTCACCCTCACCGACGCCGACAGCCTCAACACCGCCCGCACCATCGGCGCCAACCACATCGACGCCACCTACAAGTTCATCGGCCTCGACAACTACGCCGACATCCTGTGGGGCGACACCGCCTACGACCGCTTCTGGTCGCACTTCGTCTGGACGATCGTCTGGACGGCCCTGTGCGTCGCCCTGCACTACACGATCGGCCTCGCCCTCGCCCTCCTGCTCAACCAGAAGCGCCGCGGACGCACCCTCTACCGGCTGCTCCTCGTCCTCCCCTGGGCCGTACCGACGTTCGTCACCGTCTTCGGCTGGCGCTTCATGCTCGCGGACAGCGGCATCATCAACTCCGCCCTGGACGCCCTGCACCTGCCGCAGCCCCAGTGGCTGGAGGACACCTTCTGGCAGCGGTTCGCCGCCATCATGGTCAACACCTGGTGCGGCGTCCCCTTCATGATGATCTCCCTCCTCGGCGGCCTCCAGTCCATCGACAACTCCCTGTACGAGGCGGCCGAGATGGACGGCGCGACCCCCTGGCAGCGCTTCCGCTACGTCACCCTCCCCGGACTGCGCTCGGTCAGCTCCACCGTCGTACTCCTCGGGATCATCTGGACGTTCAACCAGTTCGCCGTCATCTTCCTGCTGTTCGGCAACACCGCGCCCGACGCGCAGATCCTCGTCACCTGGGCCTACTACCTCGGCTTCGGCCAACAGCCGCGCGACTTCGCGCAGTCGGCCGCCTACGGGATTCTGCTGCTCGGCATCCTCGTCGTGTTCACCTCGTTCTACCGGCGCTGGCTGAACCGCAACGATCCGCAAGTCGCGCTCTAGCGAAGGGAGTCCACCCGTGACCGTCACCACCAGCACCCCCGTCCGCAGGCGCGGCCGAAGCGGCCCGCTCGCCTCCCTCGCCTCCCACGCCGCCCTGATCGGGGCGAGCCTGATCGCGCTGTTCCCGGTCGCCTGGCTGGTCTTCCTGTCGCTCGGCCCTGACAAGGACGACTACCTGCACCCCGGGCGCATCTGGTCGAAGATGACCTTCGACAACTACAGCTTCGTCCTCCAGCACACCAGCTTCTTCGACTGGCTGAAGAGTTCGCTGATCGTCTCCCTCGGGACGACCGTCATCGGCGTCTTCGTCGCCGCCACCACCGGGTACGCCGTCTCCCGCATGCGATTCCCCGGCTACCGCAAGTTCATGTGGCTGCTGCTGCTCACCCAGATGTTCCCGGTCGCCGTTCTCATGGTGCCGATGTACCAGATCCTCGCCGAACTCCAGCTCATCGACAGCTACCTCGGTCTGATCCTCGTCTACTGCACGACGGCCGTCCCGTACTCGGCGTGGCTCCTGAAGGGCTACTTCGACACCATCCCCTTCGAGATCGACGAGGCCGGACGCGTCGACGGACTCAGCCCGTTCGGCACCTTCGCCCGGCTGATCCTGCCGCTCGCCCGGCCGGGCCTCGCAGTAGCCGCTTTCTACAGCTTCATCACCGCGTTCGGCGAGGTCGCCTTCGCGACGACGTTCATGCTCGACGACAAGAAGTACACCCTCGCCGTCGGCCTCCAGAGCTTCGTCAGCGAACACGACGCGCAACGCAACCTGATGGCCGCCACCGCCGTCCTCATCGCGATCCCGGTCTCGGCGTTCTTCTACCTCGTACAGAAGAACCTGGTCACCGGCCTGACCGCAGGCGGTACAAAGGGCTGACCCTCAGCGACACAACCCGCACATTTCCCGAAACTCCCGCTCCTGACCTGCCGGTTGTTGATACCCATGGTCACGAGCGGGGCGGCGGCCGTAGGGGTCCCTCCGACCCCGCTGACCCCTACGGCCGCCCCGTCATCCGTACTTCCGCCCGACCGACCAGCACAAGGACGCCATGAGCCAGCAGCACTCCGCAGCCGACCAGGCCCAGGCCGCCGTCACCGTCGCGGCAGACCGCCCCGACTGGTGGCGCGAGGCCGTGATCTACCAGGTCTACCCGCGCAGTTTCGCCGACGGCGACGGCGACGGCATGGGCGACCTGGCCGGCGTCCGCGCCCGCCTCCCGTACCTGCGCGACCTGGGCGTGGACGCCGTGTGGCTCAGCCCCTTCTACGCCTCCCCGCAGGCCGACGCCGGCTACGACGTCGCCGACTACCGTGCCGTCGACCCCATGTTCGGCACGCTCCTCGACGCCGACGCGCTGATCCGCGACGCGCACGGGCTGGGCCTCAGGGTCATCGTCGACCTCGTCCCCAACCACTCCTCGGACCAGCACGAGTGGTTCAAGCGGGCCGTCGAGGAGGGGCCTGGCTCTCCGCTGCGCGAGCGCTACCACTTCCGCCCCGGGAAGGGCGCGGACGGTGAACTCCCGCCCAACGACTGGGAGTCCATCTTCGGCGGGCCCGCCTGGACCCGGCTCCCCGACGGCGAGTGGTACCTCCACCTGTTCGCCCCCGAGCAGCCCGACTTCAACTGGGAACACCCCGCCGTCGGCGACGAGTTCCGCTCCATCCTGCGGTTCTGGCTCGACATGGGCGTCGACGGGTTCCGCATCGACGTCGCCCACGGCATGGTCAAGGCGGCCGGGCTCCCCGACATCGGGGGCAGCGACCAGGTGAAGCTCCTGGGCAACGATGTCATGCCGTTCTTCGACCAGGACGGCGTCCACGACATCTACCGGGCCTGGCGCAAGGTCCTCGACGAGTACTCGGGCGAACGCATCTTCGTCGCCGAAGCCTGGACGCCGACCGTCGAGCGCACCGCCAACTACGTCCGCCCCGACGAACTCCACCAGGCGTTCAACTTCCAGTATCTGAGCACCGACTGGAACGCGGCGAAGCTCCGCGAGGTCATCGACCTGACGCTGGACTCGATGCGTCCGGTGGGCGCCCCCGCGACCTGGGTCCTCTCCAACCACGACGTCACCCGCCACGCCACCCGCTTCGCCAACGAGCCCGGCCTCGGCACGCAGATCCGGCTCGCGGGCGACAGGGAGCTGGGCCTGCGACGAGCCCGTGCCGCGACGCTGCTGATGCTGGCCCTGCCCGGCTCGGCGTACGTCTACCAGGGCGAGGAGCTGGGCCTCCCGGACGTCGTCGACCTCCCCGACGAGGTCCGCCAGGACCCCGCCTACTTCCGGGGCGCCGGCCAGGACGGCTTCCGCGACGGCTGCCGGGTCCCCATCCCGTGGACCCGCGAGGGGAGTTCGTACGGCTTCGGCACGGGCGGCAGCTGGCTCCCGCAGCCCGCGAGCTGGGCCGACCTGAGCATCGAGGCGCAGACCGGCGCCACCGGTTCGACGCTGGAGCTGTACCGCTCGGCGCTGGCCGTCCGGCACGAGCACCCCGACCTCGGGGCGGGCGAGTCCGTCGAGTGGCTGGCGTCCCCCGAGGGCGTACTCGCCTTCAGGCGGGGGGAGTTCGTGGCGTTCGCCAACACCACCGGGGAGCCGGTGAGTGTCCCCGAGTACGGGCGGGTCCTGCTCGCCAGCGGGGAGTTCGACGGGGTGAGCGTGCCGGCCGACACCACGGTGTGGTTCACGGCCAGCTGACCGGCGGGACATGACGGAGGACCGGCCCTCGGGGGAGGGCCGGTCCTTCTTCGTGCAACCGCTTACCGGGCGTTACTTCCAGGTGTCACTGGTCGTGTAGCCGGACGAAGTGCCGGTCGTGTACGAGCGGTTGGTCCCGGACTCCCAGGTCACCGTGCCGGAGCCGTCCTTCTTGATGTACTTGTACTCGAACGACGTGCTCTTGGGGACGATCACCGCCTTCGACCACACCGGATACGCGGCCGAGGAGAGCGGGATCGCGTCCGCCGTGTTCCAGGAGCCCAGCGAGGCGATCGAGCCGACGACGTAGACGTTCGTGCCGGTCGTCGTCGTGGCGGTCTCGTTGAAGGTCACGTCCGTCGCGTTCGCGTCCGCCACGTTCCACGAGTTGTTCAGGGTGAGCGCCGAAGTCCCGGCCATGCCCGCCCTGTTGGCGTTCGACTCCCAGGTCACCGCCCCTGACGAGTCCTTCTTGATGTACTTGTACTCGAAGGACGCGCTCGCCGGAACGGCGACCGTGCCCGACCAGACCGGGTAGCCGCTCGACGAGAGGGCGACGGCCTTGGACGTGTCCCAACTCCCCAGCGCGGCGATGGAACCGACGACGTAGACGTTCGTGCCGGACGCGGTCGGCGCGTACGCGTTGAACGTCGCGTTCACGGTCGTCGAGCCGCCACCGCCACCGCCGCCCCCGCCGGTGCAGGAGGTGATCGGGCAGGTGTACGACGCGTTGTAGAAGGCGATCGCGTTCTTCGCCGGGATCGTCAGGCTCGCGTTGCCGCCGGAGACGGTGACCGTACTGGCCCCGCCGTCGATGACGTTCTTGTACGTCCCGTCGGCCATGCCGGTCGCGAAGGTGTAAGTCGCGGCGGAGGAACCGTTGTTGAGGGCGAAGAACCCGGCGCCGCTGCGGCCGAAGCCGATCACGGACGACGACTTGGTCTGCCAGTCGGAGACCGCGGCGGCGTCGGCGGCGTTGTGCCAGGAGACCATGCCGACGACGGCGGTGTCGCGGTTGAGGCAGTACCAGCCGTTGGCGCAGTCGGTGTTGGTGACGAACCCGCCCGAGTTCGGCGGCGCCTGGTCGCTCTGGGTGAACTGCCAGCCCGCGTAGACGGTCGGCGTCGACCACTTGTAGGCGAGCTGGAAGAGGTTCGCGAGCCGGTAGGCGTCGCCGTCCTTGTACGACAGGTGCAGGCCGTTGCGCTCGGTGTCGTGGTTCGTCACGAACGACACGGAGTTGTCGGCGGGCAGGATGCCGGAGGACGACAGGGACGCCAGATCGCTGACGTTGCCCTGGAACGCCGACTTCAGCTTGCTCGCGTAGGTGAAGTCGAGGACGTCACCGGAGGCGTAGTAGTCGGCCGGCTGGGGAGTCGAACCGGGGTACACCTCCTGGAAGACGTACGGGGCGGCGCCCGAGGTGGTGTTGGTGAGCTTCGACTCGATCGCCGCGAGGTCGGGCTCGGGGATGTGCTTGGCCGCGTCGACCCGGAACCCGTCGACGCCGAGGGCGAGTTGGGAGTTCAGGAAGTTCGCGATGCCGGTGCGGACGTGGTCCGTGCCCGTCTTCAGGTCGGGCAGGCCGAGGAGTTCGCAGTTCTGGACCTGGGTGAGGTTCCCGTAGTCCTGGATGGTGAGGTCGGAGGTGGGGCAGCTCGACGAGTCGTGGTAGTCGGCGCGGTCCCACTCCGGGGTGTCGTACTTGTTGGTGAGGGTCGTGCCGTTGTAGCCCGTACCGGTCTGCGCGGCCGTGTGGTTGACGACGGCGTCCGTGTACACCTTCACGCCCGCCGCGTGGCAGGCGTTGATCATCGTCTGGAACTTCGCGGCCGTGCCGAACCGGCTGTTGAGGTTGTAGGAGTAGGGCTGGTAGACGTCCCACCAGTAGTACGAGGGCTGCTTGAGCGACTCGGAGGGGGGTGCCACCTGTACGGCGCCGTACCCCGCGGGACCTAGTACGTTCGTGCACTCGGAGGCGACCGAGTCCCAGTTCCACTCCCACAGGTTGGCGATGACATCGCCCTTCCTGGTGGTGTCGGCCTGGGCGGGGGCGGTGGGGAGGGCGATCACACCGGCGAGCGCGAGGGCGCTCGCCGCGGCGAGGCGCAGGGTGCGCTGTCGGACACCCGGGGGGTGGTGTCGGTTCATGTTGCGGCTCCGGAACATGAGGGATCACGGTTCAACAGTTCGTGAGACTGAGGCAGTTGAGAGGGGCACGTCAAGGCACTGGATGCAAATTCTTTCTGTCGGTTGCAAGCATCTTGCTGTAAACCTTGCGGGAGCGATACGGTCCACGCGGGGTCGGACCCGCAGTCACCGCCGCAACCGCCAGGCAATCGCTAGGAGTTCCCGCCCGTGACACCGAGACGGACACAGAGACGTCCCCGGCGGATCGCCGCCGCAGTGGTCGCCGCCCTCACCGCCGCGCTGGTCCCGTCCGCCGCCGCCCACGCGGCCGTCCGTCCCCCCGCGCCCCCGTCGGACGCCAAACTCGCCGCCGAACCCGCCCGGCACGACGCGACCCGCGAGCAGTTCTACTTCGTCCTCCCCGACCGCTTCGCCAACGGCGACACCGCCAACGACCGTGGCGGGCTGACGGGTTCACGCCTGAGCACCGGCTACGACCCCACGGACAAGGGTTTCTACCAGGGCGGCGACCTCAAGGGCCTCACCCAACGCCTCGACTACATCAAGGGGTTGGGAACCACGGCGATCTGGCTGGCGCCGATCTTCAAGAACCAGCCAGTGCAGGGAACGGGCGCCGACGCGTCGGCCGGCTACCACGGTTACTGGATCACCGACTTCACCCAGGTCGACCCGCACTTCGGCACCAACCAGGACCTCGAAACCCTCATCTCCAAGGCGCACGCCAAGGGCATGAAGGTGTTCTTCGACGTCATCACCAACCACACGGCCGACGTCGTCGACTACGACCCCAAGTCCTACAACTACCTCTCCAAGGGCGCCTTTCCGTACCTGACGAAGGACGGCCGCCCCTTCGACGACGCCCAATACGCCGACGGCACGCGGAAGTTCCCGGCGGTCGACACGGACTCCTTCCCGCGCACCCCGACGACGGGCGCCGTCACCAAGGTCCCCTCCTGGCTCAACGACCCGACGATGTACCACAACCGGGGTGACTCCACCTACGCCGGCGAGTCCACCACCTACGGCGACTTCTCCGGCCTCGACGACCTGTGGACCGAGCGCCCCGAGGTCGTCAGCGGCATGGAGAAGATCTACGAGCGCTGGGTCAGGGACTTCGACATCGACGGCTTCCGGATCGACACCGTGAAGCACGTGAACATGGAGTTCTGGACGCAGTGGGCGACCGCCCTCGACGCCTACGCCGCCCGGCACGGCCGCGACGACTTCTTCATGTTCGGCGAGGTCTACTCCGCCGACCCCGACATCACCTCCCCGTACGTCACCCAGGGCCGCCTGGACGCCACCCTCGACTTCCCCTTCCAGGAAGCGGCCCGCCAGTACGCCTCCCAGGGCGGCAGCGCGCAAACGCTTGCACAAGTTTTCGGCGCCGACTACAAGTACACGACCGACAAGGCGAACGCCTACGAACAGGTCACCTTCCTCGGCAACCACGACATGGGCCGCATCGGCTACTTCCTCAAGCAGGACAACCCGAAGGCCACCGACGCCGAACTCCTCGCGAAGGACAGGTTCGCCAACGAGCTGATGTTCCTCAGCCGGGGCAACCCGGTCGTCTACTACGGCGACGAACAGGGCTTCACCGGCGCGGGCGGCGACAAGGGCGCCCGCCAGCCGATGTTCGCCTCCCAGACCGCCGACTACCTCGACGACGACCAGATCGGCACCACCCGCACCCACGCCACCGCCGCCTACGACCCACAGGCCCCCCTCTACCGCCAGATCGCCGAACTCGCCCGCCTCCGCAAGACCAACCCGGCCCTCACGGACGGCGTCCAGACGGAGCGGTACGCGGCGACCGGGAGCGGCGTCTACGCGTTCACCCGGAGCGACGCCTCGCACGAGTACGTCGTCGCCCTCAACAACGCGACCGAACCGAGGACGGCGACCTTCACCACCTCGTCCTCGGGTATGAGCTACCAGGGCATCTACGGGACCACCGGCACCGTCCGCTCCGACGCCGCCGCCCGCGTCACCCTCACCGTCCCGCCGGGCAGGGCGGTGGTCCTCAAGGGTGGCCTCGCGAAACCGGCGACGCCCCCGAAACTCACCCTGACCGCGCCCCCTGCGGGAGCCACCGGCACCGTCGCCCTCACCGCTGACGTCACCGGCGGACAGCTCAACCGCGTGATCTTCGCCGCCCAGACCGGCAACGGCCCCTGGCGCACGCTGGGTTCGGCCGACCACGCCCCGTACAAGGTCCAGCAGACTCTGGCCAAGGACACCACACCCGGCACCCCCGTCCGCTACAAGGCGGTCGTCGTCGACTCCGCGGGCCGGAAATCCAGTGCAACCGCTTCCACAACCACCGGCACCCCGCCCACCACACCACCCCCCACCGCCTCCTCCCGCGACTACGCGATCGTCCACTACAACCGCCCCGACGGTGACTACACGAACTGGGGCCTGTACGCCTGGGGCGACCTGGCCGACGGCGAGGCCACGACCTGGCCCGCCAGCCACCCCTTCACCGGCCGTGACGCCTACGGAGCCTTCGCCTACGTCAAGTTGAAGCCCGGCGCCTCGAACGTCTCCTTCCTCGTCATCGACAAGGACGGCACGAAGGACGTCGCCACCGACCGCACGATCGACGTCACGAAGACCGGCGAGGTCTGGATCGAGCAGGGCAAGCCGGACATCCGAACCGAACGCCCCGACACCCCGGCCCCGGACAAGACCAAGGCCGTCCTGCACTACCACCGCGCCGACGGCAACTACGACGGCTGGGGCCTGCACGTCTGGACGGGCGCCGCGAACCCCACCGACTGGTCGGCCCCGCTGAAGCCCAAGAGCGTCGACACGTACGGCGCCGTATACGAAGTACCCCTCAACGAGGGCGCCACCAGCCTGAGTTACATCCTCCACAAGGGCGACGAGAAGGACCTCCCCTCGGACCAGTCCCTCGACCTCACCGCGAACGGACACGAGGTGTGGCTCTTGAACGGACAGGAGAAGTACCTCCTCCCGCAGCCCGCCGGAAGCGCCGCCGCCCTCGACCTGACCACCTCCAAGGCGATCTGGATCGACCGGAACACGATCGCCTGGAACGGCAGCGAGGCCGCCGCCTCCACCCAGCTCCTGTACTCCCACAACGGCTCGATCAAGGTCGAGAACGGCGCCCTGACCAGCGACGACGAACGCTGGCTCCGCCTGACGAAGACGACCCTCACCGACGCCCAGAAGACCAGGTACCCCCACCTCAAGGACTACACGGCGTGGACGATCGACCCCCGCGACCGTGACCGTGTCCGCGACGCCCTGCGCGGCCAGCTCGTCGCCTCCCAGCGTGCCGTGAACGGCGCTGTCCTCACCGCCACCGGCGTCCAGATCGCCGGCGCCCTCGACGACCTGTACGACGCGACGAAGACCAGGCTCGGCCCGACCTTCACCGACGGCCGCCCCACGCTCGCCGTCTGGGCCCCCACCGCCCAGTCCGTCGCCCTCGACCTCGACGGCAGGACGGTCGCCATGAAGCGCGACGACAAGACGGGCGTCTGGTCCGTCACCGGCACCCGGGACTGGAGGAACAAGCCCTACCGGTACGTCGTCAAGGTCTGGGCGCCCAGCGTCCGCCAGATCGTCACCAACCGCGTCACCGACCCCTACTCCGTCGCCCTCACGGCGAACTCAGAGCGCAGCCTGATCGCCGACCTCGACGACAAGTCCCTGACCCCGCCCGGCTGGACGACCTACACGAAGCCCAAGGCCGCCCCCCTCAACGACGCCGAGATTCAGGAACTCCACATCCGGGACTTCTCGATCGCCGACCGCACCTCGCGACACCCCGGCCAGTACCTCGCGTTCACCGACAAGAACAGCGACGGCTCCAAGCACCTGCGGGAGTTGGCCAGGTCCGGCGCCAACTACGTGCACCTGCTGCCCGCGTTCGACATCGCCACCATCCCCGAGAAGCGCGCCGACCAGGCCGTCACGGACTGCGACCTCGCCGCCCTGCCCGCCGACTCCGAGAAGCAGCAGGAGTGCGTCGCGAAGATCGCCGCCAAGGACGGCTACAACTGGGGGTACGACCCGTACCACTACACGGTCCCCGAGGGGTCGTACGCCTCGGACCCGGACGGCGTGACCCGGACGACCGAGTTCCGCCGGATGGTGAAGGCGCTCAACGACGACGGGCTGCGGGTCGTCATGGACGTCGTCTACAACCACACGGCAGCTGCCGGACAGGCCGACACCAGCGTGCTCGACAAGGTAGTACCCGGTTACTACCAGAGGCTGATGGCCGACGGCAGCGTCGCGAACTCCACCTGCTGCGCCAACACGGCGACCGAGAACGCCATGATGGGCAAGCTGGTCGTCGACTCGGTCGTCACCTGGGCCAAGGAGTACAAGGTCGACGGCTTCCGCTTCGACCTGATGGGCCACCACCCCAAGGCCAACATCCTCGCCGTCCGCAAGGCCCTCGACGCCCTCACCCTCCGGCGGGACGGGGTGGACGGCAAGAAGATCATCCTCTACGGCGAGGGCTGGAACTTCGGCGAGGTCGCCGACGACGCCCGGTTCGTCCAGGCCACGCAGAAGAACATGGCCGGGACCGGGATCGCCACCTTCTCCGACCGGGCCCGTGACGCCGTGCGCGGCGGCGGCCCCTTCGACGCCGACCCCGGCGTCCAGGGCTTCGCCTCCGGCCTCTACACCGACCCCAACCCCGACGCCGACAACGGCACTCCGGCCGAGCAGAAGGCCCGGCTCCTGCACTACCAGGACCTGATCAAGGTCGGCCTGACCGGGAACCTCGCCGGCTACCGCTTCACCGACACCGGCGGCCGGGACGTCACCGGCGCCCAGGTCGACTACAACGGGCAGCCCGCCGGATACGCGGCGAACCCCGGTGACGCGCTCGCCTACGCCGACGCCCACGACAACGAGTCCCTGTTCGACGCGCTCGCCTTCAAACTCCCCGCCCGCACCGGCGCCGACGACCGCGCCCGCATGCAGGTCCTCGCGATGGCCACGGCCCTCCTCTCCCAGGGCCCGGCCCTCTCCCAGGCCGGCAGCGACCTCCTCCGCTCCAAGTCCCTGGACCGCAACTCCTACGACAGCGGCGACTGGTTCAACGCGATCCACTGGAACTGCGCCGACGGCAACGGCTTCGGCCGCGGCCTCCCTCCGGCCGCCGACAACGCCGCCAAATGGCCTTACGCCACACCCCTGTTGACCACCGTCAAGGTCGACTGCCGTCAGATCGGGGCCACCTCGTCCGCCTACCGCGACCTGCTCGGCATCCGGACGACCGACAAGGCGTTCTCCCTCACCACGACGGCCCAGGTGCAGTCCGCCCTCTCGTTCCCGCTGTCCGGTCCCGACGAGACCCCCGGCGTGATCACCATGCGCCTCGGCGGCCTGGTCGTCGTCTTCAACGCGACCCCCACCGCCCAGGCCCAGAAACTCACCGAACTGGCCGGTACCGGCTACCAGTTGCACCCCGTCCAGCGCTCGGGCGCGGACCCCGTGGTGAAGGAGTCGCGCTACGAGCGGACCTCGGGCACCTTCACCGTTCCGGCGCGGACCGTGGCGGTGTTCTCCCGGACGGCCTGACGGCCGGAGCGAGCCGGCGCGTCGCCGTTCCCACGAGGGGCGGCGACGCGTCCGAGGTGGGGGCTTGCCAGTGAGGTTAGGGTGACGAGAGCCGTCCACCAAGGAGTCCCTGCATGCCTCAGATCACCGTCGACCACTCCACCGAGCTGACCCGGGCCTTCGACCGTGCCGCTTTCGCGCGGGCCCTGCACACCGCCGTCGTCGAGATCGCCGCCGCCAAGCCCGAGGCGTGCAAGACCCAGTTCCGCGCCTCCGAGCACACCGCTTTCGGATACGAGGACGGCGGCCACACGGCCGTGCACGTCACCCTCGGTCTCCTGGCCGGCCGCACCGCCGAGGTCAAGGCCGAACTGACCGCCGCCGTGCTGGAGTTGCTCAAGGAGTACCTCCCCGACGAGGGCTGGACCACGGTGCACGCCTCCGCCGAGGTCCGGGAACTGGACCCGTCGTACACGAAGGCCGAGTGGTAACTCCCCTACGGCATCACGGCATTACCGGCGTCACGACGCGAGCTCGATGAGCCGGACCGCCAGCAGGCCGAACGGTCCGCCGGCCGGCTCCCCGCTCAGCACCGGGCGCAGCAGCTCCTTCAGCTCGTCGTCGTACGCGGCGGTCACGGCCGTCAACGCGGCGAAGTCGTGGACGAGTTGGAGCTGGAGCTCCTCGCGGGGGATGCGCCGGCCGTCGAGCCAGATCAGGGCCGTCGACTCGGCGAGGGAGATCCAGGAGCGGACGAGCAGTTCCAGGCGGGGCGGCGGATCGCTGATCCCGAGATGCGAGAGGATCTGCTCGTACGCCTGCTGGCGCACGGAGTTGATGAGCGCGTTGGTCGTCGAGGAGCCCACCGCCGGGCCACCGCGCAGCAGGGCGGCGAACCCGGGGCCGTGGTCGTCGACGAAGTCGAAGTAGCGCCGCATGACCCGCAGCAGCCGGGTGCCGAGCGGCCCTTCGTGCGGCTCCACGAACCGGCTCGCCAGATCCTCCGACGCCCGCTTCAACGCGGCCTCGTACAGGCTGAGTTTGCCCGGGAAGTAGTGGTACACGAGCGGCCGGGAGATCCCGGCCGCCGCCGCTATCTCGTCGATCGAGACCTCGTCGGGGGAGCGCTGCGCGAACAGTTCGAGCGCGACGCCGATCAGCTGCTGCCGCCGCTCGTCGACGCCCATTCTCCGACGCACCCCGGTTGTCATGGCGACAACTTTACCGAGCGTCTCCCCGCTTCAACCGCCCGGACCGGTACGGACGTTCACAGATCGAGCACGATACGCTCACCCCGCGCCCGCGACACGCAGATCAGCATCGAGTCCTCGCGCTCCTGATCGGTGAGCAGTTCGTCCCGGTGGTCCACCTCCCCCTCCAGTACCCGCTGCCGGCACGTCCCGCAGAACCCCTGCTCGCAGGAGTACAGCGTGTCGGGCAGCTCCTCGCGCACGGCCGCCAGCACGGACGACCCGGCCGGCACCGTCAACACCCGCGCACTGCGCCGGAGTTCGACCTCGAAGGAGGAGTCGTCCGGCAGCGACCCGACACCCCCGGCGTACCCGAACCGCTCCAGCCGCACCCCCGGCACCCGCTCCTCCACCGCCCGCGCCAACCCCTCGGGCCCACAGCAGTAGACGGCCGTCCCCTCCGCCAACTCACCGAGCAGAAAGTCCAGTTCGGGCCGCCCCTCGACGACGCTCACCCGGTCCGCCCCGAACTTCTCGACCTCCTCCACGAACGGCATCGACGCCCGAGACCGCCCGCAGTAGACGAGCCGCCACTCCACCGCCTCCGGCGACGCGTCCAGCGCCCGCAGCATCGGCAGGATCGGTGTGATCCCGATCCCGCCCGCCACGAACACGTACGCGGGAGCACCGGAATCGAGCGGAAAACGGTTGCGCGGCCCGCGCACCTCGACCTCCGTACCCGCCCGGAGCGCCTCGTGCACCTCCCGCGACCCGCCCCGCCCGTCCTCGACGAGCCGTGCGGCGACCGTGTACGCGGAGGTGTCCTCCGGGTCCCCGCACAGCGAGTACTGCCGGACCAGCCCCGACGGCAGCACCAGATCGAGATGCGCCCCCGGCTCCCAGCGCGGCAACTCCCGCCCTTCGAGCCGCAGTTGCACGACCCCCTCGGCGACCGTCCCGTGCGCCGCGACCCGCAGCCGCAGCCCGCGCGTCCGGGGCCGCCCCGACACCGGCTCCTCCAGCGCCGGCATCGGCCACAGCGGCGAGGACCGGATACGGCGGCGCAGCGAGCGCTTCACGAGCAGCGCGGCCCCGGCGACCGCGACGACCGTCCGCAGCCGGGTCGACGGGAAAGCGCCCGGCGCCATCAGGCGGCCCTCTTCTCGGCGGCGAGCGCGGCCGGGGACGTCGCGAGGTAGGCGACGGCCTGCGCGGTCGAGCCCTCCTGCGAGGGGTGGTAGGAGCGGGCGAGGTAGGTCGGGATCGACTTGAGGAGGTCACCGGTCGCCGGCAGGGTCCCCTGCTCGCCGCTCAGGTAGAAAGCCTTCACGCTCGCTTTTCCGTCCAGCACGCTCGGGTCGTTCTCCATGAAGAACCGCGCCCCGCGCTGCCACAGGAACACCAGCGTCGCGAACGCCGTCGCCCAGGTCCGCACCCGGCGCCGGTACCCGCCGTCGACGTGCATGAACAGGTCGAACGCGACGGAGCGGTGCTCGACCTCCTCCGCGCCGTGCCAGCGCAGCAGGTCCAGCATCATCGGGTCGGCGCCCCGCCGGTCCAGCTCCTCGGCGTTCAGCACCCAGTCCCCGAGGAACGCCGTGTAGTGCTCGATCGCCGCGATCAGCGCCACACGCTCCATCAGCCACCAGCGCCGCGCCCGCCCCGGCGGCAGCGTCCGGTCACCGAGCAGCTTCTCGAACATCCAGTCCACCTGCGCGGTGTACGGCGTCGGGTCGAGCCCCTGTTCCCGCAGGTGGGGGAGGACCTCGTCGTGCGCCTGCGAGTGCATCGCCTCCTGCCCGATGAACCCGATGACGTCCGCGCGCAACTGCTCGTCCCGGATGTACGGCAGCACCTGCTTGTACACGTGCACGAACCACCGCTCGCCCGCCGGCAGCAGGAGGTGCAGCACATTGATGGTGTGCGTGGTGAAGGGGTCCCCGGGCACCCAGTGCAGGGGGGTGTCCTCCCACGAGAAGGACACCTTCCGCGCCTTGAGATCGACCCGCTCGCCCTCGACCGGCCGGGGCTCGTGCTTGTTAGACATAATGTCAATGTACTGATGGGTAGAGCGGGGGTGAACCCCCGTGCACGGCCGAATTTCAGCAACCGATTTCCGCCGACCGCTACCGCAGCCCCTTGACGGCCGTCCCGTCCTTCAGCGCCCCCTCCAGGCTCGCCTGCACCCCCTGCTCGGTCCGCGCGGCCAGCAGGTTGCCCTGCCCCGAGACGCTGATCCCGCCCTCGGTGCGCACCGACGCCGTGTCCTTGTCCCCGGCGGCGAGCAGGAACCAGTGCCCCGCCTTCGACTTCCACAGCGCCCCGGCGAGCACATGCGGATCACGCGGACCGCACGCGGGCACGTCCAGCCCCTTCGCGACGGCCGCCCCGAACAGCCCGCCCGGCGTGTGGAACTGGGCCAGCGCCCGCGCCCCGTCACCCCGCCAGGTCTCGGCGCGCGTGCACACCCAGTCCGCCGACCCGGTCCCGTCCGGCAACGGCTGGCGCGCGAACTGCCAGACGTTCACCGCCCGTACGCCCTGCGCCCGCGCGTCGGCGAGCGAACACGCGTACGGCGCCCAGGTCTTGAGGGCCTCCGCGCCGGTCGCGTCCTTCACCGCGCCGGGCTTCCCCGAGGTGAGCCGCGCCGGGACCAACTCGCCCAGATCGCTGAGGAGTTGACGGCCCTCTCCGCCGGTCAGCTCCAGGACGTTCCAGCCCGTGCAGGCCCCTTGCTTCGTCGCCGGGGAGACCATCGGGGACGTCACCCCGCCGGTCAGCGTCAGGTCCATCACCCCGGCGCCCGGCTTCGACAGGTCCCGCTCACCCGCCTTGGTGACCCAAGGGGCCGTCAGGAAACGGACGTTGCCGTCGGCGCGGCCCAGCACGACCGCCCCCGACTCGGCGCCGGACGCGCCGTCGACCCGGGCGAAGTCCAGCGCCGCCCCGGCCGTGCCGTCCTTCGGCTCGGCGTAGCGGGCGATGCGCAGTCCGTCGTGCAGGAGCACCACGCGGGCGTTGTCGACCGTTCCCGCGTACAGGAGCTGGGGCGGGCCCGCCGGGCCACCGGTCGGGGTGTCGGGGGTCGCGGAGACGTGGACCTGCGCGCCGGGGCGGGCCCAGACCGCGAGCGCGCGGCGCAACAGGGCGTCGTCGCCGGTGAGTTCACCGCGCGCGGGCCAGGCCGAGAAGTCCGTGCGCGACGACGTCTTCCACGCCACCGGAGAGACCTTCAGCAGCCGCCCCGGGTCCAACGCGGCCTCCGCCGCCGGGTTCTTGGCGTACGACGGCGCCGCCGCGCCGTCCGGACCCCAGCCGCCGCCGGGCAGCGCCACCAGCGCCCCGCACACCAGGAGCGCGGCGCCCGCCGCGAGCGCCGCCCGGCCGTGCTGGCGGCGGCGCATCAGATCGGTCGGGCGGGCCTGGAGCGAACACGGGTCGAACTCCGGGGAGTCCAGCAGCGTGTACTCCGCGTCCACCTCGCCCGCCTCGCGCAGCGCCGCGTCGATCGCGTCGACCCCGCACTCCCCGAGGATCTTGCGTACGTCGCCGTCGGGGAGCTGCTCAAGTCCGCGCAGCGCGTACGCCGCCCGCGCCGGGCCGTCCAGCTCCGACAGCCGCTGTTCCAGGGCGAGTTCGTCCGCCCCGCCCGAACGCGGGAACAGCCGCAGCCCCCGCACCTGGGGGAGCAGCGGCGGGAACTGGGCCCGCTTCGGCCACGCCCGGCGCTTCAGCGGCAACCCCGCCTGGAGAGCCGTCCGGACGACCTGGAGACGGACGTACGCGTACCCCGGATCGCCGTCGCGGCCCGCCGACTGGGCCGGGATGACCGGCGCGGAGGCCCGGCGGCGGGGGAGGGCGCGCTGGACGAGGGCGTGCGCGGTCAGGACGCGGCGGCCCCGCGCGAGCGTCGGCGGCAGCACCACGTAGGCGAGCCGGACGAGGCGGGGGTAGTGCTCGACCAGCGCGGCCTCGGCCTGCTCCACGTCGAGAGCGGGGCCGGCGGAACCGGAGCGGGGGGAGCGGGAGGCGGGGCGCTGGGCGACATCCTGTGACTGCACGTCCAGGAGAACGAGCGGCCCGGCGGTAGGTCACCGCCGGGCGGGTGAATCCCCCTACCGGGGCGCCTGTTCGAGGAACGTTTCAGCGGACGGCCCGGCCGGGAGGGGGAGTTCGGTGCAGGGGGTTCAGCACACCGGGTTCGGCCCGTGCGGTTCGGCGCGCTCCCTCACCTTGCCGCGCCCCGCCGGGCCTGCCCCGCCCGCCCCTCAGCTCTCCGGCTCCACCAACGCCCGCGCATAGTTCCCCATCGACCGCTGATAGCGCGGCAGATGGGCCGCCAGTGCCTCCAGCACCAGCGACAGCCCCTCCCGGTCCCGGCCCAGGCTCGACAGGCACAGCGCGAGGCAGGCCCGGACGGCGTCGTCCAACTCGTCCGAAGGCCCGGTCAGTTCGGGCGTCAGCAGCTTCACGCCCTCCTCGGCCCGCCCGACATTGCGCAGCGAACTCGCGAGCTGGATCTTCGTACGACGACCCCGGTACCCGTCGAGCCCCCGGGCGAGCGCCTCCTCGTACAGCGGGACCGCCTTGTCGGAGTGGCCCGTCGAGTCCCAGGCGCATGCCCGCTCGAACGGCGCGAGGGGGCTGCCCGCGGGCAGCTCGGCGCTCAGCGCGTCGACGACGGCCCGGAAGTCGCCGGCCTGGTCCTCGGTGTACTCGTCGAAGCTCGCCCAGGCGGCGGCCACCCGGTCTTCCCAGTCCTGGTTCATGAAGATCACCCTGGCATGCGAGGGTTACCGGCACCACTGAAACAGGTGACCGGTTGAGTGGAACGTGCGCCGGTGTCCGTATCGAGAGGGAAGGTCTCTCAGGGAGGAACAGGACAGATGAAGCTGACCCGACCGACGCTCGCGGCCCTGGCCGCCGTCACGGCGCTGACGCTGGCGGGCTGTGGCGGGGGGGACGACAAGAAGGCCGCGGCGGACGCCGTGCCCGTGGCCGCGACCGGCAGCCTGGAGCAGCTCGCGGCGAAGGTGGACTGCAAGCCGAACATGCAGACCGACGCGGACGAACTGCGCCAGGCCATCTGCAAGACCGCCGACGGCAAGTTCATCCTCCTCACCTTCGCGACCGACCGCGGCCAGCGCGAGTGGATCAACGGCGCGAAGGACTACGGCGGCCACTACCTCGTCGGCCGCAAGTGGATCGCCGTCGGGGACGAGACGAAGACGGTCGACACCCTGCGCAAGACGCTCGGCGGGGACATCGAGGAGGGCACCGACCACTCGGTCCACGAAGGCGGTTCGGGCTCCGCGAGCCCCACGCACTCAAGTCACTGAAACCGTTTGCACACACGAGAGAGCCGGCGGTGGGAATCCCACCGCCGGCTCTCTCGTCGAACTAGGCCGGTACTACTGGCACTTCTTGCCCGTGTTGATGCAGTTGACCATCTGGTTCATCGTGTTCTGCGAGAAGAAGTTGATGAAGTCGTTGTGGTCGGTGATCGGCTTGTGCAGGTTCTCCGGGAAGGAGTCCACCGCGTAGGCGTTCTTCACCTGGCCGTTCTGGATCTGCGGACGCGGGACGTTGTAGACCAGTCGGACCTGGAGCTGGGGGATCGCCTTGAAGCCGTTGGCGCACTGGCCGTTGCCCTGGACGAAGGCCACGTGCGTACGGTGGTTGGCGGAGTCGATGTTCTGACCGTCCCAGCAGCTCTGGAAGAAGGTCGTACGGACCACCTGGCTGCCCTGCGGGCAGATCGGGTACTTGTCCTTCAGCTGCACCTTGTTCTCGAAGCCGGTGCAGGACCAGTTGGCGTTGGCGTTGCCGTTGCCGTTGACGAACGCCTTGGCGTCACCGGTGATGATGCGCAGCGCGGTCGGCATGGCGACGACGTTGCCGCGCTTGTTGCCGACGAACTTCAGCTGGGCCTGGACCGGCTGAAGGATCTTGCCGACGTTGCCTTCCTTGCCACCACCGTCGTTGTTCTGGTCGAAGTCCTGCGTACCGTCCTGGACGCGGAGGACCGGCCAGAAGTACGAGGACTTGTCGCCCTGGTTCTGGCAGCTCGTCTGCGCGGCGGCCAGCTCCTGGTCGGACGCGAAGGCGTCGTTCGACTGGTTGCCGACGTAGTCGTGCAGGTGGTGGGCGCCGTTGGCGACACCGGGGGCCACGATCACGTTGTCCGTGTTGTGGTTGTCGTTGCCGTTGGTGCCGCACTTGGTGGTGAAGGAACCGCGCGAACCGCCACCGCCGTTCGCGGCGAGACCGTTCTGGCCGACACCGATCTGGGCGTTGTTGCCGGCCTGCGTGATGTCCACGAAGTCCGCGGCCGTCGGGCCGTTGCCACCCTGGCCGCCACCGGCCTGCTGGCCGCCGTTGTTCTGGCCGCCGTTGTTGTTCTGGCCGTTGTTGCCGTTCTGGCCGTTCTGACCATTCTGGCCGTTCTGACCGTTGTTGTTCTGGCCGTTGTTCTGGCCGTTGTTGTTGTTCTGGCCCCCGTTGTTCTGGTTGCCGTTGTTGTTACCGCCGTTGTTCTGACCGTTGTTGCCGTTGTTCTGACCGGCATTGGTGTTGGCGTTGGCAACCTGCGGGGTACAGGCGGCGAGCTGGCTGAGCTGGTTGTTGAACTGCCCGCCCACCCGCTGGATGTTGATCCGGATGCGGTCGATCGTCGCGGCGCGCTTCTCCTTCAGCGGCCCGGTGATCGCGTTCTGCACGAAGCCCGCGTCCTGCGCCTGGGCCTGCCTGGTGGAGGCGAGCCGGGCGTAAGCCTCGGTGATCTGCTTGTCCAGCAGCGCCAACTCCCTGTCGACACCCTGTCGCGCGGCCTGCGGCACGTTCGTCAGCTTCTGGCCGACGTCGGGGCAGGCGATCGTGGCGACCTGGGCGCTTGCGGCCTTGACCTCGTTCTGGCCCGAGCCGTTCGACGACTCGTGCGCAGAAGCGTAGAAGTTCGCCCAGATCAGCCCGCCCCCACCGAGCGCTAGGGCCGCCGACGCGGCTATGGCCTTGTTGGCCATCGACGAACGGCGTTTACGTGTGTTGCGTCCCATGGAACTCCTCTGACTTCCTTGCGGGGCTATCGAGGCGCCCGACAGGAGTGAAGCGGCGTCGTTCATTACGCACGCCGGCTCAGAGGTGTTCAGCCGTCTCAGAAATTCCTGAGAGATTCGTGGGAGCACCGAAGGGTGCTATTCCCCCAACACCCCCACAAGTAACCCGAGTTGCCATGATCATCGATCACGGTCCAGAAACGCCAGCACCGCCAGTACCCTGCGGTTGTCGTCGTCGGAGACCTCCAGACCGAGTTTTGTGAAGATGTTCGCTGTGTGCTTCGCCACAGCCCGCTCGGTCACGACGAGCTTCCCGGCGATCGCCGCGTTCGTCCGCCCCTGCGCCATCAGCTCCAGCACCTCCAGCTCCCTCGGCGTCAGCCGCGCGGGCAGCCGGTCGTCCCCGCGCCGGGCCAAGAGCTGCTGGATCACCTGGGGGTCCATCGCCGTGCCGCCCGCCGCGACCCGGCGGACCGCGTCCACGAACTGCTCCGCGTCGAACACCCGGTCCTTCAGCAGATAGCCGACCCCGCCGGTGCCGTCCGCCAGCAACTCCCGCGCGTACAGCTGCTCGACGTGCTGCGAGAGCACCAGCACCGGAAAACCGGGACGCTCCCGCCGCGCCCGCAGCGCGCACTGCAAGCCCTCGTCCGTGAGCGTCGGCGGCAGCCGGACGTCCACCACCGCCACGTCCGGCTTCAACTCCCGCAGCGCCCGGTCGAGTTCCGGGCCGGTCTCGACCGCCGCCGCGATCTCGAAGCCGAACGCCTCCAACAGCCGTACGAGGCCGTCCCGGAGCAGGAACAGGTCTTCGGCTAGGACAACGCGCACGGGATCTCCAGCGTGGCCGTCGTGGGGCCGCCGGCCGGGGAGCTGACGGCGAGTACGCCGTCGAATGTACCCAGCCGCCGCTCCACCCCGGCGAGGCCCGAGCCCGCGCCGATCCGCGCGCCGCCGCAGCCGTCGTCGGTCACGGAGACCCGCAGCCGGCCCTCCGCGTGATGGACGTCGACCCAGATCCTGTCCCCGCCCGCGTGCTTCACCGCGTTCGTCAGCAACTCGCTCACGGCGAAGTACGCCGCCGACTCCACGGGCGCCTCCAGCCGGCCCGGCAGCTCCACCTCGACCTCCACCGGCAGCGGCATCCGCAGCGCCAACGCCCGTACGGCGTCCCCGAGTCCGCGCTCCGCCAGCACCGGCGGGTGAATCCCGCGCACGAGATCCCGCAACTCCTCCAGCGCCTCGGCCGAGTTGCGCCGCGCCTGCGACAGCAGCGCCTTCGCCTTCGCCGGGTCCCGCTCCACCAGCGCCTCGATCGTCCCCAGGTCCATCCCCATCGCGACGAGCCTCGCCTGCGCGCCGTCGTGCAAGTCCCGCTCGATCCTGCGGAGTTCGGCCGCCGAGGTGTCCACGGCGTCGCGCCGGGTCTCGGTCAGCACGCGGACACGTTCGGTGAGTTCGGTGTGGTCGGCTCCCAACACGGCGCGGGTGAAGCGGAAGTGGGTGAGGAGGAGTGTGCGGTTGTAGCGGAGGGCGAGGAGGAGGAAGCCGACGCCGAGGACGGCCGCCGCCGTCGCCGACGGCAGGTCCGAGACCGGGACGAACGCGTACCAGTACGGGTCGTCGGCGTACACCGTCCACAGTCCGAGCGGCAGCGCCAGCCCCTCGATCCCGTACACGACGAGCAGCGCCGGCAGCAGGGCCGTCACGAAGCCCGGCACCAGGTCCGCCGCCAGCCAGCGCATGTCACGCCAGGTCTGCGGGTCCCCGAGCACGGTGACCACCCGCCCCCAGGGGCCGGCCCCCTCCGGCACCTCCCGGTATACGGCGACGATCCGCACCCCGCCCCACTCCTCGGCCAGCTCCCGCCGCCGAGTGGCGTACCTGCGCACCGCGCCGAACACGGCGGGGGTGGTCAGCAGCCCGATCCCGATGGGCATGAGCCCCAGCGAGACCAGCGCGAACGTGATGAGCAGGACACTGACCGGCAGCATCGCCACCGCGATCCCCAGCCCCCGCGCCGCCGCCACGAGCGCACCCCGCGCCCGACTCCCGAACGTCATCTTCTCCATGCCCCCAGTCTCCCGACCCACCCGGCCCTGGTCACTGGGCCGAGGGCCCGGGTGAGGGGGTGGTGCCAGGTACACCCTGCGGGCGCGGCCACGCCGAGTCCCGTACGACGCCGGTACGACGCACCCGGGCCGGTCGTGGGGTGGCGAGGGGGAGGGGGTCGGCGTGGGGGAGTCGGTGCGCGGCGGGGTCACTGGGTGACGCCGGACCCGCTCGTCCCCTCAGCCCTTCAACACCCGCTCCTCCACCTCCGGTTCGACCCCGATCGTCAGGTTCGGACGGCGGGGTACCTCGCCGCCGAGGGTCCGCAGCCAGGCCCATGTGTCGGCGACCGTCTCCGTCACCGGGCGGCAGGCCAAGCCTGTGCGGAGGGCGAGGGAGACGTCGGCGGAGTGGAGGGCGTCGTGCATGTCGGAGGCCGGGGGGACCCAGACGGGGAGTTCGGTCCAGGGCTGGATACCGGCCGCGAGGACGGTTTCGGGGGCGGTCCAGCGGAGGGTTGCGGGGGAGGCCGGGGTGGAACCCGAGTCGGAGGCCGACGTGGAGGCCGACGTGGAAGCCGGTGTGGAGGCCGTCACCGAGACGCATGCCTCCAGAAGTCCCCCCATCGTCGCGTGCCCCTGAGGGCTGACGAGGTTCACCGGGCCGCTCACCTCGCGTTCGACCGCGCCCAGCACCCACCCCGCCAGATCCCGGACATCGATGTACTGCACGGCCAACTCCCGTGGCCCGGGGGCGAGTACGTCCCCACCTCGGGCGATCCTGGTCAGCCACCAGGGCAGCCGCCCGACGTTCTCGTACGGCCCGAGGATCAGCCCGGCCCGCGCGAACACGGAGTGCTCCGCCCCGAAGGACTCCAGTACGGCGAGTTCGCCGCCCCGCTTGTCCTTGGCGTAGTCCGTCAGCCCCGCATCCGGCCGCGCCCCCTCGACGACCGGCGCGCTCTCGTCGTACCCGGCGGGCGGTGCCCACGCGTACACGGACAGGCTGGACACGTACACGTACCGCCCGACCCGGCCCCGCAGTGAGCGGGCGGCCCGCTGGACGGCGCTCGGCTCCTTGGCCCACGTGTCGACGACCGCGTCCCAGGTCCCCTCCGCCGACGCGGACAGCCCGCCCTCGGTGGTCCGGTCCCCGACCAGCGCCCGCACCCCGGGCGGCGGTTCGACGGACCCCCGGTTGAGGACGGTCACCTCCCACCCCCGGCCGACCGCCGCCTCGACCACTGCCCGCCCCACGAACTGCGTCCCACCCAGCACAAGAAGTCTCATGCCCCCGACTCTGCCCGCCCCTCACCTCGGACGGAACACGACTCTGCCGAGAGCAGACCTGAACGCACCTGCTCGGGAGGGCCGGGAGGAGCAGGGCCGGGGAGCCGGGGAGGGCCGGAGAGCCGGGTGGGGGAGGGGGAGGGAGGAGCCGAGGGAGAGGGCCGGGCCGGGTGGGGGAGGGGGAGGGAGGAGCCGAGAGGCTGGGGGGCCGGAGGGGGCGGGGAGCGGAAGAGGCCGGGGAGCGGAAGGAGCCGGGCGAGTCGGGGGAGCCGGGGAGCGAGAGGAGCCGACTGGGCTGAGGACGCCGGGAAGCAGAGGTTCCGGAGGCGGGGCCTGGGGGGATGGCCGGCCGAACCCGAACCCGGACCCAACTCGGACCGACCCGGACCCGATCCCGACCCGGACCCGATCCCGGACCGGCCCCCCCTTCCCCTACGGCGCCGCCAGTACCTCTACGCCCCCCACCAACCCCTACGACACCCCCCGCACCTCCAGGCCCCCCGCCCCCAGCCGCCCCCACCCTCAACCCCCAGCCGGAGCCCCCCTCAACGCCCCGTCGGCGGCGTGTACTTGTACCCCACCCGGCGGACCGTCTGGATGGCCTGCCGGTGTGCCCCCAGCTTGCGGCGGAGGCGGGCGACGTGGACGTCGACGGTGCGGCCGTCGCCGACGTGCCCGTACCCCCAGACGGTGGTGACGAGCTGGTCCCGAGTGTGGACCCGGTTGGGGTGGGCGACGAGATGCGCGAGGAGCTCGAACTCCAGGTACGTCAGATCGAGTTCCGCGCCGTCGACGGAGGCGGTCCGCTGGACGGAGTCGATGCGGACGAGCCGGTCTGAACCGACCCCGTCCGCGTCCCCCTTGAGAGGGTTCCCCCGCCCCACACCCCCACGTTCAGGCTCCGCGTCCGGCACCGCCACCGGCAGGAACGGCGGCTGCTGGTCCGCGGGGACGAGGACCAGGTACCCGATCATGGGCGGCTGGCCGGGGAGGGACGGCAGGGTGTGCTGCGGGGCCGGCAGCCAAGTGGCCCCCGGCGGAAGGAAGTCCGCGATCTCCACGACCTCGTCCCGGTCGACGGCACGCAGCCGGTGCCGGGGAGCGGGGGCGGGCGCGGTGAGGCGGGGGGCGGAGGTCAGGGAACGAGTGGTGGTGGTCGCCATGAGACGTCAGCTCTTTCGCGCGAGAAGTTCGTCAGGAGGACCGACGGCCCCGATTCGTGGTCGGGCCCCGCCGAGGGACGTACCTGTTCGCGCCGGCCGAAGACCGGGATGTACGGCTTTAGAGGGCCGGCGCGTTCACCGCGCGACAACACACCCGATCGAAGTCATGATGCTGACGGGAGGGCCAGAACGGCTCAAGGTCATGGCGACCCGTCGCATCGCACCTCTGGAAGCTGGCCATGTCCACATTGAAGCAGACACCGGCCCGTTACAGGACCCTTCTCTCACAAGGTGGACGCTCCCCGCCCGGGAGCGGAACCCCCCGAACCTCACCCCACCAGGCGTTTACGCCAGTCCAGCCCCGTCACGACAATGGCCCGCGACGGGTCCCCGTCCCACTCCGTGGACAACCCGGCCCCGGCCAGCGCCGAGACGACCTCCCGCCCGACCGCCGCGGTCGTCTCCACCGACCCGTCGAAACCGCCGTACAGCAGCATCAGCCCATGCCCCTGCGCGGCCCCTTCCGCGCACTGCGAGTGGAAGTAGACGAACCCGCGGTCCTCCTCCGCGGCCTCGCCCCCGATCTCCGTGTCCGCGCAGTTGCGGCAGCAGGCGAAGTTCTCGCGCGCGGTGATCCCCGTCTCCGTCAGCGCCCCGAACGCCAGCGTCACCCGCTCGGGATCGGTGACCCCCTCCCACGCCTCCTGCTCACGCACCCGCTCCAGCCACAGCCGGTCCACCAACTCCCGCGCCTGCGCCCGCGACACGGGCGACTCGCCGCCGTCCCGCAGGCACTCCCGCGCCGTCTCGGCGAGCATCGCGCGGTCCGCGTACCCGCAGCGCAGCGTCAGCCCCACGATCTCCTCGACCTGGACGCGTACGTCGTCGGGCAGCGCGCGGACGTCCTGCGGGGGGTCGGCGTCCACCCGGGACCAGTCGAAGCCCGACTCCCAGCCCGCCGCCCCGGCGGCCCACCCCACCAGCGCGTCGGCCACGGCCTCCGGCTCCCACGCCTCCGTCCCGAAGAACTCCGCCCGCGAGGCCCGGTGCTCGAAGCGGTACTCCTCGCCGGTCCGGTGCCACACCTGCGCGAACACGTCCGGCAGATCCGGCACCCGCTGCACCACCAGCCAGCGGTCCCCCTCCGCCCCGATCCGCCCCACCAGCTCCCGCAGCCGCTCCGGCGACGGCCACAGCACCGTCTCCCCGGCCTCGGACTCGACCTTGACCGAGAGCCCGCCGGCCCCGCCCTTGCCCCCGTGATTCTCCATACCCCCACCCTGCCACCCCCCACTGACAACGCCGAAGGGGCGCCCCCTCCCAGGGAGCGCCCCTCCGAACCGTCAGCAGCGGACGATCAGACCTGCCCGGCCTTCTCCAGCGCCGAGCAGCACGTGTCCACCAGCAGACGCGTCACCACGTACGGGTCCACGTTCGCGTTCGGACGCCGGTCCTCGATGTACCCCTTGCCGTCCTTCTCGACCTGCCACGGGATACGCACGGACGCGCCGCGGTCGGAGACGCCGTAGGAGTACTCGTTCCACGGGGCGGTCTCGTGCAGACCGGTCAGGCGGTCGTCGATGCCCGCGCCGTAGTTCTTGACGTGGTCCAGCGGCTTCGAGCCCTCGCCGAGCGACTCGGCGGCGGTGATGATCGCCTCGTACGTCTCGCGCATCGCCTTCGTGGAGAAGTTGGTGTGCGCGCCCGCGCCGTTCCAGTCGCCCTTCACCGGCTTCGGGTCCAGCGTCGCGGAGACGCCGAAGTCCTCGGCGGTGCGGTAGAGCAGCCAGCGCGCGATCCACAGCTGGTCGGCGACGACGCTCGGGGAGAGCGGGCCGACCTGGAACTCCCACTGGCCCGGCATGACCTCGGCGTTGATGCCGGAGATCCCGAGACCGGCCTTGAGGCAGTTCTCCAGGTGGGCCTCGACGACGTCACGGCCGAAGATCTCGTCCGCGCCGACGCCGCAGTAGTAGCCGCCCTGCGGGGCCGGGAAGCCGCCCTTGGGGAAGCCGAGGGGGTAGCCGTCCTTGAAGAACGTGTACTCCTGCTCGATGCCGAAGATCGGCTCCTGCGCGGCGAACCGGGACTCGACCTCGACCAGCGCGGCACGCGTGTTGGAGGCGTGCGGGGTCATGTCGATGTCCAGGACCTCGCACAGGACGAGGATGTCGTCGCCGCCGCGGATCGGGTCCGGACAGGTGAAGACCGGCTTCAGTACGCGGTCCGAGGCGTGCCCCTCGGCCTGGTTCGTGGACGACCCGTCGAAGCCCCAGATCGGCAGCGTGTCGAGCCCGCCGAACGCGTCCGTGACGATCTTCGTCTTGGAACGCAGCTTGGCCGTCGGCTCGGTGCCGTCGATCCAGATGTACTCAGCCTTGAAGGTCACGGGCCACATCCTTCGGGGTATGTCCTGGCGCACTTGCGGGTGCTGTGGCACTACGGCACTGGGGCGCCACGTCGAATACCCGCACCCTGTCAACAGGCGATTTCCCGACCGTTGCCCGTATGTGAACCCCGTGTTACCTGGGGGTTCTGTGGCGGGATTCACGTGGTGAGGGGCGGCCGGGGACACGGCAGGCCCGCCCGGCCGACACCCCGGCCGGGTACCCGGACCGCTCGGACGGCTCTCCGTCCCGTCCACCCGAGCCACCTGGACGGCACTCCGCGTCAGCCGCCCGACGACGGCACGGCCCGCCGAGCCCGCGCGCGAGCGGCCCGACAGGAGCGCCCCGCCCCCCTACGGCGCTCGGCCGTACCTCTCACAGAGACCACCCTCACCGCCTCGCCGTCCGGGACCCCGCCCGCCGACTCGTATGCGATGACCGGACCTCCGGTGCCGCAGCACACGCAAGTGCGCCCGAGCCGATGGGACGCGATGGGACGGCACCTTTCAGCCGCCCGACGACCGCACGACCCCGCCGAGCGGCCGACGAGAGCGCCCTGCGCCGCCCCTCCACCGAGCCTGCCTCCCCCGACGCTCCCGAGGCGCCTGGTACGACGGCGGCCGGCCCGTGCCTCCGGCCTCCGGAGAGCGGCGAGCCACCACACGTGACGCCACCACACGTGACGCCCGAACCCGAGCAACACCATGACGACCCCCTTCCGTTCCGCACCGGGCTCCCCCTCCCCGGAGATGTATCAATGACCCCATGCCCAAGCTGACTTCCTTCTCGTACGACGCCGGCGGCGACCTCCTGAGCGGGGTGTGCGGCGGCCCTCCCACCGCCTCCACCACGGCCGTCCTTCTGCACGGCGCCGGACGTGGCAGCAAGGCCCGACTCCTCCCGCTGGCCGAGGAGTTCGCGGCGCGGGGCTGCCGGGTGCTGGCCTTCGACTTCTCCGGGCACGGGGAAAGCACCGGTGAGCTGGGGGAGTCGAGTCTGAGGCGCCGGTTCGAGCAGGCGGTGGGGGTGATCGACGCGTACGCCCCCGGCGGCGGCCCGCTGATCCTCGTCGGATTCAGCATGAGCGGGCAGACGGTCGCCGACCTTGTCGCCCACTACGGCCACCGCGTCACAGCCATAGCCCTCGGCGCCCCCGCCGTGTACGCCGCCGACGCCTGGGAGGAACCCTTCGGCGGGGGCCGTTTCACGCCGATCATCCGTACCCCGGGCTCCTGGCGAACCTCACCCGCTCTGGAGACCCTGCGCGCCTACCCCGGCCGCGCCCTGCTCCTCGTACCGGAGACGGACGAGGTGATCCCCCAGGAGGTCACGGAGGCGATCGAGGACGCCCTCACCACCCGGTCCCAGTACAGCAGGGTCGAACTGGACGGCGCGGACCATCAGTTGGGCATCTGGTACCGGGACCACGCCGAGGCGCGGCGGGAGTTGGTGGAGGGCCTCCTCGCCGGGCACGGCTGGACGGCGACCTGGGAGTGGCTGGCCAAGCGGACGGGCAGGGCCCACACCGACTCCCGTCGGCTGAAGGGCGGCTGGAGCTCCCAGATGCGCCGCGTCACGCTCGACGACGGCTCCGGCGTCGTACTCCGCAGCTTCGTGAAGCCCTTCTTCCGGCGCCACGCCCCCGGCCTGCTCGCCAGAGAGGCCGCGATCCTCACCCTCCTCGCCGGTCAACCCGGCATCCCCGCCGCCCGGTTGATCGGCGTCGACGCCACCGCCGACCACTGCGACCACCCGTCCCTCGCGATGTCCCTCCTCCCCGGCGAGGTCCGCTTCGAGGACGAGGGCGCCGAGCACCGGCAGGATCTCCTCGCCCGACTCCTCGCCCGCATCCACGCGGTGGACCCGCAGGAACGCCCCCGCGACTACCAGGCATGGACCTCCGCCGACCGAGTCAGCGTCCCCGAGGGCGAGTTGTGGACGCGCGCGGTGGACGTCATCCGCCGCGAGCCGCCGTCGTACGAAGGCTGCTTCCTGCACCGGGACTTCCACCCCGGGAACGTGCTGTTCGCAGGGGAAGGAGGGGAGTCGAGGGTCACCGGGGTCGTCGACTGGGTCGAGACCTCCTGGGGGCCCGCCGATCTGGACGTCGCCCACTGCTCGACCGCCCTGGCCCTCCTGCACGGCCCCGAGGCCGGGTTGGGCTTCCGTGCCCGGTACGAGGCCCACGGCGGACGGCGGTTGGCGAGCAACCCCGACCACCTCTACTGGCGCCTCCTCGACTGCCTCGCCTACGCGGCCGACGCGGGCAAACTCGCGGGCCCCTGGCGGGAGTCGGGCCGCACCGACCTCACCCCCGAACTGCTGGGCGAGCGGATGGCGGCGTACGTGCACGGCCTCATGGCGGCGTACGCCTGACGGAGAAGGGCCGGACGCCCGGCGTCCGGCCCTCGGTTCAGCGGGAGTACCGCATCAGCGCCCGCACCATGTGGCACGTCGTGTCCGACGGCGGGTGGATGCCGATGGCCTCGGCCGTGGAGCGGATCTTCTCGTTGCGGGCCTGGTTCGGGACGAAGACGCCCGCGTCGAGCAGGGCGATGGCGAGGCGCATGGCCTTGAGGCGGCGGTTGTGCGAGATGTACCACTCGCGCGGGCGCCCGGCGGGCAGCGGGTGCTTCTCTACGGGGGCGTACGGCAGGTCGAAGAGGACAGCGGGCACAGGCGAACCTCCTGTTGCGGTCAGGACGGCGCCGGGAAGCGGTCGAGCCCCCCGGCGTCACCCTCGAACACTGCTTCTATTCTACCGTCCGCCACTGACAAAAGCCCCTGATCAAAGGGGCTTTCGGGGGTGTTCGGCGCTACCGTGGGGCGCATGGAGATCTGGATCAACCCCGCCTGTTCCAAGTGCCGCAGCGCCCTCACGATCCTCGACGCGGAGGGCGCCGACTACACCGTCCGCCGCTACCTGGAGGATGTCCCGAGCGAGGCCGAGATCGGGGAGGTCCTCGGCCGGCTCGGTCTGGAGCCGTGGGACATCGTGCGGACGCAGGAGGCCGCCGCGAAGGAGCTGGGCCTGAAGGAGTGGCCGCGCGACGACGCCTCCCGCGCCCGCTGGATCGCAGCCCTCGCCGCCCACCCGAAGCTCATCCAGCGGCCCATCATCACGGCCGACGACGGCACGGCGGTGGTGGCGCGGACGGAGGAGGCGGTACGGGGGACGCTCGCGAACTGAGCGGCCCTGAGCGTTCCGGCGGGGGAATCCGTACTCATCGGCGACACAACTTCATAGGTCCCGCCGATCGCGGCCACGAGCGGCGGGACCCCCTTAACCCTTACAGCCCCGGCGCGCCCCACACGGGAAACCACCGGCTCAGGTCCTGCTCCACCCGCAGGTCGTTCACGAGAGCCGCCTTCACCTGCAACTCCAGCGCGTTGTCCCGGCGTTGGGAGGTGCCCAGCGGGGCGAACGGATAGAACGTGCCGCGCTTGTAGAGGTAGACCAGCGCGAGTCTTCGCCCGTCGCCGTCCGTGAACCCGGCCAGCGAGCACAGCAGTTGCGGCCCGAACCCGTTGACCTCCATCGAACTGTTCACCGCGTGCAGGTCGTTGACGAGGGCCGAGAGGTCGTCGGGGGAGCGGTGCGAGACGAGCCAGGAGTAGCCGTACGTGTCACGGGTCAGCTCGACCGGGGGGCCGGTGCGGTCGGTGTCCGCGTCCAGCAGGGCCTGCACCTCCCGGTGCGTCTGGTCGAACGCCGAGCCCTCGACCGTCGCGAAGCACACCGCGCCCACGCCGGTCGGGGTGAGTCCGGCCGCCGCCTCCAGCGTGATGGCCGCCGAGGGCAGCGCGAAGAGCTGGTCCAGGTCGGGTGCCACCGGCTTGGTCCGGCCCAGCAGGATGTCCAGCAGTCCCATCAGTCGGTCTTCCCTACGGGCTCGCCCAACTCGCCGGAGATCCGCCCGAGTTGCTCCAGCCGCTGGTCCAGGGTCGGGTGGGTGGAGAAGTACCGGGCGATACCCGGCTCGGCGCCGAGCGCCGGGGTGAAGTAGAACGCGCTGAACGCCTGCGCCGTCCGCAGGTCCTTCGAGGGGATGCGGGCGATGGTGCCGTCCACCTTCGTCAGGGCCGACGCGAGCGCCGAGGGGCGGCCGGTGAGCAGCGCCGCCGCGCGGTCCGCCGCCAGCTCCCGGTACCGGGACAGCGCGCGGATCAGCAGGAAGCTCAGCGCGTACACGGCCATCGAGACACCCAGCACGGCGGCGAACACGGCGATGGTGTTCTGGTCCTTGCGGTCCCGCCCGCCGAACACCTGCGAGTACAGCGCGAACCGGACGATCAGTCCCGCCATCACGCCGAGGAACGAGGCGATCGTGATCACCGCGACGTCCTTGTGCGCGACGTGCGACAGCTCGTGCGCGAGGACGCCCTCCAGCTCCGCCGGCTCCAGCCGCCGCAGCAGCCCTGTCGTCACGCACACCACCGCATTGTCGGGGTTGCGGCCCGTCGCGAACGCGTTCGGCATGTCCATCTCCGAGACGGCGACGACGGGCTTCGGCATGTCCGCGAGGGCGCACAGCCGGTCCACGACCGCGTGCAGCTCGGGATACTCCTCCCGCTCCACGGCCTTCCCGCGCATCGCGAACAGCGCGATCCGGTCCGAGAACCAGAACTGGGCGCCGAGCATCGCGGCCACGACCACCACGACCAGCAGCCACGACTTGAGCAGCACTATCAGGGCGGCGACGAACCCCACGTACAGCAGCCCCAGCAGGAACATCGTGACCGTCATCCGTACGGTCAGCTGCCGGTCACTCCGAAAACGGCTCCGCATCTGCATCACCCCGCAGTCAGGCACTCGCCCCACTGCCCAGTGTGCTCGTGACCACCCCATGAACAGTCCCTGAACAGCCCCGCTCAAGGCAAAAGCTCACAGAACCCCTGCTGAGCCCCCTGCTAGAACCCCTGGAACCCGGTGTACCCGAGCACGACGATCACCACCGCGATCGTCCCGAACACCACCACCACGGACCGCCACGGCGACCCCGCCCCGAGCCGCACCCTGGGCACCCGCAACCGCCTCCGGCGCCCCACCGGCTCCCCCCGGAACGGCACCGCCTCCGGCGGCTCCTCCTTCCACTTCGCCGCCAGCATCCGCGCCCGCGCCGACGGCTCCTTGCTGGCGGCCCCCTCGGCCCACCGAAGATCGAACTCCCGCTCTTCCTCGTCCTTCTCACGGTCGCGTTCCGACATGGTTCGGTGCCCCCAGCCCGGTCGATGCCTATAGATCGACGATACGCCCGCCTTCTTCACCAGGTCACTCGATGCTCGGGTCGGTCGTGGCCGCATCAGGTGTGGAACCTTCCGGCGGATCGGTGCCCCGCAACTCTCGCCGGACCTGACGCCAGGCCCGGATGATCTCTGGCAGCTTCCCCAACACCTCCTTGACCTGCGTGAGCAGCAGCATGACGCAGCCGAACACGGCAAGGATGGCTATGCTGATCTCGTCCCATTTCATGGTGCCCCCACTGGTTCTTCGCGGCCGAGTCTCAGACGAACAAGGCGTGGTCGGACATCCAGTTCAGGGCGTCCACCCCGAGCCGGTCGGGGGCTTCGAGCAGGGTGGCTTCGACCTTGGGCAGGTCGGCCAGGGCCCTGGGGGCTTCGGACCGGTCCAGCCCAGCGAGCCGTTCCATGATGGTGGCGACGGTCGAGGGCCAGCCGGGTGTACCGAAGTGGTCGGGTCCGACAAGCGCGGCTGAGGTCGCCCTGTGCAGTACAGCCGTTCGCCAGCCCTGTTCACGTATGAGTTTCGACGTGAACCAGACGCGGTTGTCGACGTTCTTCACGAACTCCTCCGTGGGCCCGCCACTGCTCCGCAGGGTGAAGCGAGAGCCGCCGGCCCAGGGGAGGTCCACATCTGCGGCGACGGCTTGGAAGGCGAGCAGTGCTTCGGGCCTCTCACGGGCGCTGAGCAGTGCGGTACGTGCCCTTCGGTACAGATCGGACCATTGCGCACGGAACTCTCCGCGGCTCGGCACGATGTCCGCGCCGTCGATCACCTCGTCCAACCCCTCTTCCCAGGCGGTGGCGACCAGCCCGACCGCAGCCGCGCTGAGCAGGGCCTCGGTGTCGTCTACATCGATACCGAAGTGCGTCAGCACGGTGGCCATGTCCTCCTCGCTGAGCTTCCGGTCGCCGGGCTCTTCCGAGGAGACCGGCACGGTGTATGGCGGGCTCTCCGCGCGCTCAATCTCGAACCCGTGCTCCAGCAGGTCCTCGAAGACCGCGTCCGGGCCGCAGTCGATGTGGTCGGTGTCGTGCCGTCCGTCGCAGCCTTCCGGGCACTCGAACTCCTCACACATCTCCGGTTCGGCAGGCATGCCTTCATTGATCAGGTGGTAGACGAGCCGTTCCGCGACAGCTTCGCGCGCCGAGATCATCTCCAGGTCGAGCCGGAACTTGCCGTCCCTGAGCATCGAGTCGTCGGGGTCCGCGTATTCGGGAGGCTCAGGAAGGTCATCGGTAGCCCAGGCGAAGGCCGACTCCAACGAGACGTACAGCCAGGCGATTCGCCGAGCTTCCAGTTCGCCCTTCTCGGCGAGTTGCCTCACCGCCTCAGCGGCTTCGTGCACACGCGCCAACTCGGCGAGGCACCTCCCACGTCGGGCTTCCCACTCCGCCGCGGCGGCCTGGAACTGCTTGGCGTTCAGGACAAGCGCCCCGTCACGTGTGCGGCGTGCTTGAGTCACCAGTCGGGTGAGACAAGGGCGACAGCCGAACAGCCCGGAGTCCGGCGTCGGGCCGAGCGGAACAGGCGCCAGGTCCTTGCCGAACGGATCGTCGCAAAAACAGCAGACCAGGGCGCTGACCTGTCGTGATGTCGGTACGGTCGGCAGGGCGGAGCGAATCGTGGCATGGGCGTAGCCAGGGATGTGCATGTACGGCAACTCCTTGGAGGAAGGCGCTCCTTCGGCGCTCTCTCCATGCTGACCTCACTGTCGGACAGCGAGTCACGCTTTGGCGGGTCGGACGCTGAACTTGACGAAAGCTGACTCGCCCCTGGCCTGCGACTTTTACTGTGTCTTTGGAACTTGACACTCTGAGCAGGAGGAAACGGGTGGGTGCTTCCCCTGAGTCTCGGCCGACCGAGGCACAGCAGGAGTTGACGGAGGCTCTTCAGGAACTTCACCGTGCGGCGGGCGGACTCGGGTTCCGGAAGGTGAGCACGCTCATCCGCGCCCGTGAGGACCTGTTGTCGCACGCCAGCCATGAGAGCGTGCGAGCCGCCATCAACGGGCTACGGATACCTCGTTGGGAGACCGTCCACGACATTGTCACGGTCCTGGCCGGGTCGTGCAGTCCACCCCGGGACGCTGAGGCCGAGACGGCGAGGTTTCTGCTGCTGCGGCGTTCGATCGGGGAAGGGGAGTCGGGCGCCCGGAAGTCGTTCCAGGAACTGCTGCACGGCGGCTGGGGAGGCGAGGACGGCAGATGGAACCCGGAACTGGTCATGGGCGCGATGCTCAACCCTTTCAGCGCCATCGAGATCCATCCATCGCTGGCCGCACCCCACGACCCGATCGTGTCAGAGGACGAGTGGATCCAGTTGATGGTGAGGCAGATAGAGGAGCAGGGAACCGAACACACCCTGCGCGTTCTGCTGCACATGTTGAAGGGCGACTACGTAGGAGCGGACGAAGGTGCGCCCTACGGCTACAGCAACCCTGACCGGGAAGCGTTGGAGGCGTACGCAGCTTTCCGCTACGGCTGCCAAGAGACTCTCCGCCGCCTGCGCAACGAACCCAACCTCCTCGCGGAGTCGATCCGCGCGATGCGCGCCGACGAGACGATGGACCGGGACGACCGGGCCGAGATGCTGGAGAACGAGTCGGACCTCAGTCTCATGCGCGAGGTGATGATCGTGGCCCCGGACACCTGGGAAGAAGTCTCGGAGGAAGCGCAACACATGGTGTTCGGCTACCTCATCAAGCAGATCAGCCCTGTCGGCCCGTTCGGCCGTCCCGACGCCGAACGCTTCCACATCATTTGGCGCATCCCCGAACCCTCCACCGACAGCTGACCTGAACGCGGCCGGGGCCGCCACCCTCGCGGATGGCGGCCCCGGCCGGTACGGCAGGTGTGGATCACACGTCGTAGTACAGCTCGAACTCGTGCGGGTGCGGACGCAGCTGGAGCGGGGCGATCTCGTTCGTGCGCTTGAAGTCGATCCACGTCTCGATCAGGTCGGACGTGAAGACGTCGCCGGCGAGGAGGAACTCGTGGTCCGCCTCCAGCGCGTCGAGAACGGCACCCAGCGAGGTCGGGACCTGTGCGACGCTCGCGTGCTCCTCGGGAGCCAGCTCGTAGAGGTCCTTGTCGATCGGCTCGGCCGGCTCGATCTTGTTCTTGATGCCGTCGAGGCCCGCCAGGAGGAGGGCGGAGAAGGCGAGGTACGGGTTGCCGGAGGAGTCGGGCGCGCGGAACTCGACGCGCTTGGCCTTCGGGTTGGAGCCCGTGATCGGGATACGCATCGCGGCGGAGCGGTTGCGCTGCGAGTACACCATGTTGATCGGCGCCTCGAAGCCCGGGACCAGGCGGTGGTAGGAGTTCACCGTCGGGTTGGTGAACGCCAGCAGCGACGGCGCGTGCTTCAGGATGCCGCCGATGTAGTAGCGCGCGGTGTCCGAGAGGCCCGCGTACCCGGCCTCGTCGTAGAACAGCGGGTCACCGTTGGTCCACAGCGACTGGTGGACGTGCATGCCCGAGCCGTTGTCGCCGAAGATCGGCTTCGGCATGAAGGTCGCGGTCTTGCCGTTGCGCCAGGCCACGTTCTTCACGATGTACTTGAAGAGCTGGAGGTCGTCGGCCGCGGCGAGCAGCGTGTTGAACTTGTAGTTGATCTCCGCCTGGCCGGCGGTGCCCACCTCGTGGTGCTGGCGCTCGACCTTGAGGCCGGACTTCTCCAGCTCAAGGGAGATCTCCGCGCGCAGGTCGGCGAAGTGGTCGACCGGGGCGACCGGGAAGTACCCGCCCTTGTAGCGGACCTTGTAGCCGCGGTTGTTCTCGACCGCACCGGTGTTCCAGGCGCCCGCCTCGGAGTCGATGTGGTAGAAGCTCTCGTTCGCGGCGGTCGAGAAGCGCACCGAGTCGAAGACGTAGAACTCGGCCTCGGGACCGAAGTACGCGGTGTCCGCGATACCGGTCGACGCGAGGTACGCCTCCGCCTTCTTCGCGACGTTCCGCGGGTCACGGGAGTACTGCTCGCCCGTGATCGGGTCGTGGATGAAGAAGTTGATGTTCAGCGTCTTGTCGCGGCGGAACGGGTCGATCTTCGCGGTGTCGAGGTCGGCGCGCAGCGCCATGTCCGACTCGTGGATCGCCTGGAAGCCACGGATGGACGAGCCGTCGAACGCCAGCTCCTCGTCCGGGTCGAACGCGTCGACGGGCACCGTGAAGTGCTGCATGACGCCCGGCAGGTCACAGAAGCGCACGTCGACGAACTTGACCTGCTCGTCCGTGATCAGCTTCTTGATGTCGTCGGCGTTCTGGGACATCCAGCTCCTCCTACTCCCGGCTGTTTCCCGAGCCGGGGTGGTAGTTCGTTCGTGCGGCCAGTGCGGTGGCACACGCTCGTCCCGACCCTAGGGACGGGTGATTTCTCGGGCGTGACCCATTTGTTTCGCCGAAGTTAACCGGACCTCGTCCGTCCCACCCCGCCTGTCGGCTTCCCTCGGCGCGCCCAGTACCGTGGACGGGTGGACAAAAGGCAAGCACTCGGATCGTGGCTCTCCGGACCCCGCGCGGCCTTGGAGGAAGCCGGGGTCGACTTCGGTTACCGGGGCCGGGACCTCGGCCTCCCGGAGGAGGGCCCGAACTCGCTGGCCCGCCCGGGCCGCCGGCTCGGCGCCCTCGCCGTCGACTGGGGCCTCAGCGTCTTGATCGCATACGGCCTCATCACGGACGGCTACTCGCCCGCCACCAGCAACTGGGCCCTGCTGGTCTTCTTCCTGCTGGGCGCCCTCACGGTCACGACGCTCGGTTTCACCCCGGGCAAGCGGCTCTTCGGCATCCGCGTCCTCCACCTCCCCACGGGCACCGTCAACCCCCTGCGCGCCCTGCTCCGCACGGTCCTGCTCTGCCTCGCGATCCCGGCGCTGGTCTGGGACAAGGACGGGCGTGGGCTGCACGACCGGCTGGCGCAGACGGTGGAGGTCCGCGCCTAGAGACGGATTCCGTACGACGATGGGGGCGCCCAAGATCTCTTGGGCGCCCCCATCGTCGTACTCGTCCGGACGGCTCAGCGTCCCTTGCCGCCCTTCGGGAGCTTCATGCCCTTGGGCATGGGGCCCTTCGGCAGCGGCATGTTCGACATCAGGTCGCCCATCGCCTTGAGCCGGTCGTTCGTCGCCGTGACCTGCGGGCCGGTGAGGACGCGCGGGTACTTCAGCAGGGTCGTCCGCAGCTTCTTCAGCGCGATCTGGTCCTCGCCGACGCCCACGATCACGTCGTGCACGGGGACGTCCGCGACGATGCGGTTCATCTTCTTCTTCTCCGCCGCGAGGAGCGTCTTCACCCGGTTCGGGTTGCCCTCGGCGATCAGGACGATGCCGGCCTTGCCGACCGCGCGGTGCACGACGTCCTGGCTGCGGTTCATCGCGACCGCCGGGGTCGTCGTCCAGCCGCGGCCGATGTTGTCGAGGACCGCGGCGGCGGCGCCGGGCTGGCCCTCCATCTGGCCGAACGCGGCCCGCTCGGCGCGGCGGCCGAACACGATCGCCGTCCCGAGGAAGGCGAGCAGGAAGCCGAGGATGCCGAGATAGACCGGGTGGTCGATCCAGAAACCGGTCGCGAGAAAGACACCGAAGATGAGGAGGAAGACGCCCGCGAGCACCAGGCCGATCGTCTTGTCGGCCCTGCGGGTCATCTTGTACGTCAGGGCGATCTGCTTCAGTCGCCCGGGGTTCGCGGAGTCTGCCGCGCTGTCACTTCTCGCCATAGCGGAAAGTCTACGTGCCCCCGATGACACGGACTCCCCGGGTGAGAGGTGAGGGGTCAGGAGCGGACGACGGAGACCGCGCCGGCCGCTTCGAGGACGCGCTCGGCCTCGACCCGGTCCTTGGCGCGGCGGCGGTCCTCCAGGACGGAGGTCCAGGCGTTGCGGCGGGCGGTGCGCTGGCCGCTGCTCAGCAGCAGCGACTCGACGGCGCGCAGGGCGTCGGTGAACGTCGGGATGGCGGTGGCACGAACGGGTGCGGCCTGCATGTGGAGGTCCCCCCTCGGAGCGGCTTTGGGTATGGGCCTACGTGATGTGACTTCAGCGTCACTGATTGGTGTTACCAGGGCGTGACCGACCGGTCAAACGCCCATGAAACCTTGGTGCGGTCCCGAAAACTTTCAACGCGGCCCCGGCGCCCGCGTGATCTGCGGGAATGTCCGGGGCCGCGCCGTCTCGGCCATTACTGACCGGTAGCTCCTTGTGCGTGAATTCACACGGCCTGACTGGCCACGTACGAGCCTCGCTTCTCGACGGCCATCTGGTACAGCCGCCCCGCGCGGTACGACGAGCGCACCAGCGGCCCGGACATCACCCCGGAGAACCCGATCTGCTCGGCCTCCTCCTTCAGCTCCACGAACTCGTGCGGCTTCACCCACCGCTCGACGGGGTGGTGGCGCACGGACGGCCGCAGGTACTGCGTGATCGTCACCAGCTCGCACCCCGCGGCGTGCATCTGCTTCAGCGCGTCGGTGATCTCCTCGCGGGTCTCGCCCATGCCGAGGATCAGGTTCGACTTGGTGACGAGGCCGTAGTCGCGGGCGGCCGTGATCACCTTCAGGGAGCGGTCGTAGCGGAAGCCCGGCCGGATGCGCTTGAAGATCCGCGGCACGGTCTCGACGTTGTGCGCGAAGACCTCCGGCCGCGAGGCGAAGACCTCTTCGAGCAGCTCCGGTACGGCGTTGAAGTCCGGCGCCAGCAGCTCGACCTTCGTACGGCCCTCCTCGCGGGACGCCGTCTGCTCGTGGATCTGCCGTACGGTCTCGGCGTACAGCCAGGACCCGCCGTCCTCCAGGTCGTCGCGCGCGACGCCGGTGATGGTGGCGTAGTTCAGGTCCATGGTGACGACGGACTCGCCCACGCGCCTCGGCTCGTCCCGGTCCAGCGCCTCGGGCTTGCCGGTGTCGATCTGGCAGAAGTCGCAGCGCCGCGTGCACTGGTCGCCGCCGATGAGGAACGTGGCCTCCCGGTCCTCCCAGCACTCGTAGATGTTGGGGCAGCCGGCCTCCTGGCACACCGTGTGCAGCCCCTCGCTCTTCACGAGCCCCTGCATCTTCGTGTACTCGGGACCCATTTTCGCCCGGGTCTTGATCCACTCGGGCTTGCGCTCGATGGGGGTCTGGGCATTCCGGACCTCCAGGCGCAACATCTTGCGTCCGTCGGGTGCGACTGCGGACACGACCGGCTCCCTGTGCTTCGATTCTTCGGCGTACACCAGGGTACGCCCGTGCTAATTGAGCCCCGCGCTGAGGCCAACCCGCTGGGTGCGAGGCGCATTCCCCGGACGGGGGTGTCCTGCGCGACGTCCGAAGGCCGAGCGGCAGCGGACGACGCCTCCCGGGTCGCCGGCCTCGGTGAGGGGCGTCTGCCGAGCCCCGTTGCGACCCCAACCTGAGGTCGAGCGAGTTTGATGCCCGCCGAAGGTGGGCTGTCAGGGGCGCGGGGAACTGCGCGACAAGCCACATCGCCGCCGCACCCGCCACACGACACAGCCCCCCACCCCCTGACGCGTTCAGACCCCCGCCCCCTCCACCTCCCGAGGCTTCGGCTCCGCCCCCTCCAGCACCTCCCTGAGATGCCGCTCCACCACCGGCAGCACCTCGTCGATGGTCACGTCCCGGCCCAGTTCCTCCGCGAGCGACGCCACCCCGGCGTCCCGGATTCCGCACGGGATGATCCGGTCGTACCACTTGTTGTCGGGGTTCACGTTGAACGCGAAGCCGTGCATCGTGACCCCCTTGGCCACGCGGATGCCGATCGCGGCGATCTTCCGGTCCTCGCGCCGCTGCCCCGCATTGGAGGGCGCGTACTCGGGCCCGTTCATCCGGGGATCGAACTCCTCGTCGGTGAGCCGGGGATCGAAGTCGAGGGAGAGCCCACCGAGGAGGGGCCGCTCCTCGACGGGATCGCCCAGCACCCACACCCCGCTGCGTCCCTCGACCCGGCTGGTCTCGACCCCGAACTCCGCGCACACCCGGATCAGCGCGTCCTCAAGGCGCCGGACATGCGCGACGACGTCCACCGGCCGGGGCAGCTTCTGGATCGGGTACCCGACGATCTGCCCCGGCCCGTGCCACGTGATCTTCCCGCCCCGGTCGACGTCGATCACCGGCGTCCCGTCGAGCGGACGCTCGCTGTCCACCGTCCGCCGCCCGGCCGTGTACACGGGCGGATGTTCAAGGAGCAGCACGGTATCCGGTACCTCATCGAGGAACCGCGCCGCATGAACCCGCCGTTGTTCGTCCCAGGCGACCTGATACTCGACCGCCTCGTCCCCGAACCCCATGCGGACGAACCGCAGCTCACTCACGGCAAACGCCTCCTCGACGTGGTAAGGCACGAAACGCCTCCACGCCACTGTACGACTGCCCCACCCGCGTCAGCCCGACAGGCAATCCTCACACGATCGGATGAATGGACCCCGGATAGTGCGACCGCTTGCTCACGCTCCGCTACATTCGCGCCGTTCACGAGGCCAACTGGGCTGCTCACAGGCAATCCGGGCACTTCATCCGGGCACGTCACATGCCCGGAAGGCAGGAGACCGCACCGCAGATGACGGACCGACCCGCGCCACGCACCCCCAACCGCCAGCTCGCCGCGCTCATCGCAGAAGCGGGGTTCTCCAACGCAGGACTGGCCCGCCGGGTCGATCAGCTCGGGCTCGAACACGGCCTGGACCTCAGATACGACAAGACCTCCGTCACCCGCTGGCTGCGCGGCCAGCAGCCGCGGGGTACGACGCCGGCGCTGATCGCCGAGGTCTTCACCAGGCGCCTCGGCCGCCGCCTGACCGCCCAGGACCTCGGCCTCGACGCCTGCGCCCCCGTCTACGCGGGCCTGGAGTTCGCCGGCACCCCCGAGGAGGCCGTCGACATCGTCAGCGGCCTGTGGCGCAAGGACTCCGGCAGCCACGCCGAACTCCGCAAGATCGCCTTCACCCCGGCCGGCCTCGTCGTCCCCAGCCGCGACTGGCTCATCGGCCGCGCCGACGAACGCGTCGCCCGCGCCGAACCCAACCCCCGCATCCCCGTCCAGGGCCGCGCCTCGGTCCCCCGCCAGCGCGCCCAGGGCGAACGCAGCCTGCGGGTCACCGGCGGCGACATCTCCGCCCTGCGCTCGGTGGGGGAGCTGTTCCGCGCCCTCGACAGCAGGTACGGCGGCGGCCACGCCCGCCAGGCCCTCGTCCGCTACCTGGAGCACGAGTGCGAGCCCATGCTCCGGGGCGTCTACGGCGAACAGACCGGCCGCCGCCTCTTCGCCGCCGCCGCCGACCTCACCCGCCTCGCCGGCTGGACGTCGTACGACATCGCCGCGCACGGCCTCGCCCAGCGCTACTTCGTCCAGGCGCTGCGCCTCTCCCAGGCGGCGGGCGACCGCGCGTACGGCGCGTACGTCCTCGTCACGATGAGCCGCCAGGCGGTCTACCTGGGCCACGGCCGCGAGGCGGTCCAGCTGGCCCGCGTCGCCCAGCAGGGCGTGGGCACGGCGGCGGCCCCGACCGTCCAGGCCCTGCTGCACGCGGTGGAGGCCCGGGGCCACGGCGTCCTCGGCGAAGTCCGGGCCTGCACCACGTCGTTGGTCCGCGCGGAGCGCGCCCTGGAGGCGTCCAAGCACACCGGCGCCGAGGAAGTCCCGTACTGGGCGCGCTTCTTCGACGAGGCGCAGCTCGCCGACGAGTTCGCCCACTGCCACCGCGACCTCCATCAGTTCCGCGCGGCGGCCCAACACGCCGAACGCGCCCTGCACTTGAGGCCCGCGACCCAGGCCCGCAGCCGCCTCTTCTGTCGCGTCGTCCTCGCCACCGCCCGCCTCTCCCTCGGCGAACTCGACCAGGCGTGCCGCCACGCGGCGGAAGCGGCGGGCCAGGCCGCCGAGATGCGCTCCGCCCGAGCCCTGGAGTACGTCCGCGACTTCGAGCGCCGGCTGGAGCCGTACAAGGACGCGGCGGCGGTACGGGGGTACCGGGAGAAGGTGGCGGCGCTGGGGTAGGGGCGGGGCGCCGGGCGGCCCGTACGGACCGCCCGGCCTGGCCCGGTCACTCCAGCAGTTCCACCGCCTGCCGGAGGTCGTCGTACGCGTCCCGGTAGCGGTACGCCGCCACCCGGAACGTCGCGCGGTCCGTCAGTGTCCGCGCGTGCCACGCCGGGTCACCCAACTCCTGTGACAGGGCGACCGATCCGTCGAAGAGGGGTTGGAGGGTCTGCTCGAAACGGTAGGACCCGTTCCCGTGGTGGAGTGTCGAACGGACCGCCAGACGGTGCTGCGCGACGGCCCGTCGGGCGAGGTCCGTATGCGGGTCGGCGGCCTCGCGCTCCAGCCCGTCGAGCCCGGCGAACCAGGCACTTCGGACGTCGGGGGACCAGCGCAGGGCGGATGTGCCGTAGGCCGGTGCGGGCGTCTCGGGGGAACCGGCGGGCTCCAGCGACCGCGCCGACAGGGCGAGAAGTGTCGACCAGTACTCGATGATGCCGCTCCACCCCCGGCGCTCCCCGCCTTCGCTCAACTCCTTGAGCAGGCCCAGCGCTTCGGCCCACACCGCCGCCGCGTCGACGGTGCCGGACAGCCGCGCGTGTTGCACCAGCACCGATACGGTCATCGCCAACGACCCTTCCTGCGAGCCGAGCCGGCGCCGATGGCCGTCCACGAGCCGGCCGAACACCTCCGATGCCGCCCGCGCCCGGCCGGTCGCGTCGAGTTCGGCCGCATACGACACCAACTCCCAGAAGGAGCCGCCGACTTCACGCCGGAACACCTCGGCGGCCTCCTCGTGCCGTCCCTCCTCGGCGAGCACGATCCCGAGCCGCTCACTTCCGTAGCCCTCGCTCACCGCCTGCCCCCGCTCGAACCCCTCCCGCCCGACGTCCGCCGCCTCCCGGCACACGGCGAGCCCTTCCTCCCGCCGCCCCGCCGCGAACAACTCCCTCTCGTACGCCCCCAACGCCCGCACCAGCACCTCGGTCTGCTGCGGCTCCTCCACGCCGATCTCCCGAGCCGCCTCGACCGCCTCCGCGCACAACGCGAACACGATCTCCGGCCGCCCCTGGAATTCCCGTGCGTACGAATACGACACCAACGCCGTGGCCAGCTTCCCCAGATAAGCCCGCGGACTCACCTGCGCCAGCACCCGATACGCCTGCACTTCCTCCCGCAGACTCCGCCTCCCTGATCCCAGCAACGTCGTCCGAGCTCTCAACACCGCGTCCTGATCAACCGACTTGGAGTTCCCCATGCGCAAGATTCTGAGCTTCCGGAATGCCACGAACAACCCAAGACAACTGTGCCGTCCGTCCTACGAAAACACGCGCTGACCTGTCATGATGGGGACGGTTCACTTCTCGCCGGGGAAAACCCCCGAGCCCCCGCCGAACAACCCACCGGCCGAACCTCTCAACACCCCTCCACCAACCTCCACATTCCACTGACCCGCGCCCAATTTCCCCGCATGCCGCTTCCCCGCCCCCCTTTCTCCGCCGCGACGGCGCTCAACCCCCATCGTCCGGCCCGGCGGTGCCGAACCGGACGGTTGAAGTCCCTTTTCCTGATGTCCCTTTCCTTGACGCCCCTTTCGTCGGCGTCCCTTTCGCTCACGCCGCCTCGGGCACCGTCGCCGGAGGGTCGGCCGGCTGGGATGCCCCCTCGGCACCCAGCTCGGCGATTAACGCCGTCGCCGCGCGGTGCGCGGAGTGCAGGGCGCCCTGGACGGTGCTGGTGTCGCGGTGGTCGCCGCAGACGTAGAGGCCGGCGAGGAGGCGGACGGGGCGGCGCAGGTCGTGAGGGGGACGCATGGCGGGGACGGCCTCGGGGGTGTGATGGACGGCCAGGGTCTCCCAGCGGGACGTGGACGTGCCGTAGAGGCGGGCGAGATGGGCGCGGACGGCGGCGTCGAGGTCGTCCGGGGGAGTGCCGAGGACGGTCGAGGAGATCAACGTCCGCCCCGCGGGCGCCCTGTTGGGGTCGACCTCGCTCATCACCGCCGTGTGGGCGACCGGCCCACCGCGCTCCGCGTCCAGCAGCAACGCCCCACCCGTGTCGGGGAGTTCGTCCGTCGTGTGGTGAACGACCGTCACCGGATGGAACTCCGGCACCCGAAGCCCCGGCAGCAGCTCCACCGCCGTCCGCGCGTCGGTCGCGACGAGAACCGCCCGGCACCGGAACTCCCCGTGCTCGGCGGTCGTCACGGAGGTGGTGGAGACGGACGTGACGCGAACTCCCGTCCGTACGACGCCACTCGGCAACGTCGACGCGAGCAGCTCCGGCAACACGTCGGCCCCGCCCTCCGGCACGCACAACCGCCCCCCGACGAACGCCCGCAACGCCAGATCCGCGCACCGGCTCGACGTCGTCAGCTCGGGATCGCAGAGCAGCGCCGCCAGCAACGGCCGCAGGAACGCGTCCACCGTCCGCGCCGGCAGCCCCCGGGCCGTGAGCGCCTCCCCGGCCGGCGACTCGGCGCGGGCGAGGAGCCGCTCGACGGGAACGGACGCCAGCCGGGCCAGCGCGCCCCGCAACCGCGCCTGATCCATCGCGGACCCGAGGGGACCCCCGTACCACCCCTTGGCGGTCAGGGCGTCGTCCCCGCCCCCCGCCCGAGGGGCGCTCGCCAGGGCGCGTACGGCGTCGAATGCGCCCCTCGCGCCCCCCACGACGGACCCCCCGGCCCCGACGACACTCCCCAGCGCACCCCCCACGACGGCGGCCCGCGAAGCCCCCGGCACCTCGGCCACATCGAACCCGGCACCGCCGCGCACCCCCCGGACCCGCCCCCCGCGCACACCACCCGGACCGACCGCCCGCACCCGCCGCACCCCCCGGGCCGACCCCTTCGGCCTCGACCCGGCCGGCGTCACGACCCGCACCCGCCGCCCCTCCCCGTGCAGCAGCACCCCCGGTGCGAAGGACCGCAGCACCAGCCCTTCGAGCCCCGGCGTCATCGCCAGCTCCGGATAGGCCGTGGACAGCAGCTGCCCGACCCGGTCGAGGCGGAACCCGTCGACCTTCTCGGTCGCCATCCGCCCCCCGACCCCGGGGGCGGCCTCCAGTACGCTCACCGACAGTCCTGCGCTGGTCAGCCGCTGCGCCGCGGACAGCCCGGACACCCCGGCCCCCACGATGACGACGTCGACCTTGTACGCGGGCTCAAGCACGTGCCCCTCCTCGCGGATTGCGCCGAGTCGAGAACGTCATGCCCTCAACTCGCCGTAGGGATACCCGAGTTCCGCTTGAGGGTAGGTCCGCGCCCGCGAACGGTCAGCTCGCGCACACACCGAGCACGGGCGCACACAGGTCGCATACCGGGCCGGAGTTCAGCGCAGCGCGGCCCGCACGGCGTCGTCGATCCCCGGGAACGCGAACCGGAAACCGGACTCCAGGAGCCGCCCCGGCAGGACCCGGGCGCTGCCCAGCACATCCCCGGCCATCTCCCCGAGCACCGCCTTCAACACCGGCGCGGGCACGGCGAACACCTTGGGCCGGTGCAGCACGCGGGCCATGGCGTCGGTGATCTGACCGTTCGTCAGAGGCTCGGGCGCGGTGAGGTTGAACGGCCCGGAGAGGTCGTCCCGGTCGAGCAGATGCCGGATCGCGGCGACCTCGTCGTGCAGCGCGATGTACGACCAGTACTGCCGGCCGTTCCCCATCCGCCCGCCAAGTCCCGCCTTGAACAAGGGGAACAGCTTCCCCCAGGCGCCGCCCCCCTTCGCGACGACCAGCCCGGTCCGGGCGAACACGGTCCGCACACCGGCGAGTTCGGCCGCCTCCGTCGCCGCCTCCCACTCCACGCACAGCTCCGGCAGGAACCCGGACGCGGCCGGCGCGCTCTCGTCGACCGCCCGGTCCCCGGTCTCCCCGTAGATCCCGATCGCGCTCCCGTTGACGAAGACGCGAGGCGGCTCGGCCATCGCGGCGACGGCCTCGGCGAGCGCCCGCGTCCCGTTGACCCGCCCGTCCCGGATCGTCTTCTTGTACGCCGCCGTCCACCGCCGGTCCCCGACCCCGGCCCCGGCGAGATTCACGACGGCGTCCACCCCCTCAAGCCCCGCCGCGTCCACCCGCCCCGCCTCCGGCTCCCAGGCCACCTCCAGCGGCCCGGCGGCGGCCCGCCGCACCAACAGGACCACCTCGTGCCCATCGGCCTCAAGAGACCGAACCAACGCACTCCCGATCAGACCGGAAGCCCCGGCCACCGCAATTCGTCGCATGCCCCCATCCTGCCCCGGACCCCCATAAAGTCCCCGTTTGAACCTTCAAGCGAAATTCGCGTCCCCGCCTCCTGCAGTGACCCCATGCCCACCACCCGCATCCGCCCCGCCACTCTCACCGACGCCCCCGCCCTCGCGGACCTGGACCTCCGCACCTGGTCCCGCCGCCACGCCGTCATGCCCCGCCCGGAACCAGGCGCCCCCTTCTTCGACGACCGCCACCACCCCGACGACTACCTCGTCGCCACCCTCGACGACACCGTCGTCGGCTACCTCCGCCTGGTCCCGGCCCCCCTCGCCGTCAGCGCCCACGTCCGCCAGATCCAGGGCCTTGCCGTCTCGGACGAGGCGCGGGGGAGTGGTCTGGGCCGGGGTCTGATCAGGGCGGCGATGGAGAAAGCCCGCGAGGAGGGCGCCCGCCGGATCACCCTCCGCGTCCTCGGCCACAACACGCCCGCACGCAAGCTGTATGAGGGGGAGGGGTTCGTGGTGGAGGGGGTGCAGCCGGGGGAGTTCCTGCTGGACGGGGAGTATGTGGACGATGTGCTGATGGGCCGGAGCCTGTGAAGGGGCGCGCCCTCAAGTGCCGTTCTCACGACGGAGTTTGAGTACGGCCCACACCACCTTCCCCACCCCTTCCCGAGGCCCCACCCCCCACTCCTCGGCCAGCGCCGCCACCAACACCAGCCCCCTCCCGCCCTCGTCCCACTCCCCGGCCTCCCTCGCCACCGGCAACTCCTCACTGGGGTCCGCGACTTCGATCCGCAACCCGGTGTCGCTGAGGCTGACCTCGACGAGGATCTCCCGCCCCGGCAACGCCCTCGCGTTCACGGCGTTCGTGGCCAGCTCGGACACCAACAGCTCCGCGTCATAGGCGAGTTCACCCCCGACCCGCCACCGCACGAGCTGATTCCGCAGATCGTCCCGCACGCGAGCGACGCTGCGGCGCTGACGCGGGTACTGCCGGGCGACGGTCCGAACGGCCTCGGCGTTCGTGGGCATGGCTCATCCCCTTTGTTCCGGGTGGCTTGCGCTACGCAACGAAGCTAGCCGTGTTCGAAACGTGTTCACAACCTGCTTGGCTCACAAATTTGCGCTAGCTCTGATGTTCTATCTATCCCCGAGTGCAGCAACACGGCAGACTCTCCAGCACAGTTGAAGGGAGACGGGACATGCCCGTTGGGGGAAAGCCGACCGTGCGCAGCCGTCGGCTCGGCATCGCACTCCGCCGCCACCGCGAAGCCGCCGGCCTCGACCAGTCGGCCGCCGCCGAGGCGATCATCAAGTCGGTGAGCAAGGTGAGCCGTGCCGAGAGCGGCCACGTGTCGGTCTCCGCGCTGGAGGTGCGCACGCTGCTGGACCGGTACGGGGTGACGGACGAGAACGAGCGGGATCGGTTGGTGGGGTGGGCGCGGACTAGCAATGAGCGGGGGTGGTGGGTCGATTACCAGGACACGCTGCGCCCGGACTACGCGGACCACATCACGCTGGAGAGCGACGCGACGTACATCCTCTCCTGGGACCCGGTCCTCATCCCCGGCTTGTTGCAGACGCCGGAGTACGCGGAGAAAGTGATCGGCATCGGTCCGGCCTTCGTCCCGGACGACAAGGTGGCTGAACTGGTCGAGGTCCGGATGCAGCGGCAGCGGAGGATCGAAGAAGGGGAGGTGCAGTACACGGTGGTCGTCTGGGAACCTGCGATCACCGCGCTCACTGAGGGCGGCCAGGTGTACGAGGGCCAGTTGCAGCATCTACTGAAGGCTGGCCGTCGGCAGAACGTGACGCTTCAGGTCCTTCCGGCGACAGCCTTCCTGACCGCCACCATGGCCGGTGCCTTCACCGCGTTCTCGTACGGAGTCGAACCGTACGCGGAAGCCGTCACTGTCCGAACTCCGGCACACACCACGGTCGTTGAATCTCCGGATGACCTGGCGCTCTACGCCAACATCTTCAATCAGCTACGCTCGGCAGCACTGTCGCCCACGCAGTCCGCCCGCCGGATTCGCCAGGCGCTGGACAACAAGGACCAGCCGACGTAAGAGGTACCGTGACTCCCGAGATCGAGTTTGTCAGCACGTTCCGCAAGTCGTCGTACTCGGCTCAGCAGGACGATTGCGTCGAACTCGCGCTCACCTCGCTCGGGAGCCACGCGGTCCGTGACAGCAAGCACTCCTCCGGCCCGACGCAGCTCCACAGCCCGGCCCCTTGGTCCCACTTCCTCGCCGCGCTGAAGTCGGGTGACCTGCCGACCACTTGAGAGGTGCCGTGACTCCCGAGATCGAGATCGTCAGCGCGTTCCGCAAGTCGTCGTACTCGGCCCAGAACAACGACTGCGTCGAACTCGCCCACACCTCGACCGGGGGCCACGCCGTCCGCGACACCAAGCACCCCGCCGGCCCCGTCCAGTTCCACGGCGCCGAAGCCTGGGCCGCGTTCGTCGAGGCCGTGCGAGCGCCCCGCTAACAGCCTCGAACTCGCCTGATCTCAGCGAGGGTTCGGCGGGCTGTCTCGCGGTTGTCGGGGCGTGGGGCCGGTACGGTCGGGCCGGCCAGGTCGTAGCCGGTGAGTGACCGTGGTGGGACCGTGGACCAGTCGTTCCGGCGTACCATCGCGACGTTTCCCTCCACGTGCGCTTGTTCGTCCTGCCAGTCGTCAGGTGGGGCCATCAGAATCCGCAGGGCGTGTTCGTCGACCCATTCCAGCTCCAGCACCTGTCTTCCGAGTTCGTGTTCGATGAGCGACCGGGTCTCGCCGGTCCCGAGATGCAGAAGCAGCAACTGCCCGTCGAAGAAGTAGCCGCCGTCATACCGGCCGGTGCCGACGGCGAGCAGAGGCAGGCGGGGGTGGAAGGCCAGTGTCCACACCGGGAAACGTGAGTGCGTGAGGGCCAGGCTGCTCAGGTCGGACGTGTCGAAGACCGCGACCGGCGCCGGGATGCCGTACTCACGTAGGCCCGCCACGGCCAGCAGGCCGCGTCGCTCGTCCAGCGTGGCGACGGCGGGGTCGCCGACCGGGGAGAAGGGGTCGGTACTGGGTGCGGTCATCCGTTGATCCCCCGTTGTCAGTGGCCCCCTGCATCATGAACGTATGCGTGCTGCCCGTTTGATCAAAATGGTGTTGTTGCTTCAGGGGCGGGTCGCCATGAGTGCGGCGGAGTTGGCGGTGGAGCTGGAGGTTTCGGAGCGGACGGTGGCGCGGGATGCGGAGGCGTTGTCGGAGGCGGGGATTCCGGTGTATGCGGAGAGGGGGAGGGGTGGGGGGTATCGACTGATCGGGGGGTATCGGACGAGGCTGACGGGGCTGGGGAGGAGCGAGGCGGAGGCGTTGTTCCTGAGCGGGGTGCCGGGGGCGTTGCGGGAGATGGGGTTGGAGGACGTGGCGTCGGCGGCGCGGATGAAGGTCGCCGCCGCGTTGATTCCGGCGCTTCAGGACGCTCCTGTTGTGGCCGCTCAGCGGTTTCATCTCGACGCGCCCGCGTGGTTCCGGGAGGCGGAGGTTCCGGAGGGGCTCGCGGGGGTGGCGCAGGGGGTGTGGGGGGACCGGCGGGTTCGGGGGGTGTACCGGAAGAAGGGGCGGCGGACCGTCGAGCGGGAGCTCGATCCGTACGGGCTCGTACTGAAGGCCGGGGTCTGGTACCTGTGCGCCCGTGTCGAGGGCGAGTTCCGGGTGTACCGGGTCGACCGCTTCGAGTCCGTCGAGCCGCTCGACGACCCGTTCGAGAGGGACGCCGGTTTCGAGCTGCCCGCGTTCTGGGAGGCGCAGGGGGAGCTGTTCGCGAGGTCGCTGCAACGGGAGGAGGTCGTCGTACGGCTCTCTCCCGAGGGGGTACGGCGGCTGCCGCACGCCGCGGACCCGTTCGCCGCGCGGGAGGCGCTCCGGGAGGTCGGGGAGGCGGAGGGGTGGGTGACGGTGACGCTGGGGGTCGAGTCGCAGGACGTGGCGTTCACGCAGTTGCTGGCGCTGGGCGCGGACGTGGAGGTGGTGGGGCCCAGGGAGCTGCGGGAGCGGTTCGTGGAGGTGGCCGGGAGGCTGGGGGCGCTGTACGGGGCGGGGTGAGGAGAGGGATGGGCCCGGGTGGGTCGTAGCCGTGGGCCGGGTGGGTCGTACGGGAAGCGGGCGCGGGATCGTCGTACCGCCCCTGCCCCTGCCCTCACCCCCGCCACTCCCTCCCCCTTCTTCGAATCCGCGTCCGTCGCACACCCTTCACCCCCGGCCGATCCCCCCACTCCGGGTGCGTCGCGTCGCGGGAAGCACGATGCTGGAGCGGTGATGGACGAGACGGAGTTCTGGGAGCTGATGGACGCTGCCCGGGAGGGTGCCGAGGGGGACCCGGAGGAGCAGGCGGATCTGCTGGTCGCGCGGCTGCTGGAGCGCGACCCGGAGGCGGTGCTGGACTTCGCCCGTCACTTCGAGGCGCGGTACAACCGGGCGTACCGCTGGGATCTGTGGGGCGCGGCCTGGCTCCTGCTGGACGGTGTCAGCGACGACGCCTTCGACTACTTCCGGTGCTGGCTGATCGGTCAGGGCCGGGACGTCTTCGAGGGCGCCCTCCACGACCCGGACTCCCTCGCGGAGCTGCTCGGCGACTTCGACGAGGAGATCGACGGCGACGGCGAGGAGCTGGGGTACGCGGCGGACGAGGCGTACGAGCAGCTCACCGGCGTCGTCGCCCCCGACCTGGGGATTCCGCCCGCCCCACCGGAGCCCGAGGGGACGCCGATCGACTTCGAGAACGAGGGGGCGGTGGCGGAGCGGTACCCGAGACTGTGGGAACGGTTCAAGGAGTAGTACCCGTACCTCCGAGGTATCCCCGTACCCCTACCTCTCAGGTCCCCCCTCAGACCCCCACCCGCCGCCGGTTCGACGTGTCCGTCGGGATGTACGCCTGCTGCTGCTCCGCTTTCAGGACCGCGTGATGCATCGGCGCCCGGTTCGCCTGGTCCAGTGCGGACGCGGTGGTCGCGGCCGGGCCGAGGACGACCGCGGCGACGGCGCACAGGACCGCCCAGGGGTTACGGGCCCAACTCGTCTGCGTGCGGTTCTCGTTCATCTCTCCGGCCTCCCTGTGCCTGTCGGCTTGTGTCGTCCCTGACGTTAGGGCCGTGGAATGGGAGGACCCTGAAGGTCGCCTGAGGTGTTCCTGTGAACGCCCTCCCCTGCAACTCGGCCGCGCGGGAACGGATTTGAGGCAGGCGTTCCATCAGGGCGAGGCCGGGGCAGGTTGTCATGTAGCCGTCCTTGTGCCCCGCGACGGAGGGGAGGACGGCGGTCGTACCGGAGGCGTAGCGGCTGTGGCCGCTGGTGGAGGTGAGGTGGGCGGGGGCGCGGGGGTCGACGTCGGCGAGGCCCAGTTTCCAGGCGGCGAGCGCGGCGATGGACTCCGTCATGGCGGGCGGGACCTTGTTGCCCGAGGTGAACGTGCCGAGCGCGGCGATACCGGCCGTACGGTGGTTGAAGCCTTGCGTGTGCGCGCCGGTGACGGCCCGGTCCACGCCGCCCGCGCGGCCCTCGTAGATCGTCCCGCACCGGTCGACGAGGAAGTTGTAGCCGATGTCGTCCCAGTCGCGGACCCCGGTCTGACCTGCGCGGAGGTAGCGGATGATGCGGGGGGCCTCGGCGCAGGCGTAGTGGTTCGGGGAGTCGGTGTGGTGGACGAAGACGGCGACGACCTTGTCGTCGTAGCGGGGCGGCGGCTGACGGCGCACCGGCCGGCCGCGCCCCTCGTCGAGCCAGACCGCGCGGGGGACGATCCGCGGCCGGGGGGCGGTGTGAAGACCCGACTGTACGACGACGGCGTGGGCCCGCGTGTGGATGATCCCCCTCTCGACCCCGGACGCGCACAGTCCGAGCGAGGCCGCCGCCGCGAGCCCCGGGAGGCAGGCGAGCAGCGGCGCGGGTTTGAGGCGGCGTCCGATGCGCATGGTCTTACTGTCGGTTCGTCGCACTCCGGGCGCGATGTGCGGTGTGCCACTCGGTGGAACCAACGTCCCGTTCCAGCCGTTTTCCGAGGTACACGCATGCGTGGCCGGTTTCGATCACTCGTGCGGGCGCGGCTGATCAAAAGGGCCCTTCCCCCACGTATTCATGGGTTCGAGAGAAAGGCGGCTCCGTGGACCTGCTCGACATCCTGCTGGTGCTGGTCGTACTGGCGTACGCCGGTTCCGGCTACCGCCGCGGCCTGGTGGCCGGCTGCGTCTCGCTGGCCGGTTTCGTCGGCGGCGCGGTCATCGGCGTGTGGGTCCTGCCGTGGGTGATGAACCTGGTCACACCGGGTACGACGGCGGCGACGGTCACCGCTGTGTGTACGGTGCTGCTGCCCGCCGTGGTCGCCCACAGCCTCGCCGGGCGCCTCGCCATGCGGTTGCGCCGCGAGCTGGACCGGGGGCCGCTGCGGATCGCCGACGGCGTAGGCGGTGCCGCGGCCAACGCGGTGGCCGTCCTCATCGTCGCCTGGGTCGCGGCGAGCGTCCTCGGGGCGTCGTCCTCGACGGTGGTCACCTCGGCGATACGGGACTCGAAGCTGCTCCGTACGGTCCAGGACGCGATGCCGGACACCACGCCCGCCTGGTTCTCCGACGCGACCTCCGCGCTCACCCAGGCCGGGTTCCCCCAGGTCTTCAACCCCTTCGAGAACGAGTCCACGGCGGAGGTCGCGAAGCCGACGGGCGACAGCGTCACGGCCAGCGCCACCAACGCGGCCAAGCTGAGCACGGTGAAGATCGAGGGGGCGTCCGGCAACCAGGGGCGTGAGGGCAGCGGTTTCATCTACGCCCGGGAGCGGGTCATGACCAACGCCCACGTCGTCGCCGGCATCGACCGGCCCACCGTCCGCATCGGCGGCGTCGGCCGCTCCTACGACGCCCGCGTCGTCCTCTTCGACCCCGACAAGGACGTCGCCGTCCTCTACGTCCCCGACCTCCGCGCCCCCCTCCTCCGCTTCGACGACACCGCCTCCCGCGGCGACCAGGCCGTCGTCGCCGGCTACCCCCAGGACGGCGACCTCAACCTCCAAGCAGCGACCGTCGCGAACCGCGTAAAGGCAACCGGCCGCAACATCTACAACGACGCCACTGTCACCCGCGAGATCTACTCCATCCGCTCCACCGTCCGCCCCGGCAACTCCGGCGGCCCCCTCCTCACCACCGACGGCCGCGTCTTCGGCGTCGTCTTCGCCCGCTCCACGTCCGACGACGAGACGGGATACGTCCTGACGGCAGCAGAGGTGGCACCGGACGCGGCAAAGGGCCGAACGGCGACGGAACGGGTGTCCACCGGGGATCTCATCACGTCCTGAAAGAGTGGCCTGTGCCGACCGCTTCACTCCTCGCCGGGCGAGATGAGGCGATCGGCGCTCTCGGCGTCGTTCACGTGCCCATGGACATCGACGGTGACGGGCGTGGCCCCGCCCCTCGCTGTGATCAGCCATACGAGTACCTGCTCGGCCAGCGGCCCTCCGTCAGGCCCCTCATCCTTCCAGTACGCACGCCATCCGCCGCCCGGGACCGCCGCTACCACTCGGTCGGCCAGTCCGAGATGGGAGAAGTCCGGATAGTCGGTCACCGGGCGGCGCCTGCCGAGTTGGGGATCGACCACCAGCGCGACACCCGTCGCCTCGTCCCAGGCATCCACGTCCACCGCCCGAGCCATTGTCGTGTCCGTGCCGGTGAACCGTGCTATCCAGCCAGTGCTGTTGAAGTAATGCATGGGGCCATCGTCCCCGCCCCGCACACAGGGCGCATCCTTCACGGGGGTTCTCCCCACCCCCGTACGGGTGTTGGCGTGATGGTCCCCAACCGGACCGGCGGCAAAGCTGGTTGGTATGGAGAAGCGATCAGGGAAGGCCGCCGCTCTGCTGCTCGCGGCAGCGCTCTGTGGGACTGTTGCCGTGGGCGGTCCGGCTGAAGCGGCCCAGCGTGGTGGCGAGTCGAGTCAGCGGCGATTGGCGGTGGAGGTCGAGCGGACGCTGGTGGAGGCCGGGTTCGTGGGGGTCTCTGTCGAGGTGCGGGACGGGAGCAGGAGGATTCGCGCCAGGGCCGGGACGGCGGAACTCGGTACGGACAAGCCCGTACCGTACGGGGCGAGTTTTCGGGCGGACAGTGTGACGAAGGCGTTCGTCGCGACGGTCGTGCTGCAACTCGTTGCCGAGGGGCGGCTGGAGTTGGACGACACGGTGGAGAAGTGGCTGCCGGGGGTCGTGCGGGGGAACGGGAATGATGGCGGCAAGGTCAGTCTGCGGAATCTGCTTCAGCACACCAGCGGAATTCACAACTACGACTACACCGACGACGTCGGATACGGCGCGGAGGCGTTCGAGGAGCATCGGTACGACCGACTCGCGCCGGAACAGCTCGTCGCCGGAGCTATGCGGAGTGCACCTGATTTTCCCCCGGCCGCGCCCGGCGATCCCGCGCCGGAGTGGAACTACTCCAACCCCAACTACATACTCGCCGGCATGGTCATCGAGCGTGTCACCGGCCGGAGTTGGCGGGAGGAGGTGCGGGACAGGATCGTCAGGCCGCTCGGGCTCAGCCGTACGTACGCCCCCGGCGACGACCCCACGCTCCCCGAACCGCACGCCCACACCTACCACCGGTTCCCCGGCTCGACAGACTGGACCGACACCACCGTACGGAACATGTCCTGGGCCGACGCGGCGGGCGAACTGGTCACCAGCAAGCGGGACTTGGACCGCTTCTTCACGGCCCTCCTCACGGGCCGCCTGCTCCCGCCCGCACAACTCGCCGAGATGCGGAAGACCGTACCGGTGAGTGCCGACTTCCAGATCCCGTTCCCGGGGCTGCGCTACGGACTCGGGCTGATGCGGCAGCCGTTGGCGTGCGGGGGACACCGGTGGGGGCACGGCGGCAGCGCGGAGGGCGACTTCGTGCGGGACGGGTTCACGGAGGACGGGCGCAGGAGCGTCGTCATCACCGCCTCGGGGTCGAACCCCGAAGAGGGCCCGCTCCTGCGCGCCGAGGCCGCACTCCAGAAGCTGACGGACGCCGCACTGTGCGAGGGCATCAAGTAGACAGACCGGGCCCCGGCGGCAACTCCCGCCGGGGCCCGTCCAGTTCAGGTCCTACAGACCGTAGCGCTCCCGCGCCTCCTTCACGGCCGTCGCCTTGATCTCGCCCCGCCGGGCCAGCTGGGCGAGCGCCGCGACGACGATCGACTGCGCGTCGACACCGAAGTGGCGCCGGGCGGCCTCACGCGTGTCGGAGAGACCGAAGCCGTCCGCGCCGAGCGACGAGTAGTCCTGCTCGACCCACTGGGCGATCTGGTCGGGAACCTGCCGCATGTAGTCGGAGACGGCCAGCACCGGCCCCTCGGCACCCTGGAGCGCCTGACGGACGTACGGCACCCGCTCCTCACCGCGCAGCAGCGCCGCGTCCGCCTCCAGCGCGTCGCGCCGCAGCTCCGTCCAGGACGTCGCGGACCAGACGTCGGCCGCGACACCCCACTCCTCGGCGAGCAGCTTCTGCGCCTCCAGCGCCCAGTGGATCGCCGTACCGGAACCCAGGAGCTGGATACGCGCGGCGTTCGCGGCCGGGGAAAGCCCCGCCGACTCCGCCGTGTTGAAACGGTACAGCCCCTTGACGATCGCCTCGTCGATACCGAGCCCGGCCGGTTTCGCGGGCTGCGGGACCGGCTCGTTGTAGACGGTGAGGTAGTAGAAGACGTTCGGGTCCTCACCCGGCGCCGCCTCGCCGTACATCCGGCGCAGACCGTCCTTGACGAGCACCGCGATCTCGTACGCGAACGCGGGGTCGTACGACAGGGCCGCCGGGTTCGTCGCGGCGATCACCGGCGAGTGGCCGTCCGCGTGCTGGAGGCCCTCACCCGTCAGGGTCGTCCGGCCGGCCGTCGCGCCGACGAGGAAGCCGCGGCCGAGCTGGTCGCCGAGCTGCCACATCTGGTCGGCCGTGCGCTGCCAGCCGAACATCGAGTAGAAGATGTAGAACGGGATCATCGCCTCGCCGTGCGTCGAGTACGACGTCGAGGCGGCGATGAAGTCGGCCATCGAACCGGCCTCGGTGATCCCCTCGTTGAGGATCTGCCCGTTCTTCGCCTCCTTGTAGTACATCAGCTGGTCACGGTCGACCGGCTCGTACGTCTGCCCCTTGGGCGAGTAGATCCCGAGGGACGGGAACAGCGACTCCATACCGAACGTCCGCGCCTCGTCGGGCACGATCGGCACCCAGCGCTTGCCCGTCTCCTTGTCCCGGACCAGGTCCTTGACGAGCCGGACGAACGCCATGGTCGTCGCCACGTTCTGCGTGCCGGACCCCTTGTCGAAGGACGCGAACGCCTTCTCCGACGCGGACGGCAGCGGCGCGAGCGCGTGCGTGCGGCGGGCCGGGGCCGGACCGCCGAGGGCCGCGCGGCGCTCCTGGAGGTAGCGGACCTCGGGGGAGTCGGCGCCGGGGTGGCCGTAGGGCACCTTGCCGTCGACGAACGCGCTGTCCGGGATGGGGAGTTCGAGGAGGTCCCGCATCGTCTTGAACTCGTCCACCGAGAGTTTCTTCATCTGGTGGTTGGCGTTCTTCGACGCGAAGCCCGTGCCGAGGGTGTGCCCCTTGACCGTCTGCGCCAGGATGACCGTCGGCGCGCCCTTGAACGACAGCGCCGCCTTGTACGCCGCGAACACCTTGCGCGCCTCGTGGCCACCGCGCGAGAGGTGGAAGCACTCCAGGATCTTGTCGTCGCTCAGCAGCTTCGCCAGCTCGACGAGCGCCGGGTCCTTGCCGAAGAAGTCGGCGCGGATGTAGGCCGCGTCACGCGTCTGGTACGTCTGCACCTGCGCGTCCGGGACCTCACGCAGCCGCCGTACGAGCGCGCCGGTCGTGTCCAGGGCGAACAGCTCGTCCCACGCGTTGCCCCACAGGGACTTCACGACGTTCCAGCCGGCGCCCCGGAACTGGGCCTCCAGCTCCTGCACGATCTTGAAGTTCGCGCGGACCGGGCCGTCGAGGCGCTGGAGGTTGCAGTTGATGACGAACGTGAGGTTGTCGAGCCCCTCGCGGCTGGCCAGTGCGAGTGCCGCCGTCGACTCCGGCTCGTCCATCTCGCCGTCGCCGAGGAACGCCCAGACGTGCGACTGGGAGACGTCCTTGATGCCGCGCGCGGTGAGGTAGCGGTTGAAGCGGGCCTGGTAGATCGCGGAGAGGGGGCCGAGGCCCATGCTCACCGTCGGGAACTCCCACAGCCAGGGGAGGCGGCGGGGGTGCGGGTAGGAAGGGAGGCCGTTGCCGCCCGCCTCCTGGCGGAAGTTGTCGAGGTGCGCCTCGGTGAGGCGGCCGTCGAGGAAGGCGCGGGCGTAGATGCCGGGGGAGGCGTGGCCCTGGATGTAGAGCTGGTCGCCGGAACCGTCGGCTTCCTTGCCCTTGAAGAAGTGGTTGAAGCCGGTCTCGTACAGCCAGGCGGCCGACGCGAACGTCGCGATGTGGCCGCCGACGCCGTGCTTGGAGCCGCGGGTCACCATCGCGGCGGCGTTCCACCGGTTCCACGCGGTGATGCGGCCCTCCAGGGCCTCGTCACCGGGGATGCCGGGTTCGCCGGACGTCGGGATGGTGTTGACGTAGTCGGTTTCGAGCAGCTTGGGCAGCGCGATGCCGGTGCCTTCGGCCCTCTCCAGCGTGCGCCGCATCAAGTAGGCGGCCCGGTGGGGGCCGGCGGCCTTCGCGACGGCGTCCAAAGACGCCTGCCACTCGGCAGTCTCCTCCGGGTCACGGTCGGGGAGCTGGTCGAGTGCGCTCGGCTGGATGGCGTTGGGGTCGGTCATGTCGCCGCCTTCCTCAGTCGAAGGGGGGTGCCCTTGGTCTTTGGCAGGACAGGGCGTCGGACCTCGGTGGAGGTCCAGCGAGGACTCTAACTCCCTGATCGATGATCGATCAAAGGGTTGAAGGGCAAAACTTCTCGAACACGAGAAAGTCGGCACGGGGTGCCTTGAAGTAGGACACCGGGTGCCGCTCGAAATGGGGGTTTGCGCAGGTGGGGGTGCGTTCTGTAGTTCGACGACTGCGGGTAGTGGGGGGCTGGTCGCGCAGTTCCCCGCGCCCCTGAAAAGACCGCGCCGGCTGTGCGCCGTCAGGTGCCGCGTCCACACGGCGCGATCGGCTGTAGGAACCTGTACTTGGCAGCCGGGCGGTCACCACGTCGTTTTTAGGGGCGCGGGGCTGTGGTCTGATGTGCGCCTGCCGCCGCGTGGGTGCGTGGGCTGTAGGGACCTGCACCTGGCAGCCGGGCGGTCACCAGCGCCTTTTCAGAGGTGCGGGGCTGTGGGGGCCCGGGCTTGGCGGCCGGGCGGTCACCACGTCGTTTGTAGGGGCGTGGGGCTGTGTCTGATGTGCGGCTGTCGCCGCGTGGGCGCGATCGGCTCTGGGGACCTGCACCCGGCAGCCGGGCGGTCACCACCGTCTCTTCAGGGGCGCGGGGAACTGCGCGAACGGCCACGATGCGCCCGCACTCGCCCTGCTCACCCTCGCCACCCCACCCCTCACGCGCTCGGCGCACACCCCAACACGTGTGCCTTCACCAGGTCCGCGATCCTCGGATCGCGCCGCTTGAAGGCTGCGACCAGTTCCTCGTGTTCCTCCGCGTACGACTGCTGGACCGTCCCCAGCCAGCGGATCGACAGGGCGGTGAAGACCTCGATGCCGAGGCCCTCCCACGTGTGGAGCAGAACCGAGTTGCCCGCCGCCCGCACCAGCTCGCGGTGGAAGGCGACGGTGTGCCGTACCTGACCCGTGCCGTCGGAGAGGCGGTCCGCCTCGTACAGGGCGGTGACGTGGGGTTCGAGGGCGGAGCAGTCCGCGGCCAACGCCTCCGCCGCCAACTCCGCGGCGATCGCCTCAAGGCCCGCACGGACCGGGTAGCTCTCCTCAAGGTCGGCCGCGGTCAGGTTCCGCACCCGCACCCCCTTGTTCGGCGCGGACTCGATCAGCCGAAGAGACTCCAGCTCACGCAACGCCTCCCGCACCGGCGTCTGCGACACCTCCAGCTCCGTCGCGATCCGCCGCTCCACGATCCGCTCGCCCGGCTTCCAGCGCCCACTCACGATCCCCTCCACGATGTGCTCGCGGATCTGTTCGCGCAGCGAGTGGACGACGGGCGCGGTCATGTGTGCTCCTTACGGCGTTTGACGTTTAGACAATAAGGCCGGGAGCTGTCGGAGGCAGGGCACGTGGCGGGCCTTTTACGCAGGTGAGACGAGACTTACATGACGCCTACGCGCAGACACGACGAAGCCCCCGCCGGAGAATTTCCGGCGAGGGCGGCGACGTACCGCAATAACGACTACAGACCGAGCTCGACCTCGAACTCGCCCGCCTCCAGGATCGCCTTCACGGCGGTCAGGTAGCGCGCCGCGTCCGCGCCGTCGACCAGACGGTGGTCGTAGGAGAGCGTCAGGTACGTCATGTCGCGAACGGCGATGACCGTACCCTCCTCCGTCTCCAGGACGGCCGGCCGCTTGACCGTGGCACCGATGCCGAGGATCGCGACCTGACCCGGCGGCACGATGATCGTGTCGAAGAGCGCGCCACGCGAGCCGGTGTTGGAGATCGTGAAGGTCGCCCCGGACAGCTCGTCCGGCGTGATCTTGCTGGCGCGGACCTTGCCCGCGAGGTCGGCGGTGGCCTTGGCGATACCGGCGATGTTGAGCCCGCCGGCGCCCTTGATGACCGGGGTCATCAGGCCCTTCTCGGAGTCCACCGCGATCCCGATGTTCTCGGAGTCGAAGTAGGTGATGGTCCCCTCGGCCTCGTTGATCTTCGCGTTGATGACCGGGTGGGCCTTGAGCGCCTGGGCCGCGGCCTTCACGAAGAACGGCATCGGGGAGAGCTTGACGCCCTCGCGCGCGGCGAAGGAGTCCTTGGCCTGCCCGCGGAGCTTCATCAGCTTCGTGATGTCGACCTCGACGACCGAGGACAGCTGCGCCTGCTCGTGCAGCGCCTTGACCATGTTGTCGCCGATGACCTTGCGGATGCGCGGCATCTTGACGGTCTGGCCACGCAGGGGGGACGCCTCCAGGACGGGGGTCGTCTTCTTCGCGACGGCGGCGGGGGCCTGGGCAGCGGCGGCCGGGACGGCGACCGCGGCGGCCTTGGCGGCCTCGGCGGCGGCCACGACGTCTTGCTTGCGGATACGACCGCCGACACCCGTGCCCTTGACGGCCGCGAGGTCGACACCGTTCTCGGCGGCGAGCTTGCGGACCAGCGGGGTGACGTACGCGCCGTCGTCACCGGCGGTGGCGGCGGGCGCCGGAGCCGGGGTGACCTGAGCGGCGGCGACCGGAGTCGGAGCGGCCACGGGAGCCGGCGCGGCGGCGACCGGCGCGGGGGCCGGAGCGGCGACCGGGGCCGGAGCCGGGGTGGGCGCCGGGGCGGCGACGGGGGCCGGCGGGGCGACGGGCGCCGGGGCGGCCACCGGAGCCGGGGCGGCAGCGGCGGGCGCGGCGGGCGCGGCGGCCGGAGCGGCACCGGGCGCGCCGATGACGGCGAGCTTGGCGCCGACCTCGGCGGTCTCGTCCTCGCCGACGACGATCTCCAGCAGGACACCGGCGACGGGCGCCGGGATCTCGGTGTCGACCTTGTCGGTGGAGACCTCGAGCAGCGGCTCGTCCTCGGCGACCTCGTCGCCCACGGCCTTCAGCCAGCGGGTGACGGTGCCCTCGGTGACGGACTCGCCGAGCGCGGGCAGGACGACGTCCGTACCGGACGCGCCACCGGCGGGGGCGGCAGGGGCGGCGGGCGCCTCGGCCACGGGGGCCGGAGCGGCGGGCGCCTCAGCCACGGGCGCCGGGGCCGGGGCGGCGGCGGGGGCGGCCTCGGCGACCGGCGCCGGCGCCGCTGCGGGCGCGCCGGTGCCGTCGTCGATGATGGCCAGCTCGGCGCCGACCTCGACCGTCTCGTCCTCGGCGACCTTGATGGACGCGAGGATGCCGGACGCGGGTGCGGGGATCTCGGTGTCGACCTTGTCGGTCGAGACTTCGAGCAAGGGCTCGTCGGCCTCGACGCGCTCACCCTCGGCCTTCAGCCAGCGGGTGACGGTGCCCTCGGTGACGCTCTCGCCGAGCGCCGGAAGGGTTACGGAAACCGCCATGGTTTCGGTTGCTCCTTACGAGTTGCGGAAAGTCTGTGTCGTCGCTTCGGTGACCGAGGGGTCAGTCGTGCGCGTGAAGCGGCTTGCCGGCCAGCGCCAGGTGGGCCTCGCCGAGCGCCTCGTTCTGGGTCGGGTGGGCGTGGATGAGCTGGGCGACCTCGGCCGGCAGCGCCTCCCAGTTGTAGATCAGCTGGGCTTCGCCGACCTGCTCGCCCATGCGGTCGCCGACCATGTGGACGCCGACCACGGCACCGTCCTTGACCTGGACGAGCTTGATCTCGCCCGCGGTCTTCAGGATCTTGCTCTTTCCGTTGCCCGCGAGGCTGTACTTCAGGGCGACGACCTTGTCCGCGCCGTAGATCTCCTTGGCCTTGGCCTCGGTGATGCCCACGGAGGCGACCTCGGGGTGGCAGTAGGTCACCCGGGGGACACCGTCGTAGTCGATCGGGACGGCCTTGAGGCCGGCCAGCCGCTCCGCCACCAGGATGCCCTCGGCGAAGCCGACGTGCGCGAGCTGGAGCGTGGGCACCAGGTCGCCGACGGCGGAGATGGTCGGCACGTTCGTCCGCATGTACTCGTCGACCAGGACGTAGCCGCGGTCCATCGCGACGCCCTGCTCCTCGTAGCCGAGACCGGCGGAGACGGGGCCGCGGCCGACCGCGACGAGCAGGACCTCGGCCTCGAACTCCTTGCCGTCGGCCAGAGTGACCTTGACGCCGTCGGCGGTGTACTCGGCCTTCGAGAAGAAGGTGCCCAGGTTGAACTTGATGCCGCGCTTGCGGAACGCGCGCTCAAGAAGCTTGGAGGAGTTCTCGTCCTCAAGGGGAGCGAGGTGCTTCAGACCCTCGATGATCGTGACGTCCGCGCCGAACGACTTCCACGCGGAGGCGAACTCGACGCCGATGACGCCGCCGCCCAGGATGATCGCGGACTGCGGGACGCGGTCCAGGACGAGGGCGTGGTCCGAGGAGATGATCCGGTTGCCGTCGATCTCCAGGCCCGGCAGCGACTTCGGCACGGAGCCGGTCGCGAGGAGGACGTGACGGCCCTGGACGCGCTGACCGTTGACATCGACGGAGGTCGGCGACGACAGGCGCCCCTCACCCTCGATGTACGTCACCTTGCGGGAGGCGACGAGACCCTGGAGGCCCTTGTACAGGCCCGAGATCACGTCGTCCTTGTACTTGTGGACGCCCGCGATGTCGATGCCCTCGAAAGTGGCCTTGACACCGAACTGCTCGCTCTCCCGAGCCTGGTCCGCGACTTCGCCCGCGTGGAGCAGGGCCTTGGTGGGGATGCAACCCCGGTGCAGGCAGGTACCGCCGACCTTGTCCTTCTCGATCAGGGCGACGTCCAGACCCAGCTGCGCCCCGCGCAGGGCCGCGGCGTAACCACCGCTACCACCGCCGAGGATCACTAGGTCGAAAACGGTGCTGGCGTCGTTCGCCACGTCACGTCCTCCATGCATGTGCGCCGTACGCCGGTCGTCACTGACCGGCAGGCGGCTGGTGTCCGGCCGCTCATTGCTTCGGCCCTTCGGTGGGGGCCCTGTCCTGCCGGACCCCATCCTCGCACTTGTAGGACGTGGACGAGACACGGGGCTGGGGTGTGAGACACCACACGGGAGCGGGGATCAGGGGAGGTGGGGAGGGGGACTTTCCAAGGGAGGGGAGGATACGTCCCTCAGCGGCGCGGGGCTGTGTCGATGTGCGAGCCCGGACGTGGCGGAGCGACGACGACGTACCCCAGCCACATTCAGGGGCGCGGGGAACTGCGCGAACAACCCCCACGCCCCTGAAGCCGCCCTACGACGGAACCACCCCGCCCGGTGGGCGAACCCTCAGCCCAGGTCGCCGGAAGCGGTCAGCTCGGCCAGCCTCACCAACGTACGCACGGCCGACCCCGTCCCCCCCTTGGGCGTGTACCCGAACGGCCCGCCCTCGTTGAACGCGGGACCGGCGATGTCGAGGTGCGCCCAGGTGATGCCCTCCCCGACGAACTCCTGGAGGAAGAGCCCGGCGACGAGCCCACCCCCCATCCGCTCACCCATGTTCGCGATATCGGCGGTGGGGGAGTCCATCCCCTTGCGCAGGTGGGACGGCAGCGGCATCGGCCACGCCGGCTCCCCGACCTCCTCCGCCGCCTCGTAGATCGCGGAGCGGAACGCGTCGTCGTTGGCCATGACCCCGAACGTCCGGTTCCCCAGCGCCAGCATCATCGCCCCCGTCAGCGTCGCCACGTCGACGATCGCGTCCGGCTTCTCCGCCGACGCCGCCCACAGCGCGTCCGCGAGGACGAGCCGCCCCTCCGCGTCCGTGTTCAGCACCTCGACGGTCTTCCCGCTGAACATCCGCAGCACGTCACCGGGGCGCACGGCCGTCCCCGACGGCATGTTCTCGGCGAGCGCCAGCCACCCGGTGACGTTCACCTCCAGCTCCAGCCGCGCGGCGGACACGACCGCCGCGAACACGGCCGCCGCCCCGCTCATGTCGCACTTCATCGTCTCGTTGTGCCCCGCGGGCTTCAGCGAGATACCACCGGAGTCGTACGTGATCCCCTTGCCGACGAACGCGAGGTTCTTGCCCGCCTTCGGGTGGCTGTACGACAGCTTCACCAGCCGGGGCGCCGCCGCGGACCCCCCGCCGACCCCGAGGATGCCCCCGTACCCACCGGCGGTGAGCGCCTTCTCGTCGAGCACCTCGACCGTGAGCCCGTGCTCCTTGCCCGCCGCCACCACGAGCGCGGCGAACGCGGCCGGGTCCAGGTCGTTCGGCGGCATGTTCACGAGGTCCCGCGCCCGGTTCAGCTCCTCGGACACGGCGACGGCACGCGCGAGCGCCGCCTTCTGCGCCGCGTCCCGCGGCTTGCCCCCGAGCAGCGCGCCCTCACCGAGCGGCGCCTTCCCGTTCTTCCCCTTGGGGGACTCCTTGTACGTGTCGAAGGAGTACGCCCCGAGCAGCACGCCCTCCGCGACCGCGCCGACGTCCCCGGCGTCCCCGAGCGGCAGCGCGAACGCCGCCTTCTTGGTCCCGGCCAGCGCGCGCGCCGCCGCGCCGGCGGCCCGGCGCAGCGCCTCCGCGTCGTACCCGGCGTCCTTCGCGGGCTCGGCGCCGAGGCCCACCGCGAGGACGAGCGGGGCCTTGAAGCCGGCCGGCGCCGGCAGCTTCGTGATCTCGCCCTCGGCGCCGGACGCGCCGAGGGTCTCCAGGACGGCGGCGAGCCTGCCGTCGTAGGACTGGTCCACGGCTTCCGAGCCCGGTGCGACGACCGGGCCCTTCGCGCCCTTGGCGACACCGATCACGATCGCGTCGGCCCGGAGGCCGGGCGCCGCGGCGGTGCTGAGAGTGAGAGCAGTCACGGTGGTGATTTCTCCGCTTCCGAATAGGGGAGTGCAGTGGCCGAACGGGTGGGTCGGCCGGGCCCGGTGGCCGACCCTAGGTCGGACGAGGGCGCGCGGTCGTACCCGGGGTCGGTCGCATCGGCGCGGCGAACCGGTGTGACAGATCCCGCCATGAGCCTACGCGGGTGTGTACGTTCGCTCACGCCCGCGAGCGGTCACCTCTTTGGGAGATCATCCCTGGGGTACGCCATCGCACACTCTGGAGCTGGTCCGTTGAGACGCGTCACCTTGGCCATCCTGCCGCTTCTGCTGCTCGTGGGCTGTACGAGTACGGGGCCTTCCGGGGCGGGGCCCTCCGGGGCGGACGAGGAGGAGCCCACACCTTCCCCGTCGTCGGGCGGTTGGTGGCGACCGAAGCCCGGGATCGACTGGCAGTGGCAGCTCAGCGGCAGACTGGACACATCGATCGACGTCCCCGTCTACGACATCGACGGCTTCGACCAGTCCAAGGCTGTCGTCTCCGCGCTGCACGCGAAGAATCGCAAGGTCATCTGCTACATCTCCACCGGCGCGTACGAGGACTGGCGTCCCGACGCCGGCAAGTTCCCCAAGTCCGTCATCGGTCTGAGCAACGGCTGGGACGGCGAGAGCTGGCTGGACATCCGCCGACTCGACATCCTCGAACCCCTCATGGCCGCGCGCCTCGACATGTGCAAGGAGAAAGGCTTCGACGCGGTCGAGCCCGACAACATGGACGGCTACCTCAACAAAACCGGCTTCCCCCTCAAACCCTCCGACCAACTCGCCTACAACCGCCTCATAGCCCAACTCGCCCACACCCGAGGCATGTCCGTCGGCCTCAAGAACGACATGGCCCAAATCCCCCAGCTCATCAACGACTTCGACTTCGCCGTAAACGAACAATGCGCCCAATACAACGAATGCGACACCCTAACCCCCTTCATCAACGCCGACAAAGCCGTCTTCCACGTCGAATACGAACTCCCGACCAAAAAATTCTGCCCCGAGTCAAAAAAGCTGAACCTGAGCTCCCTGGAGAAAAAATACGAACTCGGAGCCTGGCGAAAGACCTGTTGAGTACCAACTGCGGCTGCTCGGTGGCCAATCGCGCAGTTCCCCGCGCCCCTAAAAGACTCGGGTTGCGGCGAGCCTCTCGTCTACAGGAGGCGAGACCGCCCGGATGCACGGCTGTCGCCGCGTGGGCGCGATCGGCTGCGGCGGGCCTGTGCCTGTCGGCCTTTTGGACGGCGGAACAGGCCCGATGTGCGGCTGTCGCTGCGTGGGCGTGACCAGCCACGACGGACTCGCACCCGCCGGTTTCTTAGGGGCGCGGGGCCGAGTCGATGTGCGGCTGTCGCCGCGTGGTCGCGATCGGCCACAGCGGACCCGCACTGCCAGTCTTTTTGGGGGTGCGGGGCTGTGTCGATGTGCGGCTGCTGCCGCGTGGTCGCGGTCGGCCGCAGCGGACCCGCACTGCCAGTCTTTTTGGGGGTGCGGGGCTGTGTCGATGTGCGGCTGCTGCCGCGTGGGCGCGAACGACGACAGCGGACCCGCACCGCCAGTCTTTTAGGGGCGCGGGGAACTGCGCGAACGGCCACGACGAAGCCCGCACTCGCCAACCGGCCGTGTCAGCCCCTTGCTTGGGCGTTCAACCCACCGTCAGCGCCACCAGACTCACCAGGCCCGCCACTTCCGCAACCCCTCCGAACACGTCCCCCGTCACCCCGCCGAACCTCGCCCGGCACCGTCGCAGCAGCAACTCCGCCGCGCCTACCCCCAACACCAGGGCCGGTACGGCGAGGACGGAGCCGGTGTACCAGCCGGCGGCGCCCGCGCAGGCGGCGACCGTGGCGGCGACTCCCCAGGCCCAGCGGGTGGGTACGACTTCCGCGACGGCCGCTCCCAGCCCCTCCGGGCGGGCGGCCGGGACCCCGGTTCGGGCGGTGAGGGTGAGGGCGAGTCGGGCGGTCACGGAGGAGAGGAGGAGGGCGAAGGCGCCCCGGGTCCAGGAGTGGCCGTAGAGCTCGGACAGGGCGGCTACCTGGGCCAGCAGGACCAGGACGAGCGTCAGGACACCGAACGGCCCGATGTCGGACTGCTTCATGACGCGCAGGGCGTCCTCCGCGGGCTTGCCGCTGCCGAGCCCGTCCGCGGTGTCGGCGAGCCCGTCGAGATGAAGCCCGCGCGTGAGGACCGCGGGGACGGCCACCGAGGCGACGGCGGCCAGCATCGGCCCCGTACCGAGCGCGAGAAGGAGCAGGCCCGCGGCGGCGGCGCACCCCCCGACCACCACCCCCACCAGCGGAGCGCTCAGCATGCCGCCCCGCGCCGCCTCCCGGTCCCAGCGGTGGACCCGGACCGGCAGCACCGTCAGCGTGCCGAAGGCGAACCGGAGGCCGTGCAGCGGCAGACTGGCGGACATCGAGGGCATCGGGGCAGATTATCCGACGGCCACACCGACCCCCACCGCCAACAGGGATAAAGTGCGCACATGGGACATTGGCTCCAACGAAACATCGTAGAACCGGGCAAACTCCCCCTCCTCCTCGCCCTCACCGCCTTCGTCCTCACCTTCCTCCTGACCCGCCTAGTCACCCGCCTCATCCGCGCCGGCAAGGGCCCGTTCGGCAACGTCAAGGCGGGCGGACTGCACATCCACCACGTCGTACCCGGCATCGTCCTCACGGTCATCGGCGGCTTCGGCGCGGTCGCGTCCGGCTCGCACGGCGCCGGCGCCTGCGCCTCGGCGATCTGCTTCGGCATCGGCACGGGCCTCGTCCTGGACGAGTTCGCCCTGATCCTCCACCTGGACGACGTGTACTGGAGCGAGGAGGGCCGCAAGAGCGTCGAGGTGGTGGTCCTGACAGCCGCCCTCGTCGGCCTCGTCCTCCTCGGCTACTCCCCGCTCGGCGTGAACGACCTCTCGGACGACGAGGTGACGGGCAGGGGCGTCGCTCTCTCCACCGTCGCCGTCAACTTCCTGCTCTCCCTGGTGGCCCTCTCCAAGGGCAAGGCCCGCACCGCCATCTTCGGCGCCGTCGTCCCCACGGTCGCCCTCATCGGCGCGATCCGCCTCGCCCGCCCCGCCTCCCCCTGGGCCCGCCGCTTCTACACCCGCCGCCCCCGCGCCCTCGCCCGCGCCGAACGCCGCGCCGAACGCCACGACCGCCGCTGGTCGCGCCTGCGCAGGGGACTGGAAGAACTCCTCGGCGGAAAACCGGACCCGTCGTCCCGCTGACCGGAAGGCCGGCAGGAAGACCGACCGCACCCGCCGTCACCCCTCCCGCCCCTCCTCCCCCCTGCTCGGCACCGGCCGGAACCGGTCGTCGAACTCCCCGGGCGACGTCGGACCGCCGCCCCCGCCCCCCTCGTACGGATGCCCGGACCGCACCCCCGCCTCGTCCCACTCCGCCCGCCCGTGCCCCCGCGCCCGGCCCCCCGATCTGCGCCCCCACCACTCCAGGACCCCCACCACCCCCGCCACGGCGAGGATCGCGGCGACGTGTTCCTTGCCCGCCAGGTTCGGCTTGACCGCCACCTCGACGAGCATCGCCAGCACCACGACACCCCCGGTGACGTACGCCCGGTACCGCCAGGCGAGGAACACGGCGAGCCCTACGACGGCGGCGGACGGCCCGGTGTCGACGATCTTCGCGTCGGAGGCGGGCAGGCCGAGGACGGGGACGTCGGGGCCGAGGGCGATACCGGTACGGGCGTACAGCGTGCCGGCGAGGGTCGCGAGGTAGGCGATCGTGAGCGTCCGCCACCAGCCGAGACAGATCTCCGCGAGCCCGAAGACGAGGAGGATCTGCGCGAGGGCACCCCAGACGGGCAGGTCGAGGGCGGGGACGAAGAGGGAGAGCGGGGTGCGCAGGAGGGCGAGGGGGAGGGGGTCCTGCGCGCGGACGGCGCCGAGGTCCTGGACGGCCTGATAACCCCAGTCGAGGTTCTGGACGGCCTGGAGGACCGACGTCGTACAGACCGCCGAGACGGTCATCACGGGCACGGCCCACCCGCGCCGCACGGCGAGCCACAACGGCCCCCACTCGGCGCGGGCCCAACGGGCGACGACGTTCATCGACGGTCTCCCCACACCCACCGACGCTCTTCCGACGGCCGACGACGGCCTTCCGGCAGCCCCCGGCGTTCCCCCGACACTCCCCGGCGTTCCCCCGAGAGCCACCCCGGCGCTTCCAGGAACCCCTCCGCCCGCGCCGACGCCAGCCCGATCCGGGGAAGGTCCGCGCTCTTCTCGAAGAGCAGGAACCTCGGCTCCCAGACCGGCCGGTACTTCGCGTTCGCCCGGTACAGCGACTCGATCTGCCACCACCGGGAGAAGAAGCCGAGCAGCGACCGCCACAGCCGCAGCACGGGCCCGGCACCGAGCCGCGCCCCACGTTCGAAGACGGAACGGAACATCGCGAAGTTGAGTGAAACCTGGGTGATCCCGATCTCCCGCCCGCCCCGCAGCAGTTCGATCACCATGAACTCCATCAGCCCGTTGTCGCCGTCCCGGTCCCTGCGCATCAGGTCCAGCGACAGCCCCCGCGGCCCCCACGGCACGAACGACAGCACCGCCCTCGGCACACCCCCGGCGTCGAAGCACTCCACCACCACGCACCGCCCGTCCCCCGGGTCCCCCAGCCGCCCGAGCGCCATGCTGAACCCCCGCTCACCGGCCCCGCCCCGCCACTCCTCCGCCCGCCGGACCAGCTCCGCCATCTCCGCCGCCGGCACCTCCTCGTGCCGCCTGATCCGTACGGAGTACCCCGCCCTGAGCACCCGGTTGTACGCCTGCCGCACGGTCCGCATGGCCCTGCCCTCCAGCGTGAACCCCGCCACCTCCACGATCGCCTCGTCCCCGAGTTCCAGCGCGTCGAGGCCGTGCCGCCGGTACACGTTCCCGGCCTCCTCGCCGGCCCCCATCACCGCCGGAATCCACCCGTGCGCCCGCGCCTCGCCGAGCCACGGCTCGATCGCGCCGGGCCACGCCTCGGGATCTCCCAGCGGATCTCCCGAGGCCAGCGAGACCCCGCCGACGACCCGATAGGCGACGGCCGCCTTGTACGTCGGCGACCACACCACGCTCTTCTCCCGGCGCAGCGAGAAATACCCGAGGGAATCCCGCTCGCCGTGCTTTTCGAGCAGTTCCCGCAGCCGTTCCTCGTCCTCGTGGCCCAGCGGTTCGACGGCTTTTCCAGAACGGAACGCGGCATACAGCACGGCGAGGACGAGAAGGGTGCTCATTCCGTTGACGGTCACGTCGACCCAGGTCGGCGGGGAGACCCCGGGTACGCCCGCCTCCTCGGCGGAGACGGACACGAGCCGCAGGGCGCCGTACCACCACTGGCGGGCGAAGCCCCCGGGCGCCGGGGACCGGTCGGTGAGGCTCACCAGCGCCCCGGCCAGCAAGGACGCCCCCAGCAGGCCCGCCCCGGCGACGACGGCCGCGAGCCTCGGGTTGGCCCGGTCGCCCTTGGCGTAGAACTCGCGCCGCCCGGCGAGCAGCGCCCCGAAGAACGCGGCGGTGACCCCGAAGGAGACCCAGTTCTGCGGGGCGCGCCGGATCTCCGGGAGGAGCATGGCCACCGCGAACAGCAGGAGGAAAACCCCGCTGAGTCCGAGATTGAGAATCCAGGCGGCCCTTTTCCGGCGGCGCATCATCACGGCGAGAAAGGCCGTGAAAACCCCGGAGGAGAATCCGGCGGTCAGCAGATAGGGCGTGAACAGATCCGCCTGATTGTGCTGCCGGACGTCCTGCCCCAGGGAAACCCACACCCCGCTGAGGAAGTTGACGAACGCGACACCCCGCAGATACCAGACGACGACACCAGCCCGAACGCTTCCCATGGTTCGGGATGGTATGTCTCGTTTTCCGGCATATTGCTGACCGCAACGATCTACGACCGCGCGACCCGGCGGCGAGCCGGGCCCGCTATGGCAGGTGGCCCGCTACGGCAGGTCGTCGTAGGCGGAGGCGTCGGCCTCGGCGTCCTCCCCGGCGTCCTCCGCCGGCTTCTCCGCCTCCCGCTCCGGCAGCTCCGCCGCCAGCGCGGCGGCGGCCTGCACCAGCGGCAGCGCCAGCACCCCGCCCGCACCCTCGCCGACCTGCACGTTCTGTTCGAGGAGCGGCTCCAGCGCCATCCGGTCCAGCGCCTTCGCCTGGCCCGGCTCGCCCGTCTTGTGCGCGGCCAGCCACCAGTCCGGCGCCCGGAACGCGACCCGCTGCCCGACGAGCGCGCAGGCCGCCGCGACGACGCCGTCGAGGACGACGGGCAGCTTGCGGACGGCGGCCTGGAGCAGGAAGCCCGTCATCGCGGCGAGATCGGCGCCGCCGACGGTCGCCAGCAGCTGCAACTGGTCGCCCAGCACCGGCCGGGCCCGCCGCAGCGCGTCCCGGATCGCCGCGCACTTGCGCATCCAGGCCAGGTCGTCGATCGCGACCCCGCCGCGCCCGGTCACCACCGACGCGTCCGTACCGCACAGCGCCGCGATCAGGACGCCCGCCGCCGTCGTGCCGCCCACGCTCACGTCGCCCAGCACCACGAGGTCGGTCCCGGAGTCCGCCTCCTCGTCGGCCACGGCGACCCCCGCGCGGAACGCCGCCTCCGCCTCTTCGAGGGTCAGCGCGTCCTCGACGTCGATCCGCCCGCTGCCGCGCCGCACCCGGTGGCGTACGACGTCGGCGGGGAAGGCGTCCGGCTCGCAGTCCAGGGACATGTCCACGACGCGTACGGGGACCCCGGCGCGGCGGGCGAGGACGGAAACGGGCCGGCCGCCCTCCAGCACCGCCCGGACCAGCTCGGCGGCGCTGCCGGCGGGGCGGGCGGAGACACCGAGTTCCGCGACCCCGTGATCCCCGGCGAACAGCACGACGCGGGGCTTGTCGACGGGCCGTACCGGGACCGAGCCCTGTGCCGCCGCCAGCCATTCGCCCAGGTCGTCGAGGCGGCCCAGCGCGCCGGGCGGCACGATCTGACGCTCCCGACGCGCCTCCGCGTCGCGCCGCACCCCGCCGTCGGGGCGCTCGATCAGATCGGTGAAGTCGTCGAGATTAAGGGAGCTCATTCGCCGAACAGTACCGGCCCCGGTCGAACACTTTCCGCCCCACATCACCACCCCGCTGGTGCGGCGTCGTTGCACGCAAGATCGCGATCCCATACGTTCCGTTTCGCGAAGATTGTCGTACCCGTACGCCCACCGGGGAGCTTGCATGTCCGACCTCCAGGAACTCCGCCGCGACGACTGTCCCTGGTGCGGCTCCGGACACCTGCGCACCCGTGCCGTCGGCCCGGTCGCCGTCGACGAGTGCCAGGACTGCGCCCACGCCTTCGGGAACCCCGGCACCGAGACGCCGGTCCGCCGCCGGAGCGACGCGGGGGAGGAGCTGCTCGACCGTGTCCTCGCGACCCGCACCACCCGGCGCCGGCTGCGCGCCACCGCCCGCGCGATGACGTCCATCCCCGAACCGGAGAGCTGGCTCGACGTCGGTACGGGGCACGCGCGTTTCCCCGAGGCGGCCAAGGACCTGTTCACGTACACGTCCTTCGACGGCGTCGACCCCACCTCCCGCGTCGACCGGGCCCGGCTGGCCGGCCGCGTCGAGGAGGCCCACCGCGCCCTCACGCCTGCCCTGGACGCCCGCTACGACGTCGTCAGCGTCCTGCACCACCTGGAGCGCGCCGCCGACCCCCGCGCCGAACTCGCCGCCGCGCTGCGGGCGTTGCGCCCCGGCGGCCACCTCCTCCTCGAACTCCCCGACCCCGCCTGCGCGTTCGCCCCCCTCCTCGGCAAGTACTGGTTCCCCCTGGCCCGGCCCCACCACCTCATCCCCCTCGACAACCTCCGCGCCGAACTGGAGACGCAGGGCTGCGACATCATCACGACCGACCGCCGCACGGCCCACATCCCCTACGACCTCGCAGCAGCCACCACCCTCCTCCTGACCCGCTCCCTCCCCCCACGCCTCCACCCCCTCACCCCACCCCTCACAGCGCTGGCCACAGCCCTGGACCACACCCTCGCCCCCCTCCTACGCCGCACCCGCTTCTCGAACACGTACCGGATCGTGGCGAGAAAACGCATGGGGGGCTAGGGAGCGGGGGTGCCGGGGGCGGGCGTGGGCCAGGCGCGAGATGGCCGGTAGTCAGGCGGGGGCCGGGTGGGGTCAGGCGTGAGGCAGACGCGGCCAGGCGGGAGGCGGGCGGGAAGGGAGCGGGCCATGCGGGAGTCGGGCGGGGCCAGGCGGGAGACGGGCGGGGTCAGGCGTGAGGCAGATACGGCCAGGCGGGAGGCGGGCGGGAAGGGAGTGGGCCAGGTGGGAAGCCGGACGGGGCCAGCGGGAGACGGGCGGAAGCCTGGCGGAGGCGGAGGCGGAGGCGGAGGCGGAGCCGAGGGGAGGGGGCCGGGCGGGAGGTGGGCGGGAGCCTGGTAGGTGAGTGTCCGCCACGGCACCCCGTAGCCCCCTCGCGTCCCGCGTCCCGCGTCCCGCAGCCCGTACGCTCCTTGCCCCGCAGCCCCACCACGGCCCCCCCACGCCCCCCCCACGCCCCCCCCCACGCCCCCCCACGCCCCCCCACGCCCCCCACACCCCCCACACCCCCCACACCCCCCACACCCCCCCAC
>NZ_JBEXLS010000018.1:0-229835 GCF_040610055.1 Streptomyces sp. NPDC004539 | reverse complement strand
ACAGCCGGGGACGGGGTATCAACTAATCTGGCGTTGATTTTTGGCACGCTGTTGAGTTCTCAAGGAACGGACGCTTCCTTCGTACTCACCCTCTCGGGCTTTCCTCCGGGCAGTTTCCCTTCGGTCTTGCGTTTCCGACTCTATCAGATCCTTTTCTCGATCCGATTTCCTGTCGGCGGGACGTCTTGGGCTTTCTCGCTTTCGCTCGTCGGCCTTTCGACATTCACTACGTTAGCCGATCCTCTCGGTAACTCATAATCGAGTCTCCGTGAGTTCGAATTCAGGCATGCGGACATGACGAATTCGATCCCGCTGAGGGATGTTGCTAGGTAGTGGGTTGGCCGCTTCCGGCTCTCGGCGAGTGCCGTACCGGGTCAAGCGGCTCGGGCTACGTTACGCACCTTCCAGGGGAGCGTCAACTTGAGCGACGGCGGGGGACGTGCGCCCGATAGGGGCTCACCGTGGGGTCGTTGGAGATCCAGAACCGCCAGGGGTGGACGGCGCCGTCGCCCGACACCCCGGTGCGGGGACCGCTGTTGACCTGGTCGGAGGGGACGGGAGCACCGGTGAGGACGCGGAGCGGGGTGTCCTCGGGGGCGCAGGCGTCGGTGCCGTCGAGGGTGCGGTCGATGTCGAGGGCCGTCGCCAACCGGGCCGGTCCTTTGGCGAGTTCTTTGTCATTTCGGGCCGAGAGTCGACGTTTGCGGGCCGACTCGGCGCCTTCCAGGATCTCGCCGGCCCGCAGCAGGACGGCGCTCGCCTCGCCCTCGGGACCACAGACGAGGTTCATGCAGTGCCACATGCCGTAGGTGAAGTAGACGTACACATGACCGGCCGGACCGAACATCACGCCGTTGCGGGCGGTACGGCCGCGGAAGGCGTGGGAGCCGGGGTCGTTCTCGCCGTCGTACGCCTCCACCTCTGTGATGCGCAGGACGATCGGACCGTCCGGGGTCGTCCGGAGCAGGAGGCGGCCCAAAAGATCGGGGGCCACGTCCAGGACAGGGCGGTCGAAGAAGGGCCTGAGGAGGGGCGTACGGTCGGGGGTCGCGATCATGGCCGACGAGCGTAGTGCAGTCCGGACGGGTGCCGGGGTGCGGAACCGGACGTGGCCTGAACGCGTTTAGAGGGATCAAAGGCCCGGTCGGCCAGACGTGAGAACACGAGGGAGAGTCATGGCGTTCAAGAAGCTGCTCGCGAGCCTGGGTGCGGGTGGAGCGTCGGTGGAGACGGTGCTGACCGAGGTCAACGTCGTACCGGGCGGGGTCGTCCAGGGTGAGGTGCGGATTCAGGGCGGGTCCGTCAACCAGAACATCGAGGGGCTGTCGATCGGGTTGCAGGCCCAGGTCGAGGTCGAGGGCCAGGACGCGGAGTACAAGCAGAACATCGAGTTCACGAAGGTCAGTCTCGGCGGCGCCTTCGAGCTTCAGGCGGGTGCCGTGCACGCGGTGCCGTTCGGGCTCGACATCCCGTGGGAGACGCCGGTGACGACGATCGGCGGGCAGCCCCTGCGCGGGATGCACATCGGCGTGACGACCGAGCTGGCGATCGCGCGGGCCGTCGACTCCAGCGACCTCGACCCGATCAACGTCCACCCGCTCCCCGCGCAGCAGGCCATTCTCGACGCCTTCACGCAGCTCGGCTTCCGTTTCAAGAGCGCCGACATGGAGCGCGGCCACATCCGGGGGACGCGCCAGAAGCTGCCGTTCTACCAGGAGATCGAGTTCTTCCCGCCGTCGCAGTACCACGGCCTGAACCAGGTCGAGCTGAGCTTCGTCGCCGACGAGAACGCGATGGACGTCATCCTGGAGATGGACAAGAAGCCGGGCCTGTTCAGCGAGGGCAGCGACACGTTCCGCTCCTTCCAGGTGGGCCTGCGCGACTTCCACGGGACGGACTGGGCGGCGTACCTGAACCAGTGGCTGGCCGAGGTCGGCAGCCGGCGGAACTGGTTCTAGGCTCGGGGCTCCGAGGAACGACGTATTCAGACGTACTTCAGGAGGTACCGAGGTGTCCGAGCTCAAGCGGCGGCCTCTCCCCCACGACTTCCACCCGCCCGTCCCGGCGTTCACGGTGACGAGCGAGGACGTCTCGGAGGGTGGCGCGCTCAAGGCCGATCAGGTCTACGCCGAGGGCAACGTCTCGCCGCAGTTGCGGTGGGAGGGTTTCCCGGAGGGGACGAAGAGCTTCGCGGTGACGTGCTACGACCCGGACGCGCCGACGGGCAGCGGGTTCTGGCACTGGGTGCTGTTCGATGTCCCGGCGTCCGTGACCGAGCTGCCGGCCGGTGCGGGCACGGGCGAGTTCAAGGGGCTGCCCGAGGGCGCCGTACACGTCCGTAACGACTACGGGACGCGGGACTTCGGCGGGGCCGCGCCGCCCGCGGGGGACGGGCCGCATCGGTACGTCTTCACCGTGTACGCGGTGGATCAGGAGAAGCTCGGCGTCGACGGGGACGTCTCGCCCGCGTATGTCGGGTTCAACCTGCGGTTCCACGCGATCGCGCGGGCGCAGCTCGTCGGTGAGTACGAGGTGCCGGCCGCGAACTGACGCGGTTCAGAGTTCACTCGACGTTTGTCCGCCTCTGGTCTTGGAAGTGATCAGAGGCGGGCATTTTTATTGCGTTGTCCATCTCGGCGTGCCCGTCCAGAGTTGATCCACGCCCGCCGGGGAGCGGGCGGATGCGCAAGGGAGGTGGGCTGGATGCGGGACACGCTGGTGCTGAACGCGAGCTTCGAGCCGCTGTCTACGGTGACGTTGAATCGGGCTGTCGTTCTGGTGCTCCAGGACAAGGCCGTCGTCGAGCAGGCCCACCCCGAGCTGCGTATGCGGGGCACCGAGGTCGACATACCCGCGCCGCGGGTGATCAGGCTGTGCCGGTATGTGCGGGTGCCGTTCCGCAGACAGGCGCCCTGGTCCCGTAGGGGGGTGCTGGTGCGGGACCGGCACAGGTGCGCGTACTGCGGGCGCCGGGCGACGACCGTGGACCACGTGGTGCCCCGGGCTCAGGGCGGCCGGGACTCCTGGCTGAACACGGTCGCCTCCTGCGCCGAGGACAATCACCGCAAGGCCGACCGGACTCCGGAGCAGGCGGGGATGCCGTTGCTGCGGGCGCCGTTCGAGCCGACGCCGGCGGACGCGATGCTGCTGTCGCTGGGTGCGGAGGAGTTGCAGGCGCTGCCGGACTGGTTGAGCCTGGACGCGGCGTAGTTTTCGGGCGCGGGTGCGTTGTGGCTTGTCGCGCAGTTCCCCGCGCCCCTAAAAGACTGAGGGCCGCCTTCTCGGAGAAGGCGGCCCTCGTCGTTGCACCGAAGAACCTCAGTCGATCTGCGGCTTCTCGCGCTTCTCCAGGTTGCCGCCGCCGTTGTCGGAGGAGCCTCCCGGGGTGCCGCCGCCCAGGCCGCCGAGGCCGCCGACCGCGCCGGAGAGGCCCTTGAGGGCGTCGCCGATCTCGCTGGGGACGATCCAGAGCTTGTTGGCGTCGCCCGCGGCGATCTTGGGGAGCATCTGGAGGTACTGGTAGGAGAGGAGCTTCTGGTCGGCGTCGCCGGCGTGGATGGCCTCGAAGACCGTGCGGACGGCCTGGGCCTCGCCCTCGGCCTTGAGGGCCGCCGCCTTGGCCTCACCTTCGGCGCGCAGGATCTGGGACTGCTTCTCACCCTCGGCGGTGAGGATCGCGGCCTGCCGGGTACCTTCGGCCGTCAGGATCGCGGCGCGCTTGTCACGGTCGGCGCGCATCTGCTTCTCCATCGAGTCCTGGATGGAGGTCGGCGGCTCGATCGCCTTCAGCTCGACGCGGTTGACGCGGATGCCCCATTTCCCGGTGGCCTCGTCGAGGACGCCGCGCAGGGCCGCGTTGATCTCCTCGCGGGATGTGAGGGTCCGCTCCAGGTCCATGCCACCGATGATGTTGCGCAGGGTGGTGACGGTGAGCTGCTCGATGGCCTGGATGTAGGAGGCGACCTCGTACGTCGCCGCGCGCGCGTCGGTCACCTGGTAGTAGATGACCGTGTCGATGTTGACGACCAGGTTGTCCTGGGTGATCACCGGCTGCGGCGGGAACGGGACGACCTGTTCGCGCAGGTCGATGCGGTTGCGGATGGTGTCGATGAACGGGACGACGATGTTGAGGCCCGCGTTCAGCGTGCGTGTGTAACGGCCGAAGCGCTCGACGATCGCCGCGCTCGCCTGTGGGATGACCTGGATCGTCTTGATCAGGGCGATGAAGACCAACACCACCAGGATGATCAGAACGATGATGACCGGTTCCATCGTGCTCCCCGTACCCTTCTCCGCCTCGGCGCTTTCCGACGATCTTATGGGTGCCGACCGGCTGTCGGCGATCTTATGGGTGCAGAAGATCTTGCTGGTCGAGTCTGGCAGACCTTCACATAACTCGCAGGTCGTTCAGTTCAGTTGGGGCGGCGGCGGCGAGGTTCACAGGACGATCGCCGTAGCGCCCTCGATGTCCACGACGTCCACCTCCTGGCCGGGTTCGTAGGCGCGGTCGGAGTCCAGGGAGCGCGCGGACCAGATCTCGCCGGCCAGCTTGATCCGGCCGCCGGAGCCGTCGACGCGTTCGAGGACGACGGCCTGCCTGCCCTTGAGCGCGTCGATGCCGGTGGTGAGCCCGGGGCGCTGTCTGCTGTGCCGGTTGGCGATGGGCCGTACGACGGCGACGAGCGCCACCGAGACGACGACGAAGACCAGCACCTGGCTCACGGCCCCGAGGCCGAGGCCGGCCACGACGGCGGCGGCGACCGCGCCGACCGCGAACATGCCGAACTCGGGCATGGCCGTGATCACCAGCGGGATTCCGAGCGCCGCCGCGCCTACGAGCCACCACACCCACGCGTCGATGTCCACAAGGTCAATGGTAGGTCCGTGCGGACGGCGCGGACAGGGTGCGTGGGGGTCAGGAGAGCGGGAGGCCCTGGGCGGTCCAGCGGTCACCGACCTGCTCGACGACGAGGGGGAGGCCGAAGCAGAGGGAGAGGTTGCGGGAGGTGAGTTCGAGCTCGACGGGGCCCGCGGCGAGGACCTTGCCCTGACGGATCATCAGGACGTGAGTGAAGCCGGGGGCGATCTCCTCGACGTGGTGCGTGACCATGATCATCGAGGGGGCGATCGGGTCGCGCGCGAGCCGGCCGAGGCGGCGTACGAGGTCCTCGCGGCCACCGAGGTCGAGGCCGGCGGCGGGTTCGTCGAGGAGGAGGAGTTCGGGGTCGGTCATCAGGGCGCGGGCGATGAGGGTGCGCTTGCGCTCGCCCTCGGAGAGGGTGCCGAAGCGGCGGTCCAGGTAGTCCGTCATGCCGAGGCGGTCGAGGAAGGCGCGGGCGCGGATCTCGTCGATGTCCTCGTACTCCTCCTGCCAGCCGGCGGTCATGCCGTAGGCGGCGGTGAGGACGGTCTGGAGGACGGTCTGGCGCTTGGGGAGCTTCTCGGCGAGGGCGATGCCGGCCATGCCGACGCGGGGGCGGAGTTCGAAGACGTCCGTACCGGGCTTGCCGAGGGTCTCGCCGAGGACGGCGACCGTGCCGGCGCTCGGGAAGAGGTAGGTGGAGGCGAGGTTCAGGAGGGTCGTCTTGCCGGCGCCGTTCGGGCCGAGGATGACCCAGCGTTCGCCCTCCTTGACCGACCAGGAGACCTGGTCCACCAGCGACCGGCCCTCGCGGACCACCGATACGTCCTGAAGCTCCAGAACATCGCTCATGAGCGCGTTGTCTCCCCTTGCAGTGTGGCCGGTCTCGGTTGTCGCGTGCGCCAAGTGGTTCGGCAGCCGCGCGCGGGTGGGCGCGGCCCCTTCGGGAAAATCTACGCCACCGGTCGGACGCCCCGTTCCATCGGTCCGCTCCTTAGGGTGGGGGCATGCTTTCGGAACCGCGCGCTGGTCGCCTCGCCGCTTGGGGAAATGCCCTGTTGGCCGGACTTGTCTCTCCGGACGACGCTGTCGTCGCCGTCGTCGGGGACGACGCCGTGCACCGGGTGGAGGGGCTGCCCGGGGAGTCGGGGGCCGTCGGGCTCACGCTCGCGCTCGGGCGGCTGAGGTCGCTCGGGGTGACCGGGCTGCGGGTGGCTCTGCCGGCGCCGGGGCATCCGCTGGGGCTCAGCGGGCCGCCGGAGTTCAACGCGCGGGCGCTGGAGGCCGAGGAGGCGGTGGTCTGTCACGGGGCGGCGCTGGGGCTGGTGCCGGAGGTCTTCGAGGCGGGTCCCGCCGGTGACGTCCATGTCGAGGTCACCTGGCACTGTCTGCCCGTCCGCGAGGCTCCCCCGGCCGATGTGCCGTCCCTCGGCGAGGCGGAGCGTGAACTCGCGGAGGCGCTGCGGGAGGCGACCGCCGTGCTGTCCCGGCTGGACGTCGCCGGGTCCGGGCCGGTCGCGGAGGCGGCCCTCGACGCGTACCGGGCGCGCGCGGAGCGGGGGCGGGAGCTGCTGGCGCCCGGTTATCCGCCGCGTGCGGTGCGGGTGCTCGAACTGGCCCAGCGGGTGGGGCTGTTGGTCTCGCTGGCCACGGAGCACGGGCCCGGGGGCGCGGTGAGCGCGTCCGAGATGGCGGCTCGGGGGGCGGCGCTGCGGCCGGTGGAGCGGACGGCTCGGCGGGCGTTGGTGGCGGCGTACAACGCTTATGTGGAGGAGCGGGAGCGGGGGGTGCGGTGAAGGGGCCGCGGCTCACGGGGACATCGCTCGTGGGAGGGCCGGTCCGCGGCGAGGCGTCTCCGCGGGGCGTGGCTCGCCGGGGCACGGCGAAGGGGCCTCACATCAGATGTGAGGCCCCTTCGCGGTGTGCAAAGGACGTCAGTCGTTGACGCCGGTGTTGCCGAAGGCGGGGTTCAGCAGGCCGATGACGTTGACGGAGTCGCCGACGACGTTGACCGGGACGTGGACGGGGATCTGCGCGGTGTTGCCGGAGCCGACGCCCGGGGACTTCACGGCAGCGCCTTCGGCACCGGCGTCGGCCATGGCCGCACCGGCGGAAGCACCAGCGGCGATACCGGCGACGGTGAGGGCAACAGCGGCCTTCTTGGCGATGTTCATGAGAAGCGTTCCTCCTGCGATTGCGTGACCGACCCGGCCACGGGTCGTGAGCTGTCCAACGCGGGAGCGGTCATGAACGGCACGGCAGACGGTCGCAACTGCGCCCGTTCGGATCATTGAAGCGACCGGACGATCAGCAGACCTGACGCTTGTAGAACTGCCGCACCCGGGGCGCATGCCTCAGCGGTTGACGCCGAGGTTCCCGAACGCCGGGTTGAGCAGGCCGATGACGTTGACGCTGTTGCCGACGACGTTGACCGGGACGTGCACCGGGACCTGGATGACGTTGCCCGAGACGACGCCCGGGGAGTCGTGGGCCTCGCCGAAGGCCGCCGCCCCGGAGCCGTCGGTCGCGGAGGCGAGACCGGCACCGGCGGCCACCAGCCCGCCGGCCGCCATCGTCACTGCCGCGGCCTTCTTCAGGTTCTTCACTTCGCAAGCCCTCCTGGCGATTCGCCACGACGGTCGCCGTGGCACACGAGGAGAACGGCGCGACCCCGGCCGAGGATGCGCCATGTGGGTGACATTCCCACGACAGTATGAATCTCGGACTGGAGGTGATCCCTCCGCTTCACCCCTCCCCCACGCCCCTGGCCAGCCCCTTTCCCGCCTCTCTCAGCCCGCGACGCCGTGCCGTACGGCCCACAGCGCGGCCTGTGTGCGGTCCGCCAGGTCGAGTTTCATCAGGATGTTCGAGACGTGGGTCTTGACCGTCTTCTCGGACAGCACCAGCGCCCGCGCGATCTCCCGGTTGGAGCGCCCGTCCGCGATGAGCCCGAGGACCTCCCGCTCGCGCTCGGTGAGCGAGCCGCCCCGGCCCTGGCCGCCCGGCGACTCGTCCTGGGAGAGGAGCGCGCCGGCGACCTCCGGCTGGAGCAGGACGTGTCCCGCGTGGACGGAGCGGATCGCGCCGGCCAGCGCGTCCGGGTCGATGTCCTTGTAGACGTAGCCGGCGGCGCCCGCGCGCAGGGCCGGGACGACCGTCCGCTGTTCGGTGAAGCTCGTGACGATCAGCACGCGCGCGGGGTTGTCCAGCTCCCGGAGCCTGCGCAGGGCCTCCACGCCGTCCATGCCGGGCATCTTGACGTCCATGAGGACGACGTCCGGGTGCAGCTCCTGGGCGCGGGTGACGCCCTCCTCGCCGTCCCCGGCCTCGCCGACGACCTCTATGTCGTCCTGTACCTCCAGGAACGTACGCAGTCCGCGGCGGACGACCTGGTGGTCGTCGACGAGCAGCACCCTGATCGGCTCAGCCACCGGGGACCTCCATCTCGATGACGGTGCCCTGGCCGGGCTCCGATGTCACTGTCAGGCGACCGCCGACGCCGCCGGCGCGGTCCCGCATGGAGACGAGGCCGAGGTGGCGGCCGGCGCGGCGGACGGTCGCGGGGTCGAAGCCCTTGCCGTCGTCGCCGACGCGCAGGACGGCGCCGGCGGCGAGCTTCTCCAGGGTGACGTCCACGCGGGCCGCCCCGGAGTGGCGCAGGGCGTTGTGGAGGGCTTCCTGGGCGACGCGCAGCAGGGCCTCCTCCTGGGCGGCGGGCAGGGCGCGCACGCCGCGGGCGGTGAAGGTCACGCGCGCGGTGTGGGCGCGGTCGAGGACCTGGATCTGGTTGCGCAGGGTGGCGACGAGGCCGTCCTCGTCGAGGCCGGTGGGGCGGAGCTCGACGACGGCGGCGCGCAGTTCGTCGGCGGCTTCGGCGGCGAGGGCGGCGACCTGGTGGAGCTCGCCCTTGGCGCGGGAGGGGTCGCGGTCGACGAGGGCGGCGGCGGCCTGGGCGGTGAGGCGCAGGGAGAAGAGTTTCTGGCTCACCGCGTCGTGCAGTTCGTGGGCCAGGCGGGAGCGTTCCTCGGCGATGGTCAGTTCGCGGCTGCGTTCGTAGAGGCGGGCGTTGGTGAGGGCGATCGCGGCGTGCTGGGCGAGGATCGCGAGGAGGTCCATGTCCTCCTCGGTGAAGCCGCACTCGCCGGACGGCTTCGGACTCGGGGGGTGTGGGGGGTTTCCCTCCATAGAACGCAGCTTGTTGGCGAGGAAGAGGGCGCCCACGACCTCGTCTCCGTTGTGGATGGGCAGGCCCAGGAAGTCCGACATCTCGGGGTGGGCGTCCGGCCAGCCCTCGAAGCGGGGGTCCTTGCGGACGTCCGCGAGGCGCTCGCGCTCAGCCCCCTTGAGCATGGCCGCGAGGATGCCGTGCTGGCGCGGGAGCGGGCCGATGGCCTTCCACTCCTCGTCGCTCACGCCGTCGACGACGAACTGGGCGAAGCCGCCGTGGTCGTCCGGCACGCCCAGGGCGGCGTACTGGGCGTCGAGCAGCTCGCGGGCGGAGGCGACGATCGTCTTGAGGACGTCGCGGACCTCCAGGTGTCTGCTCATCGCCAGCAGTGCGGCGCTCACCGCCGCCAGCCCTGACCTGGGACCTTGACTCATGACCTCACGGTACCGGCGGGGTGTGACGGCGAGGATCGGGCGGTGGTCCTAGGGCGCGACCTAGGGCAGAGGTCGGGGGCAGCGGGGGAAAGCGTCACCGTTCGCGTTGCTCCAGCAACTCCTGGTGAGACTGTTACGCGCCCGATGTGAGCCCGCGCATAGGACCCATATCACCTACGAGGGTGAATAGGAGATAAACAGGTAGGGCGTGAACGGGCATGACTGGGCGGTATGGGGTGATTTGACCGAGGCGGGTCTACTATCGGGGATCGTACGTCACACCTTTGCCCGGACATTTTGCGGCCGCTAAGAATGGCTCCCGTCGCTCAGCGCCGCGTCCCCCAACGGACATTCCGAGCGACCTCCCCGCTACACGAAGAGGTCACCCGCCATGCCCAAGAACACGCACAAGATCGCGATAGCCGGTGCCGCCACTCTCGGTGCCGCGGCCCTCGCCTTCTCGGTCGTGCCGGCCGACGCGCAGACCACCACGAGCGAGGCCGCCCTCCCCGCGAACGTCGCCTACCGCACGGACGTCAAGACGGGCGTGACCGACAAGTTCTCCACCGCCGGCGCGAAGATCGAGGCCATCGCCGCGCAGAAGAAGGCCCAGGCCGACGCGGTCGCCAAGGCCGCCGCCGTCAAGAAGGCCGCCGAGGCCAAGGCCGCCGCCGCGAAGAAGGCCGCCGCCGACCGCGCCGTCAAGGAGGCCGCGAGCCGCTCCGCGAAGCGCGCCGAGGTCAAGCAAGTAGCCGTCAAGACGTACACGAACAACCTGGACGGCTGGATTCGCAACGCCCTCGACATCATGGAGAACAAGGGCATCCCGGGCTCCTACAACGGGCTGTACCGCAACATCATCCGGGAGTCCTCCGGCAACCCCTGGGCGATCAACAACTGGGACAGCAACGCGGCCATGGGCATCCCCTCCAAGGGCCTGCTCCAGGTGATCCAGCCGACGTTCAACGCCTACCACGTCTCCGGGACCTCGACGAACATCTACGACCCGGTCGCCAACATCACCGCCGCCGCCAACTACGCGGCCCACCGGTACGGCTCGATCGACAACGTGAACAGCGCGTACTGAGCCCCGCACGCACGAAAGGGCGCCCCCTGTCACCAGGGGGCGCCCTCGTCGTCGTACGCGGGAGCTACTTGCGCATGACCTCCGGTTCGTGGCGGCGCAGGAAGCGGGCGACGAAGAAGCCGCACAGGACGCCCAGGGCGAGCAGGGCGGCCATGTCCATGCTCCAGGCGGCGACGGTGTGCTCCCAGAGGGGGTCGTTCGAGGCGCCCTTGTCCGGCGGGCTGATGCGGTTGAAGTCCAGGGTCGCGCCGGCGGCGCCGACGGCCCAGCGGGACGGCATCAGGTACGAGAACTGGTTGACGCCGACCGAGCCGTTCAGCGCGAAGAGGCAGCCGGTGAAGACGACCTGGATGATCGCGAACATCACGAGCAGCGGCATCGTCTTCTCGGCGGTCTTCACCAGCGAGGAGATCACCAGGCCGAACATCATCGAGGTGAACCCGAGCGCCATGATCGGCACGGACAGCTCGACCAGCGTCGCGCTCCCGAGGACCAGGCCCTTGGCGGGGATCTCGCGGCTGGAGAAGCCGATCACGCCGACCAGCAGCCCCTGGAAGACGGTGATCAGGCCGAGCACGAACACCTTCGACATCAGGTACGCCGAGCGGGACAGGCCCGTCGCGCGCTCCCGCTCGTAGATGACCCGTTCCTTGATCAGCTCACGGACCGAGTTCGCCGCGCCCGCGAAGCAGGCGCCGACCGCGAGGATGAGCAGGACGGTGGTGGCGGTGCCGTTGGGAACGATGCGCCCGGTCTGGGCGTTGACCCCATTGGGAAGGAGGCCCCTGTCGGCGTCGATCAGCAGGCTGACCGCGCCGAGCACCGCCGGGAGGATCACCATGAGAGCGAGGAAGCCCTTGTCGGACGCGATGACCGAGGTATAGCGGCGCACCAGCGTCACGAACTGGCTCAGCCACCCCTGTGGCTTCGGCGGTTTCATCGCCTGCATCACCGGGACCTGTACGGCCTGCGGGGCGACGGCGTCGAGGTCCGCGGCGTACATCTGGTAGTGCTGCGAGCCCTTCCAGCGGCCCGCCCAGTCGTAGTCGCGGTAGTTCTCGAAGGCGGAGAAGACGTCGGCCCAGGTGTCGTAGCCGAAGAAGTTCAGCGCTTCCTCGGGCGGCCCGAAGTAGGCCACGGACCCGCCCGGCGCCATCACGAGCAGCTTGTCGCAGATCGCGAGCTCGGCGACGGAGTGGGTGACGACGAGGACGGTACGGCCGTCGTCGGCGAGGCCGCGCAGGAGCTGCATGACATCGCGGTCCATGCCCGGGTCGAGGCCCGAGGTCGGCTCGTCGAGGAAGATCAGCGACGGCTTGGTGAGCAGCTCCAGGGCGACCGAGACACGCTTGCGCTGGCCGCCGGAGAGGGAGGTGACCTTCTTCTCCTTGTGGATGTCCAGCTTCAGCTCGCGCAGCACCTCGTCGATGCGGGACTCGCGCTCGGCGGTCGTGGTGTCGGCCGGGAAGCGCAGCTTGGCCGCGTACTTGAGGGCCTTCTTGACCGTCAGTTCCTTGTGCAGGATGTCGTCCTGCGGGACCAGGCCGATGCGCTGGCGCAGCTCCGCGAACTGCTTGTACAGGTTGCGGTTGTCGTAGAGGACCTCGCCCTCGTTGGCGGGCCGGTAGCCGGTCAGCGCCTTGAGCAGCGTCGACTTCCCAGAGCCGGACGGGCCGATGACCGCGATCAGCGACTTCTCCGGGACGCCGAAGGAGACGTCCTTGAGGATCTGCTTGCCGCCGTCGACCGTGACCGTGAGGTGGCGCGCGGAGAAGGAGATCTCACCGGTGTCGACGAACTCTTCGAGGCGGTCGCCCACGATCCGGAACGTCGAGTGGCCGACGCCGACGACATCGGCGGGGCCGAGCAGCGCCGTACCGCCCTTGGGTATGGGCTGGCCGTTGACGTACGTGCCGTTGTGGGAGCCGAGGTCGCGGATCTCCATGCGGCCGTCGGGCGTCGAGTGGAACTCGGCGTGGTGACGGGAGACCTGGAGGTCGGAGACGACGAGTTCGTTCTCCAGGGCGCGGCCGATGCGCATGACGTGGCCGAGCGCGAGCTGGTGGAACGTGGTCGGGCTGCGGTCGCCGTAGACCGGCGGCGCCCCCGCGCCGGCGCCGGGGCCCTGCTGCGGCGGGATGTGCGCGGCGGGCTGCTGGTTCCAGCCGGCGCCCTGGGCGGCGTACGGCTGCTGCGGGGCGGCGGCCTGCTGGTGAGCGGCCTGCTGCGGGGCCGCCTGCTGTTGGGCCACGGCCACCGGGGCCGCCGTCAGGTTCAGGCGGGGGCCGTCGGTGGCGTTGCCGAGGTTGACGACGCTGCCCGGGGCCAGTTCGACGCGCTGGACGCGCTGGCCCTGCACGTAGCTGCCGTTCGTGCTGCCGTGGTCCTCGATGGCCCAACTACGGCCGTCGAAGCTGACCGTGGCGTGCCGCCAGGAGACCCTGGCGTCGTCGAACACGACGTCCCCCTGAGGGTCGCGTCCGAGTGTGTATGCCCTGGACGGATCGAGCGTCCAGGTACGTCCGTTTGTTTCGAGTACGAGTTCAGGCACTCCGAGCCCCACTGAGTTGTCCCCCGATATGCCCCTCATCCAGAGGGAGTGTAGGGATGTCGAACATCGGGGGGAACTATTTCAGGAGCGGCCCTCTGACCGAAAGTCGGGCCCTGCCGGGGGTGGTCGGAGGTTGTTCGGGAGTTGTTCGGGGGTTGTGAAGACGGCGCCTACGCGCCCTCGTCGACGCCGTTGACGGGGCGGAAACCCGCCCTGAGAGTGGTAAACGCACGCGAGGGGGACAGACGCGGCGGATCGGGGGGTCTGCGATGGCCGGGGGAAGCGTAGGACGAACGGCGTACGGGCGGGGCGCGCTCTGGGGGGACGCGCTGCTGACCGCGATCGCCGCCGTGAGCTGGGCGTTGATCGGGATGGCGGGCGCGGCGGCGCTCGGGCTGCATCTCCTGCGGGCCGATTCCGCCGGGTCGCTCGGGCCGATGACGGCGGCTGTGGTGGCGCTGGGGGCGGGTGGTTCGGTGACGCCTTCCGGTGACATGTCCGCGTTCGGTCTGGCGGGTGCGGAGGCCGGCAGCGCCATCGAAATCGCGCCACTCGGCGTCGGACTGGTCGGTGCGCTCCTCTTGTCCTGGTTTTTCCTGCGGTCCTTGCGTACGGCGGGAGTTGTCGTCCCGCTCGGCGAACTCCTGGTCCGCGCGGGGGCGGTGGCCGCGCTGTTCGTCGGGATGCTGGGCGGGCTCGCCTGGGCCGGGCACGATGTGATCACGATCGACGGGGGCGCGCTCCACAGCCCCGACAAGCTGGACATTCCGGGGATCGGGGACGTCGGCGGGCTGCTGCCGGACCGGATCGGGGACCTGATCGACGCGAAGGCGGCCGTCGGGTTCACCGTCGACACCGGGCCCACGCTGCTCGGCGGGCTGCTCTGGTGTGTGGGCGTCCTGCTGATCGCGCTGCTCGCCTCCCGCCGTACGCCGCTGCCGCTGGGCTGGGGGTTCGTGCACCGCGCGGTGCGGCCCGCCGTGTCCGCCGTGGTGTCGGTGCTGCTCGTCGCCGTCGCGGCGGGGTGGGCGGCGGCCTCGTACGCGGCGATCTCGGACGACCATCCGGCCCGGATCTTCGGCGCGGCGCTCCTCGGGGCGCCGAACGGGGTCTGGGTCGGGGTCGGCGTCGGGCTGTTCGTGCCGTTCGACGGGCGCTCCAGCGGGGTCCTCACGTACGTCCTGCCGGACCCGGTGGACCGGCTGCTCGCCTCCGGGGAGCCGAGGTCCGTGACGCTCGGGCGGCTGGCCGAACTCGACGGGCGGGTGTGGCTGCTGGGGGTGGCGGCGGTGCTGATGACGCTGCTCGCGGGGGTGTTCGCGGCGATCCGGACGCCGGTCGCGGGGGGTGCGGGGCGGTTCGTCGCGGGGTGCGCGGTGCGGCTCGGGGTGGTGACCGGGGTGGCGCTGGCGGTGCTGGCGCGGGTGACGGTGGTGTCGTTGGACGCGGGGCTGTCGGTGCTGGGGGTCGACGCGGTGGGGGCGGGGCTCGAACTGCGGGGGGATGTGCTGGTGGCGGGGTTGCTGGGGGTGGGCTGGGGGGCGGCGGCCGGGGCGTCGGGGGCGGGGCTGGCCTGGGTGAGCGGGGCTGCGGGGAAGGGGGTTGCTCGGATGGCGGAGGGGGGTGGAGGTGCCGGGGGCGGGTCCGGTGGAGGGTTCGGGGGCGGCTCGGGTGGGGGTGCGGGGGACGGCTCTGGGGACGGTTCCGGGAACGGTTCCGGGGGTGGTGCGGGTGACGGCTCCGGGGCGAGTGGGCCGTACGCGCCTCGGCCGTCGTACCGGGCGCCGCATCCGGAGACGAACCCCTATCTGCGGAAGCCGGAGGGGTGAGGGGGGCGCGGTGGGCTTGGTGGGGCGCGGTGGGCTCGGTGGCTGCGGGCTGAAAATATGTGGGGGTCGGACGGTCGTCATCGTCCCGTCGTCCAGTGTTTCCCGTCCGACAGCCGGACCTGGGCGGCGCCTCGCACAAGGTGGCGGTTACGGTGTAGGCACCATGAGCGATACGCAGACGCAGGCTCCGGCCTCTGACGTCCCCACTCTTCTCGTCAAGATCTTCGGCAAGGACAGGCCGGGCATCACGGCCGGGCTGTTCGACACGCTTGCCGCCTACTCGGTCGACGTGGTCGACATCGAGCAGGTGGTGACGCGGGGCCGGATGGTGCTGTGCGCGCTGGTCACCGAGCCGCCGCGCGGCCTTGAGGGCGAGCTGCGGTCGACGGTCCACAGCTGGGCCGAGTCCATGAGGATGCAGGCCGAGATCATCTCCGGCCTCGGCGACAACCGCCCGCGTGGTCTCGGACGCTCGCTCGTGACGGTCCTCGGGCACCCCCTGACGGCGGAGGCCACCGCCGCCGTCGCCGCCCGGATCACGAAGGCCGGCGGCAACATCGACCGTATCTTCCGGCTCGCCAAGTACCCGGTCACCGCCGTGGAGTTCGCGGTCTCCGGCGTCGAGACGGCCCCGCTGCGGACCGCGCTGGTGACGGACGCGGCGGCGCTCGGCGTGGACATCGCGGTCGTCGCGGCCGGGCTGCACCGGCGGGCCCAGCGGCTGATCGTCATGGACGTCGACTCGACCCTCATCCAGGACGAGGTGATCGAGCTCTTCGCGGCGCACGCCGGCTGCGAGGACAAGGTCGCCGAGGTGACGGCCGCCGCGATGCGGGGCGAGCTGGACTTCGAGCAGTCGCTGCACGCGCGGGTGGCGCTGCTCGCCGGGCTCGACGAATCGGTGGTGGAGAAGGTCCGCGAGGAGGTCCGGCTGACGCCGGGCGCCCGGACGCTGATCCGGACACTGAAGCGGCTCGGCTATCAGGTCGGGGTCGTCTCCGGCGGGTTCACGCAGGTCACGGACGATCTGATGGAGCGGCTCGGGCTGGACTTCGCGCAGGCCAACACGCTGGAGATCGTCGACGGGAAGCTCACCGGGCGGGTCACCGGGGAGATCGTCGACCGCGCGGGCAAGGCGCGGCTGCTGCGGCGGTTCGCGGCGGAGGCGGGGGTGCCGCTGGCCCAGACCGTCGCCATCGGGGACGGCGCGAACGACCTGGACATGCTGAACGCGGCGGGGCTCGGTGTCGCCTTCAACGCCAAGCCGGTCGTCCGCGAGGCCGCCCACACCGCGGTGAACGTGCCGTTCCTCGACACCGTGCTGTATCTGCTGGGGGTCACCCGGGAAGAGGTCGAGGCGGCGGACACGCACGACGAGGACTGAGCTTCGTACGGACGAGGGCCCGGCGCCGCGGTGAGCGGCACCGGGCCCTCGGGTACGCCAGTCAGGCGTTCGGGGTCCAGAAGTCGACCAGTCGGCCGACGCCGTGCTCGACGCTCTTCCAGGAGCCCTCGAAGGTGAGGACCGCGAAGGCGGAGGTCGGGAAGCCGGCCCGGTTCATCCGCGGGAGCGTGTCACCGTCGGCCTCTCCCGCGAGGGCGTCGGCCAGGCCGTGGACGCTCGGGTTGTGGCCGATGAGGATCAGGCTGCGGACGTCGTCCGGCGTCTCGTTCAGCAGCGCGATCAGTTCGCCCACGGACGCCTCGTAGATCCGCTCCTCGTAGACCGTCCTCGGGCGCTCGGGGAGTTCGTGGACCGCGAGTTTCCAGGTCTCCCGGGTGCGGGCGGCGGTGGAGCACAGAGCCAGGTCGAAGCTGAATCCCGCGTCCGCCAGTCTGCGGCCCACGACGGGGGCGTCCTTCCGGCCGCGCTCGGCGAGGGGCCTCTCGTGGTCGTCGCCGTCGTTCCAGTCGGCTTTCGCGTGTCGGAGGAGGACGATCTTGCGGGGTTCTTCAACGCTCATGCTTCCCAGCTTCGCATGAAACAGGCCACCGGGCTCGGGTAGTTGACAGGCGGGGCGGAAGGGGCTCGGGGGGTGTGCGACCTGCGAGGAGGGCGGAGCGGGTCGGCCGGGCGGAGGTCGGCCGGGAGCTGGTCAGGGTCTCGGGCGGGGGCTTCGGGGCCGCGGGGCGGTGGAGACCGCGCGCGGGCCGTGGGGGCGGTGCGGCGCGGGGGAAACTAACCGGCCATCAACTGCTGGACGCGCTCGACGAGTTGGGTCAGGGTCGGGTGCGTGGCCGCCGCCTGGGCGTCGGCGGGGTTGAGGACGAGGCTGAGGAGGGTGAAGAAGGCCAGGACCGGGAGGGCGATGGCCCACCAGGGGATGTGGGTGTCCGCGCCGCCCGTGGTCGCCGGGTGGGGGCGGGTGTGGGAACGGGCCGGCATGAGGTCCTCCGCAGCGCTTCGAGTGGTTCCGTGACCGCCTTTCGCGGCCACATCTCGAAGGTACGCAGGACGCAAGCCCTCGCCCATCCGGACTTCCACCCACTTCACCCTGACCCTGACCCCCTAGGGGATGGGGGGTTACCCCCACCCTTCCGGGGTCTCGGGGCGGCCCTCGATCAGGGCGAGGCGATCGTGGCGATGACGGCGATCACGATGAAGATGGCGAGGAACGAACCGAAGACGATGAGCATCTTCCGCTGGCCGTTCTGCGGATTCGGGTCGAGCAGAGGCATGCGGCCAGTTTCGCACCCGAGGGCGGAGGGGCGGCGTCCGGGGGTCGGGGCGGGGCGGTTCGGGGGCCGTGGGCGGGGGTGCGGGGACTCAGGGTCGTCTCAGGGTCGGGGCGGGGTGGCGTCGGGGTTCGCCGGGAGGCGGGGCCGCTGACGGGGTCGGGCTTCGCCGAGGGGTTCAGGGTTCGCCGACAGGGTCGGGGGCGCCGACCAGATGGGGGTTCGCCGGGAGGCGGGGCCGACGACGAGGGCAGCGCCCGCCGTCGGGGCGGGGCCGGTCACGGGGCAGAGGCGTCGGCCTCGTCAGCGCGCCAGTTCGTCCTCGACCGTGCGGTTGCGGCCCGCGAGGATGCCGACCGCCGTCTGGGGGATGAGGAGGAGGGCCATGAGGGCCAGGGGGACGTGCCAGTTCCCGGTGGTCTGGTAGAGGACGCCGATCAGGAGGGGGCCGGGGATGGAGATGAGGTAGCCGGTGCTCTGGGCGAAGGCGGAGAGCTGGGCGACGCCCGCGCCGGTCCTGGCCCGCATGCCGACCATCGTGAGGGCCAGGGGGAAGGCGCAGTTGGCGATGCCGAGGAGGAGGGCCCAGGCCCAGGCACCGTCGGCGGGGGCGACGTACAGGCCCGCGTATCCGGCGAGCCCGCAGACGCCGAGGGCGACCACGATCGGGCCCTGGTGGGGCAGCCGGGTGGCGAGCCGGGGGATGACGAAGGCCAGCGGCACCCCGAGGACCATCGTCACCGCGAGCAGCAGCCCCGCCGTACCCGCCGACACCCCGGCGTCCCGGAAGATCTGCGCCATCCAGCCCATCGTGACGTAGGCGCCGGTCGCCTGGAGGCCGAAGAAGACGGCGAGCGCCCAGGCCGTACGGCTCCGGGTGATCCGCAGGGGGGCCGCTTCGGGCGCGGTACGCGCGCGTGCGCTCTCCGGGGCGGGGCTCTCGTCGCCGCCGCCTCCCCCGACGCCCCTGGACGGCCCCGCACTCCCCACGCCACCGGACCGCTCGTCGGCGGCCTCACGCGCGCGTGCCGCATCGCCCAGCCACTCCCCCGCACGCGCCCCGTCTTCCCCAAGCGTCCCGGCTCCCCCGCGCGTCCCGTCCCTCTCCCCCGCACGCCCCCGCGCGAGCAGCACCCACGGCACCACCGCCACCGCCGCGAGCCCCGCCCACAGCGCGAGGCCGACGCGCCAGCCCTGGCCCAGCGCGGAGGTGAGGGGGACGGTGACCGCCGCCGCGGTGGCCGTGCCGAGGGCGAGGGCCATGGAGTACAGGCCGGTCATGGGGCCGACGCGGTCCGGGAAATGGCGTTTGACGACGACCGGCATCAGGACGTTGCCGACGGCTATGCCCATGAGGGCGAGGGCGCTGGCGGCGAGGAAGCCGGGGACGCCGCCGACGTAGGGGCGCAGGAGGAGGCCGGCGGCGACGGCGGCCAGGCCCGCGCCGACGACCGCCGTCGCGCCGAAGCGGCGGGCGAGCCGGGGGGCCGTCACGCCGAAGACGGCGAAGCAGAGGGGCGGCACGGAGGTGAGGAGCCCCGCGACGCCGCCGCTCATGCCGATGCCGTCGCGGACCTCTTCGAGGAGCGCGCCGAGGCTGGTGATGGCGGGGCGGAGGTTGAGGGCTGTCAGGACGATCGCGGCGACGAGGAGCCGTTTCGTCCACGCGCGCGTGGAGGGCGTTCGCGTCTCGCCGGGTGCCGTCGCCGTCGTCCGGGGGAGGTCCGTCGTCCGTGTCGTCTTGCTCGCCATGCCGCCCATCATAGAATCATAGGATGATTCTGCGCATGCTTCGTGTGCCCCGCTCGTGCGAAGGTGTCCCATGGCCCTGACCCATCCCCGCCGCTCCGCGCTCTCCGAGCAGGTCATCGCCGCCCTGCGGCAGCAGATCACCTCCGGTGAGTGGCCGGTCGGCTCGCGCATCCCGACCGAACCCGAGCTGGTCGATCAGCTGGGCGTGGCCCGCAACACCGTCCGGGAGGCGGTGCGGGCGCTGGCGCACAACGGGCTGCTGGACATCCGGCAGGGCTCCGGGACGTACGTCGTGGCGACGAGCGAGCTGGCCGGGGTGATGCAGCGCCGGTTCGCCGACGCCGACCCCCGGCACATCGCCGAGCTGCGCGCGGCCCTGGAGTCCAGTGCGGCGCGGCTGGCCGCGGAGCGTCGTACCGAGAGGGATCTGCGGCAGCTGGACGGGCTGCTGGCGCGGCGGGAGGAGTCGTGGGCGTCCGGGGACCGGGAGGCGTTCGTGGCGGCGGACGCGACGCTGCATCTCGCGGTGGTGGCGGCGTCCCACAACGACGCGATGACCGCGCTGTACGCGGATCTGGGCGAGGTGCTGCGGGACTTCCTGCGGGACGACGTGGGGCCCGAGCTGTCGCCGGGGTCGTACGTCGAGCACGCGCGGATGATCGAGGCGATCCGCGCGGGCGACGCGCAGGGGGCGGCGGCGGAGGCCGCGGGGCACGCCTTCGGGTGCCGGTTCAGCCGCGCGCGTGGGTGACCCACACCGCGCGGATCTCCTTCCAGCAGCGCCCGGTGAGCCGTACGGTCCTGGCGGGGCCGGTGTCGACGGGGGCCGTGTCCGTGTCGACGTCCCACCAGCGGGCGCACTCGACGTGCAGCCGGACGCGGTCGGTGGCCGGGTAGGGGTTGTGGCACCAGGCGACGGCCTGTGAACCGTCCACCCCGGTACGGCACTCCGCGCCGAACCGCTCCACCACGCGCGCGTGGCCGACCGGTTCGCGCACACGCGCGTGGGGCATCGCTTCGTACGGCAGACCGAGCAGCAGGGCGACGGCGGCTATCGCAGGGGTGACACCGCGGGACATGCGCACAAGGGAACCTCCTCGGCATGGCTCGGGAGGGACGTACTTCGACAGGGCGTACGTCCACCATGGCCCGCCACCGGGGCGCGGCGCCCGGCCTGATACGCCGAACGAGCGAGGGTGCGCCCCGGGAACTCCCAGGAACGCACCCTCACCTCAGAACGAGATCCCCGCTCGGCCCAGCGTCGGCGTCACGCTCCGATCGCGTGCAGCCCGCCGTCCACGTGGATGATCTCGCCCGTGGTCTTCGGGAACCAGTCGCTCAGCAGCGCGACGACGCCCTTGCCGGCCGGCTCGGGGTCCTTGAGGTCCCACTCCAGGGGGGAGCGGTGGTCCCAGACGGCGGCGAGGTCGCTGAAGCCCGGGATGGACTTGGCGGCCATGGAGCCGATCGGTCCCGCCGAGATGAGGTTGCAGCGGATGTTCTGCTTGCCGAGGTCGCGGGCCATGTAACGGCTGGTCGCTTCCAGGGCGGCCTTCGCCGGGCCCATCCAGTCGTACTGCGGCCAGGCGTACTGCGCGTCGAAGGTGAGACCGACGACCGAGCCGCCGTTCTGCATCAGCGGCAGGCAGGCCATGGTGAGCGACTTCAGGGAGTACGCCGAGACGTGCATGGCGGTGGCGACGGACTCGAACGGGGTGTTGAGGAAGTTCCCGCCGAGCGCGTCCTGCGGCGCGAAACCGATGGAGTGGACGACGCCGTCGAGCCCGCCCAGCTCCTCGCCGACGATGTCCGCGAGGCGGCCGAGGTGCTCGTCGTTGGTGACGTCCAGCTCGATGACCTTGGTGGGCTTCGGGAGCTTCTTGGCGATGCGCTCGGTCAGCGTCGGCCGGGGGAACGCCGTCAGGATGATCTCGGCGCCCTGCTCCTGGGCCAGCTTGGCGGTGTGGAAGGCGATGGAGGACTCCATCAGGACACCGGTGATCAGGACGCGCTTGCCGTCGAGGATTCCGCTCATGGTGATCAGTGACCCATTCCCAGTCCGCCGTCAACGGGAATGACGGCTCCAGTGATGTACGAGGCGTCGTCGGAGGCGAGGAACCGCACCGTCGCGGCGATCTCCTCCGGCTGCGCGTACCGGCCGAGCGGCACCTGGGACACGATGCCGGCGCGCTGCTCGTCGGTGAGGACCTTGGTCATGTCGGTGTCGACGAAACCGGGGGCCACGACGTTGAAGGTGATGTTGCGGGAGCCCAGCTCGCGGGCGAGGGAGCGGGCGAAGCCGACGAGGCCGGCCTTGGACGCGGCGTAGTTCGCCTGGCCCGGCGAGCCGTACAGGCCGACGACCGAGGAGATCAGGACGACGCGGCCCTTCTTGGCGCGCAGCATGCCCCGGTTGGCGCGCTTGACGACCCGGAAGGTGCCCGTGAGGTTGGTGTCGATGACCGACGTGAAGTCGTCCTCCGACATACGCATCAGGAGCTGGTCCTTGGTGACGCCGGCGTTGGCGATCAGGACCTCGACGTTGCCGTGCTGCTCCTCGATCTCCTTGTACGCCTGCTCGACCTGCTCGGGGTCGGTGATGTCGCACTTCACCGCAAGGAAGCCCTCCGGAGGCTCACCCGAGCGGTACGTGATCGCGACCTTGTCGCCGGCGTCGGCGAATGCGCGGGCGATGGCGAGGCCGATGCCCCGGTTGCCTCCGGTGACGAGAACCGAGCGGCTCAACGGATCACCCTTTCGATAGGGGTCTGACACATCCGCCCGGACAGTCGGCTGACAGGCGGCTTCCCCGAAAACCTATCCGCCCGGCCCCTTTCACGGACATTCGGGCACCGACAGTGGGTCATGAACCTGTCTGTGGGGTTCCTACAGTCGGCGTCGACGTCCTTGGCGGGGGCGGGATTTCGAGGGAGCGCGGGCTGTGGGACATGATTCACTGCCTGCGACGGTCATCACAGGCGTGCACCCCGAAGGGACCCCACTCGTGCCTCATGAGATCGATCAATCGTTCCTGGCCCTCCCTCTACGGGCCCTCGCGGACGCGGCGCTCGCGCGGGCGCGGGCGCTGGGGGCCGAGCACGCGGACTTCCGGTTCGAGCGGGTGCGGAGTGCGGCGTGGCGGCTCAGGGACGGTCGGCCGGCGGGGTCGTCGGACTCGACGGATCTGGGGTACGCGGTCAGGGTCGTGCACGGCGGGACGTGGGGGTTCGCGTCCGGGGTCGATCTGAGCATGGACGCGGCGGCGAAGGTGGCCTCGCAGGCCGTCGCGATGGCCAAACTGTCCGCGCAGGTCATCAAGGCCGCCGGGTCCGATGAGCGGGTCGAGCTGGCGGCGGAGCCGGTGCACGCCGAGAAGACGTGGGTGTCGGCGTACGACATCGACCCGTTCTCCGTGCCGGACGAGGAGAAGTCGGGGCTGCTCGGGGAGTGGAGCGGGCGGCTGCTCGCGGCGGACGGGGTCGACCATGTGGACGCCTCGCTGCTGACCGTCCACGAGAACAAGTTCTACGCCGACACCGCCGGCACGGTCACCACGCAGCAGCGCGTACGGCTGCACCCGCAGCTCACGGCCGTCTCCGTGGACGGCTCCAGCGGCGAGTTCGACTCGATGCGCACGCTCGCCCCGCCGGCCGGCCGGGGCTGGGAGTACCTGACGGGCACCGGCTGGGACTGGGACACCGAGCTGGACGAGATCCCGGCGCTGCTCGCCGAGAAGATGCGCGCCCCGAGCGTCGAGGCGGGTCTGTACGACCTCGTCGTCGACCCCTCCAACCTGTGGCTGACGATCCACGAGTCCATCGGCCACGCCACGGAGCTGGACCGCGCGCTCGGCTACGAGGCCGCCTACGCCGGCACCTCCTTCGCCACCTTCGACCAGCTCGGCAAGTTGCGGTACGGCTCCGAGCTGATGAACGTCACGGGCGACCGCACCGCCGAGCACGGCCTCGCGACGGTCGGGTACGACGACGAGGGCGTCAAGGGCCAGTCCTGGGACCTCGTGAAGAAGGGCACGCTCGTCGGGTACCAGCTCGACCGGCGCATCGCGAAGCTGACGGGGCTCGGGCGGTCCAACGGGTGCGCGTACGCCGACTCGCCGGGGCACGTGCCGGTGCAGCGCATGGCGAACGTGTCGCTGGCGCCGGACCCGGCGGGCATGTCGACCGAGGACCTCATCGGGGGTGTCGAGCGGGGCATCTACGTCGTCGGCGACCGCTCCTGGTCGATCGACATGCAGCGCTACAACTTCCAGTTCACCGGGCAGCGGTTCTTCCGCATCGAGAACGGCCGCCTCACCGGCCAGCTCCGGGACGTCGCCTACCAGGCCACGACCACCGACTTCTGGGGTTCGATGACGGCCGTCGGCGGCCCCCAGACGTACGTCCTCGGCGGCGCCTTCAACTGCGGCAAGGCCCAGCCGGGCCAGGTGGCTGCGGTGTCCCACGGCTGCCCGTCCGCCCTTTTCAAGGGTGTCAACATTTTGAACACGACGCAGGAGGCCGGGCGATGAGTGCCGCCGTGAAGAAGCCGCACGAGATCGTCGAGCGGGCGCTGGAGCTGTCGCGGGCCGACGGGTGTGTCGTCATCGCGGACGAGCAGTCGTCGGCGAACCTGCGCTGGGCGGGCAACGCGCTGACGACGAACGGGGTCACGCGCGGGCGGACGCTGACGGTGATCGCGACGGTCGACGGCCAGGAGGGCACCGCGTCGGGCGTGGTGACTCGGGCCGCCGTCACCGCCGACGAGCTGGAGTCCCTCGTCCGCGCCGCCGAGGACGCCGCGCGCGCGGCCGGCCCCGCAGAGGACGGGCGCCCGCTGGTGTCCGGCACGCCCGCCTCCCCGGAGTTCACGGAGGCGCCCGCCGAGACGTCCTCGGCCGTGTTCGCGGACTTCGCGCCGGCGCTGGGCGAGGCGTTCGCCCGCGCGCGGGCGGGGAAGCGCGAGCTGTACGGGTTCGCCAACCACGAGCTGGTCTCGACGTACCTGGGCACCTCGACGGGCCTCAGGCTCCGGCACGACCAGCCCAACGGCACGCTGGAGCTGAACGCCAAGTCCCCCGACCGCACCCGCTCGGCGTGGGCCGGGCGCTCCACCCGGGACTTCAAGGACGTCGACCCGGCGGCGATGGACGCCGAGCTGTCCGTACGGCTGGGCTGGGCGCAGCGGCGTATCGAGCTGCCCGCCGGGCGGTACGAGACGCTGCTGCCGCCGACCGCCGTCGCCGACCTGCTGATCTACCAGCTGTGGTCGCAGTCGGGGCGGGACGCGACCGAGGGGCGGACGGTGTTCTCGAAGCCGGGCGGGGGGACGCGGCTCGGCGAGCGGCTCACCGAGCTGCCGCTGACGCTGCGCAGCGACCCGCACGAGCCGGGCCTCGAATCGGCGCCGTTCGTCATCGCGCACTCCTCCGGCGGTGACACGTCCGTCTTCGACAACGGGCTGCCCGTCCGGGCCACGGAGTGGGTCGGGAACGGCGAGCTGAAGAACCTCGTCACGACCCGGCACAGCGCCGCCCTCACGGGCCTGCCGGTCGCGCCCGCCGGGGACAACGTCATCCTGGACGGCGGCGGCTCGCAGTCCCTGGACGAGATGGTCGCGGCGACCGGTCGCGGGCTGCTGCTGACCTGCCTCTGGTACATCCGCGAGGTGGACCCGGCGACCCTGCTGCTGACGGGGCTCACCCGGGACGGCGTGTACCTCGTCGAGAACGGCGAGGTCGTCGGCGAGGTCAACAACTTCCGGTTCAACGAGTCGCCGGTCGACCTGCTCGGGCGGGCGGCGGAGGCGGGGCGGACGGAGAAGACGCTGCCGCGCGAGTGGAGCGACTGGTTCACGCGGGCGGCGATGCCGGCGCTGCGGGTGCCGGATTTCAATATGAGCTCTGTCAGTCAGGGCGTATAACCTCGTACCTGATTACCGGTACACCGCGAGGAGACAAGAGAACCGTGACGGACATCGTCGACGAACTGAAGTGGCGTGGGCTGGTCGCCCTCTCCACTGACGAGGACGCATTGCGCAAGGCGTTCGCGGACGGTCCCGTCACGTTCTATTGCGGCTTCGACCCGACCGCGCCCAGCCTGCACCTCGGCAACCTCGTCCAGATCCTGACGATGCGGCGCATCCAGCGGGCCGGCAACCGTCCGCTCGGCCTGGTCGGCGGGGCGACGGGTCTGATCGGCGACCCGAAGCCGACGGCGGAGCGCACGCTGAACGCGCCCGAGGTGGTGGCCGGCTGGGTGGAGCGGCTGCGCGGGCAGATCGAGCGGTTCCTCGACTTCGAGGGGCCGTACGCCGCGCGGATGGTCAACAACCTGGACTGGACGCAGGGCATGTCGGCGATCGAGTTCCTGCGGGACGTCGGCAAGTACTTCCGGGTCAACAAGATGATCGCGAAGGAGGCCGTCTCCCGGCGGCTCAACTCCGACGCGGGCATCAGCTACACGGAGTTCAGCTACCAGATCCTCCAGGGCATGGACTTCCTGGAGCTGTACCGCCGCTACGGCTGCACGCTCCAGACCGGCGGCAGCGACCAGTGGGGCAACCTCACGTCGGGCACGGACCTGATCCACCGGGTCGAGCCGCAGGCGGAGGTGCACGCGCTGGGCACCCCGCTGATCACGAAGGCGGACGGCACGAAGTTCGGCAAGACCGAGTCGGGGACGATCTGGCTCGACGCGGAGATGACGACGCCGTACGCGTTCTACCAGTTCTGGCTGAACGCGGACGACCGGGACGTCTCCAAGTTCCTGCGCATCTTCAGCTTCCGCTCCCGTGAGGAGATCGAGGAGCTGGAGCGGCAGACCGAGGAGCGTCCGCAGGCGCGGGCGGCTCAGCGGGCGCTGGCGGAGGAGCTGACGACGCTGGTGCACGGTGCGGACCAGATGGAGGCCGTGGTCGCCGCGTCCAAGGCGTTGTTCGGGCAGGGGGAGCTGGCGGAGCTGGACGAGAAGACGCTGGCCTCGTCGCTCTCCGAGCTGCCGCACGTCCAGGTCTCCGAGCTGGGGCTCGCCGTGGATCTGTTCGCGGAGGTGGGGCTGGTGGCGAGTAAGTCGGCGGCGCGGCGGACCGTCAAGGAGGGCGGTGCCTACGTGAACAACGTGAAGGTCGCCTCCGAGGACGCCGTACCGGCGAAGGAGGACCTGCTGCACGGGCGGTGGCTGGTGCTGCGGCGCGGCAAGAAGAACCTCGCGGCGGTGGAGTTCACCGGCTGAGCCCCCGTACGACGGAAAGGCGGCCCCCGGAACCGGGAGCCGCCTTTCCTCCTGTCAGGTTCTCTGCTTGTTCCTGCCCAGCGTCGCCGAGTACGCCATGTCCCCCAGGAAGACGATGACGACGGCCGCGATCAGCTGGAAGGCGTGGCGGCCCCAGTCGATGCCTCGGGTGGCGTCGATGCCGACGGCGCGGGCGAGGGCGTTGCCGACGATCGCGCCGAGGATGCCGAAGATGGTGGTCAGCCAGAGAGGGCTGTGCTGCTTGCCCGGGATGATCGCCTTCGCGAGCAGACCCAGCACGAACCCCACGATGATCGCCCACAACCAGCCCATGGCTGCCTCCTTGTACGGATCGACGTGAGCATTGCCCCCAGTGTCGGTCCGGTCGCGGTACGCCGCATGTCGAGATCCGGGTACCCGGTCCGGCGCAGCGGGATCGCCCGGCCGGGAGGTGCCCCGGGCTCGAAGGCGGCGGAGGTGCGGCGTAACGTGGAAGACGCCCGGGGGCCGGTTCCGCGCCCGGGGGGAGTCGTAGCGGGCGGACGGTGGAATGTGATGCGGAAGCAGGGTGCCGAGGGGAACGGCCAGGTGTTCCGGATCACCGGGGCACGGCAGGGTCTCCAGGACGACGTGCGGGGCCGGCAGCGGCGGTACATCATCTCGATGTCCGTGCGGACGGTGTCGGTGGTGCTCGCGGCGTCCTTGTGGAACGTGGAGCGGCATGTCGCGATGGTCGCGCTGGCGCTCGGCATCCTCCTGCCGTACATCGCGGTGGTCGTCGCCAACGCGGGGCGGGAGAACGCGCCGGGGCTTCCGTCCACGTTCGTCCCGTCGCCGGGCCGGCCGCAGCTCGCGGCGCCGGAATCCGCTCCGGAACGTACTCCGGAACCCACTCCGGAATCCTCGACGGAGGACGCGGGATCGGGTGCTACCGGGCGGTAACAGTGAACGCACTTTGCGTTGGCTGTGGACAAGGCTCAGGAAAAGCTCAGATCAATCATGTTGTTCCGGTGCCATACGGGCGCTGTGCCGTGACATACTTCCTACGCGCTCCGCATCCCCCGTCGGAGCGACGGACCGACGCCGGGCAGCTCCCCCCGTGGCTGCTCGGCGTCGCCTTTTTGTGTACGGGTCTGTGAGACGGCGCTGTGATCGACGAAACCCCCATCTGCTCGGCCAAGGGCTGCCGCACGGCCGCCGTGTGGGTGCTGGCCTGGAACAACCCGAAGCTCCACACGCCGGAGCGGCGCAAGACGTGGCTGGCGTGCGAGGAGCACCGGGAGCATCTCTCGCAGTTCCTCGGGGTACGGGGTTTCCTCAAGGACGTCGTCGCGTTCGAGGAGTGGGAAGCCCCCGAGGGGGCCTGACCAGCCTGCCTGACCGACCTGCCTGACCGGCCCGCCTCCCCGCTAGCCGCCGATCGCCGACATCGGCCGGTCCGGCTGCACGAACGTCGGGTCGTCCAGCCCCGCGCCCGCCTTCTTGCCCCACATCGCCACGCGCCACATCTCGGCGAGTTCCTCGTCCGTCGCGTCGCCGCGCAGGGCCGCGCGCAGGTCCGTCTCCTCGCGGGCGAACAGGCAGGTGCGGATCTGGCCGTCGGCGGTGAGGCGGGTGCGGTCGCAGGCGCCGCAGAAGGGGCGGGTGACGGAGGCGATGACGCCGACCTTGTGGGGGCCGCCGTCGACCAGCCAGCGTTCCGCGGGGGCCGAGCCGCGGTCGTCCGGCGTCTGCGGGGTGAGGTCGAAGCGGGTGCGCAGGGAGGCGAGGATGTCGCCGGCGGTGACCATGCCGTCGCGGGTCCAGCCGTGCTGGGCGTCCAGCGGCATCTGCTCGATGAAGCGGAGTTCGTAGGCGTGCTCGACGGCCCAGGCGAGGAGGTCGGGGGCCTCGTCGGCGTTGAGGCCGGGCATGAGGACGGTGTTGACCTTGACGGGGGTGAGGCCCGCGTCGCTCGCCGCGGCCAGGCCGGCCAGGACGTCCTGGTGGCGGTCTCGGCGGGTGAGGGTCTTGAAGACGTCGGGGCGCAGCGTGTCCAGCGAGACGTTGACCCGGTCGAGGCCGGCGGCCTTGAGGGCGGCGGCGGTGCGCCGTAGACCTATGCCGTTGGTCGTGAGGGACATGCGGGGGCGGGGGCGCAGGGCGGCGACGCGCTCGACGATGCCGACGAGGCCGGGGCGCAGGAGGGGTTCGCCGCCGGTGAAGCGGACCTCCTCGATGCCCAGGAGGCGGGCGGCGACGTCGATCAGGCGGACGATCTCGTCGTCCGTGAGGAGGTCGGGTTTGGCGAGCCATTGCAGGCCCTCTTCGGGCATGCAGTACGTGCACCGCAGGTTGCAGCGGTCCGTCAGGGAGACCCTGAGGTCGGTGGCCGTCCGGCCGTAGGTGTCGATGAGCATCTGGGCCCCCTCCCTCTCGTCATGGACCCGCCTTCGCGGAATTGCCTTTCCGTTACCCGCGAGCCTACGTGACGCCACTGACAACGATCGAATGCCGCCGGCCCCGGACGTGCGAAGGGCCGCGCCGCCGGAGGGGGTGCGGCACGGCCCTTCGTGGGGACGGGCGTCGGCGTCAGTGCGCGCCGGTGCCCGTGAGGGAGCGGACCTCCAGCTCGGCGTACTTCTTCGCGTCGGGCTCCTCCTTCGAGAGGTAGGTGCCGACGATGCCGAGGAGGAAGCCGACCGGGATCGAGATGATGCCGGGGTTCTCCAGCGGGAACCAGTGGAAGTCGACGTCCGGGAACATCGACGTGGCCTTGCCGGAGACGACCGGCGAGAACAGCACCAGGCCGACGGCGCTGACGAGGCCGCCGTAGATCGACCAGAGGGCGCCGGTGGTGGTGAACCGCTTCCAGAAGAGGCTGTAGAGGATGGTCGGCAGGTTCGCGGAGGCGGCGACCGCGAAGGCGAGGGCGACGAGGCCCGCGACGTTCAGGTCCCGGGCGAGGGCGCCCAGCAGGATCGATACCGCGCCGATGCCGACCGTGGCCCAGCGGGCGGCGCGGATCTCGTCCTTCTCGCTGGCCTTCCCCTTCTTGATGACGTTGGCGTAGATGTCGTGCGCGAAGGACGACGAGGAGGCCAGCGTGAGCCCCGCGACCACCGCGAGGATCGTCGCGAAGGCGACGGCGGAGATCGTGGCGAGCAGGATCGCGCCCCAGTTGGAGTCGACGCCGCCCAGATGGAGGGCGAGGAGTGGCGCGGCCGTGTTGCCCGCCTTGTTGGAGGCGGTGATCTCGTCGGGCTTGATGAGGGCCGCCGCGCCGAAGCCGAGGGCGAGGGTCATCAGGTAGAAGGCGCCGATGAGGCCGATGGCCCACAGGACGGACTTCCGGGCGGCCTGCGCGGTCGGCACGGTGTAGAAGCGGATCAGGATGTGCGGGAGACCGGCGGTGCCGAGGACGAGGGCGATGCCGAGGGAGATGAAGTCGAGCTTGGTGGTGCCGGTGAGGCCGTACTTGAGGCCCGGCTCCAGGAACGGCGCGCCCTTGCCGCTGTTGTCGGCGGCGGTGCCGAGCAGGTCGGAGATGTTGAAGTTGAACTTGAGGAGCACCAGGAAGGTCAGCAGCAGGGCGCCCGCCATGAGGAGGACGGCCTTGACCATCTGGACCCAGGTGGTGCCCTTCATGCCGCCGATGGTGACGTAGAAGATCATCAGGACGCCGACCAGGGCGACGATGGCGATCTTGCCGCCGTCGGTGGTGATGCCGAGCAGCAGCGAGACGAGGACGCCGGCGCCGGCCATCTGCGCGAGCAGGTAGAAGATCGAGACGACGATGGTGGAGGTGCCGGCCGCGGTGCGGACGGGGCGCTGGCGCATCCGGTAGGCGAGGACGTCGCCCATCGTGTAGCGGCCGGAGTTGCGCAGGGGTTCGGCGACCAGGAGGAGGGCGACGAGCCAGGCGACCAGGAACCCGATGGAGTAGAGGAAGCCGTCGTATCCGAAGAGGGCGATCGCGCCGGCGATGCCGAGGAAGGAGGCGGCGGACATGTAGTCGCCGGCGACGGCGAGGCCGTTCTGGAAACCGGTGAACTGGCGTCCGCCCGCGTAGAAGTCGGCCGCGTCCTTGGTCTGGCGGCCCGCCCAGACGGTGATGACGAGGGTGGCGACGACGAACGCCGAGAACAGGCAGATGATCAGGGTGCGGTGTTCGCTCGCCGCGCCACCGGCCGCGAGCGTGCTCATCATGGGGCTCATTCGACGCCCTCCATCCGGGTCTTGATCGCCTCGGCCTTGGGGTCGAACTTGGCGGCGGCGGTGCGCGCGTACCACCAGGCGATGAGGAACGTGGTCAGGAACTGGGCGAGACCGAGGACGAGGGCGACGTTGATGTTGCCCACGACGCTGGTGCCCATGAAATCGCCCGCGTAGTTGGAGAGCAGGACGTACAGCAGGTACCAGGCGATGAAGCCGACGGTCAGCGGGAAGGCGAAGGAGCGGTAGGAGCGGCGCAGTTCACCGAATTCCGCGCTCTCCTGCACCGCTTCGAACTCCTCGGCCGAGGGGCGCTGCGCTGGGATCTTCGAAGGGGGCGGTGTCTCGGTGGCCACGGAGTCTCCTCGCGTTGCGAAGGTCGGATCTAACGGACGTACAGGCATATATGTACAGGCATACGACGGAAGCTCGATCGGCCCCGGGCTTCCTGCCCAAGGTCACGGCGCCGCGTTGAGGCCGGTTCAACTCGTTCGGGTTGTTTCGAAAGTTGACGTCCGGGGGATTCGACGGCCCCGCGAGGTGCCCGGATTCCGGAACGCGGTCTCCGGAAGTCATTGCTGTGAGGCGAGTTGGGCGGATAGCTTCGGGACCGCACCACTAGTCATGTACCTGCCCGGACGCGGACCTCGCGCCCGGTGTCTCGCCATACCCGGATGATGTGGAGATCCCATGGCTCATCTGCCTTCCAGACGACGCCTCGCGCTCGCCGTGCCGCTCGTGCTGACGCTCACCGCCTCCCTCGGCTTCCTGCCGACGGCGGCCACCGCGGCACCGGCCCCGGTCTCCGCCGGTGCGACGGCCGCTGAGGCCGGGACGCTGACGTACGTCGTCAACACGAAGGTGGACCGCCGCACGATCGCGTCGGTGAAGAAGGCGGTCACGGCGGCGGGAGGGACCGTCGTGATCACCTACGACCGGATCGGCGTCATCGTCGCCCACTCCGCGAACCCCGCGTTCGCGGCCCAGATACGCACGGCGCGCGGCGTGCAGTCGGCGGGCGCGACCCGTACGGCCCCGCTGACGGCGGCCGGGACGACCGACGAGGGCGCGGTCCAGAAGCTGACGCAGGCACAGGCCGCGCAGCTCGCCGCGGACGCGACCGCCGGCCAGGAGCCGATGGAGGCGGACCAGTGGGACCTGCGCGCCATCGGCGCGGACAAGGCCGCCGCGATCAACCCGGGCAGCAAGAAGGTCACGGTCGCCGTCATCGACACGGGCGTCGACGACACCCACCCCGACCTCGCGCCCAACTTCTCGGCCTCGCAGTCCGCGAGCTGCGTCGGCGGGGTCGCCGACACCACGCCGGGCGCCTGGCGGCCCGCCGACCCGAGCCACTACCACGGCACGCACGTCGCCGGTGAGATAGCCGCCGCGCGCAACGGCATCGGCGTCGCCGGGGTCGCGCCGGGCGTCAAGGTCTCCGGTATCCGGGTCTCGCAGGGCGACGGCCAGTTCTTCTACCCCGAGGCCGTCGTCTGCGCGTTCGTCTTCGCCGCCGACCACGGCGTCGAGATCACGAACAACAGCTACTACGTCGACCCGTACCTCTACAACTGCCTCGACGACCCCGACCAGAAGGCCGTCGTCGACGCGGTGAACCGCGCGCAGCGCTACGCCATGCGCAAGGGCACCCTGAGCATCGCCTCGGCCGGGAACTCCAACCACGACCTGGACTCCGACGCGATCGAGGACGCCACCAGCCCGAACGACACCACGCCGGTGACGCGGACGATCGACCCGCACAAGTGCCTCGACGTCCCGGCCCAGCTGCCGGGCCTGGTCACGGTCAGCGCGACCGGCGTCAAGGGCACCAAGTCGTACTACTCGACGTACGGCTACGGCCAGGTCGACGTCGCGGCCCCCGGCGGCGACCGGTACCAGATCCCGGACACCCCGTCCAAGAACGGCCGCATCCTCTCGACGCTGCCGGGCAACACCTACGGCTACCTCCAGGGCACCTCGATGGCCGCCCCGCACGCCGCCGGTGTCGCCGCGCTCCTGAAGTCCACGCACCCGTGGGCGAACCCCGCGCAGCTCACCGCCCTCCTCAAGGCCCAGGCCGACAAGCAGGCGTGCCCGACCGAGCCGTACGACGGCAACGGCGACGGCATCGTCGACGCGACCTGCGTCGGCGGTAAGTACTACAACGGCTTCTACGGCGCCGGCGTCGTCAGCGCCCTGAAGGCCGTCAAGAAGTAGCCCCGCTCACGCCGCCGTCGCCCCGGAACCCGACCGGGCCGACGGCGGCGTCGGTGTCGGCGTGACGGCCCTCCCGGGCTCACGCGTTGGTGATCAGCACCTTGAGGGCCGTCCGCTCGTCCATCGCCTTGTAGCCCGCCGGGACGTCCTCGACGCCGACGGTGAGGTCGAAGACCGGGGAGGGGTCGATCGTGCCGTCCAGGATGTCCGGAAGCAGTTCCGGGATGTACGCGCGCACGGGCGCCACACCGCCGCGCAGGGCGACGTTGCGGTTGAACATCGTGGTGAGGTCGACGCCGGTGCCGCTGCCGTGCGGGACGCCGACGAAGCCGACGGCGCCGCCGTCCCGCGCGATGTCCAGGGCCGTACGCATCGACTGCTCGGTGCCGACGGCCTCGACGACCGCGTGCGCGCCCTGCCCGCGCGTGAGGGCGCGGACGGCCTCCACGGCGGCCTCTCCGCGCTCGGCGACGACGTCCGTGGCGCCGAAGCGCCGGGCGATGTCCGTGCGGGCCTCGTGCCGCCCGAGGGCGATGACCCGGTCGGCGCCGAGCCGCTTGGCCGCGAGGACGGCGCACAGGCCGACCGCGCCGTCCCCGACGACGGCGACCGTCGCCCCCGCGCGCACGCCCGCGCCGAGCGCCGCGTGGTGGCCGGTGCCCAGCACGTCCGACAGCGTCAGCAGCGCGGCGAGCAGCCGGTCGTCCGAGACGGCCTCCTTCGGCAGCCGGACGAGCGTCCCGTCGGCGTAGGGCACGCGCGCGGCCTCGCCCTGGCCGCCGTCGGACCCGGCGGAGCCCCAGAAGCCGCCGTGCTCGCAGGACGTCGTCAGCCCCTCCCGGCAGTGGTCGCACACCCCGTCGGACCACACGAACGGCACGACGACGAGGTCGCCCACGCGCACGGTGCGCACGTCCGCGCCGACCGCCTCGACGGTCCCGAGGAACTCGTGCCCGATCCTCTGGCCGGCCTTGCGCCCGGTCTCCCCCCGGTACGACCACAGGTCGCTGCCGCAGACGCACGCGCGCAGGACCCGCACCACCGCGTCCGTCGGGAGCTGCACGACGGGGTCGGGGACGTCCTCCACACGCAGGTCGAACGGGCCGTGGAAGATGGTTGCGCGCATGGGGAGGGTCTTTCTCTGTTCCGGTGGATCTCGGCGCACCCGACGGGCGCTTTTTCACGGTACGCCGGAATGAGGCGGAAGCGCGCACCGGTGGTGGCTGACGGTGCGGCACGGCCGGTGTACCGACGAGAAGTTGGCCGTGGAAATCCGTCGGGCACCGGCGTTCCGGGGTGCGGGACCGGGCTGTCGGTCCGGGCCCGTATCCTCAGGGACCATGCTCGAAGACCGTACGATCACCGCCTCGTCGCCCACCGATTGGCCCGACGCGTACCCGCAGGGGTATGCGGTGGTCGACGTGGAGACCACCGGCCTCGCCCGGGACGACCGGATAGTGTCGGCGGCGGTCTACCGGCTGGACGCGCGCGGGGAGGTCGAGGACCACTGGTACACGCTGGTCAACCCGGAACGCGATCCGGGCCCGGTGTGGATTCACGGTCTGACGAGCGACGTGCTCGAAGGGGCACCGCTCTTCCCGGAGGTCGCGGAGGAGTTCTCGCGGCGGCTGGACGGACGGGTGCTGGTCGCGCACAACGCGGTGTTCGACTGGCAGATGATCGCCCGGGAGTACGCGCGCGCGGAGCGCCAGGCACCGGTGAAGCAGCGGTTGTGCACGATCGTGCTGAGCAAAGAGCTGGGGCTGCCGCTGCCCAACCACAAGCTGGAGACGCTGGCCGCGCACTTCGGTGTCGTGCAGCAGCGCGCGCACCACGCGCTGGACGACGCGCGGGTGCTCGCGGAGGCGTTCCGGCCGAGTCTGCGGGCCGCCGCCGCGCGGGGCGTGCGGCTGCCGCTGCACGAGTGCCGTCCGCTGACGGAGTGGCAGGACCGGCCCGCGCCCGGCGCCGCCGGGTCGTCCGGTTCGGCGCCGTGGATCGGGCGGCAGGGCGGCGGCTACCGGCAGCCGTCGAACTGGCGGCCGGCCCGCAAGCGGCCCGCGTGCCCGTACCCGAACCCCGGGCGGTTCGAGGACGGCAAGCCGCTGAAGCAGGGGATGCGGATCGCGTTCTCCGGGGACACCTCGACCGAGCGGGACCTGCTGGAGGACCGGGCGGTGGAGGCCGGTCTGCACGTCTCCACGAGCATCTCCCGGCTCACCAGCCTCCTCGTGACCAACGACCCCGACTCGGGGACGTCGAAGGTCGTCAAGGCCCGCCAGTTCGGCACGCCCGTGGTCGACGAGGCGGCGTTCGGACAGCTCCTGCGGGACGTCGCGGCGGCCGACGCCGACGGCTAGCGGCGGGGGGCGGACCCGCCGGGCGGGCGCCGGGGACCGGGTTGTACGGTCGTGGGGTGTACCGCTTCCTGTTGTCCCGGCAGTGGGTGATCCTCACGCTGGTCGCCCTCGTCCTCATCCCTACGATGATCCGCCTGGGCATCTGGCAGATGCACCGGTACGAGATGCGACACGCCCGCAACGAGCTGGTGGCGAGCGCGCTGCACGCGGACCCGGTGCCGGTCGAGAAGCTGACGTCCCCGGGGCACACGGTCACCCGGGACGAGCGCTACCACTCGGTGACCGCCGTCGGCCGGTTCGACACCGCGCGCGAGGTCGTCGTACGCCGCCGGGTGAACGCGGACGACGAGGTCGGGTTCCACGTCCTGACGCCGTTCGTGCTGACGGACGGCAAGGTCGTCCTCGTCAACCGGGGCTGGATTCCCGCCGACGGCCCCAGCCAGACGGCGTTCCCGAAGATCCCCGCGCCCCCCGCCGGGCAGGTCACCGTCACCGGCCGCCTGATGCCCGACGAGACGACCGAGGCCAGCGGCATCAAGAACCTCAAGGGCCTGCCCGACCGGCAGATCATGCTGATCAGCAGCGCGGAGGAGGCCGGCCGCCTCGACGCTCAGGTCCTCGGCGGCTACCTGGTCCTCACCGACCCCGAGCCCCGGGGCGACACCCCGGAACTCATCGGCAAGCCCGGCGACGAGAACGCCGCCCTCAACTACGCCTACGCCATCCAGTGGTGGCTCTTCGCCGCCGCCGTCCCCTTCGGCTGGGTCGTCCTCGTCCGCCGCGAACTGCGCGACCGCGCGGAGGACACCGACCGGGTCGACGAACCGGAGAAGGCGGAACCGGCGACGGTGTGACCCGCCCGGCCCCACCCCTGATTGCCGGGGCGCTCCCCCGGGAAGCCGGTTCTCCATGCACCCGCGTATCGAGGACTACGCCGTCGTCGGCGACGAACAGACCGCCGCCCTGGTCGGCCGGGACGGCTCGGTGGACTGGCTCTGTCTCCCCCGTTTCGACTCCGGGGCCTGTTTCGCCAGGCTGCTGGGGGACGAGGAGAACGGGCACTGGAGGATCGCCCCGAAGGGGGCCGACGGCGTCTGCACGCGGCGGTCCTACCGGGGGGAGACCCTCGTCCTGGACACCGAGTGGGAGACCGGGGACGGCGCCGTACGGGTGACCGATCTGATGCCGCAGCGGGACCGGGCGCCGGATCTGGTGCGGATCGTGGAGGGCGTGCGGGGGCGGGTGACCGTGCGGAGCACGCTGCGGCTGCGGTTCGACTACGGGTCGGTCGTGCCGTGGGTGCGCAGGTCCGACGGACACCGGGTCGCCGTCGCGGGGCCCGACTCCGCGTGGCTGCGCAGCGAACCCCCGGTCCGCACCTGGGGCGAGGACTTCGGCACGCACTCGGAGTTCGAGGTCGCCGAGGGCGAGCGGGTGGCGTTCGTGCTGACCTGGCATCCGTCGCACGAACCGCAGCCGCCCCGGGTGGACCCGTACGAGGCGTTGGAGGCGTCGCTGGCGGACTGGGGCGCCTGGTCGGCCCGTTGCCGCTACGAGGGGCCGTACAGGGCCGTGGTGACCCGTTCCCTGATCACGCTGAAGGCGCTGACGTACGCGCCGACCGGCGGCATCGTCGCCGCGGCCACCACCTCGCTGCCGGAGGAGCCGGGCGGCGTACGGAACTGGGACTACCGGCACTGCTGGCTGCGCGACTCGACGCTCACCCTGGGCGCCCTGCTGTCCGCCGGCTACCACGAGGAGGCCGAGGCGTGGCACCGCTGGCTCCTGCGCGCGGTCGCCGGCGACCCGGCGGACCTCCAGATCATGTACGGCGTGGCGGGCGAACGCCGGCTCCCGGAGCTGGAGCTGCCGTGGCTGTCCGGCTACGCGGACTCGCGCCCCGTCCGCGTCGGCAACGGCGCCGTCGACCAGCTCCAGCTGGACGTGTACGGCGAGGTCATGGACTCCCTGGCGCTGGCCCGCGACTCCGGCCTCCCGGCGCGCCCGCACGTGTGGGCGTTGCAGCGGGCGCTGATGGAGTGGCTGCGCGAGAACTGGCGGCAGCCCGACGAGGGGCTGTGGGAGGTCCGGGGCGGGCGGCGCCACTTCACGCACTCGAAGGTGATGGTGTGGGTCGCCGCCGACCGCGCCGTACGCGCGCTGGAGACGCACCCGGAGCTGCGCGGCGATCTCGACGGCTGGCGTGAACTGCGCGACGCCGTGCACCGGGAGGTGTGCGAACGCGCCTACGACGCCTCCCGGAACACCTTCACGCAGTCCTACGGCTCCCCCGAACTCGACGCCGCGCTCCTGCTGATCCCCCGCGTCGGCTTCCTCCCCGGCGACGATCCGCGGGTGATCGGCACGGTCGACGCGGTCCGCGCGGAGCTGGGCCACGACGGTCTGCTGCGCCGCTACAGCACGGACGGCACCGGCAGCACGGCCGTGGACGGCCTCCCCGGCGCCGAAGGGGCGTTCCTGGTCTGCTCGTTCTGGCTCGTCGACGCCCTGCGTCTGACGGGCCGCCGCGAGGAGGCGCTCGCCCTCTTCGACCGGCTCGCGGGCCTCGTCAACGACGTCGGCCTGCTCGCCGAGGAGTACGACCCCGTCGGCGGCCGTCAGCTCGGCAACTTCCCGCAGGCGTTCAGCCACATCGGGCTGGTCACCTCGGCCCTCGCCCTGTTCGGCGGCGAGCAGGCAGGATAGGGGCCATGGATCTTGGACTGAAGGACCGGGTGTACGTCGTCACCGGGGCCACCCGCGGCCTCGGCAACGCGGTCGCGCGCGAGCTGCTGGCGGACGGCGCGAAGGTGGTCGTCTCCGGGCGGGACGCGGGGCGGGTCGAGGAGGCGGCGCGGGAGCTCGGGGGCGACACCGGGAGTGACGCGGCCGGGAGTGACGCTGTCGGGAGTGGCGTCGTCGGGGTCGCCGTCGACAACGCCGATCCGGAGGCGCCGGGGCGGCTCATCGGTGCCGCGCGGGAGGCGTTCGGCGGGTTCGACGGGATTCTCGTCAGCGTGGGCGGTCCGCCGCCGGGGTTCGTCGCGGACAACACGGACGCGCAGTGGGAGGCCGCGTTCGAGTCGGTGTTCCTCGGCGCGGTACGGCTCGCGCGGGCCGCCGCCGCGGAGCTGGAGGAGGGGGGTGTCATCGGGTTCGTGCTGTCCGGGTCGGTCCACGAGCCGATCCCGGGGCTGACGATCTCCAACGGGCTGCGCCCGGGGCTCGCCGGTTTCGCGAAGTCCCTCTCGGACGAACTGGGCCCCCGGGGCATCCGGGTCGTCGGCCTGCTGCCGGCCCGCATCGACACCGACCGGGTGCGCGAGCTGGACGGCATGTCCGCCGACCCGGAGGCCACGCGCGTCGCGAACGAGGCGCGCATCCCGCTGCGGCGCTACGGACGCCCGGAGGAGTTCGGCCGCACCGGCGCGTTCCTCCTGTCACCGGCCGCCTCGTACCTGACGGGGATCATGGTCCCGGTGGACGGCGGGATGCGGCACGGGTTCTGAGCCCGGTGCTTCTCGCCCTCAGCTGACGCGTTCCGCCTTGTGTTTCCTCGCCCGCATCCGCACCTCCGCCGGAAGCGCCTCCAGGGCGGCCGAGTCCCGCGCGTGGGTGAGCGGTTCGGTGACGAAGCGCCGCAGGGCCTCCCCGGGGCACGCGTGGGGTTCCACCCTGAGGTGGACCTGCGTCTCGGGGGCGTCCCTGCGGCCGGTGAGGTGCACGCGCGCGTGGGCGACGCCTTCGAGGCGGGCCGACTCGGTGGCGAGGACGTTCTCCAGGGCGCTGCCCCGCAGGAGCGCCGACCCGCCGTCGCCGGTGTCGACGAGGACCTCGCCCAGGCGCCGGCGCCGCAGGTTCGCCGTCAGCCACCACAGGGCGAGCAGCACCAGTACGGCGAGCGCCCCGATGACGGTCGGCCACCACCAGCCCTCGCCGCGCCACCGGGTGCGCCGGACGGCCGTCAGGAGGACGTCGTGGCGGCCGTCGTAGAGCCACCAGGAGGGCGGGCCGGCGCCGAGCCCGACCGCGAGGACCGAGCCGCCGAGGACGAGCAGGGCGAGACCCGTGAGGCCGAGCAGGACGCGGTTGACGGTGCGGAGCATCGGGGTCAGCCCTTCTTCTGCGCGGGTCGCCTGACATGCACCGACAGCGCCGGAGGGCGGGCCAGTCCGAGGCCGTCCAGGGCTGTCGCGAGGGTGCTCTCCAGGTCCGCGTGGACCTCGTCCAGCTCCCGGAAGTGGGACACCACGCGGACGTCGATACGCCGGCGTCCCATCCGTACGTGCGCGGACCGGACCCCGGACACCTCCATCGCCCGGTCGCGCAGGACGAGCGCGGCGGCGTCGCGGTGCAGCCCCGCGCGGACGTCCGGGTGGGCAGCGCGCATCGGGAGGACGTCCCGGTGCCCCGGGGTCGCGGCCAGCACCAGGAGCAGCGCTCCGAGGGCGACGGCGACGCCCGCGCCGGTGAGCACCCAGGCGTCGTCCAGGGGCCGCTGGGCGAGCTGGTGGGCCAGTTCGCGGCGCCAGCGCATCGCGGGCCGGTCGGCGCGGACGGCGGAGACGTCGTACAGCAGCACACCGGACGCCGCGAGGACGAGGACGGCCGTGAGGGCGGCCGGGGCCCGGCGGGCGGACCAGAAGCGGTGCGCGCCCGTCTCCGGGGCGGACGCATCCGCTTCCTGAGCGGGCGTCACCTCCGGTGGGCGTTCCTTGTCCAGGACCACCGGCAGCCGTCGGGTCGTCGCCTCGCCGTCCCGGGGTTCGCTCATCGCGTCCTCCCCTGTGCCTCGCCGGTGGCCGCCGCCGGGTGGAGCCGTTCGACGGTGACGGCGACGTCCGGCACCTGCATTCCCACCAACGCGCCTACCCGCTCGACCACCTGTCGACGCACCTCCCGGCAGCGCGCCCCGATGTCGGTCGGGTAGCCGAGTTCGAGGAAGACCCGCACGCGCGCGTGGTCGTGCGCGACGACCACCATGGCGTGCGGGGGCGCCGCGTCGGGCGGGAGCGGGCCGAGGGCCTCACGGGCCGCCTGGGAGGCGATCTTCGCGACCACCCGGTCGGCGATCCGGGTCGCCCCGCGCTCCCCCGGCGCGACGGCGGACGTCATCGGCGCCGGTCGTCACGCGAGCGCAGGAAGTCGCCGAGCTCCAGGTCCCCTTCCAGGAACCGGCCGACGACGAACCCGATGGCGCCGAGGGCGGCCACCAGGAGAAACGCGCCGAACCCGCCGAAGTACCCGGCGAAGCCCAGCGCCATGCCGGCGATCATGCCGATCACGGCCCTGCTCATCGGTCATCCCTCCGCGTCTCTGAAGTCGTCACTGGATTCGGGGCTCCGGCTCGTCGTCCTCCTCGTCGGGCAGCTTCACGTCGCTGACCGCGATGTTGACCTCGACGACCTCCAGGCCGGTCATCCGCTCGACGGCCGCGATCACGTTCTCGCGCACAGCGCGGGCGACGTCCGCGATGGAGACGCCGTAGTCGACGACGATCTCCAGGTCCAGCGCCGTCTGCACCTCGCCGACCTCCGCCTTCACGCCGCGCGAGACCGACTTGGAGCTGCCGGGTACCCGGTCGCGGACGGCGCCGAAGGTGCGGCTGAGGCCGCTGCCCATGGCGTGCACGCCGACGACGTCCCGCGCGGCGAGCCCCGCGATCTTCTCGACGACGCCGTCCGCGATCGTCGTCCGCCCCCTGGTCGCGGGGTCGCCGCCGCCCCGCTTGACGGTCTTGCGCGCCGCCTGGTCACTCTCGCCGACGGGGTGCTGTGTCGTGTCCGTCATGGTCCGTACGTCCCTTCCGGTCGGCCTCCTCGACGAGACCCACCGTAAGCGCGGATTCCCCGTGGCGCCCCGGGGATGCGGCAGGCTGGAGGAATGACTGCGGAGCAGCACTGGCGGCGGACGGTCCGACAGCACCTCGGACTCGGCAGGTACGTCCCTCTCGGCGGCCCCCGTGACGGCTGCTGGATCGCGGAGAGCGTGGCGGGGACGGTCCTGGGGCGGGCCCTCTCCGGCCGGGTGGAGGGCGTGCGGCTGGGCCCGCTGCGGCTGGCGCTCGCCGATCCCGGGAACGCGCGGGAGCCCGTCGTACCGCCGCCCCCGTCGGCCCTCGCGCCGGGCCCGCTGAGGATGTCGGCCGAGTTCTCCGCCCGCCCCACGGAGCCGTTGCCGGACTCGGCCGCCCGGCTGCGCGCGGCCCTCGCGGCGGCGTCGGCGGGGCGGCTCGGGCTCGTCGTGACGGAGATCGACCTGCGGGTGACCGGGCTGGTCCTGGCGGACGACCCGCCGGACGAGGCGCCGCCGCTTCCACCGTGGACGGGGCCGGCGGCCGAGGAGCTGGCCGGGGTGGCGGGGGTGCTCGGCGGGACCGTCCACCTTGAGGAGCGGACCGCGACGGACGCCCTGCCGCGCCTCCACGCGCGCGTGGAGATCGCCGTGGAGGCGGATCTGCGGGCGCTGGACGTGGCGAGGGAGGTCCGTGCGGTGGTGGGACGGCTGCCGGGAGGGCCGAGTGTGGCGGTGCTGGTGACGGGGGTGGGGTGAGGGGCGCGGGGCTGGGCGCCTCAAGAACCCGGCGGGCGCATCGGTGAGCCGGCCGGTGCCCCGGCGGGCTGCTGAGCCCCCGCCCCGCTCGCTCCCCGCCTCGCCGCTCCCCTCCCCGCTACTCCCCCAGCCCCGCCAGGTCCTTGAGGCGGCGGGCCTGGGCCGCGCGTTCGGCGGCGCGCTGGTCGTCGTAGGAGCGGGTCGCCGCGCCCTGGAGGAGGGCCTTCGTCTCCACGACGGCGTCGCGGGGGGCCGACAGGAGGGCGGTGGTGAGGGTGGCGACGGCGGTGTCGAGGTCCGCGGCCGGGACGACCGTGTTGGCCAGGCCGATGCGGAGGGCCTCCTCGGCGTGGACGTAGCGACCCGTGAGGCAGATCTCGGCGGCGCGGCCGTAGCCCACCAGGGAGACCAGGGGGTGCGTACCGGTGAGGTCGGGGACGAGGCCGAGACTGGTCTCGCGCATGGCGAACTGCACGTCGTCGGCGACGACGCGCAGGTCACAGGCGAGGGCGAGCTGGAAGCCCGCGCCGATGGCATGGCCCTGGACGGCGGCGACGGACACGACGTCACTGCGCCGCCACCAGGTGAAGCCCTCCTGGAACCCGGCGATGGCGTCGTCGAGTTCGGCGTCACCACTGCGCGCGAGGTCGATGAAGGACGGTTCGCCCTCGATGCCCTCGGGCGTGAACATCTGCCGGTCGAGCCCGGCGGAGAAGGACTTGCCCTCGCCCCGCAGCACGACGACACGGACGGAGCCCGGCAGCGACCGCCCGGCCTCGGCGAGCGCCCGCCACATCGCGGGGCTCTGCGCATTGCGCTTGGCCGGGTTGGTCAGCGTCACCGTCGCGAGCGCGTCCTCGACGGTGAGCCGTACGCCGTCCTTGTCCAGTGCCGGTGCGAGCGAAGCCATGGGGCGCCTCCGATGAGTGCGGTCACCTCAGTTGAACCTAAGTGACTGCACAGTAACCACCCGGTCGATCGCTGTGCCGACCGGGTGGCCACCAAAGACGATGGCCGCCCGGCCTCAGGACGAGGCGGCCTTCTTGCCCCGGGTCGCGCCACCACGCCCACGGAGCGTGACGCCCGACTCGCTGAGCATCCGGTGGACGAAGCCATACGAGCGGCCGGTCTCTTCGGCCAGCGCCCGGATGCTCGCACCGGAGTCGTACTTTTTCTTCAGGTCTGCCGCGAGCTTGTCGCGCGCGGCGCCGGTCACCCGGCTGCCCTTCTTCAGAGTCTCGGCCACCCGTGCCTCCTCATGGGAAGTGCGCTCTTGGTCCCCTCATGATCACCCCTCTTGGTCGTCCTGGCCACCCATTCGGCAAGGTCCGTGGGTGAGGGTTTTGACGACAGGAGCACGTCTCCACAACCGGAAGATGACATTCCGAACGACGGCGTCCGCTCCGTCGAACGCCACTTTGCGTGAACACGCAGGTCAGAGAGACAGAACGGCCGACCCCTCGTCGACGGTTGTCGACAAAGGGGCCGGCCGTGAAATCCGGAACGGACACACCTCGATACGAGGAGATCTCACACAGATGATGGATCACCGGTAGGCCGAATGATCCATACTCAGTGGATCATCCATTCGATCAAGCCAGGGCGACGAGATCCTGGTAGTCCGCGCCCCACAGGTCCTCCACGCCGTCCGGCAGCAGGATGATCCGCTCGGGCTGGAGCGCCTCCACCGCGCCCTCGTCGTGCGTGACGAGGACGACGGCGCCCTTGTAGGTGCGCAGCGCGCCGAGGATCTCCTCGCGGGAGGCCGGGTCGAGGTTGTTGGTGGGCTCGTCGAGCAGCAGGACGTTCGCCGAGGAGACGACGAGGGTCGCGAGCGCGAGGCGGGTCTTCTCACCGCCGGAGAGGACCCCGGCCGGCTTGTCGACGTCGTCCCCGGAGAACAGGAACGAGCCGAGCGTCTTGCGGACCTCGACGAGGTCCAGGTCGGGCGCGGAGGAGCGCATGTTCTCCAGGACCGTGCGCTCCGGGTCCAGCGTCTCGTGTTCCTGGGCGTAGTAGCCGAGTTTGAGGCCGTGCCCGGGGCGCACCTCGCCGGTGTCCGGCTTCTCGACGCCGCCGAGGAGGCGCAGCAGGGTCGTCTTGCCCGCACCGTTGAGGCCGAGGATGACGACGCGGGAGCCCTTGTCGATGGCGAGGTCGACGTCCGTGAAGATCTCCAGGGAGCCGTACGACTTCGACAGGCCCTCCGCCATCAGCGGGGTCTTGCCGCAGGGCGCGGGCTCCGGGAAGCGGAGCTTGGCGACCTTGTCGGAGGCGCGGACCGCCTCCAGGCCGGCGAGGAGCCGGTCGGCGCGCTTGGCCATGTTCTGCGCGGCGACCGTCTTGGTGGCCTTGGCGCGCATCTTGTCGGCCTGCGAGTGCAGGGCGGCGGCCTTCTTCTCGGCGTTCTGCCGCTCGCGCTTGCGGCGCTTCTCGTCGGCCTCGCGCTGCTGCTGGTAGAGCTTCCAGCCCATGTTGTAGACGTCGATCTGGGCGCGGTTGGCGTCCAGGTAGAACACCTTGTTGACGACCGTCTCGACGAGGTCCACGTCGTGGGAGATGACGATGAAGCCGCCCCGGTACGTCTTCAGGTAGTCCCGCAGCCAGATGATGGAGTCCGCGTCGAGGTGGTTCGTGGGCTCGTCGAGCAGGAGGGTGTCCGCGTCGGAGAACAGGATGCGGGCCAGCTCCACGCGGCGGCGCTGGCCGCCGGAGAGCGTGTGCAGGGGCTGGCCGAGGACGCGGTCCGGGAGGTTCAGGGCGGCGGCGATCGTCGCGGCCTCGGCCTCGGCGGCGTATCCGCCCTTGGTGAGGAACTCGGTCTCCTGGCGCTCGTACTGCCTGAGGGCCTTCTCGCGGGTGGCGCCGCTGCCGCTCGCGATGCGCTGTTCGTTGTCGCGCATCTTGCGGATCAGGACGTCGAGGCCGCGGGCGGAGAGGATGCGGTCGCGGGCGAGGACGTCGAGGTCGCCGGTGCGGGGGTCCTGGGGGAGGTAGCCGACCTCGCCGGAGCGGGCGACCTGGCCCGCGGCGGGCTGGCCCTCGCCGGCCAGGACCTTCGTCAGGGTCGTCTTCCCGGCGCCGTTGCGGCCGACCAGGCCGATGCGGTCGCCCTTGGCGACGCGGAAGGTGGCGCTCTCGATGAGGATGCGGGCGCCGGCGCGCAGTTCGATACCGGAGGCGGAGATCACGGACAGACTCCAGGGCGTGATGGGGGCTGGACGAGGGTGTGCGGACGATCCCGTCGTCTAATGCGCGAGGAGAATGGCCATGGGATCAGTCTAACGGGGGCGTGCAAGCGCTTTTGCGGCCTCGGGCCCTGCGCCGTCCGGGTGAACTCCCCGGGCGGGACCGCCGCGCGCACGGCACGCTGGGCGCATGCAGTTCGACGACGACGCCCCGCTGGACACCTCCGAGGTACAGGACGTGCGCGGGAGCCGTATCCCGGGCGGGAAGGCCACCGTGGGCGGCGGGATCGCCGGGGTGATCGCCCTCCTGCTGGCGCTCTTCCTCGGGGTCGGCCCCGATCAGCTCGGGCTCTCCTCGGGGGGCGACGAGCCGGCCGCGACCGCCTCCTCGCTGGCGCAGGTGCAGCAGACCTGCCGGACCGGGCGGGACGCGAACACGAAGGACGACTGCCGGATCGTGGCCGTCGTCAACAGCGTCCAGGACTACTGGAGCGCCGAGTTCCGCGAGCGCGGCGGGACGTACACGGCGTCGCCGACCGTCCTGTTCAGCGGGCGGGTCGGCACCGCGTGCGGGGCGGCGACCTCGGCCGTCGGGCCGTTCTACTGCCCCGGTGACCGCAAGGTCTACCTCGACCTCGGGTTCTTCGACGAGCTGCGGACGAAGTTCGGGGCGAGCGGCGGCGCCTTCGCGCAGGCGTACGTCGTCGCGCACGAGTACGGCCACCACGTCCAGGACCTCCTCGGCACCCTGAAGCGCTCGCAGGACGGGCGGACCGGCGCGAACAGCAACGCCGTGCGGGTCGAGCTCCAGGCGGACTGCTACGCCGGGGTCTGGGCGCGGCACGCGACGACGACGAAGGACTCCGCGACCGGGCGGCCCCTGCTGACGAACCTGACGGACGCCGACATCCAGGACGGGCTGGACGCGGCTGCCGCTGTCGGTGACGACCGTATCCAGGAGAAGTTCCAGGGGCGGGTGACGCCGGAGTCCTGGACGCACGGGTCGGCGCAGCAGCGGCAGCAGTGGTTCTACACCGGGTACCGCGGCGGTGACATGGGGCGCTGCGACACGTTCCGCTGACGTTGTCGGTGGGGGGTGCCAGACTGGTCCACAGGTGACATTCCGGCAGGAATCCCCGAGGAGTGGTCGGCATGGCGGGAGCGGTCAGCGGGCGTCCGAGCATCTGTCCGTCGGTGCTGTACGCCGACGCGAAGGCGGCGATCCGGCAGCTCACGGAAGCCTTCGGCTTCACGGAACTGACGGTGTACGAGGCGGCGGGCGGCGTCGTCCTGCACGCCGAGCTGGCGTACGGCAACGGCGTGGTGATGCTCGGCTCGAAGGGGCGCGGCGGCCCGTTCGACACGGCGATGAAGGGCGCGGGCCCGACCGGCACGTACGTCGTGGTGGACGACGTGGACGCGCATCACCGCCGGGCGGCCGAGCGGGGCGTGGAGATCCTGATGCCGCCGACGGACCAGGACTACGGCGCGCGGGACTACATGGCGCGGGACCTGGAGGGGAACGTCTGGTCGTTCGGGACGTACGCGCCGGAGGTCAGGGGGTGACGGCGCGGGGGCGGTGGGGGACGCCCCCGGTGGACCGGCTTCCTCCGGTTCAGCTTCCTCCGGTGTGCACCTGGAACGCCGCCCGGCGGACGGCCTTGGCGAGTGCCGGGTCGGGATGGGCGGCGGCGAGGGCGACGAGGACCTGGACGGTGCGGGGGTGGCCGACCGCGCGGACCTCGTTGAGCAGGGCGGGGACGGTCGGCTGGAGGGCCGACTCCAGGTGGCGGACCAGCATGGGCGCCTCCCCGTGGTCGGCGACCGCGGCGGCCGTGTCGACCCACAGCCAGGTGGCCTCCTCCCGGGTGAGGACCTCGTGCGCGTCCTCCGGGTCGACGCCGTCGTGCTCCGCGAGCCACAGCAGGGCGTACGGCCGCAGCGCCGGTTCGTCGACGACGGCCCGGACGTCCGGCTCGGCGGGGGCGCCGACGACGCGCAGCGCCTCGAAGGCCAGCCCCCGCAGCAGGGCGTCCTCGCCGCGCGCGGCGACCAGGAGTTCCGTGACCGCGCTGCCGACGGTCCGGGCCGCGAGCCAGGCGCGGTACTCGGAGCGGGCCGCGTTCGGCCGCAGCTGGGCGCAGCCGCGCAGCATGTCCTCGGCGGCCTGCTCGATGTTCCCGGCGGGGCTCTGCGCGGCGACGCAGATCTGCTCCAGCTTCACCCAGGTCGCCCAGCTCCCCAGCGGGGTCAGGGTCGCCTGCCCGTCGCCGCAGGTGAGCGCGCCGACGGAGGCGAGGGCGCGCAGGGCCCAGTCGAGGAGGGGGGCGAGGTCGGCGGGCTCGGCGGGTTCGGCCGGCGCCGTGAGGTCGGCGGGCTCGGCGAGCGCCGCCGTGCCGCTGACCCCGTCCGCCCCCGCGGCGTACGGGATCTCGCAGCGCTCGGTGCGCAGTTCGGTGACGCGCTGGGCGAGCAGGTCGAGGAGCTGCTCGACGGGGACGGGTCCGGCGGAGAGCTGGAGGAAGGAGAGGACCTGCGGCATGGCCGAGACGACCTCGGCGACCGTCGCGGGTTCCTCGTCGGCCGGTTCGGTGATCGCGAGGGACCAGGCGTCGAAGAGGGCCACCCAGCCGCGCAGGACCGCGCTGTCGTCGCGGTCCCAGGCGCGCAGCCGCCAGCCGGGGCGGGCGCTCGCGCCGTGCACCTCGATGAGGCCGGCCAGCCGGGCGGTGTCCCAGTCGGCGCGGACCCGTTCGGCGCTCAGGCCGAGGTCGCTCGCGGCGCGGTCGGCGGTCGCGTCGGAGAGGGTCGCCTTGCCGTCTATGGTCGCGGCGTCCTTGCCGGGACCGAGGGCGTTGTCCGCCCAGCGGGCGACGCGGGCGGCGGCGGCCAGGCCCGAGCGAGCCATTCTGGCCAGTTCCGCCGGGGCCGGGGTGCCTTCCGGGGGGCGGGGCGCGGCGCGGCGCGGGCGCCGCTGGTTCACAGCTGAGGGGGCGGCGGCCAGGGGTCGCGGGCGGACGAGTCGAAGCCTGGAGTCGCGCGGGATACGGGACGTCACGGGTGCAGTCTTCCGGTTGACGGTCCGAAAACCCAAACGGAATGTCACGGGCGGCTACGGGACTGGCCAACGCACGGGCTGTGGGGAGGGGGTGGAGGGGGTGTTCGGGACCGGGACGAAGGCAAGCGGAATCCTCGCTACCGGGCGGGCGGATGTGCCGGGACTCACACCCCCGCGGCTCACATCAACGGCGTCAGGAACCGTCGCAGCGCCTCCTCGTAGGCCGCCGGATCGGCGTTCCACATCGCGCCGTGCGGGGCGCCGCGGACCTCGTGGAGGGTGGCGAGCGCGGGGGCGGTAGCGACGAGGCGGCGGGAGAGGTCCCAGGGGGCGACGGTGTCGTCGGGGCCGTGGAACACCAGCGTGGGGACGGCGGGCAGGGCGAGGGCGTCGTCCGGGTCCCGGCCGTCCGCGCCGAGGCGGCCGAGGGCCGCGCGGACCGCGAGCGGGAGGAGGGCGCCGGGGGTGTGGCGGGCGGTGGCGAGGGAGCGGACCGTCGTGCGCCAGTCGAGGGCCGGGGAGTCCAGGACCAGGCCGCTGACGCGGTCGGCGAGGCCGGAGTGCGTGGCCGCGCGCAGGGCCATCGCGGCGCCGGTCGACCAGCCGAGCAGGATCACGCGGTCGGCGCCGTGCCCGAGGGCGTACCGGATCGCCGCGTCGACGTCCCGCCACTCCGTCGTGCCGAGGTGGTTGAGGCCGTCCGGGGAGCGCGGGGCGTCCTCGTCGCCCCGGTGGGCCGGGACCAGGACGGGGAAGCGGCGGCGGTGCAGGAAGCCGAGGACGTTCAGGGCGTGGGTGCGGCCCGCGCCGAGGCCGTGCACCGCGATCACCCAGGTGCGGCGCGCGCCGGGCACGAACCAGGCGGGCAGCGCGCCGAGTTCGCCGGGGATCTCGACGCCCGTGTGCGCGAGGCCGAGCGCCGTCGTCGGGTCCCCGACATGCAGGTCGGGCGTGAGACGGACGGCCGTCCCGGGGTCCAGCGAGCCGTAGGAGACGCGCTCCAAGCGGCGTACGACGGTGTCGGCGCTGTGCGGGACGTTCGGCAGGACCGGGCCGCACACCGCGTGGACCCCGGCGCCGGTGAGGCCGTACGTGCCGGGTCTGAGGGCGGCGAGGCCGCGCGTGAGCGTGACCTCGCCCGCCGCCGCGCGGTGGACCGTGAGCTTCGGTTCCGTCGGCAGGGGACGGTCCGGCGGTGCCTTCAACGCCGGGTCGCTCGCCATCCGGCCCGCGGCGACACTCGCCGCTCCGGCGGCCACTACTGCGGAGACGGCGACGGCCGTCGCTTTGACTGGGCGCACTCGTCCAGTGTCCGGGTGGCGGGCGGGGGTGGCCAGTGGACGCCCCGGCCGCTCAGTCCGTCGCGCCCTGCCCGTACCGGCTCAGCTTCTCCCCCGCCTCCCGTACCTGCGCCGGGGTGAGGAGGTGCGGGGGGTGGCCGGGGACCGAGGCCGCGGTGAGCCAGAGGTGGGACATCCATTCGAGTTGCGCGGAGTCGGTGAAGGCCCGCTCCAGGGTGGGGGCGTGGGCGAGGGTGCCGTGGTTCTGGATCAGGCAGGCGGTACGGCCCTGGAGAGCCGTACGGATGTTGTCCGCGAGTTCTTCCGTGCCGTAGGTCGCGTAGGGAGCGACGCGGACCGGGCCGCCGAGGGCGCCGGTCATGTAGTGGATCGGGGGGAGTTCGGGGACGAGGGTGGAGACGGCGGTGGCGTGGACGGAGTGGGTGTGGACGACGGCGCCGGCGGCGGGGAAGGCGCGGTAGACCGTGAGGTGCATGGGGAGTTCGCTGGTCGGCCGCAGGGTGCCCAGCACCTGGTGGCCGTCGAGGTCGACGCCCGTGATGTCGTCCGGCCCGAGACGGTCGTACGGGACGCCTGTCGGTGTGACGAGGACCACCTCGGCGACGCGGACCGACACGTTTCCGGATGTGCCCACCACGAGTCCGTCGGTGACGGTGCGGCGGGCGGTCGTCACCAGGGAGCCCCATGCCGCGGCCTCTTCGGGACGCGGGCGCCTCTGCTCAGCCATACGGCGATCCTGCCAGGGGGCGGGGAAGAGGGGGAGTCATGCCCGGAGCGACACCACGATGCCCTGTCCAGTTCACCTTCCGTTCATCCAGGTTACCTACCTTCAACCAGCCGATTACTTCGAACGATTGCCTGGGTAAATGGAAAACTTCTCGCTGATCCTCGCGATAGTGGTGATCACCGCTCTCGCGTTCGATTTCACGAACGGTTTCCACGACACCGCCAACGCGATGGCCACGACCATCTCGACCGGCGCACTGAGGCCCAAGGTGGCGGTGGCCATGTCCGCCGCGCTCAACCTTGTGGGGGCGTTTCTCTCCGTGGAGGTCGCGAACACGATCTCCAAGGGACTCGTCGACGAAAGCGGTATACGACCGGAGGTCATCTTCGCCGCCCTGGTGGGCGCGATCCTCTGGAACCTGCTGACCTGGCTGGTGGGCCTGCCCTCCAGTTCCTCGCACGCCCTGATGGGCGGCCTGATCGGCGCCACGCTGGCCTCGGCCGGCTCCGGCGCGGTGCACGGCGACGTGCTGGTGACGAAGGTGCTGATCCCGGCGGTCGCCGCCCCGATCGTCGCCGGGCTCGCCGCGATGCTGGCGACGAGGCTGTCGTACACCCTCGGCAAGAAGGCCGAAGGAAAGGCCGCGGAGAAGAGCTACCGGTTCGGGCAGATCGCCTCGGCCGGCCTCGTCTCCCTCGCGCACGGCACGAACGACGCGCAGAAGACGATGGGCATCATCACCCTCGCGCTGGTCGCGGGCGGCTCCCTGGCGCCCGACTCCGACCCGCCCACCTGGGTCATCCTCTCCGCGGGCGTCGCGATCGCGCTCGGCACCTACCTGGGCGGCTGGCGCATCATCCGCACGATGGGCAAGGGCCTCACCGACCTCCGGCCGCAGCAGGGCTTCGCCGCCCAGACGTCCGCCGCGACAGTCATCCTGGCCTCCTCCCACCTCGGCTTCTCCCTCTCCACCACGCACGCCGTATCCGGCTCCGTGATGGGCGCGGGGCTCGGCCGCAAGGGCGGGGTGGTGCGCTGGTCCACGGCGACCCGGATGTTCGTCGCCTGGGGGCTGACGCTGCCGGCCGCCGGGCTCGTCGGCGCGCTCGCCGAGTCGGTCACCGACCTCGGTGACTGGGGCACGGCAGCCGTCGCCGTCTTCCTCGTCGGCTCCAGCGCGGCGATCTGGAAGATCTCGCGGCGCGAGGTCGTCGACCACAACAACGTGAACGACACGGACGACACCGCTGATGTCGTCTCCGACTCCGACTCCGACGCCGGTGACATCAAGGTCGTCATCCCCGCGCCGGCGACCGTCGCCACCACCGACCCGGCCGCTCCCCCGGCCGCGACCGTCTGACCCCGAAGGACACCGCAACCATGAAGATCGACTGGTCCGCTCTCGGCTCCGTCTTCGGTGTCAGCCTCGTGGTCACCGTGGGCATCGTGACCCTCTTCACCCTCGGCGTCATGGGCCTCTCCCGGCACGAGCGCGCCCAGGCCGACGGCGGCTCCGCCGCCCTCGCGGTCACCGGCGCGTACGCGTGCTTCGCGGCGTGCCTGGGGGCCGTGGCGTACGGCATCAGCCTCATCGTCGCCTGAGCCTCCGGAAGACCGGCAGCAACCGTTTCCACAACCCCGTACGGCACCCGCCGTACGGGGTTTCGTGTGCGGTCGGCCCGACGGGTCGTGTGGGGTTCTGCACAGTCCGCTCTCGCAGGTCAACAGCGAGTTGACGGCTCTTCGAGGCCCGTGGTGGACTGCCAGGGCCATGTACGGCGGCTCAGGAGGAAGTCGGTGCGAATCCGGCGCGGTCCCGCCACTGTGACCGGGGTAGTCATCCCCGGGAGCCAGGAACTCCCACCGCCGGTCTCGTCGAACCAGGGCGTGGACACCCTGAGTGAGGACATATCGCTATGCTCGGCCGCCGCCGTCTGAGGTACCGACCCCGACCGCTGCCCGCTCCCACGGCCGGCTGAGCCGATGGGTGCCGATCGCCTCCACGCGTACGGCGCCGCCGCCGGCCTCCTCGGTGACCTGCTCCTCGGCGACCCCCGCCGGGGGCATCCGGTCGCCGCGTTCGGCCGTGCCGCGATGTCCGTGGAACGCGTGCTGTGGCACGACCACCGCGGCTGGGGAGCCCTGCACACGGCCGTCTGCGCGGGCGGCGCGATCGCCCTGGGCGCGGTGGCCGCCTCGTCCGTACGCCGCTCCCCCGGCGCCTCCCTCGCCCTGACCTCCGCCGCGACCTGGGCGGTCGTCGGCGGCACCTCCCTCGCGCGCGAGGCGCGGCACATCGGACGGGCGCTGGAGGCCGGGGACGTCGAGGCGGCGCGGGCGCGGCTGCCGCATCTGTGCGGGCGGGACCCGCAGGCGCTGGACGCCTACGGGATCGCGCGGGCCGTTGTGGAATCGGTTGCCGAGAACACGTCCGACGCGGTCGTGGGCGCGCTGGTGTGGGGGGCCGTCGGCGGGGTGCCGGGGCTGCTGGGGTTCCGGGCCGTCAACACGCTCGACGCGATGGTGGGGCACCGGTCGCCGCGTCACCTGCGGTACGGGTGGGCCTCCGCCCGGCTCGACGACGTCGCCGGCTGGCCGGGGGCCCGGCTGACCGCCGTCCTCGCGTGTGCCGCCGGGGACGATCCCCGGGGGGCCGTGCGGGCCTGGCGGGCGGACGCGGTGAAGCATCCGAGCCCCAACGCCGGGCCGGTGGAGGCGTCGTTCGCGGGGGCGCTCGGGGTGCGGATGGGCGGGACCCTGTCGTACGCGGGGCGGGTGGAGCATCGGCCGGTGCTCAACGCCGGTGGGCGCGGGGTCGTCGTCGGTGATGTCGAGCGGGCTGTGCGGCTGTCCCGGCGGGTGAGTTGGCTGGCGCTGGGGGTGACGGTCGCCGGGCGGGTGGTGGTCGGGCGGGCGTTGGCGGGGCGGGGGGCCGCTAGGCGTGTCGGGGCTGCCGGGGTCGGGGCCACGGGGCTCGGGGCTGCCGGGCGGAGTTTGTGTAAACGGTTGCTGAAAAGGGGGGCGGGTTCATGAGTGGCGGGCTGTTGGTCGCCGGGACCACCTCGGACGCCGGGAAGAGTGTCGTCACCGCCGGGATCTGCCGGTGGCTCGTCCGGCAGGGGGTGAAGGTCGCGCCGTTCAAGGCGCAGAACATGTCCCTGAACTCGTTCGTGACCCGGGAGGGCGCCGAGATCGGGCGGGCGCAGGCCATGCAGGCGCAGGCGTGCCGGATCGAGCCGACGGCGCTGATGAACCCCGTGCTGCTGAAGCCGGGCGGGGAGCGCAGCAGCCAGGTCGTGCTGATGGGCAAGCCGGTCGGCGAGATGGACGCCCGCCGGTACCACGGGGGCCGGCAGGAGCAGCTCCTCGGAACCGTCCTCGACTGTCTCGCCGAACTCCGCGCCACGCACGACGCGGTGATCTGCGAGGGCGCCGGATCGCCCGCCGAGATCAATCTGCGGCGCACCGACATCGTCAACATGGGCATCGCGCGGAACGCGGGGCTGCCGGTGCTGGTGGTCGGGGACATCGACCGGGGCGGCGTCTTCGCGTCGTTCTTCGGCACGGTCGCGCTGCTCTCCCCCGAGGACCAGGCGCTGGTCGCCGGGTTCCTGGTGAACAAGTTCCGGGGCGATGTGTCGCTGCTGGAACCGGGGTTGGAGATGCTGCGCGGCCTGACCGGGCGTCCGTCGTACGGGGTGCTGCCGTTCCGCGCGGGGCTCGGGATCGACGAGGAGGACGGCATGGCGGTGTCCCTGCGGGGGGCCGTACGGGAGTCCTCGCTCACGGCGCCGGTCGGGGACGAGGTGCTCCGGGTCGCCGTCTGCGCGGTGCCGTTGATGTCGAACTTCACGGACGTCGACGCGCTGGCCGCCGAACCCGGTGTGGTGGTGCGGTTCGTGGACCGGCCCGAGGAACTCGCGGACGCGGATCTGGTCGTCGTCCCCGGAACTCGGGGGACGGTGAAGGCACTTGAGTGGCTTCGGGAGCGGGGGCTGGCGGCCGAGTTGGGGCGCCGGGCCGCTGCCGGGCGGCCGGTGCTCGGGATCTGCGGCGGCTTCCAGCTGCTCGGCGAGCGGATCGAGGACGACGTCGAGTCGCGCGCCGGGATCGTCGACGGGCTCGGGCTGCTGCCCGTGCGGGTGCGGTTCGCCCGCGAGAAGACCTTGACCCGGCCGGTGGGCGAGGCCCTCGGCGAGCGGGTCGAGGGATACGAGATCCACCATGGGGTCGCCTCTGTCGATGGAGGAGAACCCTTCCTGGACGGCTGCCGAGTCGGGGCCGTCTGGGGTACGCACTGGCACGGTTCGCTGGAGTCGGACGGATTCCGGCGGGCCTTTCTTCGCGAGGTGGCCGCCGCCGCGGGCCGCCGCTTCGTGCCCGCCACCGACACCTCGTTCGCCGAACTGCGCGAGCGACAGCTCGATCTGCTCGGCGACCTGATCGAACAGCACGCGAACACCGACGCGCTTCTTGGGCTCATCGAGTCGGGAGCGCCGCAAGGACTGCCCTTCATCCCCCCGGGAGCGCCCGCATGAGTACGGTTTTGCTGTTGTCGACCGCCGACACGGATCTGCTGGCGGCCCGCGCCTCCGGCGCCCCGTACCGGATCGGGAACCCGACACGGGTGGACGTCGCCGGGGAGCTGCCGGCGCTGATCGAGGGCGCGGACATCGCTGTCGTCCGGCTCCTCGGCGGGAAGCGGGCCTGGGAGGACGGACTCGCGGCGCTCAAGTCGGCGGGGATTCCCACCGTGTTGCTGGGCGGGGAGACCGTGCCGGACGCGGAGCTGATGGCCGAGTCGTCGGTGCCGGCCGGGGTCGTCGCGGAGGCGCTGCGCTATCTCGTCGAGGGCGGGCCCGCGAACCTGGTGGAGCTGGCCCGATTCCTGTCCGACACCGTGCTGTTGACCGGTGAGGGCTTCGACGAGCCGCAGAAGATGCCGGAGTTCGGCGTCAGCGGAGAGCGCGCCTTCGTCGAGGGCCGTCCCACCGTCGGCGTGCTCTTCTACCGGGCCCACGAGCTGAGCGGCAACACCTCCTTCGTCGACACGCTGTGCGACGCGATCGAGGCGCGGGGCGCCAACGCCCTTGCCGTGTACTGCGGTTCGCTGCGCGGCGCGGACGCCGGGCTGTACGAACTGCTGAGCGGGGCCGACGCGTTGGTGGCGACGGTCCTCGCGGCCGGCGGCGCGCACGCGTCCGAGGCGTCGGCGGGCGGTGACGAGGAGGCGTGGGACATCGGGGCGCTCGCGGATCTCAACATCCCTGTGCTGCAAGGGCTTTGCCTCACGTCGTCGCGGGCGGCGTGGGACGAGTCGGATGCCGCGCTCTCCCCGATGGACGCGGCGATGCAGGTCGCGATCCCCGAGTTCGACGGGCGGATCATCACCGTCCCGTTCTCCTTCAAGGAGCAGGGCCCGGACGACGTTCCCGTGTACGTCGCCGACCCCGAGCGGGCCGGGCGGGTGGCCGGGATCGCCGTGCGGCACGCGCAGTTGAGGCACAAGCCGAACGCGGAGAAGCGCGTCGCGCTGGTCTTCACGGCGTACCCGACGAAGCACTCCCGGGTCGGCAACGCGGTCGGTCTGGACACGCCAGCGTCGGCGGTGCGGGTGCTGGACGCGCTGCGGGACGCCGGGTACGGGGTGTCCGGATATCCCTCCGAGGGCGACGAGTTGATCCACCGGCTCATCGAAGCCGGCGGGCACGACGTGGAGTGGCTGACCGAGGAGCAGTTGGCGTCGGCGCCCGCGCGGGTGCCGCTGGCCGACTACCAGGCGTGGTTCGACAAGCTGGACCCGGAGTTGCGGGACGCGATGACCGAGGCGTGGGGCGAGCCGCCGGGGTCGCTGTACGTCGACGGGGACGACATCGTTCTCGCCTCCCTCCAGTTCGGGAACGTCGTCGTGATGATCCAGCCGCCGCGCGGCTTCGGGGAGAACCCGATCGCGATCTACCACGACCCGGACATGCCGCCGTCGCACCACTACATGGCCGCCTACCGCTGGCTCGACAACTCCTTCGGCGCGGACGCGGTCGTCCACATGGGCAAGCACGGCACGATGGAGTGGCTGCCGGGCAAGGGCCTCGGTCTCAGCGGCGGTTGTGCGCCGGACGCCGTGCTCGGTGAACTCCCGCTGATCTACCCGTTCATCGTGAACGACCCGGGCGAGGGCACGCAGGCGAAGCGGCGCGGGCACGCGACCGTCGTCGACCACCTGGTGCCGCCGATGGCGCGCGCGGACACGTACGGGGACCTCGCGAAGCTGGAGCAACTCCTCGACGAGTACGCGCTCGTGAGCGATCTGGACCCGGTGAAGGCGCCTGCCGTGCGGGCGCAGATCTGGACGCTGGTGAAGGCCGCCGAGCTCCACAACGACCTGCATGTCGACGAGCAGCCGGGTGACGACGACTTCGACGAGTTCGTCATGCACATCGACGGCTACCTCTGCGAGATCAAGGACGTGCAGATCCGGGACGGGCTGCACATCCTCGGTGGCGGGCCGGTCGACGAGGCCCGGGTGAACCTGGTCCTCGCGGTGCTGCGGGCCTCGCAGGTGTGGGGCGGCAAGGCGAACGCGCTGCCGGGTCTGCGGTCCGCCTTCGCGGCTCATTTCGGGCTGGTGGAGAAGGAGTTGCTGGCCGAGCCGGGGGCCGCGGTGAAGGTGCCGGTGGAGTTGAGTGAACTGGTGGAGGGGCCCGCGCGGTCGGCCGCCGACGCGATCGATCTGTTGGAGCAGCTGTGCCGGCGGGTGGCGCTCGGGATGGAGGAGCGGGGCTGGTCCTCGGCCGCCGTTCCGGCTCTGGTGCGTGACGTGCTCGGGGTCGAACTCGCGGACGCCGTGGCCGTGTTGGAGTTCGCGTGCGACGAGGTCGTACCTCGGCTGGCGCGGACGACGGACGAGATCGATCACATCCTGCGCGCGCTGGACGGGGGTTACGTCCCCGCCGGGCCCTCGGGGTCTCCGACGCGTGGTCTCGTCAACGTCCTGCCGACCGGCCGGAACTTCTACTCGGTCGACCCCAAGGCCATTCCCTCGCGGCTGAGTTGGGAGGTCGGGCAGGCGCTCGCGGACTCGCTCGTGCAGCGGTATCTCGCGGACAACGGGGAGTACCCGAAGTCCGTGGGGCTCACTGTCTGGGGCACCTCCGCGATGCGGACCCAGGGTGACGACATCGCCGAGATCCTCGCGCTGCTGGGGTGCCGTCCGGTGTGGGACGACGCGTCGCGCCGGGTCACCGGGTTCGAGGTGGTCCCCCTGGACGAACTCGGCCGCCCCCGCATCGACGTCACCGTCCGTATCTCCGGCTTCTTCCGGGACGCGTTCCCGCACGTCGTCGGGCTCCTCGACGACGCCGTCCGCGCGGTCGCGGAGCTGGACGAGCCCGCCTCGGGGAACTTCGTGCGCGCGCACGCCGACGAGGACACGGCCGCTCATGGCGACCGACGCCGGGCCACCGCCCGCATCTTCGGCTCCAAGCCGGGCGCGTACGGGGCCGGGTTGCTGCCGCTGATCGACGCCCGCAACTGGCGCTCGGACGCGGATCTCGCCGAGGTGTACGCCGTGTGGGGTGGTTACGCCTACGGGCGTGGACTCGACGGGCGGGCGGCTCGGGGGGACATGGAGACGGCGTTCAAGCGGATCGCGGTCGCCGCGAAGAACGTGGATACACGCGAGCACGACTTGGTCGACGCGGACGACTACTTCCAGTACCACGGCGGCATGGTCGCGATGGTCCGGCACCTGACCGGCGCCAACCCCGAGGCGTACGTGGGTGATTCGGCCACGCCGGACCAGGTGAAGACCCGCACGCTCGGCGAGGAGACGCACCGCGTGTTCCGCGCGCGTGTGGTCAACCCCCGCTGGATGGCGGCGATGCGCCGCCACGGCTACAAGGGCGCGTTCGAGATGGCCGCGACCGTGGACTACCTGTTCGGGTACGACGCGACGGCGGGCGTGGTCGACGACTGGATGTACGAGAAGCTCAGCGCCGAGTACGTCTTCGACCCGGAGAACAGGGACTTCATGAAGAAGTCCAACCCGTGGGCGCTGCGCGGGATCACCGAGCGGCTCCTTGAGGCCGCCGACCGCGGGCTGTGGGCGGAGCCCGACGCGGACACGCTGGAGCGGCTGCGTGCCACGTATCTGGAGCTGGAAGGCGACTTGGAGGGCGACCAGTGAGTACTCCGTTTCCGTTCACGGCCGTTGTCGGGCAGGACGATCTGCGGCTCGCGTTGCTGCTGAACGCCGTGTCCCCGGCGGTCGGTGGTGTGCTCGTGCGCGGGGAGAAGGGGACGGCCAAGTCGACGGCTGTGCGGGCGCTTTCGGCGTTGCTGCCCGCTGTGGACGTGGTCGCCGGGTGCCGGTTCTCGTGTGATCCGGCGGCGCCCGATCCGGCCTGTCCGGATGGGCCGCACGAAACCGGTGGCGAAGCTCAACGGGCCGCCCGGATGGTCGAGTTGCCCGTCGGGGCGTCCGAGGACCGGCTCGTGGGGGCGCTCGACATCGAGCGGGCGCTCGCCGAGGGTGTGAAGGCGTTCGAACCGGGGCTGCTCGCCGACGCGCATCGCGGGATTCTGTACGTCGACGAGGTCAACCTGCTGCACGACCACCTCGTCGACCTGCTGCTCGACGCCGCTGCCATGGGTGCCTCTTATGTCGAGCGCGAGGGCGTGTCCGTGCGGCATGCCGCTCGGTTCCTGCTCGTCGGGACCATGAACCCCGAAGAAGGCGAACTCAGGCCACAGTTGCTCGACCGGTTCGGGCTCACCGTCGAGGTCGCCGCCTCGCGGGAGCCTGATCAGCGCGTCGAGGTCGTACGGCGGCGGCTCGCCTATGACGACAACCCGGCCGAGTTCTCGGCGCGTTGGGCCGACGAGGAGCGGGCCGTCCGGCAACGGATCGTCGCCGCGCGGGAGTTGTTGTCGTCGGTGCGGCTCGGGGACGGGGCGTTGCGGCAGATCGCGGCGACCTGTGCGGCGTTCGAGGTCGACGGGATGCGGGCCGACATCGTGATGGCGCGGACGGCCACCGCGTTGGCCGCGTGGGCGGGGCGGACCGAGGTGCTGGCGGAGGACGTGCGGCAGGCGGCGCTGCTGGCGTTGCCTCATCGTCGTCGGCGTAATCCCTTCGACGCGCCGGGACTTGACGAGGACAAGCTGGACGAGACGTTGGAGGAGTTCTCGGGTGAGTCGCCCGAGGACGATCCTGATCCGGACGGGCCCGGTGGGGGTGGCGGGCAGCCGGCGCCGGACGGTGGAGGGTCTCAGGGTGATGGCGGGGGTGCTCAGCCCGAGGCCGGTGAAGGGGGAGAACCGCAGGCTTCCGGTGGGGGCGAGCAGTCCCCCGTGCGGGCTTCCGAGCCGTTTCGGGCCAAGGTGCTGAGCGTGCCGGGCATCGGGGAGGGGGCTGCCGGGCGGCGGTCCCGGGCGCGTACCGAGCACGGTCGTACGACCGGGGCCCGGCGGCCTCAAGGGACGCTCACCAAGCTGCACTTGGCGGCCACCGTGCAGGCCGCCGCGCCGCATCAGCGGGCGCGGGGGCGGTCGGGGCCGGGGCTCGTGGTGCGGCGGGACGATCTGCGGCAGGCGGCTCGGGAGGGGCGTGAGGGGAACCTCGTGCTGTTCGTCGTCGACGCGTCCGGTTCGATGGCGGCCCGGCAGCGGATGAGTGCGGTGAAGGGGGCGGTGCTGTCGTTGCTGCTGGACGCCTATCAGCGGCGCGACAAGGTGGGGCTGGTGACGTTCCGGGGAGCTTCTGGGGAGGTCGCGCTGCCTCCCACCTCGTCCGTCGACGCCGCGGCGGCCCGGCTGGAGTCGCTGCCGACCGGGGGGCGTACGCCGCTCGCCGCCGGCCTGCTCAAGGCGCATGACGTGCTGCGGGTGGAGCGGTTGCGTGATCCGGCCCGGCGGGCGCTGGTCGTCGTGGTGACGGACGGGCGGGCCACCGGAGGGCCCGAGCCGGTCGCACTGGCCGGGCGGGCGGCTCGGCTGTTCGCCGCCGACAAGGTCGCCTCCGTCGTCGTCGACTGTGAGTCGGGGCCGGTGCGGCTGGGGCTCGCGGGGCAGCTCGCGGGTGAGCTGGGGGGTACCGCCGTGACGCTCGACGAGCTGCGCGCGGAATCGATTGCCGGGCTGGTCAAGGATGTTCAGAGGAGGGCCGCGTAATGCCTCAGGGGCAGCCGAGTGTGGTGCCGGACGACGGGCTGACGACCCGTCAGCGGCGGAATCGGCCACTGGTCGTCGTCCATACGGGGATCGGGAAGGGGAAGTCGACCGCCGCGTTCGGGCTCGCGTTGCGGGCCTGGAACCAGGGGTGGCCGATCGGGGTGTTCCAGTTCGTCAAGTCGGCGAAGTGGAAGGTCGGGGAGGAGAACGCGCTGCGGGTGCTGGGGGCGTCCGGGGAGGGCGGGTCCGTCGACTGGCACAAGATGGGTGAGGGGTGGTCCTGGGTGCAGCGGGACGACCAGATGGACAACGAGGAGAAGGCTCGGGAGGGTTGGGAGCAGGTCAAGCGGGATCTCGCCGCCGAGACGTACAGGCTGTACGTGCTCGACGAGTTCGCCTATCCCATGCACTGGGGGTGGGTCGACACCGACGAGGTCGTGTCCGTGCTGCGGGATCGGCCCGGTAACCAGCACGTCGTGATCACCGGGCGCAACGCCCCCGCGAAGCTGGTCGAGTTCGCCGATCTCGTCACCGACATGTCCAAGGTGAAGCATCCGATGGACGCGGGGCAGAAGGGGCAGAGGGGCATCGAGTGGTGAGTTCCGTTCCTCGGCTGGTCATCGCCGCGCCGTCCTCCGGGAGCGGGAAGACCACTGTTGCCACGGGGTTGATGGCCGCGTTCGCCGCGCGGGGGCTTGTCGTGTCTCCGCACAAGGTGGGGCCGGACTACATCGATCCCGGGTATCACTCGCTCGCGACCGGGCGGGTGGGGCGGAATCTCGACGCGTATCTGTGCGGGCCGGAGTTGGTCGCGCCGCTGTTCCTGCATGGGGCTCAGGGGTGTGATCTCGCGGTCGTCGAAGGTGTCATGGGAATGTACGACGGGGCCGCGGGGGAAGGGGAGTTGGCGTCCACGGCTCATGTCGCGAAGCTGTTGCGGGCGCCGGTGGTGCTGGTGGTCGACGCGTCGTCCCAGTCCCGGTCTGTCGCGGCGCTGGTCCACGGCTTCGTGTCCTGGGACCCCGAGGTCCGGGTGGGGGGCGTGATCCTCAACAAGGTCGCCTCCGACCGGCACGAGGAGTTGTTGCGGGAGGCGTTGGAGTCGGCGGGGGTGCCGGTGCTGGGGGTGTTGCGGAGGGTCGCGCGGGTGGATGTGCCGTCGCGGCATCTCGGGCTGGTGCCGGTGGTCGAACGGCAGGGGGCGGCTGTCGAGGCTGTGGCGGCGATGGCCGCGCAGGTCGAGGCCGGGTGCGATCTTGAGGCGTTGATGGAAGTGGCCCGGGGGGCCGGTGAGTTGGGGGGCGAGGTGTGGAGTGCGGGTGCGGCTCTGAGTTTCTCGCCCCCTCCGCCCCTTCCCTTCCCCGACCCTGGGGGCTGCCGCCCCCAGACCCCCGCTTCGGCCCTTGAGGGGCCTCGTCCTCAAACGCCGGACGGGCTGAAAGTGCCTGTTGTGGCCGTTGCCGGTGGGGCCGCCTTCAGCTTCTCGTATGCCGAGCACGCCGAGCTGCTCACCGCCGCCGGCGCCGAAGTGGTGACCTTTGATCCCTTGCGGGACGAGGCGCTCCCCGACGGGGCCTCCGGGCTGGTCATCGGGGGTGGGTTTCCCGAGGTGTACGGGGCTGAGCTGGCCGCCAACGTGCCGTTGCTGAAAGCGGTTACGTCGCTCGTCGGGTCGGGGGCTCCCGTCGCCGCCGAGTGTGCGGGGTTGCTCTATCTGTGCCGGGAGTTGGACGGGCGGCCCATGTGCGGCGTCATCGACGCCTCCGCGCGGATGAGTGAGCGGCTGACGCTCGGGTACCGGGATGCCGTGGCGCTCAGTGAGAGCGTGCTCGCCGGGGTCGGGACCCGGATGCGGGGGCACGAGTTTCACCGGACCGTCGTCGAGCCGGGCGCCGGCACCGCTCCCGCCTGGGGGTTTCGGGGGGCTCGGAGTCGAGTGGAGGGGTTCGTGGCACGTAATGTGCATGCGAGTTATTTGCATACGCATTGGGCGAGCGAGCCCGGTGTGGCCCGTCGGTTCGTGGAGAGGTGCCGGACGTCATGAGCAGCAGGCTGATCGGGGTCGGGGTGGGGCCCGGGGACCCGGAGCTGGTGACCGTCAAGGGGGTCAACGCCCTGCGGGACGCCGATGTCGTCGTCGTACCCGTGATGGACAGCGGGGAGCGGGGGCGCGCGGAGGCGACGGTGCTGCACTACGTCGCCGAGGACAAGGTCGTACGGGTCGTGTTCGCGTTGAACGAGCGCAGTGACCGGGGGCGGCGTGAGGCGGCCTGGGACGCGGCCGGGGGGCGGGTGGCGGGGCTGCTGCGGGAGCACGCCAGTGTCGCGTTCGCGACGATCGGTGACCCGAACGTGTATTCGACGTTCACGTATCTCGCGCAGACGATCGTGGAGCTGGTGCCGGGGACGGTCGTGGAGACCGTGCCGGGGATCACGGCGATGCAGGATCTGGCGGCGCGGTCGGGGGCGGTGCTGACCGAGGGGACCGAGCCGCTGACGCTGGTGCCGGTGACGGCGGGGTCGGGGGTGCTGAAGGACGCGCTGGCCGGGCCGGGGACGGTCGTGGCGTACAAGTTCGGGCGGCAGGCGGCCGAGGTCGTGGCGGCGCTGCGGGAGACCGGGCGGGCCGAGGGGGCCGTGTGGGGGGCCGCGCTGGGGCTTGAGGGGGAGGTCGTGGGGGGCGCGGCCGAGCTGGACGGGTCGCCGCTGCCGTATCTGTCGACGCTGATCTCGCCGGCCCGGCGGGACAGCGGTCGGGGTGGGAAGTTGTGAGAGCGGTTGTGCAACGGCGTGCCGGGCGGTCTCCCGGGTGTTCCTCAGCCCGCCAGGCCGACCACCAGCCAGATGAAGGCCGCGCCCGCGATCGTGCACAGGACGGTCGAGCGGGCGGGGTGGTCGTGGTGGGCCTCGGGGAGGATCTCGGCGGCGGCGAGGTACAGGAGGGCGCCGCCGAAGAAGCCGAGATAGCCGCCGAGGAGCTGCTCCGGAATGGTGACGAAGACCGTGGAGAGCGCGCCGAGGACGGGGGCCGCGGCGTCGGCGAAGAGCATCGCGAGGGCTTTGCGGCGGGCGTTTCCGTAAACGCTTGTGATCGTGTACGTGTTGAAGCCGTCGGCGAAGTCGTGGGCGATGACGGCGAGCGCGACGGCCGTGCCCATACTGCCGTCGACCTGGAAGGCCGCGCCGATGGCGACGCCGTCCATGGCGCTGTGGCCGACCATCGCGGCGGCGGCCGTGAGGCCGACCTCGGGGACGCGGCCGTCGTGCTCGTCCGCGCCGTGCGCGGCCTGGCGGACGGCGAGCAGGCGTTCCACCAGATGGGCCAGCAGGAACCCGGCGACGAAGAGCAGGAGGGCGGCGGGGACGCCGTGCACCTCGGTGCCCGCCGCGTCGAGGGCCTCGGGCAGCAGGTCGAGGCCGACGACCCCCAGCATCAGGCCGCCGGCCAGGCCCAGGACCAGATGGCGGCGGTCGGTCACGCGCTGTGCCGTCCAGCCGCCGGCCAGCGTCATCAGGAACGCGCCGAGCGCGACGAAGACCGCCATGAGGACTTCGTATCCGATCTCCCCTTGTCCGCGCACGTCCGGGGTCGGCGGTCCGTACGGCCGCCGGTGTCCCGGTAACGCTCTGAAACCCCTTTCTGAAAGGACTCTCCCCCATGGCCGATGCCTCCACCGGCAAGGTGACGTTCGTCGGTGCCGGCCCCGGCGCCGCGGATCTGCTGACGTTCCGGGCCGCTCGGGCGATCGCCGACGCGGACGTGGTGATCTGGGCGGCGAGCCTGGTCCAGGCGGAAGTGCTGGAACATGCGCGCGAGGGGGCGGAGATCCTCGATTCGGCGACGATGTCGCTGGAGGACGTCGTCGCCGTGTACGAGCGGGCGCTGCGGGACGGGCTGAAGGTGGCCCGTATCCACTCCGGTGACCCGGCGCTGTGGGGCGGGACGCAGGAGCAGTTCGACCGGTGCGAGGAGCTCGGCATCGACACGGAGATCGTGCCCGGGGTGTCGTCGTTCTCGGCGGTCGCGGCGATCGCAGGGCGGGAGCTGACGATCCCGGAGGTCGCGCAGTCCGTCGTCCTGACCCGGCTCGGCGGCGGGAAGACGCCGATGCCGCCCGGCGAGGAGGTGCGGGAGTTCGCGCGGCACGGTACGACGATGGCGGTGTTCCTGTCGGCGGCGCGCAGCGGGCAGCTCGTGCGGGAGCTGCTGGAGGGCGGGTATCCGACGACGACGCCGGTGGTGATCGCCTACCAGGCCACGTGGCCCGAGGAGTTGGTCGTGCGGTGCACGGTCGAGACGCTGGAGGAGACCGTCAAGGAGCACAAGCTGTGGAAGCACACGCTGTTCCTGATCGGCCCGGCGCTCGGCGCGCGCGGCACCCGCTCGCACCTCTACCACCCCGGTCACTTCCACGGCTTCCGCAAGGCGGACCCGGAGGCGCGGCGGGCGCTGAGGCGGGAGCGGGGGGCGAGTACGTGATCACCGTCGTCGGTACGGGGACGGGGGCGCCGGTTCCCCAGGAGGTGCTGGACGGCGCCGAGTTGGTCGTCGGGGGGCGGCGGCATCTGTCGTCGGTGACGCTTCCGGAGGGGGCTGAGAGTGTCGTGCTCGGGCCGCTCGCGCCCGCGTTCGACGTCGTCGAGAGGTACGTGGGCGAGGGGCGGCGCGTCGTCGTGCTCGCCTCGGGTGATCCGGGGTTCTTCGGGGTGGTGCGGGCGCTCGCGGAGCGGTTCGGGCCGGGGGCGCTGGAGGTGCGGCCGGGGGTGTCGTCGGTGGCGACGGCCTTCGCCCGGCTGGGAGTCGCCTGGGACGACGCGGTCGTGGTGAGTGCGCACGGGCGGGCGGCCCGGGTCGCGGTGAACGTGTGCCGGGCGTTTCCCAAGGTGGCGGTGTTGACCGGGCCGGGGGGCGGGGCGGGTGAGCTGGGGGCCGGACTGGTCGGGTACGAGCGGGAGTTGATCGTCGGGACCGCGTTGGGTGATCCGTTGCTGGAGCGGGTCGAGCGGGTGACGCCCGAGGAGGCGGCTGCGCGGGACTGGGGTACGGCGGTGAGTGTCGTGGTATGTGTCGATGCCCGGCGGGCCGGGGTGGGGGCGGGGATGCGGACCGTCGCCGGGGGGTTCGGGTTTCCCGAGCGCTGGGCTCTGGAGGAGGACGCCTTCGCGCACCGGGACTCGATGATCACGAAGTTCGAGGTGCGGGCGCTCGCGCTGGCCCGGCTCGGGCCCCGGGTCGGGGAGTCGGTGTGGGACGTGGGGTCCGGGTCGGGGTCCGTGGCCGTGGAGTGCGCGCGGTTCGGGGCTGCCGTGTCGGCCGTCGAGAAGGCGGCGGACGGGGTGGAGCGGGTGCGGGCGAACGCCGCCGCGCACGGGGTCGACGTCCGGGTGGTGCACGGGACCGCTCCGGCGGCGCTGGCTCAACTGGACGATCCTGACGCCGTGTTCGTGGGGGGCGGGGGCGGTGAGCTGGCGGACATCGTCGCGGAGTGCGCGCGGCGGGCCCGGCGTGCGGTCGTCGTCGCGATGGCGGCCGTCGACCGGGTGCCGGGGGTGCGGGCGGCGCTCACCCGCGCCGGATTCTCCTGTGACGGGGTGCTGTTGCAGTCGTCGCGGCTCGCGCCGCTGCCCGGGGATGTGACGCGGCTCGCGGCCACCAATCCCGTGTTTCTGCTGTGGGGCGTGCGAACGTCCCTTTCTGACGAAGGAGTTGCTCAGTGATCGGCCTCATTTCCGCCACGTCGGCGGGGGCGGCGGCGCGGGACCGGCTGGCCGCGGCCTGGCCGGAGCGTACGCGGGTGTACGACGGGTCTGTGGGAGAGGCGTTGCGGGCCGCGTTCGCGGAGTGCGAGCAGCTCGTGTGTTTCCTCGCGACCGGGGCGACCGTGCGGATTCTGGCGCCGCTGCTGGCGGACAAGGGGGCCGATCCCGGGGTGGTGTGTGTCGACGAGGGCGGGCGGTTCGCCGTGTCGCTGCTCGGGGGGCACGGCGGTGGGGCCAACGAACTCGCCGTGGAGGTCGGTGAGTTGCTGGGGGCTCGGCCTGTGGTGACGACGGCCACGGACGCCGTCGGGATGGCCGGTCTCGACACGCTCGGGGTGCCGGTCGAGGGGGATGTGGCGGCGGTGACGCGGGCTCTGCTGGACGGGGAGCCGGTCGCGCTGGAGGCCGAGGTGGCGTGGCCGTTGCCCGCGGTGCCGTTCGCCTCCGCCCAAGGGGCTTCGTACCGGGTCCGGTTGACCGACCGGGTCGTCGAACCGGCTTCCGGTGAGGTCCTGTTGCGTCCTCCGTCCCTCGTCATCGGTGTCGGCGCCTCGAAGGGCGCGCCGGTCGACGAGGTCCTGTCGGTGATCGAGGACGCGTTGCGGGACGCGGGGCTGTCGGCCCGCAGCGTGGCCCGGCTCGCGACGGTCGACGCCAAGGCGGAGGAGCCCGGCATCCTGGAGGCCGCCGCGCGGCTCGGGGTGCCCGTGATCACGTACTCCGCCGAGGAGTTGGCCGGTATCGAGGTGCCGAACCCGTCGCGGGCGCCGCTCGCCGCCGTGGGCACGCCGTCGGTCGCCGAGGCCGCCGCGCTGGCCGGCGGGGGTGAACTCCTCGTGCCCAAGCGGAAGTCGGGGGGCTCCCCGGCGATGGCGACCTGTGCTGTCGTACGGCGGCCGTCTCGTGGGCGGCTGGCTGTCGTCGGGCTCGGTCCCGGTGCCCGGGATCTGCTCACGCCGCGCGCCCGGGCGGAGCTGCGGCGGGCGTCCGTCGTCGTCGGGCTCGATCAGTACGTCGACCAGATCCGGGACCTGCTGCGGCCGGGGACGGCCGTCCTGGAGTCGGGGCTCGGGGCGGAGGAGGAGCGGGCGCGGACCGCCGTGGCCGAGGCACGCCTCGGGCGGGCCGTCGCGCTGATCGGCAGCGGGGACGCGGGCGTGTACGCGATGGCGTCGCCCGCGCTGGCCGAAGCCTCGGACGACATCGACGTCGTCGGCGTGCCCGGTGTGACCGCCGCGCTCGCGGCCGGGGCGATCCTCGGGGCGCCCCTCGGGCACGACCACGTGTCGATCAGCCTCTCCGACCTGCACACGCCGTGGGAGGTCATCGAGCGGCGGGTACAGGCCGCGGCCGAGGCCGACTTGGTCGTCACGTTCTACAACCCCCGTTCGCGCGGCCGGGACTGGCAGTTGCCGAAGGCGCTCGCGCTGCTGTCCGAGCACCGGGCCGCGTCGACCCCCGTGGGTGTCGTGCGCAACGCCTCGCGGGCCGACGAGTCGAGCCGGGTGACCACCCTGGGTGAACTCGCCCCGGCGACGGTCGACATGATGACTGTCGTGACCGTGGGCAACACGGCCACCAGGATCGTCGCGGGGCGCATGGTGACGCCTCGCGGTTACCGCTGGCAGGAGGAGGCACGGTGAACCAGACCGCAGAGGGCGCGGCGAACCGGATCGTCCGCTCGATCCAGCCGAAGCCCGCGCCGCACGCGAGCGGGCCGTCCGCCGCGCTCAACGCTCCGCTGTACCAACCGAGTTCCGTTCACGAGGAGAAAAAGTGACCACCCCGCCGCCCGCCCTGCTCATCGCCGGCCACGGCACCCGGGACGACGCCGGAGCCGAGGCGTTCCGCGACTTCGTACGGGAGTTGGGGCGCCGCGACCCCCGGCTTCCCGTGGCGGGCGGCTTCATCGAGCTGTCCCCGCCGCCGCTCGGCGACGCCGTGGCCGAACTGGTGGAGCAGGGGGTACGCCGGTTCGCCGCCGTTCCGCTGATGCTGGTGTCCGCCGGGCACGCCAAGGGCGACATCCCGGCCGCGCTGGCCCGCGAGAAGGAGCGCCACCCCGGTATCTCGTACACCTACGGCCGTCCGCTGGGCCCGCACCCGGCGCTGCTGTCGGTCCTGGAGCGGCGGGTCGAGGAGGCGCTCGGCGGTTCCTCCGCGCGCACCCCCGAGGACCGTGCCGATGTGATGGTGCTGCTCGTCGGGCGCGGTTCGACCGACCCGGACGCCAACGCCGAGGTGTACAAGGCGGCCCGCCTGCTGTGGGAGGGGCGCGGGTACGCCGGTGTCGAGACGGCGTTCGTGTCGCTCGCGGCGCCCGATGTGCCGAGTGGGCTCGACCGGTGTGTGAAGCTGGGCGCGCGGCGGATCGTCGTCCTCCCCTACTTCCTGTTCACCGGCATCCTCCCGGACCGGGTGCGTCAGCAGACCGAGGGGTGGGCCGCGGCGCATCCCGAGGCCGAGGTGTTCTCGGCCGATGTCATCGGCCCCGAGCCGGAGTTGCTCGATCTGGTGATGGAGCGGTACGAGGAGGCCGTCAAGGGCGATCTCCGGATGAACTGCGACTCGTGCGTGTACCGGATCGCGCTGCCCGGGTTCGAGGACAAGGTGGGGGCGCCGCAGCAGCCGCACTTCCACCCGGACGACGACGGCCATCACCACCACCATCACCACGGCCACTCGCACTCCCATGCCCACTGACGGCCACGATCTGCGCCATCACGGCGACGCCGAGGTCCGCGACGACGGCGCGGACCTCGTCGACCTCGCGGTCAACGTCCGTGCGGACACGCCGCCTTCGTGGCTGCGGGCCCTCGTCGCCGACTCCCTGACCGGTCTGGCCGCCTATCCCGACGGCCGGGCCGCGCGGGCGGCGGTCGCCGCGCGGCACGGGCTGCCGGTGGAACGGGTCCTGCTGACGGCCGGGGCCGCCGAGGCGTTCGTCCTGCTGGCACGCGCGCTGAAGGTCCGTCAGCCTGTCGTCGTCCACCCCCAGTTCACCGAACCGGAGGCCGCCCTGCGGGACGCGGGGCACTCCGTGGGGCGGGTACTGCTGCGGGAGGCCGACGGGTTCCGGCTTGACCCCTCGCTGGTCCCCTCCGACGCCGACCTGGTGGTCATCGGCAATCCGACGAATCCGACGTCGGTCCTGCATCCGGCCGCGTCCATCACCGAACTCGCCCGTCCTGGCCGGGTGTTGGTGGTCGACGAGGCGTTCATGGACGCGGTGCCGGGTGAGCGGGAGGCGTTGGCGGGGCGGACGGATGTGCCCGGGTTGGTGGTGCTGCGGAGCCTGACGAAGACGTGGGGGCTGGCTGGGCTGCGGATCGGCTATGTGCTGGCCGAGCCGGATGTCGTAAGGGAGTTGGAGCGGGCCCAGCCCTTGTGGCCGGTCTCCACGCCCGCGTTGGCGGCTGCGGAGGCGTGTGTGTCCGCTCGGGCGCTGGAGGAGGCGGAGGAGGGAGCACGCCGGGCCGCTGCGGATCGGGCTCATCTCGTGGCCGGGCTGCGGGAGTTGGGGGTTCATGTCGCGGGTCCGGCGGAGGGGCCGTTCGTGCTCGTCCGGCTGGCGGGGGCGAATGCCGTACGGCGCCGGCTGCGGGAGGCGGGGTACGCGGTGCGGAGGGGGGACACGTTTCCGGGCCTGGACGAGGGGTGGTTGAGGCTGGCGGTGCGGGACAGGGAAACGGTGGACGGCTTCTTGGGGGTGTTGGAAAAGGTGAGGGGGGCGCCCTGATAATCGCCGGGTGGGCAACGCCGAGTTGTTCAGGGGCGCGGGGCTGTATCGATTTGCGGCTACCGCCGCGTGGGCGCGACCAGCCACAACGGCGCCGCACTCGCCACACTTCCCCGCCCCCTCCCCCTTAGGCGCTAACTCTTCCGCCCCCGCCGAGCCAAGAACACCGCTCCCCCACCCACCGCAAGCAACGCGGCAGCCCCACCCGCGATATACGGCGTATTCGAACTCCCCCCGGTCTCCGCGAGGTTCGCCTCGACAGGAGCCCCCTGAGGCTCGACCGCACTCTGCTCGGCCTCCCCTTGCGGCTCCGTCTCCTTCGGCGGGGCCTCCTGCGAAGCGGGCGCGTCCGGTGTCTCGCACGTCGACTTCACCAACGTCACCGTCCCCGTCACCTCCGCCACATTCAGGTTCAACGGATTGACGCTGACGGTGAGTTCGAGCGCGGTCGCCGCAGCGGTCCGCGACGTACTCTCCCGCTTGGAGAGATCGAGCCGCACCTCCCCCACCCCGGGCACCTTGACCTCGGTGACACCTCCGGCGGACACCGTCACCTTCTTGCCGAGAACCGTCACGGCCCCCAGCAGGTTCGCGTCGGCGACAGGCGCCTTGCCGGCCTCGCAGACCGCCTTGGACGTGACGGCCTCGACCTCGATGACGGACAGCAACGGCAGCCCGGGAACGTGGAGTCTGGCGTGGGCGAGCCGAGCGGACGCCTCGGCCTTCCCGTCGGAGACGTCCGCCTTGGCGGAGGCGACGTCCGCCCGCAGGACGCTGAACGGCTGCCCCTTGTCGACGCCGTCCAGCGTCGCGGTGAGTGCCGTCTTCTCGGCGGACGCCGGCGCCTCGACCTCGTTCAGTGAGACGGCCAGGGGGACTTGGACCGTCTTGTTGAGGAGGGAGACGTCGAGCCCGGTGCGGAGGACGACGGCGCCGGCGCGGCCCTGGTCGCCGGTCGCGTGCGCGGTGCCCGTGCCGGCCAGGACCGCGGGACCGGCGGTCAGGACCGTGGCCGTCGCCAGGGCGGCGAAACGGCGTGCGGGCATACGGAAGTTGGTGGCTGTCACTGTGGTGGGACCCCCAGTAGTGATTGCTCGGGACCCCGAAAGAATTACGTAGTACGGGCGAACGATCAGCTTTCCGGGGCGAGTTCACACGATCGTGGGTACGTCACTCACGTGTTCGACACAACGTCACCTCACGGCCCGGCCGTTCAGCACGACGTGTGACGGATCGGCCAGTACCCGGACGTCTGTTCGCGGGTCCTGCGCGTAGACGACGAGGTCGGCGGGGGCGCCCTCGGTGAGGCCGGGGCGGCCGAGCCACTCGCGGGCCTTCCAGGTCGTCGCCGCGAGGGCCTCGACGGGCGGGAGGCCGGCGGTGACGAGTTCGGTGACCTCGTCGGCGACGAGGCCGTGCGGGAGGGTGCCGCCGGCGTCGGTGCCGACGTAGACGGGGACGCCGGCGTCGTACGCGTTGCGGACGGTGTCGTAGCGGCGTTCGTGGAGGCGGCGCATGTGGGCGGCCCAGCGGGGGTACTTCGTCTCGCCGCCCGCCGCCAGAGTGGGGAAGGTGCCGATGTTGACGAGGGTGGGGACGATCGCGACGCCGCGGTCCGCGAAGAGGGGGATGGTGTCGTCGGTGAGGCCGGTGGCGTGTTCGATGCAGTCGATGCCGGCTTCTACGAGGTCCCTGAGGGAGTCCTCGGAGAAGCAGTGGGCGGTGACTCGGGCGCCGAGGCGGTGGGCTTCGGCGATGGCGGACTCCAGCGCGTCGCGCGGCCAGGTGGGGGTGAGGTCGCCGGCCTCGCGGTCGATCCAGTCGCCGACCAACTTGACCCAGCCGTCGCCTCGTTCGGCCTCCTGGGCGACGTACGCGGTGAGGTCCTCGGGTTCGATCTCGTGGGCGTAGCCGCGGATGTAGCGGCGGGTGCGGGCGATGTGGCGGCCGGCCCGGATGATCTTCGGGAGGTCGTCGCGGGCGTCGGTCCAGCGGGTGTCCGAGGGGGAGCCGGCGTCGCGGAGCAGGAGGGTGCCGGCGTCGCGGTCGGTAAGTGCCTGCTTCTCGGCGACGTCCTTGTCGACGGGGCCGTGGGGGCCGAGGCCGACGTGGCAGTGGGCGTCCACCAGGCCGGGGAGGGCCCATCCTTCGACGGTTCGGATGTCGCGGGCGGTGGCGGGCCGGTCGTAGGAGACCCGGCCGTCGATGATCCAGAGGTCGTCGCGGATGTCCTCCGGTCCGACGAGGATTCGGCCCTTCACGTGCAGCACCGCGTGATCGTTCATGGGAGGCACCCTAGCCAGCGGGGTTTTCGGTGTCCTCCTCGACGTCCGCCCGGGCCGGGTCCAGCAGGCGGGACAGGAAGTGCCGGGTGCGTTCGTGGGCCGGGTTCGCGATGACCTGGTCCGGTGGGCCCTCCTCCACCACCACCCCGCCGTCCATGAACACCACCCGGTCCGCGACCTCGCTCGCGAACGTCATCTCGTGGGTGACGACCATCATCGTCATGCCGTCGTCGGCGAGCATGCGCATCACCGCGAGGACGTCGCCGACGAGTTCGGGGTCGAGGGCGGAAGTGGGTTCGTCGAAGAGCATGACCTCGGGGCCCATCGCCAACGCCCGTGCGATGGCGACGCGTTGCTGCTGGCCGCCGGAGAGGGAGGCGGGGCGGGCGTGGGCCTTGTCCTGGAGGCCGACGCGGATGAGGTTCTCGTGGGCGATACGCTCGGCGGCCCTCTTGTCCCGCTTCAGGACCCGGCGTTGGGGCAGTGTGAGGTTCTCGGTGACGGTGAGGTGCGGGAAGAGGTTGAACTGCTGGAAGACCATGCCGATGTCGCGGCGGGCCGCGTCGATGTCGGTGTCGGGGTCGGTGAGTTCGACGCCGCGGACGACGACTTTTCCGCTCGTCGGCTGTTCCAGCAGGTTGACGCAGCGCAGGAGGGTCGACTTGCCGGAGCCGGAGGGGCCGATGACGCAGACGACCTCGCCCCGGGCGACCTCCAGGTCGATGCCGCGCAGCACCTCGTTGTCGCCGAACGCCTTGTGCAGGCCGGTGACTTGGATCTCGGGCGCGTCCCGGGAAGCCGCTCGGCCGCCGTCCGCCGGACTCACTTCGCCTCCATCCGCCGGACCACGAACCCGAGCGGCACGGTCACCAGCAGGTAGCAGAGCCCGGCGACGAGGATCGGCGTCGAGTTGGCCGTCGTACTCGCCAGGTCCCGTCCGTACTTGGAGAGTTCGCGTTCCTCCAGGGTGACGCCGAGGAGGAGGACCAGGGAGGAGTCCTTGAAGAGGATGATCAGCTCGTTGGTGAGGGGCGGCAGGATGATGCGGACGGCCTGCGGGACGACGACGGAGAACATCGCGCGGGCAGGACTGAACCCGAGTGAACGGGCCGCCTCCGTCTGGCCCTTGGGGACCGCCTGGATGCCGGCGCGGAACGTCTCCGCCATGTACGCGGCACCGACGAGGCCGAGGGCGAGGGCGGCCTTGCCGTAGGTGCCGCCGACGATCTCGGTGCCGGGGAAGGCGAGCGGGACGGCGACGCCGATGAAGACGAAGATGAGCAGGGCGGGCAGGCCCCGGAAGATCTCGATGTAGACGCCGGCGACCCAGCGGTAGGGGCCGACGGACGACAGCCGCATCAGCGCGACGACCAGGCCGAGGACGAGGCCGAGCGCGAACCCCGAGAGCGTGTACAGGACGGTGTTCTTCAGGGCCAGCGTGATGACGTCCGGGAACATCTGGCGGGCGATGTCGCCCTGCGCGAACTGGTTGCGCAGCCGGCCCCAGTCGGCGCCGAACGCGAAGGCGAGGGCGACGGCGACGAACACGGTGTACTGGACGGCGCGGGACGCCCTTTGCTTCTGGCGCCGCGTCAACTTCGCTTTCGGCGCCGCGAGTTCCGTCATGACGCGGCCGGGGACGCCGCCGCGTCGTACGGGCCGATCCACTTCTCGTACAGCGTCTTGTACGTGCCGTCCGAACGGGCCTGTGCCAGCGCCTTGTTGATGGCGGCGAGGAGTTTCGTGTTGCCCTTCTTGACCGTGAAGCCGTACTGCTCGCCGGTGTTGAGGTTGTCGACGACCTTGAAGGCGTCCGCGTTGGCCTTGGTCTTCAACCAGCCCTGGACGACGGGATAGTCGATGATGACGGCCTTGACCTGGCCGGTGCGCAGGCCGTTGAGGACGGCGTCGGAGGACTCGAAGGAGACCGGGTCGAAGCCCTGTTTCTTCGCGTAGTCCTCACCGGTCGTCTGGGCCTGCGCGCCGAGCTTGGCGCCCTTGGCCTTGACGTCGGCGAGCGAGGTGAGGCCGCTGTTCCTGTCGACCAGGACGGCCTGGGTGGCGTCGAAGTAGGGGTCGGAGAAGTCGACGTTCTTCTTGCGCTCGGCGGTGATGGTCATGCCGGCGGCGGCGACGTCGCACTCCCCGGAGTTGAGGAAGGCGCCGGTCTTGAAGTTCTCGAAGGGGGTGTCGAGGATCGTCTGCTTGACGCCGAGCTCTTTGGCGACGAGGTCGATCAGGGAGACGTCGAAGCCCTGCACCTTGCCGTCGATCTCCGACTGGAACGGGGGGTAGGGCAGGTGGGTGCAGGTGGTGAGCTGTCCGGCCTTGGCCAGTTTCACGCCGCCCGCGGCCGTCTTGGAGCCGCCGTCGTCGCTCGACGTGCAGCCCGCGGTGGCCGCGAGGAGGAGGGCGGCGGCGAGGGTGAGGGCCGGGCGGGTGAGGGCCGGGCGGGGGAAGCCGTAGGCGTCTCTACGGTGGCCGGGGAGCTGGTGCACGTGGACCTCCGTAGGGGTTTGCCCTGACTTTTCCCTGATGCCTGACATTCGTCGTCCTGTGTCGACGATCAGGGAGGCCGGGCCGTCTCTCAAATCGGGCCGGGGGCGGTGGGGGCCGTACGGATGAACGGCGGCGGGTTTACCCTCGTGACCGTCGACCGTTCGTGAGCAGCGAAAAGAGCAGCGCCGTGACCACCCATCCCCTCCTCGACCTCCCTCCGCTGAGCGCCGCGCACTTCGCCGCGATCGAGGACCGGGTGGCGAAGCTGCTGGGCACCTCGCAGGATGTCGTGATCATGCAGGGCGAGGCGCTGCTGCCGCTGGAGGGGGCGATCCGGGGGACCGCCGGGCCGGGGACGACCGCGCTGAACCTGATCACCGGCCCCTACGGGCAGACCTTCGGGAACTGGCTGCGGGACTGTGGGGCGACGGTGCTCGACCTCGCGGTGCCGTTCCACACGGCGGTCACGGCGGCGCAGGTCGGGGAGGCTTTCGCCGAGCACCCCGAGATCGACTTCGTGTCGCTGGTGCACGCGGAGGCGGCGACCGGGAACACGAATCCCGTAGGGGAGATCGGAGAGGTCGTACGGGAGTACGGCGCGCTGTTCTACCTGGACGCCGTCGCCTCCATCGGGGCCGAACCCGTAGTACCTGAGGCGTGGGGTGTCGATCTGTGCGTGATCGGCGCGCAGAAGGCGATGGGCGGGCCCGCCGGGGTGTCGGCGGTGTCGGTGAGCGAGCGGGCGTGGGCGCGGATGGCCGCGAACCCCCGGGCGCCGCGCCACTCGTACCTCTCCCTGCTGGACTGGCGGGACCGCTGGCTCACCCCCGGCCGCAAGGCCCTCCCGCACGCCCCCGCCCAGCTGGAGATGCTCGCCCTGGAGGCGTGCCTCGACCGCATCGACGCGGAGGGCCTGGACACCGTGATGTCCCGCCACGCCCGCGCCGCCGCCGCGACCCGCGCGGGCGTCTCCGCCCTGGCCGGCGGCCTGGAGCCGTACGTGTACGACGCCGTCGAGGCGGCCCCCGTCGCCACCACCCTGCGCACCCCGCCCACGGCTCCCGCCTCGGAGCTGGTCGCGCGGGCCCTGGAGATCGACCCGGCCCTCCCCCTCGCCGCCGGCGGGGGCGCCCTGGCCGCCGAGATGATCCGGGTCAACCACTACGGGCCGTACGCGTCGGCGGAGACGGTGCTGCGGTGCCTGTCGGTACTGGCCGAGGTGCTGGTGGAGCGGGGGGTCCCGGTGGGGTCCGAGGAGGCGGTACGGGGCGCTGTGGAGGGGGCCTGGGGGTAGGGGCCGGGGCAGGGGTGGAGCAGGGGGCCTGCCGGGGCACGTCCGGCGGAGGTACTACGGGTATCCCTGAGCAGCGGCAGAAGGCAGCGGCAGAAGTACTACGGGTACGCCCCCGTACGACCCTACGGGTACGACCCCGTACGACGGTTTCGGCCGCACCCGTCTCTTCGCGGCGTGGCCGAATCAAATCCCCCGCGCACTCCCCCCACCTGCGCCATGCTCCCCGTATGACGACCGACTCCTCAGCCCCGAACCCCCCGCTGGCCCTCCCCGACGGCCGCCCCGTCCCCCCGTGGACCGCCGACGAGCCGGCCGCCCTGGAGAGCTGGCTCGACTTCCACCGGGCGACCCTGGAGCTGAAGTGCGCCGGGCTGGACGACGAGCAGGTCAGGCGGCCCGCGGCGAAGCCGTCCGAGCTGACGCTCCTCGGGCTCGTCCAGCACATGGCCGAGGTCGAACGGAACTGGTTCCAGAGGGCGTTCGCGGGCCTGGACGTTCCGTACGTCTACGAGGAGCTGACCGGATACAGCCTCTCCCCCGACCGGGGCCTCGACGAGGCACTCACCGTGTGGCGCCGGGAGATCGCCCGCAGTCGGGAACTCGTCGCGGGCCGCTCCCTCGGCGACCTCGGCCACATCTCCGACGGGCCGTTCACCGGAACGCCCCTCAACCTGCGCTGGATTCTCCTGCACATGATCGAGGAGTACGCCCGGCACAACGGCCACGCGGACATCCTGCGGGAGGCGATCGACGGGACGACCGGGACCTGAGCCGGTCCCGGAGTCCCGGAGTGCCGGAACCCGGGCCGCCGTCCGCTCAGCGCAGCGCCTCCAGCAGCCGGTCCACGTCCTCCTCCGTGTTGTGGAGGTGGAAGGACGCCCGCAAGTTGCCGGAACGGTCGGAGACCTGGATGCCGGCCGCCGCCAACTCCGGCTGCCGCACGCCCAGTCCGGGCACGGAGACGATCGCCGAACCGTCGGCGGGCAGGGCGTGGTGGTCGAGCGCTCCGACCCCCGTACGGAACCGGTCGGCCAGCGCCAGGTCGTGGGCGTGGATCGTGGACACCCCGATCTCCTCGACGAGTTGGAGCGAGGCCCGCAGTCCCGCGTAGCTGAAGAGCGCCGGGGTGGTGTCGAACCGGCGGGCGGAGCGGGCGAGTTCGACGACCGGGCCGTAGCAGCTGTCCCAGGGGTGTTCGGCCGCGATCCAGCCCGCGAGCAGCGGGACGACGTCGCCGAAGTCCTCGGGGACGGTCAGGAAGGCCGAACCGTGCGGTCCCAGAAGCCACTTGAAGGTGACGGACGCGGTGAAGTCGTAGTCGTCCGCGCGGAACGGCAGCCAGCCGGCCGCCTGGGAGAAGTCGACGTAGGTGCGGGTGCCGTGGGTCCGGGCGGCCTCCCGCAGCGCGGGCAGGTCGGCGACGCGGCCGTCGGCGGACTGGGCGGCACTGACCGCGACGAGCGCGGTGCCGGGGCGGATCGACTCGGCGAGGCGGTCCAGGGGGACCGTGCGGACCTTGAGGTCGCCCCGGACGTGGAACGGGTTCAGTACGGACGTGAAGTCGTCGTCGGCGGTGAGGACTTCGGCGCCGGACGGCAGGGAGGCCGCGATCAGGCCGGTGTGGGCGGCGACCGAGGCGCCGGCCGCGACGCGGGTGGCGGGGACGCCGGTGAGCCGTGCGTAGGAGGCGCGGCACGTCTCGACGTCCGTCCACAGCGGGTCCAGCGGGAGGCCCTGGGCCCGTAGCGTCACCGCTTCCTGGACGGCGGTGACGGCACGGGCGGGGAGGAGGCCGCTGCTGGCGGTGTTGAGGTAGGTGGTGCGGGGAGCGAACTCGGCGCGGACGAGGTTGCGGACGAGGTTCGTGAAGGTCTCCGACGTCTCCATGGGTCCACTGTGGGGGCCCTGGATGTCGTAGTCCATCGCGACTTTCTACGGCGTACCGCCAAGGAACGCTTAAAAGACGCACCGGGTGAGAGCGGTTACTTGCCGTTTCCGCCGCGCTGCGGGACCTCGCAGCCGTCGGGGCCGCACACCTCGGCGTCGCCCTGGTCGAGCAGGGCCAGCGGGGAGCGCTCGCCCCACGCCTGGGTGAGGGCCTGCGTGAAGACCTCGGCGGGCTGGGCGCCCGAGACGCCGTACTTCCGGTCGAGGACGAAGAACGGGACGCCGGTGGCGCCGATCTCGGCGGCCTCGCGCTCGTCCTCGCGGACGGCGTCGGCGTACGCGTCCGGGTCGGCGAGGACCTTGCGGACGGCGTCGGCGTCGAGACCGGCCTCGACCGCCAGCTCGACGAGCCGCTCGTCACCCTCCGTGTACACGGAGCGCTCCTCCGCGAAGTTCGCGCGGTAGAAGATCTGGAACAGCTCGCCCTGCCTGCCCTGCTCCTTGGCGAGGTGCAGGACGCGGTGCATGTCGAAGGTGCTGCCGTGGTCGCGGCCACGCGTGCGGTAGACGAGGCCCTCGGCCTCCGCCTGCGCACCGACGTTGTCCTCGGCGGCCTGGGCCTGCGCCTCGCTGATCCCGTACTTCTTCGCGATCATGGGGACGACCGGGCCGATGTCGCTCTTGCTGCGCCCCGGGTCCAGCTCGAACGACCGGTGCACGACCTCGACCTCGCCCTTGTGCGGGAAGGCCGCCAGCGCCTTCTCGAAGCGGGCCTTGCCCACGTAGCACCACGGGCAGGCGATGTCGCTCCAGATCTCGACGCGCATGTTCTTCGGCTCTTTCCGGTCTCGTCCGACGACGGAGCCTCCCTCCGTCCCTTGCGTGAACGTTCAACCAGCCCGGTTCATTCCCGGCCGGGCGGGCGCCGCGCCGCCACGGAAATTCGGTGGAACGGCGCCCCTCGCGCCCCCTACCGTGCTCCTGACCACGTCTTCCAGGCAAAGGACGCCCCGTTGTACACCGTGTGAGACCCCCCGATTGCCGATCTGTCGCGCGTCGCGTCTGTGCGCCGCGCTGATTTCTGCTGCGGTCTTCTCACTGGAACCGGTGTCCTTTCTTGCTCACCACCTGGCTCAATACCTGGTTTGTCATGCCCACCCGCCTCCCCCTCGTCGTCCGTCGCTGCCACACGTGCGCGTCCGAACGCTTCCGGGCGGACGGCAAGTTCCGTGTCAACGCGAACCACAAGCTCCTCGACGCCTGGCTCCTCGTGCTCTGCACGTCGTGCGGGGAGACGGCGAAGCTGTCCGTGCTGGAGCGGGTGAACGTCCGCTCGGTGGCGCCCGCCCTGCTGGCCCGGCTGCACGCCAACGACCCTTCCCTGGCAGCCGAGTTGCTCCAGGGCCCGGCCGTACGGCACCGCAACCGCGTCGCCCTCGACTGGGCCGACGCCTGGCGGCTCGACACCGGCGGGGCGGATCGGCCGGACGGCGACACGGTCGACGTCATGGTCCGTTTCGCGGCGCCGATCCCCGTGCGGCCGGTGCGGCTGATCGCCGAAGGATTCGGTCTCTCGCGGGCCGAGGTCGAGCGCCTGCTCGCGCAGGAGCGCCTCGTCTCGGCGGTCCGCCTGAGCGGCAGAACCTCCGGCGACTTCGCCTTCACGCTGAAGCGCTGAGCACCGAGTAGCGCAGGTACAGGTGGTGGTCCCCCTCCCCCGGCGGGTTCTCCGGGTCGGGGGTCCACCCCTGGCGGGCGTAGAAACCCTGGGCCCGCCGGTTGTCGACGTGGACGTCGAGGACGGCGGTCTCACGCCCGTCGGCCCGCCAGTGCCGTACGCATTCGGCGTGGAGAGCCGTGCCGAGGCCGGTGCGCCAGTGGGTGGGGTCGATGTGGAACTGGAAGAGTTTCACAACCGTTTGTGCGACGCCGGGCGGGCGGGAGGAGGCGATGCCTACGATGCGTTCGGAGTTCTCCGGGTCGAGGGCGCACAGGACGCGGCCGGCCGGGTTCGCGATGGCCGTTCGCCAGGCCGCGAGCCAGTCCGTGCCGTCCTCGGGGAGGCCGTCGGGGTAGTAGGTGGCGCGGGCCCGGCGGTGGAGGGCCTCGATCGGCCCGGCATCGGAGAGCGTCGCTTCGCGGATCAACTGCCGTCCCTCAGGTCCTTGGGCCAGTACGGGCGGTACTCGATGTGGTCGTAGGTGACCACGCACTGCTCGCCCATCGGGGACTGGGCCATGAAGCCGACGAGGGCGGCGCCGGTCTCGTCCGTGTCGCCGAGGGTGAACAGGCGGACGAACGTCCAGTGTTCGCCGTCGCGGGAGGCGTGGAAGGCGAAGGCGCGGCCGGTGCGGCTGATCCGGAGCCACACCGAACTGCCGTCCACGGTGAAGGAGTTGGCGTCGTCGGAGTGGCCACGGGTGACGACCGTGCAGACGGTGGGGACGGTCGGGGAGAGTTCGAGGCAGAGTTTCGCCCAGGCGCGGTCCCCGACGTGGACGTACAACACCCCCGCGTCGAAGGCCGACTTGAAGCCGACGGTGACCCGCGCGATCAGCTGGAAGTCCCCCTCCGGGGCGCCCAGCAGCCGAGGGGCGTCGGAGGCGGGCTCCAACGACTCCTCGGTGGGTGAGACGAACCGGTCCTGCCGGGCCCCGGCCCATCCGCTGAGTACGCCGTCGTCGAGGGACCAGTGGCCGTCAGGCCCGTAAGTCCGCAGGGGGAAGGGGAGTTGGGGCACTGAGAGATCCATGGTCGGATCATCTCAGGGCCCGCACAACACCCCCACAGTTTTTACCGCTCCAGAACTCCGTTGAACCGGCGGGGAATTCCCAGCTCGTTCTCGTCCCGCAGCTCCACCGGCAGCAGCGCGGCGGGCGTCGTCTGGTAGACGACCGGGCGCATCCAGCGCTCGATCGCCGTACCGCCGACGGACGTCGACGTGGACGTCGTGGCCGGGTACGGGCCCCCGTGGTGCTGGGCGGCGGCCACGGCGACCCCGGTGGGCCAGCCGTTCACCAGGACGCGCCCGGCGAGCGGCGTGACCTCGGCGAGGAGGTCGGCACCGCGGCCCTCGCCGGCGGCCTCGGCCTCGGAGAGCTGGACGGTGGCGGTGAGGTTGCCGGGGAGGCGGGAGAGGACGGACGTGACCTCGTCGTCGTCCTCGTAGCGGACCACGACGGTCACCGGGCCGAAGCACTCCTCCAGGAGCAGGTCGTGCTCCCCCTCGGTGGCGAGGGAGGCGGCCGGGACCGTGAGGAAACCGGGGCTGACGGTGTGCTCGCCGCCCGCGCCGGGCGTGACGGGCGACTCGACGCCGGGGAGCTGGGCGCGCTCGGCGACACCGGCGATGAAGTTGTCCCGCATGCGGTGGTCGAGCAGGACGCCCGCGTCGGTGTCGCTGACAGCGGCAGTAAGCGATTTCACCAGGCCGTCACCGGCCGCGCCGGACGGCACGAGGACCAGGCCCGGCTTGACGCAGAACTGGCCGACGCCGAGGGTCATGGACCCGGCGAGGCCCGTGCCGATGGCCTCGGCGCGCTCGGTGGCGGCGGCCTCGGTGACGACGACGGGGTTCAGGGAGCCCAGCTCGCCGTGGAAGGGGATCGGGGTGGGGCGCGCGGCGGCGGCGTCGAAGAGGGCCCGGCCGCCCCGGATGGAGCCGGTGAAGCCCGCGGCGGAGACCAGCGGGTGCTTGATCAGCTCGATGCCGGCCTCGAAGCCGTGGACGAGGCCGAGGACGCCCGCCGGGATGCCGTGCTCGGCGGCGGCGCGGCGGATCACCTTGGCGACCAGCTCGGAGAGGGCCGGGTGGTCGGGGTGGGCCTTGACGACGACCGGGTTGCCGGCGGCCAGGGCGCTCGCGGTGTCGCCGCCGGCGACGGAGAACGCGAAGGGGAAGTTGGAGGCCGAGTAGACGGCGACGACGCCGAGCGGGACCTTGTAGCGGCGCAGGTCCGGGATCGGCGGGGTGGCGGTGTCGTCGGGGTGGTTGATCACCACGTCGAGGAAGGCGCCCTCGTCGACGATGGCCGCGAAGGCGCGCAGCTGGTAGCAGGTGCGGGCGAGTTCGCCGTTGAGGCGGACCGGGCCGAGCGCGGTCTCCGCGTCGGCGGTCTCGACGAGGGCCTCCTTGGCCGCTTCGAGCTGCTCCGCGGCGCCGCGCAGGAAGGCCGCGCGGACGGTGCGGTCGGCGAGGGAGGCGCGCGCGCCGTGGGCGGCGCGGACGGCGGCGTCGACCTCCTGGGCCGTCGCCTCGTCGGCGACCTGCTCCCGCTGCTTCCCGGTTCGGGGGTCGACGCTCCAGACTGGTGCTGCTGCCACCGGGGGTCCCTCCAACAAGTCGTGCCGCGGTGTCCTGTCACCACCAGCGCTGTTCGATATACTGAACACTGTCTGTGCTGGTGAATATGCTGTTGCAGACTATAACTTCAGCTTCTCGTCGAACGAAGGGGTCACAGTCGATGTCGGCAGGCGAGGCGGGGGGCGGGGCCCAGGTCAAGTCCGCGGTGCGGACGGTCGAGCTGCTGGAGTACTTCGCGGGCCGTCCCGGGATGCACTCCCTCGCGGCGGTCCAGGAGGCCGTCGGCTACCCCAAGTCCAGCCTCTACATGCTGCTGCGCACGCTGGTCGAACTGGGCTGGGTGGAGACGGACGCGACGGGCACGCGGTACGGCATCGGCGTGCGCGCGCTGCTCGTCGGCACGTCGTACATCGACGGCGACGAGGTCGTCGCGGCGGCCCGCCCGACCCTGGACCGGCTGTCGGACGACACGACGGAGACGATCCACCTCGCGCGCCTGGACGGCACGAACGTCGTCTACCTCGCGACCCGGCAGTCCCAGCACTACCTGCGCCCCTTCACGCGCGTGGGCCGCCGCCTCCCGGCGCACTCGACGTCCCTCGGCAAGGCCCTCCTGTCGACGTACTCGGACGAACAGGTCCGCAAGATGCTCCCGGAGACCCTCCCGGCGCTCACGGAACACACGATCACGGACCGCGAGAAGCTCATCGAGGAGCTGCACACCATCCGTGAGCAGGGCTTCTCCGTGGACCGCGAGGAGAACACGCTGGGTCTGCGCTGCTTCGGCGTCGCGATCCCGTACCGCACGCCCGCGCGGGACGCGATCAGCTGCTCCGTCCCGGTGGCCCGGCTGACCCCGGCGCACGAACAGCTCGTCAAGGACGCCCTGTTCGACGCCCGCGACCGGCTGACGCTGGCGACCCGGAGGCTCTGAACCCCGATGGACATCGCCCTGCGCCCCGTGCACGGCAGCGACCTCCCGGTCTTCTTCCGGCACATGAGCGACCCCGAGTCGCTGCACCTGGCCGCCTTCACCGCCGAGGACCCGCACGACCGGGACGCCTTCGACGCCCACTGGAAGCGCAACCTCGCCTCCGACGCCGTCCACCGCACGATCCTGGCCGAGGGGGACGTCGTCGGGCATGTGGCGGTGTACGGCGACCCCGGCGAGCGGGAGGTCACCTACTGGATCGACCGGTACTTCTGGGGGCGCGGGATCGCGACGGCCGCGCTGCGGGGGCTGCTCGCGGAGGTTCGGGAGAGGCCGCTGCACGCGCGCGTGGCGCTCGACAACGCCGGGTCGCGGCGGGTGCTGGAGAAGTGCGGGTTCCGGGAGACCGGGCGGGACTCCGGGTACGCGAACGCGCGCGGGGCGCAGACCGAGGAAGCGGTCCTGGTCCTGGACGCCTGACGAACTCCTGGACTCCTGACGAGCCGTACATGAACGTCCGATGAGAAATCGGGACGGACGGAACTCTCCGCCCCTTTCGTTCGTCTGTTTGTTCGTATGAACAGGACCATCAGGCGTACCGCCGTCTTCGCGCTGCTGCTCGTGTTCGCTCTGCTGCTGAGGGCGACCTGGGTGCAGTTCTACCAAGGCCAGGCGCTCGCGGACGACCAGCTGAACCGACGGAACGCGATCCAGACGTACTCGGACCCGCTCGGGAACATCATCGTGGCCGGAAAGTCGGTCACGGGCTCGGCCAAGACCAACGGCGACCTCAAGTACAAGCGGACGTACACGGACGGCAAGCTGTACGCGGCGGTGACGGGCTACGCCTCGCAGGCGTACGCGCCGACGCAGCTGGAGGGCATCTACGCCGACGTCCTGAACGGCACGGACACCCGCCTGAAGACCGTCATGGACACGGTCACGGACACCCGGGCCAATCCGGGCAACGTGATCACGACGATCGACCCGGCCGTCCAGAAGGCCGCGTACGACGCCCTCGGGGACAAGAAGGGCGCGGCCGTCGCGATCGACCCCAGGACCGGCCGCATCCTGGCCGTCGTCTCGACCCCGTCGTACGACCCCTCGACGCTGACCGACGCGAACACCGCCGGGTCGGCCTGGAAGAGCCTCAACGCGGACTCCGACAAACCGCTCGTCAACCGCGCGCTGCGCCAGCCGCTGCCCCCGGGGTCGACGTTCAAGCTGGTCGTGGCCGCCGCCGCGCTGGAGGACGGGCTGTACAAGAGCGTCGACGACAAGACCGACAGCGAGAACCCGTACACCCTCCCGGGGACGCGGCAGGTGCTGGCCAACGAGAACGCGTCGGCGCCCTGTCTGAACGCGTCGATCCGGGTGGCGCTCCAGTACTCCTGCAACAACGTCTTCGCGCACATGGCGGTCCAGCTCGGGCAGGACAAGGTGCGGGCGATGGCGGAGAAGTTCGGGTTCAATGACGAGGCGCAGGACGTGCCGGTGCGCGCGTACGCCAGCGTCTACCCGAAGGGCATGGACGAGGCGCAGACGGGGCTGACGGGCATCGGCCAGTTCGACGTGACGGCGACGCCGCTCCAGATGGCGATGGTGTCGGCGGCGATCGCGAACGGCGGCAAGCTGGTCTCGCCGCACATGGTCTCGCAGGTCACGGACAGCGGCGGGAACGTCCTGGAGGACGTCGACGGGAAGTCGACGACCACCCAGGTCGTCAGCTCGGACACCGCCGAGCAGCTCCAGTCGGCGATGCAGACGGTCGTCGAGGACGGCACGGGCACGAACGCGCGGATCAGCGGGGCGACGGTCGGCGGCAAGACGGGTACGGCGCAGCACGGCGAGAACAACAGCAAGACGCCGTACGCCTGGTTCACGTCGTACGCGAAGGCCGGGGACAAAGAGGTCGCCGTCGCGGTGCTCGTCGAGCAGTCGGACGCGGCGCGTTCGGAGGTCAGCGGGAACGGACTGGCCGCCCCCGTCGCGAAGGCGATGATGGAGGCGGCCGTCAAGTAGGGCTACTTGGTGCCGAGGAGCTGCTCGATCGGGTCGATCGCGAAGTAGACCGCGAACAGCGCGGACGTCCCCCACAGCAGCCAGTGGATCTCCTTGGCCTTCCCGAGGACCGTCTTGATCAGGACGTACGCGAGGAACCCGGCGCCGATGCCGTTCGTTATGGAGTACGTGAAGGGCATGACGGCGATGGTGAGGAAGGCCGGGATGGCGATGTCGTAGCGGTCCCAGTCGATGTGCTTGACCTGGGTCATCATCAGGAAACCGACGGCGATGAGGGCGGGCGCGGCGGCCTGGAGGGGGACGATCGTGAGGAGCGGGGTGAAGAAGAGGGCGAGCGCGAAGAGGCCGCCGGTGATCAGGTTGGAGAACCCGGTGCGGGAGCCCTCGCCGACGCCCGCCGCGGACTCGATGTAGGAGGTCGCGGAGGACGACGAGGCGGCACCCCCGGCGACGGCCGCGGCGCCGTCGATGAGCAGGACGCGCCCGAGGTTCGGGACCTTCCCCTCCTCGTCGAGCAGTCCGGCCTCGGCGCTGATCCCGACGACCGTGCCCATGGTGTCGAAGAAGTCCGACAGGATCAGCGTGAAGATCAGCAGGACGACGGTGATCACGCCGACGCCGGGCGCCCCGAAGGCGCCGAACAGGCTGAAGTGGCCGAGGAGTCCGAAGTCCGGGGTGTCGACGACCCTGTCGGGCCAGCTCGGCGTCGTCAGCCCCCAGCTCTTGATGTCGGCGACGGCGTCGATGACCATCGCGAGGACGGTCATGGTGACGATGCTGATCAGGATCGCGCCTTTGACCTTGCGCGCGAGCAGCCCGATGGTCAGCAGGACGCCGAGGCAGAAGACGAGGACGGGCCAGCCGGAGAGGGTGCCGGTGCCGCCGAGCTGAACGGGCACGGTGGTGTTCGCGACGTCGGGGATACGCGTGACGAAGCCGGCGTCGACGAAGCCGATGAACGCGATGAACAGGCCGATGCCGACGCTGATCGCCTGCTTGAGCGGCTGGGGTATCGCGTGCATGACCGCCTCGCGCAGCCCGGTGACGACGAGCGCGCAGATCAGCAGCCCCTCCAGGACGACGAGGCCCATCGCGTCGTCCCAGCTCATCAGGGGCGCGATCTGGAAGGCGACGACCGCGTTGAGGCCGAGTCCGGCGGCGAGCGCGAGGGGGAGGTTGCCGCCGACGCCCATGACGATCGTCATCACGGCGGCGACGAGGGCGGTGGCCGTGGTCAGCTGGACCGGGTCGAGGGTGTGGCCGTACTTGTCCTTGGCGCTGCCGAGGATGATCGGATTCAGGACAAGGATGTAGGCCATCGTGAAGAACGTGGCGAAGCCGCCGCGGATCTCCCGGGCGAAGGTCGAGCCGCGTTCGGAGATCCGGAAGTACCGGTCGACGCTGTTCACCGCAGGGGGTGCGGCACTTGGCCGGTCGGTCGTCTGCTGGGCCTCGGACATGGCGGACACTCCTGGTTGCCGGTTGGATCACGGTGCGGATGCTGGCTGGATTGTTCCCGCGTTGAACTCTCTTCAGGTTTTCGACGTGTTACGAAATCGGACCCCGTAACGGCCGGTCCCGCGCACGGCGTTCGAAGACCCGTACGAACTACGCAAGTCGATCACTGCTACGCTTCCGCATCTCGTCCCGGCAATCTCCCCGGGGCATCCCCATGTCATTCACATGCCACACAGAAGAGGTCACCCGTGGGCACAGTCGTGGACGACGCCGCCTCCGTGGAGTTCCATGCCTTCTTCGACCGCCACTACGCCGAACTGTCCCGGCTCGCCTACCTGTTGACCGGGGAGTCGGACACGGCGGACGATCTGGCGGCGGACGCGCTGCTGGCGCTGTGGCACCGCTGGGACCGGGTGCGCGCGGCCGACCATCCGGTGGCGTACGCCCGGGGGGTCGTCGCCAACCTGGCCCGGACGAAGATCCGCAGCGCGGTGCGGGAGCGGCGCCGGATCGCGCTCTTCTGGTCGCAGCGCGAGGAGAAGACGGAGAACCCGGACGTGGCGGGGGTGGTGGACGTGCAGTCGGCGCTGCGCAGGCTCCCGTTCCGCAAGCGCGCCTGTGTCGTCCTGCGGCACGCCTTCGACCTCTCGGAGAAGGACACCGCGCTCGCGCTCGGGATCTCGGTCGGTACCGTGAAGAGCCAGACCTCCAAGGGGATGGCCGAGTTGCAGAAACTGCTCGGCGCCCGTCAAGCTCCGCAGCGGATGCGTACCGTGATGGTGCGTACCTCCGAGTCCGCGGGAAGGGACCGATGACGATGCGGCGGGACGTGCACGACGAACTGCGCGCCCGGCTGCACGAGGCGGCCGAGCGGCACGAACCCGACCGCGCGCGCATCCTGGCCCGGGTGGAGCGCGGCATGATGGCCGAGCCCGACCCGCAGAGCCACCGCCAGACGCGGCCGGTGCTGGGCTGGGCGCGGATCGTCGGGGCGACGGCGGCGGTGGCCGGGATGCTCGCGGTCGGCGGGTACGCGGTGGCGTCGGCGGTGAAGAGCGAGCCGCCGGCCGAGCGGACGGTCGCGGTCTCCCCCACTCCGGAGAGGTCCCCGGACGCGACGAGCCGTCCACCGAACTCCCCGAAGCCGAGCCCGAGTTCGGGTGCCCAGTCGCCGAAGGCTCCGGAGCCGAGCGTGAAACCGACGCCCACGGCGGGGAGTTCGCCGTCGCCGCGGGCAAGTGGGGCGCCCTCAGCGGGTGGTGCGTCGGACGGGCCGCTCTGGTCGGACGGTTCGGTCGATCCGCACAGCAACGACTTCTGGGCGCAGAGCAACATCACGCTCAAGACGTCGAAGCAACTCTCCGCGCTCACGGTCCGGTTGAAGGTCGCGCAGACCGGCGGGGTGTCGAACGCGGGGGCCTGGCGGTCGCTGCCGGAGGACGACTTCACGTTCACGGTCGGGGAGCGGGACGGGTTCCTGGTCTACACGTGGGTCCTCAAGGAGGGGCGGATCGTGTATCCCGGGGAGTGGGTGTTCGCCGGACAGTACGACCACGACCGGGGCGGGCGGGACGCCGGGGGCGACACGTACGCGGTCACGGGGACGGCCGAGGGCGCGGGGCGTTCGGTGGGCGGGGACTTCGCGGCGTCCGGTTCCTGAAATTCCGCGGGAGTTTCCGCCAGGGCGGCAACCTTTCTCCCTCGGGTGACAACTTCAGGAGTGGCACCACCCCCCTGAACGACGGAGCACCACCCTTGAGCACGCACAGAAAACGTTTCTCCCGTCGCCGTGTCCTCGGCGCGTCCGCGATCGGCGTCGCCGCGGCGGGCGCGGCCGGGATCGCCGGGTTCGTCTCGACGGCGTCGGCCGCGGCCTTCGGATACGCCGACGACGGCAAGAACTACGTGGTGAACACGGGCGCGTCCCTGGTCTTCAAGGTCTCCAAGACGACCGGCGACATCACCTCGCTGGTCTACAAGGGCAAGGAGTACGAGGGGTACGGCGGCCGGCACTCGCACGTCGAGTCGGGCCTCGGCAGCGCGACCGTCACGGTGAGGCAGTCGGGCGCGACGATCCTCGTCAAGGCGGTGCACGGCCCGATCACCCAGTGGTACGCGGCCCGCAGCGGCCAGGACAACGTGTACCTGTGGACGAACAAGGCCGACGCGTCGTTCACGGCGACCCGGTTCATCGTCCGCCTCAAGCCCGGCGTCTTCCCCAACGAGGGTTCGGACTCCTGGATCGAGGCGTCGGACAAGGTCATCGAGGCGGGTGACGTCTGGCGACGGGGTGACGGGACGACCCACTCGAAGCACTACTCCGGCAAGCGTGTGATCGACTACGACTACGTCGGCTTCAAGGGCGCCAACTCGGCGCTGTGGATGGTGCGTTCGAACCACGAGAAGGCGTCCGGCGGCCCGTTCTACCGTTCGCTGCTGCGGCACTCCAACGACCTCGGCGCCGGTCTGTACGAGATCCTCCACTACAACCAGGCCCAGACCGAGCCGGAGCGCTTCGGTCTCCAGGGCCCGTACGTCCTCGCCTTCACCGGCGGCGCGGCGCCGGCGTCGTCCCTGTTCGCCGCCAATCTCGACACGTCGTGGGTGGACGGGCTCGGGATCACCGGGTGGGTCGGGAAGAAGGGGCGGGGGAAGGTCGCGGGGGTCGGGCTCAAGGGGATGTCCGCGGCGCATCCGTACACCGTGGGGTTCGCGGGCGCGGACGCGCAGTACTGGGCGAGGGCGGCGAGCGGGAGCGGCGCGTTCTCGTGTGCGGGGATGCTGCCGGGGACGTATCGACTCACGGTCTACAAAGGTGAGTTGGCCGTGCACAGGACGACCGTGAAGGTGACGGCGGGGGCGACGACGGCCCTCAACTCCCTGACGGTCAGCGGTGATCCGTCCGCCGCGCGGACGCTGTGGCGGCTCGGCGACTGGGACGGCACGCCTGCCGGGTTCAAGAACGCGTCCCTCATGACGTACGCGCACCCGTCCGACGCCCGTGCGGCGAAGTGGACGGGGAACGTGACGATCGGGGGCGGGGACGCGGCGTCGTTCCCGGCGTACATGTGGAAGGCCGTGAACGACGGGGTGCAGATCCACTTCAAGCTGACGGCTCAACAGGCGTCGGCGGCACGGACGTTGCGGATCGGGGTGACGGACGCGTTCGCGAACGGGCGGCCCCGGGTGACGGTGAACGGCTGGACCTCGCCGGTGCCGGTGGCGCCGTCCCAGCCGGCGACCCGGTCGCTGACGACGGGCTCGTACCGGGGCAACAACCACACGTTCACCTACACGATCCCGGCGACGGCGCTGTCCACGGACAACGTGCTGACGCTGAACATCGTGAGCGGGTCGAGCGGCGAGACGTTCCTGAGCCCGGGAACCTCGTTCGACTGTATCGATCTACTGGCCTGAGCCGAGCGTGTCGTCGCCGTTGCCGTACGCCTCGGTGTCGTCGATGGTGACGGGCGAGGAGAACTGCCACAGGTCCACCGCGTCGTCCGCGTTGTCGTGGAGGCGGGCGCCGGTGATCCTGTTGCCCGTTCCCGAGCCGAAGGTGACGGCGATGCCGTCGGCGTTGTGGCCGTTCCCGGAAGCGTCGCGGTTGCCGTGACTGTCCAGGTTCTGGACTAGGTTGTCGATCGTCCGGTCGCCGCGCAGCGTGAATCCGCCGGCGCCGTTCCCCGCGGTGACGAGGTTCCTGAAGACACCCCCGGTGGACGAGGTGACGACGACGCCCTGCGCGGGCGAGTTCTGGAAGGTGAGGTTCTCGACGGTCCAGCGGCTGCCGCCGATGTCCAGGAGCCAGGACCCGGCGGGCAGCCCCGACCCGTCGATCGTCGCCCTCTGCGACCCGTACGACTTGAGAGTGACGCCGTCGGCGCTGGACCTGAGGGTGGACGCGGGGGTGTACGTCCCGGCGCGGACCTGGATCACCGTCCCGGCCACCGCCTCGCGTACGGCGGTTTCGAGCCCGGCGGTGCTGGACACCGTCAGCACGCTGGACGCGGCCTCGGCACCGTCGTCCGCGAGGCCCAGACAGAACCCTCCGACCCCGGAGGAGAGGGAGATCGCGGCGGCGATCGAGAGGGTACGGGTCCGGCGATGGCGTCCGGTGCTGAGCCGCACGGGGTGTTTCCTTTCCTCGGGTTCCTCGGAACCGGGTTCGGGGTTCCTCGGGAACGGGGACCGGAGACGTGTCGTCGCGGCGGCGGGAAAGGTTGCCGCCCCCGCGAAAGTTGCGATCCCTTTCGCGGGGGCGGGCGCGATGTGACGGTATGTCAGTCCATCGTCGCGCCGATCGTCGTCGACCCGGTCGTCAGGAACGTCGTCGCCGGCAGAGTCCCGCTGGAGCTGCGGGAGTTGTACGCCGACGAGGCGTCCGTGGACCGGAAGGACGGCGTACTCACCCCGGAGTCCCAGTTGTTGCCGGACGACGCGACGCCCGACCCCTTGCTCACCGAGCCGCCGCCGTTGCTCACGGCGAGGTTCTTGCCGAGCTTCGCGGAGCCGGTCGCGAAGTAGTAGCCCCACTTGCTGTTGGCGTACGCGGTGGTGCGGTTGATGACGATGGCACCGGTGTTGCTGTTCTCGGTGAAGCCGTTGCCCGCGTTGCCCCAGGCCGCCGAGTTGTTGACGACGTGCGCGACGGAGGGCCCGTTGCCGCCGAGCTTGTACCCGTTGCCGTTGCCCTCGAACGCGGAGTCGCCCCAGCGGTTGACGCCGTTGCCGAAGGCCCAGGTGTGCTCGATGGTGACCGGCGAGGAGAACGACCAGAGGTCGATCCCGTCGTCCGAGTTGTTGTAGAGGCGCGCGCCGGTGACCAGGTTGCCGGTGCCGGAGCCGAACTTGATGGCGACGCCGTCCGCGTTCTGGCCGTGCGTCGCGGCGTCGTAGTTGCCGTAACTGTCCAGGTTCCGCACGGTGTTGTTGACCGTGTTCGCGCCGGTGAGGGTGAAGCCGGAGTCGCCGCCGTTGATGGTCTTGATGTTGTTCCAGGTGGTGCCGGTGCAGGACTGGCAGACGACCGCGCTGTCCTTGGAGTTCTGGAACGTGATGTTGGAGACGTTCCAGTAGGACGCGGTCAGCTTGAAGATCCAGGAGCCCGCCGCCATCGAGGACCCGTCGATCTTGACGGTCTCCGAGCCGTACGCGGTGAGCGTGATCGGCGAGCCGGAGGTGCCGTTGGCCGTCGACTGGAGGGTGGCCGTCGGGTAGTAGGTGCCGCCGCGGACCTGGATGACGGTGCCGGCGGTGGCGTTCTTGATGGCGTTCGACAGGTCGGTGGAGTTGCTGACGACGACCGTCGCGGCCTGCGCCTGGGTGGGCAGGACGGCCAGCCCGGTCCCGAGGGAGAGGGCGGCGAGCGCGGTGAGGGGGGTGAGAACGGTACGACGAGACATGGAGTGCGGTCCCTTTCGCCGTGTGGGGATGGGGAGTTGGGGTGTTCCGGTGGGGGGTGCTGGTGGGGTGGTGCTTTCTAGTGGTGCGTCCCGGGACGCCAGTTCCCGAGGTAGGTACGCGGGGTGTGGACGACCGCCTCCGCGTCCGTCAGTTGGGGCCGGTTCTCCGGCATGGAGATCACCGCGCCGGGGCCCGAGTTGCCGTACTCGGCGAACCGCATGGTCTGCCAGGGGTACGCGTCGCGCATGTTGGTGTACGGGGTGACCGCGTCGATCCCGGACCCGATCCAGGTGTCCCGAACCACCAGCGCGGGCCAGGCGGTCGTCTCGTACGACGGCACCCAGGGCCGGGCGATCTTGTAGGCCGCGTCCTCCGCTCCGGAGGTGATCCGGCCGCGCACGGCGAGGAAGCCGTAGGGGTTGGCGCGGGCGGTGGCGGGGGCGAAGACCATGCCTTTGGGGGTGAAGGACACGTCCCGCTGGAGGGTGTGGAAGTGACAGGCGTCGAAGACGGCACGGGCGCGGCCGAAGACGAAGTCGACGTCCCCCTCGATGTAGCAGCGCCGGTAGTACTGCCGGTCGAAGGCGTCCAGTGCGGTGGTGTCCGCGAACAGGGTGTCCTGGTGGGCCAGGAGACGGACGTCCTCGACGTGCGTGCGGTCGCCGGTGAGGTAGGCGGCGACCGCCTGGGTGCCGGTGATGTCGGGGTGGTCGGCGCGCAACCAGTCGTTGGCCAGGGTGAGGTGACGGATCGTCAGTCCCGGTGCGGCCGAGGTGAAGGTCGCCGATCCCGCCGTGCCGTAGGTGCCGGAGCCGTCGGGTCGCGGGGTGCCGTTGGCGTTGTCGTAGACGATGACGGCGGCGCGGGGGTCGCGGACGGCTCCCCTGATCGTCAACTCGGCTTTGTCCGCCGGGATGTCGACGACCTCGCGGTACGTTCCGGGGTGGACGACGATCGTCCAGCCGGGGCCGGTGACGCGGTCCACGGCCGCCTGGACGGAGTCGCCGGGACGGACGTGGACGACTCGGCGCCCGGTGTGGGCGGTTGCGGGGGCCGCCGTCACCGCCGTGATCGCGGCGGCGGTGCTCCCGGCGAGGAAGGCGCGTCGGCGCATCTCAGCACCCCTCCGGTTCCCAGTCGCCCAGATAGGCCGCGCGGGTCGCCGACTCGGCCTGTTCGGCGGTGAGTTGGGGCCGGTTCTCCGGGACCGTGATCGCCGCGCCGGGGCCGTAGTTGCGGTACTCCGCGAACCGCTGGCTCTGCCAGGGGAAGGCGTCCGACATGTTGGTGTAGGGGGTGACGGCGTCGATGCCGGTGCCGAGGCCCGTGTCCCGGACGGTCAGCATCGGGCGGGCTGTGGTGTCCGAGCTGGGCACCCAGGGGCGGGCCAACTTGTAGTAGGCGTCCGGCGCTTGGCTGCTCACCCGGCTCCGGGAGACCAGGTACCCGCGCGGGTTGGCCCCCGCCGTCGAGGGCGCGAAGACGAACCCGTACGGCGCTCCCGCGAGGTCGGTGCGGTCGAGCGTGCGGAAGTGGCAGCGCTCGAACACGGCGGTCGCGCGGCCGAAGACGAAGTCGACGTCCCCTTCGACGTAGCAGTCCGCGAAGTACTGGCGGGCGAACGCCGTCAGCGCCGAGGAGTCGGCGTACAGGGTGTCCTGGTGGCCGAGGAACCGACAGTGGTGGAAGGCGCTGCGGTCGCCCTGGACCTTGATGGCGACGGCCTGCGTGCCGGTGATCTCGGGGTGGTCGGCGCGCAGCCAGTCGTTGGCGAAGGTGATCCGGTGGGCGGTGAAGCCGGCGGCCTGGACGGTCGTCGTGGCCGAGCCGGTGGTGCCGTAAGTGCCCCCGCCGGGCTTGGGAGTACCGGCCGCGTTGTCGTAGACGACCACCACGTCACGGGGGTCGCGGGAGGCGCCGATCCAGGTCATGCCGGTGCGGGTGGCGTCGACGGCGACCGTCTCCCGGTAGGTGCCGGGGGCGAGGACCAGGGTCCAGCCGGCGCCGGTGGCGGCGGTGACGGCGGCGCGGACGGAGGTGAAGTCGCCCCGGCCGCCGGTGTCGACGTACAGGGTCTGCGGGGTGAGGCGGTCGGACGGGGTGCCGTAGCGGCCGAACGGCCTTGCGGCTCCTGCCTGTTGGGCTGCGGCAGGCAAGGCGGTGAGGACGGGGGCGGTGAGCGCGGCGGCGGTCGCCTTGAGGAATCCCCGTCTGGACAGCGGGAGTCGGGGCATGTCTGCTCCACTTCGGAGAGGGTGCCGGGGCGGTGTGCAGGACCGCCCCGGCGGTCTGGAGGCGTCAGCGCGCCCGGCCCACGCCCGCGCCGCGGTCGACGACCGAGGGGACGAGACAGGGCGGGTCGACCCGGGTGCGCAGGGTCGGGGTCCAGCCCGCGCCGGACTGGAGGGTCTCGGCGGGGATCTCCGCGTTGTGCACGGCGATGAGGTCGACGGGGCGGCCGTTGACATAGTTGTTCTCGGCGGTCAGCGGAGCCTCGCTCCACTTCTTGATGACCTTGCCGACACTGGTGCCGGGCGGCAGCGAGATCGCGTTGTCGCTCGCGTACAGCTGCGACTCCTTGCCGACGCCGAAGAGGTAGTACTCCTCCTTCTGCGCCTCCTCGACGACGTAGTGGTTGTTGTAGACGTCGACCTGGCCGAACCGCACGCGCGGGGAGCGCTGGAGGATTCCGTCGAAGCGGTTGTGGTGCATGGTGACCTTGAGCTTGCCGCTGTCGGTCGTGGCGGTGCTGTCGCTGTTGCCGATCAGCATGTTCTTGTCGTGGTTCTCGAACGAATTCCAGGACACGGTCACGTAGTTGGCGCCGCGCACGATGTCGGTGAGGCCGTCGTGCTGCTGGAAGACCTTGCCGAAGTAGACCGGGCGCTCGCTGTCGGGGTAGCGGCCGTCGGTGAGCGTGTTGTGGTCGATCCACACGTGGTCGGTGCCGTAGACGACGACGGCGTCGTACTCGGAGTTCCAGTTGCCGGTGTTGTTGTCGTCGGTCGGGTCCCACTTGGGGAAGCAGTCGAGGGGGGCCTCGATGGTGAGGTTGCGCACGATGACGTTCGAGACGGCCTTGATCTGCAGACTCCCGCCGAGGATGCCGGAGTTCTTGCCGACGCCGACGATCGTGGTGTTGCTCGGGATGTTGGCCTTGATGACCGAGTCCTGGTTGGCGGCGGAGGCGACGCGGGCGTCCTCCTGCGGGCCCATGGCGACCTTGTCGTTGCCGTAGACGGCGGGGTCGTAGTCCTTCAGGTACTGCTGGAGGTCGTAGCCGCCGGCCTCAAAGGCGTCGCAGCCCTCGGAGACGGCGTCGATCATCCCCTGCACCCTGATGATCTTGGGAGCGCTCCCGCCGGCGGCGAGGGCCGCCTTGAACTGCGCCCAGGTGGTGACCGTGTAGACGTGCTCGGCGTCGGCCGCCGCGCCTCCGGTGGTGCCGGTGCCGTACGAGCCCCAGCCGTCGCCGGCGCCGAGGGTCTGGCGGGTGAGGTCGGTGCCGCGCGGGGACTGGGGCTGGGCCTGGGCCGCGACGCCGGTCAGGGAGAGGACGAGGGCGGTGCAGCCGAGGAGCGTGCCGTAGCGGGTAAGTCTGTCATGATCATGCCATTTACGTGCGTGCATGGTGCAGCTCTCCTTGTGTACGAAGCGGGGGGTACGGTCCTGCTCGGCGGTTCCGAAGCGGGGGTGCGGTCCTACTCGGCGACCGCGGCCGGCCAGGTGATCCAGGACTCGGGGATCTCCGCGTCCAGCCGGCACACCTCGCGGCGCGTGAGGACGCCGGTCCGGACCGACTCCTGTGCCACCAGCCGCGCGACGGCGATCGCGCCGGGCGGGTTGAAGTGCGTGTTGTCCTGCTCGGTCGCGGTCCAGTTGAAGTACTTCTTCGTCTCCTCGACCCCGAGCCGCTGCCACAGCGCGAGCGACAGGGCCTGCGTGTCGAGCAACGGCACGCCCTCCTCGACGGCCAGCGCCCGCATCGCCGCCGGGTACTCGCCGTGCGTCGGCACGGAGTTGCCCTGCGCGTCGAACCTGCGCCGCTCGACGGGCGTGGCCAGCACCGGGCGCGCGCCTCGGGCACGGGCACCGTCGAGGTACAGGCGGAGGTGGTCCTGGTACGTCGTCCAGGGCTCCGTGTAGCGGGTGGGGTCCTCGGCCTTCTCGTCGTTGTGCGCGAACTGGACGAGCAGGAAGTCGTCGGGCCGGATCAGTTCGAGAATCGCGGCCAGCCGCCCCTCGTCCACGAAACTCTTGGAACTCCGGCCGTTCACCGCGTGATTGGCGACGGATATTCCCTTGTGGAGAAAGAAGGGGAGGGCCATTCCCCAGCCCGTCTCGGGGGCCGCGGGAGCGTATTTCTGGGCGGCGGTGGAGTCACCGGCGATGTAGAGGGTGCGGCGGGGGGAGGCGTGCGCAGGGGTGGCGGCTAGGAGGGGAACGGCGGCAAGAGCCGCAACGGACACCTGTCTACGGGTAAGAGACAAGAGAGTTCAGCCTTCCGTTTTTAGGGGCGCGGGGAACTGCGCGACCAGCCACGGGCGGCCTGCACCCTGCGACGTACAGGCCACCCCACGGCGAAACCCGGCATTTAACCCTGCTGCTGCTTCCACTCCGCCTGAGCCGCGTTCAATTCCTCGGCCATCTTGTCCAGGAAGTCCTTCGCGCTCATCTTCCCGAGCAGCACCTTCTGGAAATTCGGCTCGTTGTCGGCCTTGGAGATGGTGTTCCAGTCAGGCAGGTAGTACGGCAACTGGACGATGCTGGTGGACCCGTCCGTCAACGCGGCGGCAGCCAACTTCGTCGGCTCGGCCTGCTGAACCCACGCGTCCCCCGCCGCCTCCGTGTTGGACGGCACCTGCCCGGCGGACTCGTTGAACTTCGAGTTCTCCGCCTTGGAGAGCGCGAACTCGATGAACTTCCAGGCGGCTTCCTTGTTCTTGGACGCCTTGAACACCCCGAGTCCGTCGACCGGGTTGGAGACCTGGACCCGCTTTCCGTCGGCGGCGGTCGGCGAGGGAATTCCCCGGAACTTGCCGACGCCGAGCGCCTTCACGTGGTCCTGATAGGAACCGAGGTTGTGGTTGAGCATCCCGATCGTGCCGGAATCCCACTGCGCGACCATCTTGGTGAAGTCGTTGTTGAGGTCGGCCGCCGGTGTGACCTTCTTGTAGAGCGCGGCGTACTTCTCCAGTGCGGCGACGTTCTTCGGGTCGTTCAGGGTGGTCTTGTCGCCGTTCCAGAAAGAGGTGATCTGGGACTGGCCGTAGGTCGCGTCGAGGGCCTGCGCGATGGAACCGGCGCCGCCGCGGATGGTGTAACCGAATTCGTTCTTTCCGGAGTTCGTGAGTTTCTCGGCGGCGGTGTAGAAATTGTCCCAGGTGGTGGGCGGCTGGAGGCCGGCCTTCTGGAAGAGGTCGGTCCGGTAGTAGAGGACGCCGTTGTTGGCGGAGGTGGGGATGGAGTAGAGCGTGCCGTCGCCGCCGCCGGCCGCCTTGAGGGAGGCGACCATGTCCTTGTTGAGCTTGCCGCTCAGGGGGGACTTGGCGAGCCGGTCGTCGAGCGGCTCCAGCGCCTTCTGCGCGGCGAACCCGGCGAGCATGGCCGCGCCGACCCCGCCGACGTCGGGCAGGCCGCCGCCGCGGATCGTGGTGTCCACCTTGGACTGGTACTCGGTCGCGGCGATCCCGACGTACTCGACCTTGATGTCGGGGTTGGCCTTCTCGAAGTCGGCGATGATCGTCTTCCAGATGTCGGTGCGGACACCGCCGTTGTTGTCCCAGAAGACGATCTTCCCGGCGCCGCTGCCCTCGGACCCCTTGGTGCCGCTGCCGCTGCCGTCGTCGCCGCAGGCGGTGGCGGTCAGGGCGAGCACGGACCCCAGGGCGACGGCCGCGGCGGCACGGCTGTTTCTGCGGTTTCTGTTCTTCATCGGTCGGCTCTCTTCGTTGAGTGTCGGTTCGGTCGTGGGGGTCAGTGCGTGCGGGCGGTGTGGGGTGCCCAGCCGTCGGTGCCCTTGAGGTAGGCGGTGACGGTGTGTTCGGTGGCCTGACTGTCCGTCAGCTGCGGTCGGTCGGCGGTGATTTCTGCGCCGGCGCCGTGGTTGCGGTACTCGGCGAAGCGGGCGTCGCGCCAGGAGAAGCCGCTCATGTCGGTCCAGGGCGACGCCTTGACGGCGGCGGGCAGTTCGGTGTCCCGGATCAACACCTGGGCGACGGCGGCGACTTCGCCGCCGGGGTGCCAGGGCCGGCCGAGGTGGAAGGTGCCGGCGGGGGCGTCGCTGACGATCCGGGAGCGGGTGATCAGGAACCCGTAGGGGTTGCCCGTCCAGGTCGAAGCGGCCGTGATGTAGCCGTTGTTGGTGTCGGAGCCCCGGTCGAGCGCGCGGATCACGGACCGTTCGACGACGGTCGTGGCGCGGCCGTAGAGGAAGTCGACGTCCCCTTCGAGGTAGGAGTCGCGGATGTAGACCCGGCTGACGGTGGTCAGGTTCGGGCTGTCGGTCATCAGGGTGTCCTGGTTGCCCAGGAAGGCGGTGTCCTCTAAGACGATCCGGTCGCCGGTCGTCTTCATCGCCAGCGCCTGTTCGCCGTTCAGCTCGACGGCGGCCTCGTCGAAGTCGTTGCTGAAGGTGAGGTGGCGGGCGGTGACGTCGTTCGCGGCGATCCGTACCGTCGCGCTCCCCGTCGAACCGCCGTACGCGGCGGGCGTGTCGTAGACGATGACGGTGTCGGCGCGGTCCTGTCCAGTCCCCTGCAACACGATGTTCGGCTTGTTCGCGGGAATGAAGACCTTGGCGCGGTAGGTGCCGGGGGCGATGGCGATCGTGACGGGTACGTCGTTGCCGGCCGGGACGGCGTCCACGGCTGCCTGGACGGTCGGGTAGGCGGCGGGGACGTGCAGGGTCGTGCCGATCCGCTGCTGCGGGCCGGAGAACCGCGTCACCAGGGCGGGGACGGCCGCCGCCGGGTCGAGCCGATAGGCGTAGAAGTCACGGGGGTCGAAGGCCGTGCCCCAACTGTCCGTCCGGCCCGTCGTGTTGCGCAGGATCGAGCCGCGCTGCACCAACTCGGCGGTCGCGTCGGCCTGGTAGGGGTGCTGGACGCCGTCGTAGTAGCTGTTCTCGATGACCATCTTGGTGCGGCCCCGGGACCAGTTGCCGTACGTCCACACCGGATCGCCGTCGGAGACCTGAGCGGAGAGGTAGTTGTTGTAGAGGTGGGCGTAGGCGCAGTTGTCCGCCGAAGGGTTGCGTTGCTTCGTGCCCGTGAACCAGTTGTGGTCGATGGTGATCTGGGTGAGGGCGTTGGTGGTCCAGCCGATGCCGAACGCCTTGTTGTGGCTGCGGAACTGGTTGTAGGAGACGGTGACGTACTGGCTGTCCTTGCGGATGTCGAGCAGTCCGTCGCCCATGTGCTGGAGGCGGTTGTGGTCGATCCACACGTGGTCGACGGTGTCCATCTGGATCGCGTCGAAGTCGGTGGTCTTGCCGTCCCAGTCGCCCTCGACGTAGGAGTCACGGATCGTCAGGTTGCGGATGACGACGTTGCTGGTCCCGGGTTTGAGGTGCAGTTCGCCGTGGACGATCTCGCCGGTGTCGCCGACGCCGATGACCGTCTTGTCCGAGCCGACCACGATGTCGGCACCGAAGGGCTCCACCGCGATCGAGCCCTTCACGCGGATGACGTACGGCTCCGGCGCGGACGCGTACTTCACCAGGGACGCCTGGTCGGTGACCGTGACGACCTGTCCGCCGGCCCCGCCGGTGGTGCCGCCCGCGAGGGAGGCGAAGCCGTGCGGGGTGTCGGTCCAACGGGCCGGGTTCGCACCGGAGTTGACGGCGTCCGGGTAACCGGCGGTGGCGTTCGCCTCGCCGACCGTGCCGAGCCCCAGGGCGGCGGCCAGGCCGAGGAGAGCGGCCAGGACCACCCCGGTTCCCGGTCTGCGCTTGCTAGGGAAGTGCGTCATTGCGGCTCCCAACAGGCGTGCTGTGTATGCGGAGTTGATTACAGAGGACTGATCCGGAAGCGGGTGAAGACGGCGGAGCCCGCGTGTCCGCTGCCCTCGGGGGCGAGGGAGACGAGGCCGAGCAGGGCGCCGACCCACCGCCAGGGCGTGGCGGCGAAGACGGGACCCGACGGGCGCAGGCCCTCGCCGATGTCGTAGAGGAACCGGCAGCGGGCGCCCTCGCTGATCTCGACGCGCAGGCGTACGCGGCCCGTCGGGACCAGGCGGGGGTGCGCGGCGTCGCGTTCCCGGTCGGCGACGCCCTCCGCGAACCGGTGCACGAGGTGGACCGTCCCGTCGGGTCCGCGCTGGAGCCCGATCCAGCTGAACGCGTCGCCGAGGACGGCGAGTCCGCCCCGGGCGCCGGGGTCCTCGCTGGGCAGTTCGAGGTGGACCTCGACCGCCGAGGGTGTGCCGGGGAGCCGCTGGGTGAGGATGTTCGGGAGTTTCCGCAGGTCGTGCGCGTCGGCGGTGCGCACGCAGGACAGCCTCAGGCCGTCCCCCGAGTGCTGGGTCGCCCAGCCGTCCTGCGGGTTCGCCGTCCATGCCCACTGGCGGCCGAAGCGTCCGCCGGGGAAGTCGTCGTCGGTGGCGGGCGAGGCGTCCGGCTGCGGCGGCAGCGCGGGGCGTTCGTGGACGGCGACGGGGGCCCCGTCGGCGCCGATGACGGGCCAGCCGTCGTCGTCCCAGCGCATCGGCTGGAGGTGGACGACCCTGCCGTAGGCGCCGCGCTGCTGGAAGTGCAGGAACCAGTCCTCGCCGCCCGGGGTGCGCACCCAGCCGCCCTGGTGGGGGCCGTTGACGGCGGTGTCCTTCTGTTCGAGGACGATGCGCTCCTCGTAGGGGCCGAAGAACTCCCGTGCCCGGAAGGCCCCTTGCCAGCCGGTCTCCACTCCCCCGGCGGGGGCGAGTATCCAGAACCGGCCCTCGTGCCGGTAGAGCTTGGGCCCTTCGAGGGTGAACCAGCCGGGGATGCGGTCCCCGTCGACGATGACCTTGCCCTCGTCGAGAAGTGACCGTCCGTCAGGGTTCATCCGGTGGCCGGTGAGCCGGTTCTTGACGCCGGAGCGGGACTTCGCCCAGGCGTGCACGAGGTACGCCTCGCCGGTCTCGTCGTCCCACAGCGGGCAGGGGTCGATGAGGCCCTTGCCGGCCTTGACGAGGTGCGGGCGGGTCCAAGGGCCCCTGATCTCGGGGGCGTTGACCTGGTAGATGCCCTGGTCGGGGTCGCCCCAGAAGATCCAGAACCGGTCGTCGTGATGCCGCAGCGCGGGCGCCCAGACCCCGCAGTCGTGCCGGGGGCCGCGGAACTCGGCTGCGGGTTCCAGGAGTTGGAGCGCGTGGCCGACGAGCGTCCAGTTGACGAGGTCGCGGGAGTGCAGCAGCGGCAGCCCGGGGGCGCGGCCGAAGCTGGACGCGGTGAGGTAGAAGTCGTCGCCGACGCGCAGGACGTCGGGGTCGGACCAGTCGGCGTTCAGGACCGGGTTGGTGTACGTCACTGGCTGACCGCCTTCCGGACCAGGGCGCTCGCCTCGTCGCGCCCGAGGCGCCCGTCGGCGACGACGGTGACGATGCGCCGGACGACGGTCTCACCGGGCGGCACCGGCAGCCGTTCGGCGGAGGCCAACGACGAGCCGACGCCGGGGTATTCGGCGGTCCGCACGAACCAGGGGTCGCGGCGGGTGAGGTCGGTGGCGCCCGCGAACACGAGGGTCCAGTCGGTGCCGGCCAGCGCGAGCCAGTCGGCGTGCGTGCCGTGCGTCTCGCTCTCGCCCTCGGTGGAGGGGGTGAACACGTCCGGCGCCGAACTCTCCTTGCGGGCCCGCCAGAAGAACCCGCCGTACGCGGCGCCGGGGCGGCCGTTGGTGGCGGGGCTGCCGATGGACAGCGGGCCGGGGCCCGGGTTGGTGAGGGAGAACGTGAAGTCCAACGCCCAGGCGGTGTCGGCGAGTTCGGTGGCGGCGACGGTACGGCGCTCGCGCAGCAGCTCGCGTGCCGGGCTTCCCGGGCTTCCCGCCGTGACCCAGCGCAGCTCCTCCACGAACCCGTCCGGGTCGCGGAGCTGGAAGCCCGTGTGGCGCTGGACGCCGTGGTTGTCCAGCTCCGTCGGACCCTGCCCCTCGACGTACGTGCGCCCGCCCCAGAAGTTGAACCCCTCGACGTCGGGTACGGCCACACCGACGCCGAGGTGGTGGAGGTGGTCGGCCGGGGTCAGCTCGGTGACCGCCGTGCCGGCGAGGGTGGTGACGGGGTGGAGGTAGGGGCGGGGGGAGAGCCGGGCGGGAAGTTCGGGGCGGGTGACGTAGCGGCCGACGGGGCGGCCCGCGACGTACAGGACGGCGGTGTCGGGGGCGGTCATCGGGTGCTCACCTCTTTCGGCGGGGCCCAGGCGGCGCCGAGTTCGGAGTAGAGGGAGAGGGAGTCCGCGGCTTTTTCCACGAGGCTGTCGATTCCGGGAACCACCCGGCGTTCCTCGTCGTTCAGGAGGTACCAGGCGTTTTCGGGCAGTCGGGCGGGGTCCGGGGCGGTGCGGATCGCTTCCACGACCGTCATGAAGGCGCCGGTGGAGTCGGGTGGGACGAGAAGGGTGGTGGTGTCCGTCAGGTGGTCGACGAGGTTTTCGAGGAGGTCGGTGCGGCCGTACTCGTACTCCTCCGGGCCGTGCCCGGCGCGCTGGAGGAGGACGCGGTCCTGCTTGTACCAGTAGGTGATCCGGCCCTTGCCGCCGTGGACGACGACGTAGGGCTCGCCCGGCCGCTCGGCGCACAGCGTCGCGGCGACGGTGACCGGACGGCCGTGGGAGGTGGTGACGCGTACGCAGGAGGTGTCGTCGGACTCGATGCTGTTGGCGTGGAACAGCTCGGTCTCCACGCGGGCCACGTCCTCGGCGCGGACGGCGCCGTCCAGGGCGAGGGCGGTGGCGACGGCGTGGGCGAGGGGGTTGGTGAGGGCCCCGTCGATGACGTCGACGCCGTTCAGGCGCCGCCTGCCCGCCCAGGGGGCGCGCCGGTAGTAGGACTCGGCGCGGGCCCAGGCGCCCGCTCCCCCGACCCCGGTGACCTCGCCGATCGTGCCGTCGGCGATGAGCTCCCGGATCGCGGGGACGGCGTGCGAGCCGAGCGACTGGAAGCCGATCTGGCAGGCGACGCCCGCTTCGGCGACCCCGTCGGCCATCCGGCGGAACTCCGCGTAGGACGGCGCGGGCGGCTTCTCCAGCAGGAGGTGGACGCCCCGGCTCGCGGCGGTCAGCGCGAGGTCGGTGTGGGTCGGGATCGGCGTGCAGATGACGGCGATCCGGGCGCCGGTGGCGTCCAGGAGGGCGCCGAAGTCGGCGGACTGGGCGGGGGCGCCGAGCCCTGCGGGGATCTCCTCCGGGGTGAGCGGGGTGAGTTCGCAGATCCCGGCGAGGCGGACGATGCCCTTGTCCTGGAGGCGGAGGATGTTGTCGAGGTGCCAGCGGCCGTGACCGCGCGCCCCGGCGAGGACGATGTCGATGCTCATGGGGTCACGGCAGCCTTCCCGCGCCCGCGCCACGGGCGACCTGGCGGTCGGCCTCGCGGGCACTGTCGATCTTCGTGTGCAGGGTGGGGGTCCAGCCGGCGTCGGCCGTCAGGTCGCGTTCGCTGCCCGAGTTGTAGGCGTTGTAGATGGTGAGGAGGTCGACGGGGTAGCCGTTGAAGAGGGTTCCGCTCTGCTGGAGGGCGGTACCGTTCCAGCTCTTGACCAGGTCGGCGACCTCGACGTGGCCGGGGGCGTGGAAGGCGTTGTTCTCGGCGACGATCGCGGACTCGGTGGAGACGCCGATCGAGTAGCGGTAGTCGTCGCCGGTCACCAGATAGCGGTTGTTGTAGAGGTGCACCTGTCCGAAGCGGACGCGGGGCGCGCGCTGGACGACGCCGCGGAACTCGTTGTGGTGCAGGGTGACGCGGAGCTTGCCCCGGTCGCCGGTGGCGGTGTCGCCGGAGCCGATGAGCATCGCCTTGTCGTGGTCGGCGAAGCGGCTCCAGGAGACGGTGACGAGGTCGGAGGCGTTGGTGATGTCCAGCAGGCCGTCGTGGCGCAGGTAGTTGCGGGCGAAGTAGGTGGGCTCGTCGGCGTCCGGGTGGCCCTGGTCACCGAAGGTGACGTGGTCGACCCAGACGTGGGTGGCGCCGGAGAGCCACAGGTTGTCGTACGCGGTCTTCCAGTCGCCGAGACCGCCGTTGTTGGGCTGCCAGACGGGGAAGCAGTCGTAGGCGTCGCGCAGGTCGAGATTGCGGACGATGACGTTGGTGGCGTTCCTGACCTGAAGGTTCGCGCCCTTGACGACGGCCTTGCCGACCCCTACGAGGGTGGTGTTGGACCCCACCTTGAGGACTACGCGCTCGGCCTGCCGGGCCGCCGACGCCTGGCGGGCGTCCTCCTGCGGTCCGGCGGGCTTGGCCGCCCCCCAGGTACGGGGGTCGTACGCGGCGAGGTACGCCTTCAGGTCGTAGCCGTCGGTGGCGTAGTCGGCGCAGTCCAGGCGGCGGCCCGAGTCGTCGGTGTTCGCGTCGATCGTCCCCGCGACCTTGATGATCTTCGGGGTGTCACTGCCGCCGTCGAGCGCGCGGGCGAGTTCGGCGCGGGTGGTGACGGTGAAGACGTGCGCGGCGTCGGCGGCCGAGCCCCCGGTGGTGCCGGTGCCGTACGACGCCCAGCCGTCGTTCGCGGGGAGGGTGTCGCGGCTCGCGTCACGGGCCTCGGCGTGGGCCGGGAGGGCGAGTAACGGCAACAGGGCAGCCACGACGGCGAGTTGACGGGGTCTCATCCCTTCACCGCCCCCGCGCTGAACCCGGTGATGAGCCACTTCTGGATGAACGCGAAGACGATCACGACGGGGACGGCGGCGATGATGCCACCCGCCGCGAGCGCCCCGAGGTCGACGCTGTCGGCGCTCATCAGGGTGTTGAGGCCGACGGGGATCGTCTGCTTGTCCTGGTTGCTGAGGAACATCAGGGCGAACAGGAAGTGGTTCCAGGAGTGGACGAACGCGAAGGAGCCGACCGCGATGATCCCGGGCCGCAGCAGCGGCAGGACGACGATCCGGAACGCGGTGAGCCGGTTGCAGCCGTCGACCCAGGCCGCCTCCTCCAGGGAGTACGGCACGTTCTTGATGAAGTTGCTGATCAAAATCATCGACAGCGGCAGCTGGAAGACCGTCTCCGCGATGATGACGCTGGTCAGCGAGTTGATCATCTTCAGCTCGGCGAAGATCTCGAAGAGCGGGACGAGCAGCAGGGCGCCCGGCACGAACTGCGAGCAGAGCAGCGCGAGCATGAACCCGTTCTTGATCTTGAAGTCGAAGCGGGCGAGGGCGTAGCCGCCGGTGAGGGCGACCAGGGTCGTCACGAGGAGCGTGGCGACGCCGACGTACACGCTGTTCTCGAAGTACGTGCCGAACTCCCGATCCGTCCACACCTTCTCGAAGTGGTCGAAGGTGATCGGCCAGGGCACGAGGGAGGTCGAGCCGGCCGGGCGGAGCGCGAAGAGGAGAATCCAGTAGAAGGGGATGAGCGTGAAGACGAGGTAGATCGAGAGCGGCAGGTAGATCTGCCAGCGGGGGACCTCGTCCCAGGCGCGGCGGTGCTTGACCGGACGGCGCGGCGGTTCGGGGGTGTCGCGCTCCGGGGCGGGGGCGGCCACGGTGGCTTCCTCGGTGATCACTTGGACTCGCCTCCGAACTTGCTCAGCCGCAGATAGACCATCGAGCAGAAGAGCAGGATCACGAACGCGACCGTGGTCAGGGCGGACGCGTAGCCGAAGTTGTGGGATTCCACGCTGGTGTTGGCGATGTAGAGCGGGAGGGTCGTCGTCTCGCCCGCGGGTCCGCCGCCGGTCAGCGTGTAGAGCAGGTCGACGTTGTTGAACTCCCAGACCGCGCGCAGCAGTGTGGAGAGGATGATCGCGTCCTTCAGGTGCGGCAGCGTGATGTGCCAGAACTGCTTGAGGCGGCTCGCGCCGTCGACCTCGGCCGCCTCGTACAGGTCCTTCGAGACGGATTGCAGGTCGGCGAGGATGAGGATCGCGAAGAACGGCACCCCGCGCCACAGGTCGGCGACGATCGCGGCGGGGAAGACGGTCGAGGTGTCCGACAGCCAGCTCGTGCCGTACGAGCCGATGCCCATGTCCGCGAGGTAACGGGTGATGCCCGTCTGGGAGTTGTAGAGCAGGACCCAGATCGCGGAGGTCAGCACACCGGAGACGGCCCATGGGGAGAAGACGAGCGCGCGCCCCAACGCCCGGCCTACGAACGTCTGGTTGACGATCAGCGCCAGTGCGAGGCCGAACAGCAGCTGAAGGCCCACCTCGACGAAGACCCACTTGGCGCTGAAGGTCAGCGTGTCCCAGAACTGCGGGTCGTCGGTGAAGATCTGCCGGAAGTTGTCGAGTCCGGCGAAGCCGTCCCGCCAGGGCTTGGTGGGGTTGAAGTGCTGGAGGCTGTAGTAGAAGACGCTGATCACGGGGTAGGCGATGAAGCCCAGCATCAGCAGGGCGGCCGGCGCGATCAGCAGGTACGGGAGCCTGCGCGGGGTGGCGGAGGCCCGGCGCCGCCGGGGTGGCGCGGGCTTTTTCGCCACGGCTGCGGCTTGGGCCATGACTGTCTCTCCGTTCGTGTACGGCGGTGCGGTGAGCACGTTCGGGTGCGGCGGTGCGGCGATACAGCGGTGCGGTAAGCGCTTTCTTCACAGGCGTGACAGTGCCTGGTCGTACCGTGCGGGGTGGTTCAGCCGGCGTACGGGTCCTGGACCTTGCCGGGGCGCGCGAGGAACTCGAAGTCGCAGCCGGTGTCGGCCTGCGTGATCTGCTCGTTGTAGAGGGCGCCGTAGCCGCGCTCGTAACGGGTGGCCGGGGGCGTCCAGTCCGCCCGGCGGTTCGCCAACTCTTCGTCGTCCACGTCGAGTTGGAGTGTGCGGGCGGCGACGTCCAGCGTGATGGTGTCGCCGGTGCGCACGAGGGCGAGGGGGCCGCCGACGTACGACTCGGGCGCGATGTGCAGGACGCAGGCGCCGTAACTCGTGCCGCTCATCCGGGCGTCGGAGATCCGGACCATGTCGCGGACGCCCTGCTTGAGCAGGTGGTCGGGGATCGGCAGCATGCCGTACTCAGGCATCCCGGGACCGCCCTTGGGACCGGAGCCGCGCAGGACCAGGACCGTGTCGGCGGTGATACCCAACTCGGGGTCGTTGATGGTCCGTTGCATGGTCTTGTAGTCGTCGAAGACGACCGCGCGGCCGGTGTGCTTGAGGAGGTTCTGGTCGGCGGCGATGTGCTTGATGACCGCGCCGTCGGGACAGAGGTTGCCGCGCAGGACGGCGACCCCGCCCTCGGCGGCGACCGGGTTGCCGCGGGGGCGGATGACGTCGTCGTTGTGGACGACGGCGCCGTCGAGCTGCTCGCCCAACGTGCCGTTCACCGTGGGCCGCTCCAGGTGGAGCAGGTCGGTGATGCGGGACAGGAAGGCGGGCAGGCCACCTGCGAAGTAGAAGTCCTCCATCAGGTAAGTCCGGCCGCCGGGGCGGACGTTGGCGAGGACCGGGACCGTGCGGGCGATGCGGTCGAAGTCGTCCAGGGTGAGCTTGATCCCCGCCCGGCCCGCCATCGCGATGAGGTGGATGACCGCGTTGGTGGAGCCGCCGAGCCCGAGCACCGTCGTGACGGCGTCCTCGAACGCCTCGCGGGTGAGGATCGCCGACGGCTTCAGCCCCGTCCAGGCCAGCTCCACCGCCCGGCGTCCGGAGGCGGCGGCCATCCGCTCGTGCGCCGAGTCGACGGCCGGGATCGAGGAGGCGCCCGGCAGCGTCATGCCGAGGACCTCGGCGGCGGCCGTCATCGTGGACGCCGTACCCATCGTCATGCAGTGGCCGGGGCTGCGCGCCAACCCGCCCTGGAGTTCCCGGAGTTCGCAGTCCGTCAGGTTCCCGGCTCGGTGCTCGTCCCAGTACTTCCACATGTCGGTGCCGGAGCCGAGGGTCTCGCCGCGCCAGTGTCCGGGCAGCATCGGCCCGGCAGGCACGAAGAGTGACGGTACGTCAGCCGAGGCGGCGCCCATCAGGAGGGCGGGCGTCGACTTGTCGCAGCCGCCGAGCAGGACGGCCGCGTCGACCGGGTACGACCGCAGCAGCTCCTCCGTCTCCATCGCGAGGAGGTTGCGGTAGAGCATCGGGGTCGGCTTCTGGTAGGTCTCCGAGAGGGTGGAGACCGGGAATTCGAGCGGGAAGCCGCCCGCCTGCCACACCCCCCGCTTGACGGCCTCGGCCCGCTCGCGCAGGTGGACGTGGCAGGGGTTGATGTCCGACCAGGTGTTGAGGACGGCGATCACCGGGCGGCCCCGGTACTCCTCCGACTCGTAACCGAGCTGCCTCATCCGGGCGTTGTGCGACCAGGTGCGCAACTGCCCTTCCGTGCCGTACCACTGATGGCTTCTCAGTTCCTCGGGAGCTTTGCGAGGTGCGTTCATATGGACCACCCGGCGGCTATGGCGGCGACCTCGGCGCGCTCGTCCTCGGGCAGCGTCCGGCTCGGCGGGCGCACCTCCCTGCGGCACAGGCCGAGCGAGGCGAGAGCCTCCTTGACGACAGTGACGTTGTTCGCGGAGCCGTTCGCCGCGCGCAGCTCCTCGAAGCGCCGGATCTGCTCCCAGACCTTCATCGCGGCCGGGTAGTCACCGGATCGAAGCGCTTCGATCATGTTCAGCGAGACGGCCGGGGCGACGTTCACGAGCCCCGACGTGAAGCCGGTCGCACCGGCCGAGAAGTACGAGGGCGCGTACGGCTCGGCGAGCCCCGCGACCCACACGAACCGCTCCAGGCCCGCGTCCCGGGCGAACGCGGCGAAGCGGGCCGCGTCCGGGACGGCGTACTTGACGCCGATCACGTTCGGGCAGGCGTCCGCGAGTTCGGCGAGCCGCTCCCCGCGCAACTGCGCGTTGCGGACGTACGGCACGACACCCAACTCCGGTACGGCTTCCGCTATTTCACGGTGGTAGTCGACCCAGCCGGCCTGCGAGACGTACGGGTGCACCGGCTGGTGGACCATCACCATCTGGGCGCCGGACGACCGCGCGTGGCGGGCGGCCTCGACGGCGCTCGGGACGTCGTGGCCGACGCCGACCAGCACCGAGGCCCGGCCGCCGACCTCGTCGAGGGTCAACTCCGTGACCGTACGCCGCTCTTCGGGCGTCAGTGTGTAGAACTCCCCGGTGTTGCCGTTGGGGGTGAGCGTGGTGATCCCGCCGTCGAGGAGACGGCGCAGCAGGGTGCGGCAGACGGCCTCGTCGAGGCTGCCGTCCTCGGCGAACGGGGTCACCGGGATGGCGACGACGTCGGCCAGGGCCGCGCGCTGGGTCTCGAACGCCACGTTGCTCATTCCTGGCCTTCCTGGTTCGCCTCGTGGGGGAAAGCGCGCTCGACGAAGGACCCGATGTGGGAGTGCAGCGCGCGGGCCGCGCCGTCCGCGTCACCGGCGAGGGCGAGCCGCAGGATCTCGCGGTGCTCGCCCGCCTCGCGCTCCCAGGACGGGGACGACGCCCAGGCCACGGCGGAGACCAGGGCGGCCTGGTCGCGGACCTCGTCGAGCATCCGGCCGAGCAGCGGGTTGCCGCACGGCAGGTACAGGGCGCGGTGGAACTCCCGGTTGGCCAGGGAGCGTTCGGCGGTGTCGCCGGCCTCGTCGGCGCGGGTCAGCGCGGAGCGGGCGGCGTCCAGGGAGGCTCCCCGGCTCACCGTCCGCCGCAGGGCCTCCGGTTCGAGCAGGAGCCGTACGTCGTAGACCTCGCGCGCCATGTCCGCGTCCACCATGCGCACCGTGACGCCCTTGTACTGGCTCATCACGACGAGACCGGTGCCGGCCAGGGTCTTGAGCGCCTCGCGCACCGGGGTCTTGGACACCCCGAAGTGTGCGGCGAGTTCGGTCTCCACCAGGGCCTGACCGGGCGTCAGGCGCCCGGTGAGGATGCGGCGTTTGATCTCCTCCAGGACGTACTGCGTCCGGGAGGGGATCGGCGTGGGCACAGAGGTCATGCGCGCCTCTCGAAGTCGCGTATCTGATCTCGCGTATCGCGTCTCATATATGACGTACGAAGTACGACGCGTTGAAGGTAGGAAGGGGGTGTGTGTTTCGTCAATGCTTCTGACAGAAGGAAGTTGAGAAACGCGTGGGCCGGGAGGGCGAAGTGGTCAGAAGCGGAACGTCTCGCCCTCGCGGGCCATGCGGGTGGGGCCGCCGAAGGCGAGCGCGGCGCGGCCGGTCGCCGTCTGCCGCTTGAGCGTCGGGCCGACGTGCGTGACGAGGAGTTCCCGTACGCCGGCCTTGCGCGCCGCCTCGCCCGCGTCCTGCGGGGTCATGTGGACCTGTTCGCCTTCGCGATGCCGGTCGATGTCCGCCTCGCACAGCAACACGTCGGCCCCTGAGGCGAGTTCGGTGAGGGCGTCGCACGGGCCGGTGTCCCCCGAGTACGCGAGGACGCTGCCCTGGCACTCCGCGCGCAGCCCGTACGCCTCCGTGCCGTGCCGGACCGCCCGCGCGGCGAGGCGGAGGTTCCAGTGCCGGACGAGGAGGCCGTCGTACAGGGGCCTGAAGTCGAGGATTCCGCTGAGGAAGCGGACGTCCGCCCGGCCGAGGAAGCCGGCGAGCCGCAGCGCGCAGTCCCGTGGGGCGTACACGGGAATGGGGGCGGCCGGGGTCATGCCGCCGAACGCGAACGCGTACACCGCCGCGAGGAGGTCGGCGCTGTGGTCGGCGTGCAGATGCGACAGCCAGATCGCCGTCAGCTTTCGCGGGTCGGTGTGCCGCTGCAACTCCGCGAAGGTGCCGGGGCCCGCGTCCACCCACACCTCCGCGCCTCCGCCGCGCAGCAGGTAGCCCGAGCACGGGCGGTCCGGCGCGGGGTAGGGGGAGGCGGTGCCGAGGACGGTGAGGCTCAGGGGCATGCGTCGGAGGGTACGGGCGGGGGTGGTGGGGCGTCCGGGGATCGGGGGGATCTGCGGGGATTTCGAGGGGTGGGACTCAGGGGCGGTGGGGTCGCCGGCGTCGTACCTAAGGCATTTCCCCGATGCCTCCTGTACCCCCTTAGACCCACGATGACCAGGCATGACGACAAACACCTGGGCCGTACTGCGGGATCGTGACGCGGCTCTCTACCTCACCGGCGTGGTGATCTCCGGGTTCGGGACGTCCGCGCTCTGGCTGGTCTCCGGGGTCTGGGTCAAGGATCTCACCGGGTCCGACGGGCTGGCCGCGCTGTGCCTGCTCGCGATGTGGACGCCGACGCTCGCGGGGCCCCTGCTGGGCGCCCTCGCGGACCGTTTCCCCCGCAAACCCCTCCTCATCTCCTCCAGCCTCTTCCTCGCCGCCCTCCTCCCCGTCCTCCTCACCGTCGACTCCCCCGACCTCGTCTGGCTCCTCCTCGCGGTCCTCCTCCTCTACGGCGCGACAGGCGTCGTCAACGACGCCGCCGAGGCCGCCCTCGTCGCCACCACCCTCCCGGCCCCCCTCCTCCCCGACTTCAACGGCCTGCGCATGGCGATCACGGAGGGCATGAAACTGGTCTCGCCACTGGCGGGGGCGGGGTTGTACACGCTGTACGGCGGGCCTGCGGTGGTACTGCTGGACGCGGCGACGTTCGTGGTGGCGGCGGGGGTTTATGCGGGGTTGCGGGTGGGGGGTGGGGCTGGGGGCGGGCGCGGGCGCGGAGCCGTGGGCGCGGGCGCGGGCGCGGGGCAGGTGGCGGCGGGCGAGGACACACCGGGAGAACCCGGGGTCGGGCGGGCCGGGGCTGGGGAGGTGGAGGGGGCTCGGGCCGGGGAGAGGTCTCGGACCAGGGACGCGGGGCAGGCTCGGGTCGGGGATGCGGAGAAGGCTCGGACCGGGGACGCGGGGCGGGTGGGGGGACGTGAGACCGGCCGTGCGGGGTCGGGCCGGACGGAGGGCCGACGGGCCGAGGCTGCGGACGGAGCATCGACGCGAGGACGCTCCGGGGCTGGGCACCCCGCCGATGCGAGGCAGCCAGGGGAAGGGTCGTCCTGGGAGTCGGGGCGGCCGGGGGGTGGACCGGCGGGGGCGCGGGAGGCTGGGCCGCAGGAGGCCGGGCCGCAGGAGGCCGGACCGGGCGAGGCCGGAGCGCAGGGGGCCGGAGCGCAGGAGGCCGGACCCCGCGAGGCCAGGCCGCAGGAGGCCGGGCCGGGCGGCAGGGTTCTCGGACACGCCGCCGGCTTCGACCCGTCGGCCGAGACGGGACGGCCCCGGGTGCTGCGCCGGGTCGACGGACGGGGCTTGCGGGACGCCGAGTTGAACCCCGGGGGACTCGTACGGGTCGTCTCCGGGCGGGTTCGGCGGGTGCTCGCGCCTGCCCTGTCCCCCGCCCTCGCCGGTGCCCGGCATCTCTGGGGGCATCCCCGGCTGCGGCCTCTCGTTCTCGCCGGGGGCGTCAGCATGCTGTGTGCCGGGGTGAACGGGGCGTTGATCTACGCGGTGATCGACGGGCTCGGGCACTCCCCCGCGTTCGCCGGGGCGTTGTACGCGGTGCAGGGGGCCGGGTCCGTGGGGGTGGGGCTCGTGTCGGGGCGGGTGTCGCGGTGGCTCGGGGAGCGGCGGTTCGCGGCGTGGGGGATCGGGGTGACGGCCGTCGCGGTGGGGCTGCGGGCGATTCCGTACGACGCGGTGGCGCTCGTGTGTGCCGGGATGATCGGAATCGGCCTGCCCTGCGTCCTCATCGCCGCGCTCACCGCCGTCCAGCGGGAGACGCCGGACGAGATGCTGGGGCGGGCGGTCGCCACCGCGAACACCCTCGTGTACGCTCCGAACGTGATCGGCCTCGGGGTGGGCGCGGCGCTGGTGGAGCTGGTGGACTACCGACCGGCGCTGGTCGCCCTCGCGGCCGTGTGGCTCGCCACCGCGCTGCCGTTGCTGCGGGGCGGGCTCCGTGAGCGCGCCCCAGAGACGGCCGACCGCTGAGCAACTTCCCGGAGGGCCGGCGGCCTCCTGCGTGGCCTTGCAGGAGGCGCCCCGCCGTCCGAAGCCGGGGTTTTCGAAGCCGGGCTGTCCGAAGCCGGGGTTTTCGAAGCCGGGCTGTCCGGAGCCGAGGTTTTCGAAGCCGGGCTGTCCGGAGCCGAGGTTTCCGGAGCCGGGCCGGCCGAAGCCGGGCTGGCCGAAGCCGAGCCAGGCCGTCGGGAGCCCGGACCGAGCCGGACCGTCCGAAGCCGGGCCGAGCCGACCGAAGCCAAGCCAGGCCGTCGGGAGCCTGGCCGAGCCGGACCGTCCGGAGTCGGACCGGGCCGTACCAGCCGGGCCAGGCCGCGCCACCCGCCCCGAGCCGCCCGCCCCACCCCCGCGCGCTACAGCGCCTGGCTCCCCGGCTTCACCATGTTCCGTACCGTCCGCGCCTTCACGAACTCGCCCATCGCCGTCATCTCCCACTCCCCGGAGAACTGCCGGATGAGCTTGGCCATCATCACCCCCGTCTGCGGCTCCGCGCTGGTCAGGTCGAAGCGGACCAGTTCCTCGCCGGACGCGGCGTCGATCAGGCGGCAGTACGCCTTGGCGACCTCGGTGAACTTCTGGCCGGAGAAGGAGTTGACGGTGAAGACGAGCCCGGAGACCTCCTGGGGGATACGGCCGAGGTCGACGACGATCACCTCGTCGTCACCGCCGCCCTCGCCCGTGAGGTTGTCCCCGGAGTGCTTGATCGCGCCGTTGAGGATCGCCAGCTTGCCGAAGTAGCAGCTGTCGATGTGGTTGCGCTGCGGCCCGTAGGCGATGACGGACGCGTCGAGGTCGATGTCGCGGCCCCGGTACGCCGGTTCCCAGCCGAGCCCCATCTTGACCTGGGAGAGCAGGGGCGCCCCGCCCTTGACCAGGGACACGGTCTGGTTCTTCTGGAGGCTGACGCGCCCCTTGTCGAGGTTGATCTTCCCGGCGCCGGGCGGGGGCCCGGCCGGCATCGGGGGCGCGGCGGCGGGCGGCGGCGTCGAGGCGACGGCCCGCGTGGGGGCGGGCGCCACCGGCGCGGGCGTCGGCACGGGCGCCGGTGCCGGTTCCTCCACCGTCACCCCGAAGTCCGTCGCGATGCCGGCCAGGCCGTTCGCGTACCCCTGGCCGACCGCGCGGGCCTTCCAGGCGCCGTTGCGCAGGTAGATCTCGACGATGACGAGGGCCGTCTCGGCGCCGAGCTGGGGCGGGGTGAACGTCGAGATGACGGCGTTGTCGTCGGCGCCTCGGATCGTCGCCGTCGGTTCGACGCCCTGGAAGGTCTGGCCCGCCGCGTCGGGGCTGGCGGTGACGACGATCTTCTCGATGCCGGGAGGGATCGCGGTCGTGTCGACGACGATCGCGTCGGGGGCGGAACCTCCGCCGGAGCGGTACGTCACCCCGGGGCCGTTCGGCTGGTTGTAGAAGATGAAGTCGTCGTCCGAGCGCACCTTGCCGTCGGCGGTGAGCAGCAGGCCCGAGACGTCGAGCCGCACGGGCGCGGAGACGTCCACCGTCACTCTCGCGACGGGGAGAGGGATGTTCGAGCCGGGGGTCATAGCGGTCATGCCGGGTGAACGAACGAGACCACTTTGCCGTTCCCTTACCCGCTCCCCAGTCCGTCCTTCACTCGAACGAGCGACCCGACCCCGGTCGAGCCGAACGGCCCCCACCCCGGTCACCCCGGTCACCCCGGTGGCCCCGCCCCCGGAAGTCCTCCGGGAACAGGGCCACCGAAGCTCACAGCGCGGAGCTCAGTTCAGGCTCACCACCGTCCCCGCCCCGCTCGCGTACTCGACCCATCCGGTGGACCGTCCCCCGGTCCCGACCCCGGACCACGCGGCCGTCACCTTCAGCGGCGTCCCCGGAGTGGACGTCGCCGAGGCCGGCGTCACGGACAGTGACCCGGCGGGAACCGAACCGGAGCCGACCGCGTTGAACTGGTACGTGTACGGCGTCGTCCCCGGAGTGCTCGCCCCGGCCTCCTGGATGACGGCGACGAGGTAGGTCCCCGCCTCCGGCTTCGTCAGCACGACATTGGCGACGCCCTGCGCGTCGGGCAGCGCCACGGCCGTGTCGACGAGCTGTCCGTCGACGATCCGGCCGTACACGAACCCGACGACCCCGGTCGTCGCCCCGAACCGCACGGTGATCTCGGCGGCCTTGGTCCCGGCGGCGACGGACGGCAGGTAGTCGACCTCGTCGGCCCCGGTCAGCGTCCCGCTGTCGGGCGTGGCGGAGACCGGCCCGGTCGGCGTCGCGGTGAACGTGGTGGCGGCGGAGGTGACCTGGTAGGAGACCTGCCCGGCGGCGCCGCTCCCGGTCACCCGCGCGGGCGCGCGGACGGCCTGCGGGGTGACGACGATCGGGCTGCGGACGGTCGTCCGGCCGGACGACCAGGTCAGCGACCCGGTGTCGGCGACCCCGACGGGCGCGGTGGTGACGTCGAGCTTGACGGTGAACGTCTTGCGCTCACCCGGCCGCGTGAACTTCAGGGTGGACGGCTTGACGGTCGCCTTGACGCCCGGGAGGTCGACGGAGGCCCGGTAGACGCCCGGCGTGACGGCGGTGACCGTACGGGTCACGGTCTGGCTGCCGACGAGGTCCCCGACGGCGATGGACGCCGAGTTGAGGTCGCTGGCGTCGATCGGCTTCGCGCCGGTCCCGGTGTCGATGCCGAGGCCCTCCAGGTAGCGCAGCCAGTCGCGCTCGGAGGAGTCGTAGACGAGGCCGGGGCGCAGCATCCGCCATGCGGAGACCTCGCCGGCGCCCTGCGCGTAGACGTCCTCGCTGGCCTTGCCCTCGGGCGTGAGGGTCGGCGAGGTGGTCGTCATCATGGCCGACTTGATGGCCATCGGCGACCACTTGGGGTGCAGCGCGAGGTAGATCGCGGCGAGCCCGGTGATGTGCGGCGCCGACATCGACGTACCGGAGTAGAAGTCGAAGTCGTGGCCCCGGTTGGACGGCGGGGCGACGGCCGCGAGGATCGTCACGCCCGGCGCGGAGATGTCGGGCTTGAGGATGTCGCCGTTGTTCTGGAGCGAGGGTCCGCGCGAGGAGAACCCGGCGACCTGCGGGTAGGCGATGTCCGCGCCGCCGACGACGAGGGAGGCCGTCGCGCCCGCGCCCGCCGCGTAGGTGCGGACGGTGGTGGAGTCCGGGACGTTGAGGTGGACCGTCGGCAGGCTGTGCGAGTCGCCGTCGGTGCTGCCCTGGGAGACGTTGACGAGGACCATGCCGACGGCGTCGGCGCGCTTGGCCTCGGCGGACTTGGCGACCCGGTCGACGACGCCCCGGTCGCAGACGACGAGTTTCCCCGCCGCCAGTGCCGGGTCGAGTGTGCCGGGGGCGCAGATCGCGGCGTCGGCGGCGCTCGCGCCCGCGTTCTTCACGGCCGTCGAGCGCACCAGCGGCGCGGGGCCGACCGTACCGGCCAGTGACGTGCTGATGCCGGTGTAGCGCTCGCCGTTGCCGAGGACGACCGTGCCCTTGTACGGCTCGATCGTGCTGGCGGCGACGGTCGTCGTCCACGGCGCGATGTTGTCCAGCGTGCTGGCGCCGGGGCCGGAGTTGCCGCCGGAGGTGGAGATGAAGACGCCGGCCGCCGCCGCGTTGCGGAACGCGATCTGGATCGGGTCGTCCACCGGGGATTCGGAGCTGCTGCCGATGGAGTAGTTGATGACGTCGACGCCGTCGGCGGTGGCCTGGTCGATCGCGGCGACGATGTCGCTGGTCAGGCCGCCGGACTGGGTGCCGTCCTTGCTCTCCCAGAGCACCTTGTAGACGGCGATGGCAGCGCCGGGCGCGACGCCGGAGATCTTGCCGTAGGAGCGGCCGTCGATCGAGGCGGCCACGTTCGTGTTGCCGGCCGCCGTGGAGGCGGTGTGGGAGCCGTGGCCGCCGCCGTCGCGCGGGGACATGTAGTCGGCGCGGTTGGCCTCGGGCACCCACTCGCGCCAGGCGTCGCCGTACTGGCGGGCGCTGATGACCTTGCGGTTGCAGTCGGCGGCCGTGAACTCCTCGCCGGTCTCACAGGTCCCGGTGAAGGTCGCGCCGTCCGTCTTGCGCATGACGGTCGTCGTCCCCTTCAGGTAGGGGCGGTACTTGTCCCACGCCGGGGGCTTGGCGGCCGTGAGGGCGGGGGCGGCGAAGGAGGCGCTCTCGGGCCAGATGCCGGTGTCGAGGTCGCCGATGACAACGCCCTTGCCGGCGTTGGCGGTTCCGCCGAGCGCCGACCAGAGACCGTTGCGGCCGGACAGGTGCAGGTAGTCGACGGAGTTCTTGTCGTCGGTCGCCTGGTGCACCCGGTCGGGGGTGACGGAGATGACGCCCTTCGTCGCGGAGAGCCTGAGGATCTGGGCCGGAGTGAGCTTCGCGGAGAAGGTGTTGGTGGTGACGGAGTAGTGCCGGGCGACCTTCGCGCCGACCTTCTTCGCCGCCGCGTTCTGCTCGTCGACGAGGTGGGTGCGGTAGCGGCGGGCCTCGTCGGTGGTGACGTCGACCTTCTCGCCCGCGTCAGGCTTGGTCGCGGGGATGCCGTCGACGCCGCCGTCGTAGGTGGCGATCGGCTGGTCGGCGAGGGTGACGAGGTAGCGGCCGGATATAGGAGTCGGGGCATCCGCCGTGTCGGCGGCGGCAGTTGGGGCCGCGAGTGGTGCGGCGGCCAGGAGCAGGGCGGCGACGGACACACCGACCGTCGTCGGTCTTCGGTTCATGAAGTCCCCCCAGAGACGAGGAGGAAAGGGCCTCGCCCTTTCCGTGATCCGTGCGGGAAGCCGCCAACCGCCCTGTGGCGGTTGGCGGTTCATGGTGCACAGGGTGCGGCCCGAAAGGGAATGGCGCCTGCCGAAACCCCTACCGGGGTACTACGACGATCTTGCGCCCCACACCCTTGGCGAACTGCTCCAGCGCCTGCGGGTAGCTCTCCAGCGGGAGCCGGTCGCTGATGAACACGTCCGGGTCGAGCACCCCTCCCGCGAACAGCTCCGCCGCCCGCTCGAAGCTGTGCAGGACGGCCATCGAACCGGTGATGGTGATCTCCTGGTTGTAGATGCGGTACGGGTCGATGGTGACCCGGGTCGCGTAGTCGGCGACGCCGAACTGGAGGAACGTGCCCGCCTTCGCCACCCGCCCCAGCCCGTCCTGGATGGCCGCCGCGTTGCCGGTCGCGTCGACGACGATGTCCCAGCCCTGGGGCCGGTCCAACTCGTCCGCTCCGGCACCGGAGTTGGACGCCCCGAGCAGCCTCGCCGTCTCCAGCCGGGCCGGGTTGAGGTCGACGACGTCGACGCTCGCCGCGCCCGTCCGTTTGGCCAGCTCCAGCATCATCAGGCCCATCGTCCCCGAGCCGTAGATGAGGACGTGCGCGCCGAGGCGGGCGCGCAGGACGTCGTAGCCGCGCACCGCGCAGGACAGTGGCTCGACGAGCGCGGCGTCCTGGGTGCGGACGTGGTCCGGGAGGCGTACGCAGTTGGCGACCGGCGCGAGCGCGTACCGGGCCGCTCCCCCGGCCGTCGTCACGCCGATCGCGGCCCAGCGTTCGCAGAGGTTGTTGTGGCCGCTGCGGCAGTACCCGCACTCGTGGCAGTAGAGCGAGGGGTCGACGGCGACCCGGTCGCCGATCCTCAACTCGGTGACGGCGGAGCCCAGTCCGACGATCTCCCCGGCGAACTCGTGGCCCGGCACGATCGGCAGCCTGGGCGCGAACTCGCCCTGGAGGATGTGCAGATCGGTGCCGCACAGCCCGCAGGCGGCGACCTCGACGACGACGTCCCGGGGCCCCGGCGTCGGGTCGGGCACCTCGGTGACGACGGCCCGGCCCACGGACTCGATGACGGCGGCCTTCATGTCGTGGCTCCCCACTCGCTTGCGTACGTGTTCACTTGACGGCTCCCAGCGACAGGCCCTGGACCAGCTTGTCCTGCGCCGCGAACCCGGCCGCCAGCACCGGCAGCGAGACGACGAGGGACGCGGCGCACACCTTCGCGAGGAACAGGCCCTGGCTGGTGATGAACCCGGTGAGGAAGACGGGCGCGGTCTCGGCGACCACCCCGGTCAGGACCCGGGCGAAGAGCAGTTCGTTCCAGCTGAAGATGAAGCAGATCAACGCGGTCGCCGCGATCCCGGGCAGCGCGATGGGCGCGACGACCCGCAGCAGGACCGTCGGCAGCCGGGCCCCGTCGACGCGCGCCGCCTCGATCACCGCGACCGGCACCTCGGACAGGAAGGACTGCATCATCCAGACCGCGATCGGCAGGTTCATGGACGTGTAGAGCAGAACCAACAGCCAGATGTTGTCGAGGAGTTCGGTGTTCTTCGCGAACAGGTAGATCGGCAGCAGCCCGGCGACGGCCGGCAGCATCTTCGTCGACAGGAAGAAGAACAGGACGTCCGTCCACTTCCGCACCCGCCTGATCGACAGCGCGTACGCGGCGGGCAGCGCGAGCAGCAGCACCAGCAGCGTCGAACTCACCGACGCCACCGTCGAGTTGATCAGCGACGGCCAGGGGCTCGCCCCGCCGCCGACGCCGAAGAAGTCGCGGTACCCGTCGAGCGTCAGCGCGGCGGTGAAAGAGGGCGGGTTGGTCGCGGCGTCCGTCTCCGAGTGGAACGACGTCAGCGCCATCCACGCGATCGGCAGGAAGAACACGATCCCCAGGAACCAGGCGAGCAGCCCGAGTCCCTTGCTGCGTACGGCGTTCACGCGCGCGACACCTCCTCGCGGAACAGGGACGACACCACGCGCAGCGCGAGCGTGGCGATGATCAGCGAGCCGATGACGACGAGGACACCGGCCGCCGAGGCGAGCCCGTTCTCGTGGGCCTGGTAGAAGCTCTGGTAGACGGTGTAGGGGAGGTTGGCGGTGCCGAGGCCGCCGGAGGTGATGGTGAAGACGGCGTCGAAGTTCTGGACGATGTAGATCGAGCCGAGGAGCGCGCCGAGTTCGAGGTAGCGGCGCAGATGCGGCAGCGTGAGGTGCCGGAACACCTGCCAGTCGCCGGCGCCGTCGACGCGGGCGGCCTCGATCTGTTCGCGGTCGCGGCTCTGGAGTCCGGCGAGCAGGATCAGCATCATGAACGGCGTCCACTGCCAGACGAGCGCGGCCTCGACGGCGAGCAGCGGGGTGCTGGAGATCCAGTCGGGCTGCGGTCCGCCGACGTAGTGCAACAGGCCGTTCAGCAGCCCGTATTCGGGGTTGTAGAGGACGTGTTTCCACAGCAGTGCGGCGGCCACCGGCACGACCAGGAAGGGGGCGATGAGGAGGGTGCGGACGACGCCCCGGCCCTTGAAGCGGCGGTCGAGCAGCAGGGCGAGCGCGAGGCCGATGAGGAGGCTGGCGATCACGACGGACGCGGTGAGCAGGACGGTCGTCCACACGGAGTGGCGCAGGTCCGGATCGGTCAGCACCTGCCGGTAGTTGTCGAGGCCGGTGAAGCTGCGGGCGTCGGGGTAGAGGGCGTTCCAGTCGAAGAGGGAGATCACCACGGTCGCCACGAACGGCAGTTGGGTGACGACGATCATGAAGACCAGGGCGGGGAGCAGGGGGGCGCGGGTGGCCCAGGCGCGCATCCGGTTCGGGGACGGCGTCGCGGGGGTGCGAACGGGGTTCGCTACGGCGGGAGTTGTGGCGGTCATCGGCCCTCGTACTCCTCGGATACCTTGGCGGCGAGTCGCTGGGACTTCGTCAGCGCGGCCTCGACGGACTGGCGGCCCGCGATCGCCGCGCTGATCTCCTGGGAGACCTTGGTGCCCAGGTCGGTGAATTCGGGGATGCCGACGAACTGGATGCCGGGCGCGGGGCGTTGCTGGACGCCGGGGTCGTTCGGGCGGGCCGCCTCGATGGCCTCGCGGGTCATCTCCTGGAAGGCGGCGGCCGATTGCCGGTACTGGGGATAGGAGTACGTGGAACTCCGTTTGCCCGCGGGGACGTTGGCCCAGCCGATCTGTTCGCCGACGAGTTGCTCGTACTGCTTGCCGGAGGCCCAGGAGATGAACTTCCATGCCTTGTCGGCGTTGTGGGACGCCTTCTCCATGCCCCAGGCCCAGGTGTAGAGCCAGCCGGAGGCGTCGGTCTTCTCGACGGGCGCGGGGGCGTAGCCGATCTTGCCCTTGACCGGGGAGCCGTCGGCCTCCAGGGAGCCGGCGGCGGAGGTGGCGTCGTACCACATGGCGGTCTTGCCCTGGGTCATGTTGTTGAGGCACTCGGCGAAGCCGGACTGGGCGGCGCCGGACTCGCCGTGGTCGCGGACCAGGCCGACGTAGAAGGAGACGGCCCGCTGCCACTCCGGGGAGTCGAGGCGGGCCTTCCAGTCCTTGTCGAACCAGGTGCCGCCGAAGGTGTTGACGACGGTCGTGAGGGGGGCCATGACCTCGCCCCAGCCGGGGAGGCCGCGCAGGCAGATGCCCTTCATGCCGGGTTCGGCGCCGTCGAGTTTCGCGGCGAGGTCGGCGACCTGGGTCCAGGTGGGGCGGGCGGGCATGGTGAGGCCGTGGGCGGCGAGGAGGTCCTTGCGGTACATCAGGAACGAGGACTCGCCGTAGAAGGGCTGCCCGTACAGCAGCTCGTCGTCGCCGGTGAGCGACTCGCGCATGGGGGCGAGGACGTCCTTCTCGTCGTACGCGGGGTCCTTGGCGAGGTAGTCGTCCATCGGGTGGAGCCAGCCGTTGCGGGCGTAGATGGGGATCTCGTAGTTGGAGAGGGTGGCGACGTCGTACTGGCCGGCCTGGTTGGCGAAGTCCTGGCTGATCTTGTCGCGGACGTCGTTCTCGGGGAGGACGGTGAAGTTGACCTTGATGCCGGTCGCCTTGGTGAAGTGGTCGGGGGTGAGTTTCTGGAGTTCGGTCATCTGGGGGTTGTTGACCATGAGGACGTTGATGGAGTCGCCGCCGGAACCGGACCCTCCGGCGCCGGTCCAGCAGCCGGACAGGAGTAGGAGGGCGAGGGCGGACAGCAGGACGGGGACGCGCATGCGACGCTCCCTATGAGGTGATGGCGCGTAGGAAAAAGTGACTTATTGACCGGGTTGGTTTTTCAGACCCGCAGGACCTGCGGTCCCATCAGCGAGTACCGGTGCGCCTCGCTCGCCGGCAGCGCCGTGCTCGTCACGATCGTCTCCACCTCGCCCACCTGCGCGAAGCGGCAGAAACTCACCGCCCCGAACTTGGTGTGCACCCCGGTGAAGACGACCCTGCGCGCGGCCCGCACGGCCTGTGCCTTGACCTCGCCGACGGCCGGGTCGGGGGTGGTGAGGCCGTGCTCCCGGGTGATGCCGTTGGCGCCCAGGTAGGCGAGGTCGACGACGAACCCGGCGAGCATCTTCGTCGTCCAGTGGTCGACGGTGGCGAGCGTCCCCGCGCGCACGCGCCCGCCGAGCAGCAGCACGGACACGTTGTCGGCCGCCGCGAGCGCGCCCGCCACGGGGAGGGACGCGGTGACGACGGTCAGCAGGCGGTCCCGGGGCAGCGCCTCGGCGATGAGCTGCGGGGTGTAGCCCTCGTCGACGAAGACCGTCTCGGCGTCCCCGAGGAGGGTGGCCGCGGCGGCGGCGATCCGGCGTTTCTCCGGGACGTGGCTGGTGGCGCGGAACGCGAGGGTCGTCTCGAATCCGGCGCTCTCCACGGGGTAGGCGCCGCCGTGGGTGCGGCGGACCAGTCCGTGGTCCTCCAGGGCGCGCAGGTCGCGCCGTACGGTCTCCTTGGCCACGCCGAGGTCGGCGGCGAGGGCGTTGACGTCGACCGCGCCGGTGGCGCGGGCGACACGTACGATCTCGCGCTGGCGCTCTTCTGCGGTCCTCGCGTCCACGGCCACCGCCTACTTCCCGTCGGATGCCCGTTCGGGCACACAGCGGCCCCTCAGGGGCCTCAGGGGACCCGTTCGGGCTCACGGGGGAAGTTCTACCGGCGGGCCGAGGCCCTGAACAGGTCCGTCACACGGCGGATGCGGCCCGTTCGGGCCCGCTCCGGGCACGCGCGCGCCCGCCCGGACCTGCGCGGTCGTCGCGGGGCGGGCAGGGGCGGTGCCCGGACAGGGCTGCGGGCGGGCCCGTTCGGTGCCCGCCCGCGTGATCCCGTGGGGGGAGTCGGTACGGCCGCCGGACCGTCAGTACGGCCAGATCGGCGGGTCGGTGACGAAGCCGCCGCCGAGGTAGGCGTGCGCCTCGTTGCCGGGCTGGAGCTCCCCCTGTTCGGCGATCAGCTTCTCGGCGTACGGCTCGGAGTCGTCCTGCGGGTCGTAGCCGAGCGCCCGCGCGGAGGCGAGGTCCCACCACAGGCGGGTGTTCGCGGACGAGCCGTGGACGACGGTGTGGCCGACGTCCTCGGCGGTCAGGGCGGCGTGGAAGAGGCGGGCGCCGTCGGCGGGGCTCATCCAGATCGACAGCATGCGCACGGTCGTCGGCTCGGCGAAGCAGGAGCCGATGCGGACGGAGACGGTCTCCAGGCCGTGCCGGTCCCAGTAGAGCTGCGCGAGGTCCTCGCCGAAGGACTTCGACAGGCCGTAGAAGGTGTCGGGGCGGTGCGGGGTGGCGACCGGGATCAGCGGGTCGCCCTCCTGGGGGCGCGGGGTGTAGCCGACGGCGTGGTTGGAGGAGGCGAAGACGATCCGGCGGACGCCTTCCGCGCGGGCGGCCTCGTAGAGGTTGTAGGTGCCCTCGATGTTTGCCTTGAGGATCTTCTCGAAAGAGGATTCCAGGGAGATGCCCGCGAGGTGGACGATCGCGTCGACACCCCGGACGGCCTCCCGGAGGGCGTCGCGGTCGGCGAGGTCGGCGGTGATCGCGCCGGGGTCGCCGGGGACCGGGACGAGGTCGAGGGAGCGCAGGTCGTAGCCGTACTCCGGGAGCAGGCCCCGCATCAGGGTGCCGAGGCCACCGGCGGCGCCGGTCAGCAGGACGGTGCGCGGAGCGGGCATCCTCGGAATCTCCTCGGTCGGCGGGCCGTATGCGTGATCGTCATTCACATGCTTGGACAAGCTAAGGATTCCCGCCGTTTCCCGTCAAGGGGGCGCGAAGCCGGGAAATCCCCGTTCGGAGGCGCCTCCGCCCGCTTGACCCGCCGCGAGAGGGCTCCTTAGGGTGGCCGTGTTCATAAATATGTACGTCGATCAGAAGCGTGACCGCGTTCCGGGACGCGGCCACCGGACCGCCAGGGAGAGCCCGTGCCGACAGCCCCGCTCGCCGACCGCCTCACTGCCCCCACCGGGCCCCTCTTCTTCCCCGTCACCGCGTACGGCCGGGACGGCTCCCTCGACCTCGACGCCTTCCGCGCGCACGTGCGCCAGGGCGTCGACGCCGGTGCGGCGGCCGTGTTCGCGTGCTGCGGCACCGGGGAGTTCCACGCGCTCGACCTCGACGAGTTCGAGGCGTGCGTCCGCGCGGCCGTCGAGGAGACCGCCGGGCACGTCCCGGTCGTCGCGGGCGCCGGGTACGGCACGCGGCTCGCCGTCCGGTACGCGCGCGTGGCGCACGAGGCGGGCGCGGACGGGCTGCTCGTCCTGCCGCCCTACCTCGTCGTCGCCGGCCAGGAGGGGCTGCTGCGGCACTACCGGGAGGTGGCCGCCGCGACGCCGCTCCCGGTGATCGTCTACCAGCGCGACAACGCCGTCTTCACGCCGGAGACCGTCGTGGAGCTGGCCCGCACGGAGGGGATCATCGGCCTCAAGGACGGGCTGGGCGACCTCGACCTGATGCAGCGCATCATCAGCGCCGTCCGCAGCGAGATCCCCGGGGACTTCCTGTACTTCAACGGCCTGCCGACCGCCGAGCAGACGCAGCTCGCCTACCGCGCGCTGGGCGTCACCCTCTACTCGTCCGCCGTCTTCTGCTTCTCCCCCGACCTCGCGAACGCGTTCCACCGCGCGCTGCGCACCGGTGACGACACGACTGTCCACCGCCTCCTGGACGGCTTCTTCCGCCCGTACGTCGAACTGCGCGCGCAGGGGCGCGGGTACGCCGTCTCCCTCGTCAAGGCCGCCGTCCGCATGCGCGGTCTGGAGGTCGGCGAGGTCCGCTCCCCGCTGCACGAGCCGGCCGAGGATCATGTGAAGCAGCTCGCGCGGCTGATCGAGCGCGGTCACGCGCTCCTGGAGGAGGAGAGCAAGTGAAGGCGTCGACGTTCGTCTACCCCTGGGACGTCAACGGCGATCCCGGGGCCCCGGCTCGGATCGCCTCCCTCGGCGTGGAGCAGGTGACCCTGGCCGCCGCCTACCACTCCACGCGGGCCCTCACGCCGCGCCACCCCCGCCACCGGATCGTCACCGCCGAGCACGCGGCGGTCCTGTACGCCCCTGACACGCGCTGGGAGGGCCGGACCCTCCGCCCGTACCCCGCCGGGCCCTGGGCGCCCGGAGACGCCTTCGCAGAGGCCGCCGAGGCCCTCTCGGGCGCGGGCCTGGAGATCCACACCTGGGTCGTCCTCGCGCACAACTCCCGCCTCGGCGCCGAGCACCCCGCCACGTCCGTGGTCAACGCGTACGGCGACCGCTACCCCTGGGCGCCCTGCATCGCCCAGCCGGACACACGCGCGTACCTGACCGACCTCGCCGTCGAGGCCGCCGTGCGCCCCGGTGCGGCCGGCACCGAGCTGGAGTCGCTCGGCTGGTACGGGCTCCAGCACCTCCACGCCCACGACAAGACCGGCGGCGTGCCTCTCGGTGACGCCGGGATGTACCTCATGGCCCTGTGCTTCTGCGCCGTCTGCCGTGCGGGGTACGCAGGTCAGGGCGCCGACCCCGACGCGCTCGCCGCCGCCGTCCGCCAGGCCCTGGACCCGCTGTGGAAGGGCGCTGCGGAGGACGAGGGCTGGCCCGGCGTCGAGAAGCTCCTCGGCGAGACGTACGCGACGGCCACGCGCGCGTGGCGCGACGAAACGGCCCGCACGCTCCAGGAGGCCACCGTGAACGCCGTCCGCGCAGCCGCGCCGGAGGGCTTCCAGATCCTCCTGCACGCCGACCCGGTGACCTACCACGTCGGCGCCAACCCGGGCGTCGACCCGGCCCACATCCTCTCCGTCGCGGACGGCGTCGTCGTGCCCTGCGCGGGCGGGCCCGAACTCCTGCCGCCGTTCTCCCTCGGCCGGACCGGCCGGGAAGCCGTCGTCGCCGCGAACTTCGGGATCGTCTCCGCGATGGGGGGCCGTCCCGGGGACCTCGCGGACGACTTCACGCGCGCACGGGCGCTCGGGGCGACGGAGATCCGGCTGTACCACGCGGGGCTGGCCTCGGACGCGGATCTGGAGGTGACGCGGGGGGCGTTGGCGGGGCGCTGAGGGAGACGCGGGGGCGTTGGCAGGGGGCCGGGTCGTCGGCGGGGCGCCGGGGAGGTGGACGACGGACGGGGCCAGCCTCTCGGGGACGCCTCTCCGGGACGCCCCTCGTGCATGCCGACGCGGGCCGACCCCGGTCGGCGTGAGACGGCCCCGGTCGGCGTGAGACGGCCCGGTTGCCCGCGTGCCACCGGCGGTCGGTACGGCTCGCTCTCGCCCTACCCGGTCAGCGCGACCCCCGGTACCGGCCCGAGCACCCGCGAGCCTGCCGACCCGGCCGGGTACGACACCCGTCCTCGCCGCTACCCACCCAGCTTCTCCTCCAGCCACGCCCTCGCGAAAGCCACCGTCTCCGGTGCCTCGAACAGGTGGCTCTCGGCGGCTCCGACCCGGCCCCGGCGGCCGGACCCCGTGGCGAGCAGGTCCCGGGCGATCGCCTCGAAGGGGTCCGTTCCCCCGGGGACCACGGTCGAGTAGTCGAACGCCCCCTCCTCCGAGTCGATGTCGTGGAAACGGCGCCAGACGCGCTCGCCGTCGACGAGGAGGGGCTGTTCGTAGTCCACGAAGCGTTTGCCGGGGGCCTCGGCGAGGGCCTCCGCGTGGTGGAGGAGTGTCAGGGTGTCGAGGGGGGCGCCGAGCAGGAGGACCCGGCCGTTCAGCTCGACCAGTTTCGCGAGGGGGCTGCCGGGGCCGTGCGGGTCGTTCCAGGGGTGGTCGGCCGTCAGGGTCTCCGCCTGCGCGCCGAGTGCCGCGAAGCTGGCGTCCGGGTGTCTGCTGCGTACCGCTCCGGGCCGGCGCCGCAACGCCTCCGGGAGACGGCCGTTGTTGTGGTCGGCCTCGCTCGACTCGGCGTCGTACGCGGGGTGTTCCGCCCTGACGGCGGCCTGCCACTCCGCCGGCCAGGTCAGGAACTCGTACGGCGGGGCGTCGTTCCAGCCGCAGGTCACCATGAGGGTCCCCGCCGTGCCCACGACGTCCTGGAGCGCGCCGATGACGGTCTGCGGGCCGCCCGGGACGTACCCGATCGCGGACAGCCGGGTGTGGAACATGACGACGTCACCGCGCCGCAGGCCGAGCGCGGACAGGTCGCGGGTGAGGCGGCTGCGGGTGACGGGGCCGTCGGAGAGTTCGAGGAGGGCCGTCTCATCCACGGTGGTGAGCCTCCTGTCCGTGGGGGTGTTCCGGCGTCGTCGGCCAGGCGTCGCGTTCCGCGAGGTGGAGTACGAGGGCCGCGATGTTCCAGGCGTCGTCCTCGCCGCTGTGGTGGCGGCCTTCGAGGGGGAGGCCGGCGATCTGGAGGGCCTGGGCCATGCCGGGGCGTTTGCGCAGGCCGTGGGCGTCGGTGAAGGCGGCCTTGGCGTTGGTGTGGCGGCGGCCGAAGGGGTAGGGGGTACGGGTGGCCCGGCACTGGCGGGTGAACTGGAGGCGGTCGTAGTCGCCCCAGCTGGCCCAGGGTCTGCTGCCCGCGTGGTGCTCGGCGGCCAGTCGGCGGCACGCCTCGGCGAAGGTGACCCCGCCGTCGACCTCCCGTTGTGTCAGCCCCGTCAACTCGGTGCAGAACTCGCTGACTTCGGAGCGGGCCGGACGTACCAGAATCCGGTGCCGCGCGACCCGCTCCCGCGCGGCGAGGTCGACGACGGTCAGACCGACCTCGATGATCTCGCTGACCTTGCCGGGCGGCGGGGAGCCGGGCCAGCAGGTCGCCTCGACGTCCACGACGTTGAGGAGGAGGGCGTCGGGCCGGGGGGTGTCGTCCATGGCTGGAGCGTAGGAAAGCGGGGCAGGCGGGGCATCCGGTTTTCGGGTACCCCCACCCCCACCCCCACCCCCACCCCTACCCCCGCAACCCCACCACCAGCACCTCCACATACCGCCGCACCCTCCCCCGGTCCGGCCCCCGCTCACCCTCCCCCAGCTCCACGGCCGTGGCCACCCCATGGGCCAGCCGCAGCACATCCGTCGTCGACAGGTCCCCCCGCAGCGCCCCCGCCTCCCGAGCCCCCTCGACGAGCCGCTCGGTCGCCTCCTTCATCCGTGTCCCGCAGGCGCTGACCGGCGTGTCGGTCGCCGCGCACCCCAGCAGCGCCTTCATGCCGCGCATCTGGATGGTCCCGACGCACAGTTCGTGGAGCCACTCCGCGAGGGCCTCGCCGGGCGGCAGCTCGGCGCCGAGGGTGTCGGCCCGGACGGCGAGCGCCTCGATACGGTCGAGGTAGGCCGCCTCCAACAGGGCCTGGCGGGTGGGGAAATGGCGGTAGAGCGTGCCGGACCCGACCCCCGCCCGCTTGGCGATGTCGTCGAGGGACGCCTGCTCCCCATGTTCGGCGAACGCCTCGGCGGCGACCGCCAGCAACCGCTCGTAGTTGCGGCGGGCGTCCGCCCGCATGGGCTTGACCTGCGTCATCCGGTAACTCCTCGCGAACCCGTCCCGTTGCTCCCCACTTCCCGCATGCTCCACCACCACGCCCCCGGGACACCAGACGGGGTGTCCCCCACACGCACCGCCGCACCCCCGCCTTCCCCCCGACGCACCCTCGCCCTCGCCCTCACCCCGACGCCCCCGGCCCCACGCCGACGCACCCCCGCCCGCCCGCACACCAGCGCGCCCCCGGCAACACCTCACCGGGGACGCGCCCAAGATCCCGCCCCGCGCTACATCTTCGTCGCCCCCGCGGCCAGATCCCGCAGGAAGTGCCGCGCCCCGATCAGGAAGACGATGATCAGCGGCACGACACTCATCAACGCCCCGGCCATCACGAGCGAATAGTCGGCCTGGTAAAGGACGTTGAGGTTCGCCAGCGCCACCTGGAGCGTCACCTTCTCCGGGTCGATCATGACGACCAGCGGCCAGATGTAGTCGTTCCACAGCCCGATGAACGTGAAGATCCCGAGGAACGCGAGCGCGGGCCGGAACATCGGCAGCGCGACCTTCCAGTAGAGCCGGAAGAAGCCCGCCCCGTCGATCCGCCCGGCGTCGAGGAGTTCGTCCGGCAGCGAGTTCTCCGCGTACTGCCGCATCCAGAAGATGCCGAACGCGTTGGCCGCGCCGGGGATGATGAGCGCCTTCAGCGAACCGGCCCAGCCGAACTCCGCCATCGTCACGAACTGCGGCACCAGCGAGAGCTGGGCCGGGATCATGTACGTCATCAGCAGCATGCCGAACATGAACCGCTTCGCCGGGAAGTCGTACTTGGCGAAGGCGAACGCAGCGAGCGAGTCGAAGAAGAGGACGAGCGCCGTACCGACCACGGCGACGACGACCGTGTTGAAGAGGGAGCCGAAGAAATCGACGGAGTCGATCACCCGCTTCATGTTGTCCAGCAGATGCGGCCCGGGGACCAGCTTCGGCGGGTAGCGGTAGATGTCCTGCGTCGTGCCGGACGCCATCACCACCAGCCAGTAGAAGGGGAAGAGGGAGACCAGCACACCCAGCAGCAGCACGACACGGACACAGATCCGGGTGACCCTGCTGCCGGAGCCGATCGCGAGCCCGGCGTTGTTCTGTTCAGCGGCCACGGCGCGCCCCCTTGTCCCGATTCCCGGACACCAGACGCCAGTTGACGATCGTGAACAGCGCGATGATCGCGAACAGCACCCAGCCCATCGCGGCGCCGTACCCGAACTGGTGGTCCTTGAAAGCCTTCTGCCACAGGTAGAGCACGATCGTCATGCCCTCCTGCCCCGGCCCGCCCGTGGTCCCGACGTCGTCGGTCTGGAACAGCACCTGCGACTCGGTGAAGATCTGGAGGCCGTTGATGCTGGAGGTGATCGCGGCGAACAGGATCACCGGCTTCAACTGCGGTACGACGACCCGGAACAGCGTCTGCCAGCTGTTCGCGCCGTCCATCCGCGCCGCCTCGAAGTGCTCGGTCGGGATGGCCTGGATACCGGCGAGGAAGATCAGCGCGTTGTACCCGACCCATCGCCAGATGATCATCAGCGAGATCGCCGACTTGATCCCCCACTCGGACGACAGCCACCCCACGCCGTCCAACCCCACCGCTCTGAGGCCCGAGTTGGCGAGCCCGCTCTGCGCGAACACCGACCCGAAGACGATCGTCATCGCGACCATCGACGTCACGTTCGGCACGAAGTACGCGACCCGGTACGCCCCGCCGAACCGCACCTGCGAATGCAGCAGGAACGCGATCACCAGCGCGAGGAACAGCATCGGGACCGTCGAGAGGAACCAGATCTCGAAGGTGTTCAGCACCGAGTGCCAGAACACCGAGTCCTCCAGCAGCCACTTGTACTGCTGCACCCCGACGTAGCGCATGCTCCCGATGCCGTCCCAGTCCTGGAAGGACAGGTAGAGCGAGAACACCACCGGGAACGCCCCGAACACCGCGAACAGCACGTAGAACGGCGCGATGGCGAGCAGCGGCCCGAGATGACGCCGGTTCCCGCCGGGCGCGGTGGACGAGGTACGGCGGACCAGCGGCCGTTTCTGCGCGCGGCTGCGCTCGGCGACCGTCGCCATGTCAGCTCACCCCCACTCTGATCAGGGCGGACTCGGCGCCGTTCACCGCGTCCCGCCAGGCCCGTTCGGGGTTCTTGCCGAGCGTCTGGACGTTGGTCAGCTCCTGGAAGAACGGGGTGTTGGCGATCTCCTCGTACGGGCTGAAGTAGACGACCGGCGCGTTCTGCGCCGCCGGGCCGAACACGTCGATGGGCCGCTGGCCCCCGAAGAAGGGGTCGGCCTCGTGCATCGCGGGGTTCGCGTAGGCGGCCGGAGTGGTGGGGAACAGGGCCATCTCCTGGTAGGACTTGAGCTGGTTGGCCGGGCTGAGCAGCCAGGTCAGGAAGGCGAACGCGCGCTCCGGCTCCCGGCAGTAGCGGGTCAGCGTCATGTACGAACCGCCGTAGTTCGCCGGGCCGTTCGGCATCGTCGTCAGCCGCCACAGCCCGGAGGTCTTCGGCGCGGTGTCCTTGAGACCGTTGATCGCCCAGACGGCCGTCGTCATGGTGGCGATCCTGCTGCCGGTCATCGCCGCGTTGTAGTCGGGTGTGCCGTCGGAAATTCTGGCGGCGAGGCCCTGGCGGAGGATCTCGACGGCCGTGTCCCAGGCCCGCCGGACATGCGCCTGGTCGCCGATGAAGCGGTTGCCGGAGTCGACGAACTGCTTCGTCGACTGGAGCATGGCCTGCTGGAAGACGTTGCCGATGTTGCTGACCAGGAACACGCCGTTCGTCTTCAGGGCGCGTCCGGCGGCGATGTACTTCTCCCAGGTGGAGACCGCCTCGGCGACGTCCGCGGGCTCGTACGCGAGCCCGGCCTTCTGGAAGAGGTCCCGGCGGTAGTACAGGGCCGTCGGACCGGCGTCGAGCGGGAAGCCGATCATGCGGCCCGACGGGGTGAAGCAGCTCTTCCACTTCCAGTCGAGGTACTGGTCCTGGACCTTCTGCGCGCCGAAGTCCCGCAGGTCGAGGAACTCGTTCTCGTCGGGGAAGAACGTCGCGAGGTTGTCGGAGTTCGCGACGGTGATGTCGGGGACGTAGGCGCGCGCGGCGAGGCTGGTGCGCACCTTCGAGTCGATCTCGCCGGACGGCATCTGCGCGCCCCGCACCCGCAGCCCCGGCACGCCGGGGACCGAACTGCGGGCGGTGGCGAGGAGTTTGTCGCTCAGCGCGCCTTTCCAGTACCAGAGGCTGAGGTGATCGGTGCCGGCCGAGGCCGAGCCACTGGCCGCCCCGCACCCGGACAGCCCCAGCAGGGTCCCGCCCGCGCCGCCGAGGGAGACCCCCAGCAGGCGTCTACGGGACATCGTTCGGTGTTCCATCACGCGCGGCTCGCTTTACGGGGAAGAAGGCGGGGGGAGGCAGGGGGGAGAGAGCAGGGCGGGACAACGATGTCAGTTGTCCCGTGAACGTTCACGTGAGCGTTGCCGTCGAGTATTGAGGCGGCTGAAAAGCAGTGTCAAGACACGTACACGGGATATGTGCTGACGTCATGTCAGCAGGGCGGGCCGCCTCAGGCGGAGGCGCGCACCACCAGCTCGGGAATCACCCAGGCGTCCTCGCCCGACAGGGGTTCCTCCCCCGCGCGCAGCCGCGCGACCTGCTCGATCGCCAACCGTCCGAGCCGGCGTTTGTCCAGGTGGAGGGTGGTGAGCGCGGGTTCGACGAGGGCGCCGAGGGAGAGCCCGTCGAACCCCATCACGGCGAGGTCGCCGGGGAGGCTGAGCCCTCGCCTGCGCGCGGCGCGCATCGCGCCGACCGCGATCAGGTCGTTGAACCCGAAGACGGCGGTCAGCTCGGGGTGGTGCGCGTCGAGCAGCCGTTCCATGCCGGTCTCGCCACCGAGGACGCTGTGCTCGGGGCAGCAGACGATCCACCGCTCGTCGAGGTCGAGGCCGTGCCGCCGCGCCTCGGCGAGGAACGCCTCCCGCCGGGGCCCGGGCAGGGGCCCCCGGTCGCCGTCGAGCATGCCGATACGACGGTGTCCCGCGCGGACGAGGTGCGCCATCCCGCGTTCCAGGCCGCCCGCCGCGTCGATGCCGACGGCCGCGAACCGGGTCTGCTGCGGGCCGCGCTCCAGCAGGACGAGGGGGACGCCGCCGAGGTGGCGGGCGAGGACGTCGTCCTCGTTCTTGAAGTAGCCGACGACCGCGTCCGCCTGGTGGGACAGCATGTCCAGCGCCTCGCGCTCGCGGACGTCGTCGGAGCGGGTGTCGCAGACGACGACCTGCCAGCCGCGCTGCTCGGCGGCCTCCAGGACCCCGGCGGCGACCTCGGGGAAGAACGGGTTCATCAGGTCGGGGATGACCAGTCCGGCCGTGACCGTGCCCTTGCGGACGAGGCCGCGCGCGAACCGGCTCGGCCGGTAGTTCAGCAGCCGGGCGGCCTCCAGGACGCGTTCCTTGGTCGCCGGATCGATCTCGCCCTTGTCGTTGACCGCGCGGGAGACCGTCTGGCGGGAGACGCCCGCCAGCCGGGCCACGTCATGGATGGTGGCCCGGCGGCTAGGTCCGTCGGACTGGTCGATACGCGGCTTCCGCCGCTCTTCGTCGGCCCACACGGGTGAACTGTATCCGGCCATCACGGGAACGCGATCGCCGCGTGCGCTCAGAACAGCGCGCTGTACGCGTTCAGCGCCGGCTGGCCGCCGAGGTGGGCGTACAGGACGGTGGAGTCCGCGCCGATCTCGCCGCGCCGGACCAGGTCGACCATGCCGGCCATCGACTTGCCCTCGTACACGGGGTCGGTGACCATCCCCTCGGTGCGGGCCGCGAGGCGCATCGCGTCGAGGGTGGTGTCGTCGGGGATGCCGTAGATCCCGGCGTGGTAGCGCTCGTCGAGTTCGACGTCGTCCTCGGTCAACTCGCGCTTGACGCCGATGAGTCGACCGGTTCCCTGGGCGATGCGGGCGATCTGGGTACGGGTCGCGGCGGGCTTCGCGGAGGCGTCGATGCCGAGGACCCGGCGCGGGCGGCCACCGGCCTCCGCCAGGGCGGCGAACCCGGCGACCATCCCGGCCTGCGTGGAGCCGGTGACGGAACAGACCACGACGGTGTCGAAGAAGACGCCCGACTCGGCTTCCTGCTGCGCGACTTCGTACGCCCATCCGGCGAACCCGAGCCCGCCGAGCGGATGGTCGGAGGCGCCGGCCGGGATCGCGTACGGCGTGCCGCCCGACTCCTCGACCTCCCGCAGCGCCTGCTCCCAGCTCTCCTTGAACCCGATCCCGAACCCGGCCTTGACCAGCCGGACGTCCGCCCCGGCGAGCCGGCTGATCAGGATGTTGCCGACCTTGTCGTACACGGCGTCCGGCCAGTCAACCCAACTCTCCTGCACCAGCACGCACTTGAGCCCGGCGCGGGCGGCGACGGCCGCGACCTGGCGGGTGTGGTTGGACTGCACCCCGCCGATCGAGACGAGCGTGTCGCACCCCTTCGCGAGGGCGTCGGCGACCAGGTACTCCAGCTTGCGCGTCTTGTTGCCGCCGTACGCCACACCGGAGTTGCAGTCCTCGCGCTTCGCCCACAGCGAGGCGCCGCCGAGGTGGGCGGTGAGGCGTTCCAGCGGGTGGACGGGGGAGGGACCGAAGAGGAGGGGGTAACGGTCGTACGAGGAAAGGGACATGAGGTTCTCCCGAACGTGTCTCAGGGGGACTTCAGGGGATGCCGGGTCTCAGGCGAGGTCGACGAGTTCTTCCAGCCCCCGCCAGATCTCCGCCGTGACCCGCACCGCCTCGTCCACGTCCTCGGCCTCGCACGCGTCGATCAGCTGGTCGTGCAGCCCGGCGGAGCGGCAGTTGCCGCCCTCCCCGAAGCGGCGGCGCTCAAGCCGGCGGATGAGCGGGGTGTAGCGGGCGATCGTCGAGGCGGCGGCGCGGTTGCCGCCGACGCGGACGAGTACGTCGTGCAGCTCGTCGTCGGCGAGGAGCGCGGCGTCGACGTCGCCCGCGACGACGGCGTCCGCGAACCGTTCGTTGGCGGTGCGCATGGCCGCGATGTCGGCCAGGGTGAGGCGGGTCACGGCGACCCGGGCCGCCAGCTCGTGCATGGCGCCGACGACGGCGGCGGCGTCCCGTACCTCGCTCGCGACGAGCGGCGTGACCCGCGTGTAGCTCTGCGGCTTGCTCTCCAGCAGCCCTTCGTCGACGAGCCGGGCGAACGCCTCGCGGACCGGGGCCCGTGACAGGCCGAGCCGCTCGGCCAGGTCGATGTCCCGCACCACCGCGCCGGGTTCGATCTCCCCGCTGACGATCGCGTCCCGAATGGCCTCGCAGGCGCGGTCCCTGAGGAGGGTGCGGCCGACCGGTCTTATGGCTTCCATAATTGAAATGTTAAATGTCAGTCAGATCGAGGGCAAGGGCTTGGCCAAGGGTGAGGGCGGGCGCGAGGCCCGCACTCCCCCGGAGTGCGGGCCTCGGTCTCAGGCGTTCCAGGGCCAGTCGGCGTTCCTGGCCCGCTCAAGGAGCGGCACCATCCGGAACGCGGCGTCCGAAAGCCCGCCGAACGTATGCCGGTTCGCCTTCCCGGAGGGGCCGTGGCCCGCCCGGTAGCCGGCGAGGTTCCAGGTGTAGACCGGGACGTCGGCCGGGACCTGCTCGGTCGGGTCGCCGTGCGAGCTGTACGCGTACTGCTCGTCGGTGACGATCAGCACCCGGTCCTGGCCCCGGTAGTGGGCGCGGATCGCGGAGACCGTGTCGGTGCCGCCGAGGTCGCCGAAGCGCTTCAGGACCCGCAGCACCGACTCCCCCTTGTCGATGTCGAGGCGCCTGCTCGTCGTACCGAACTCGACGAGGTCCGCGTCCTCGGCGCGCAGCGCGAGCGCCGTGCCGAAGATCGCCGCCGCGTCGGCCCGGTTGAGCTGCGAACGGTCCGAGAGGCGGGACCACATGGAGCCGGAGCGGTCGACGAGGACGAGCGTACGGCCGGGCAGCGCGGGCACGTTGGCCAGCGAGTGGCCGAGCGCCCGCTCCAGCGGGTACGCCCAGCGCAGCGAGGGCGCGTGCTGGTACGCGGCGAGGTAGCGGAACGGGAACTGCCGGGAACGGGCGACCTGTTCGGGGTCGCTGATGCGCGCGGCGACCTGGGCGGCGACCTCGTCGCAGACTCCGGCCTCGTCGAAGTTGCGGAGGTTCCGGATGAGCGCCATCGCCCCCATCGACGGGATCACCGCCTCCCACGCCGCCTTGTCCATCGGGCCCTGCAACCAGCCCGCCAGCGCCTCCCACGTCATCCCGGCCGCCGCCAGCCGCTCGGCGCCGCCGGGCGAGGTGACGACCGCCCGCCGCCGCTCGACCGGGAGTTCCATCAACTCGCGGTTGGCGACCAGCACTTGATCCGTCACCGGCGGGACCGCCGCCTCCGGGTGGTGCCGCCGGTCCAGCGCGTACCGGAACAGCTCGCCCTGCCAGGGCTTCGCCGGGTCCGGCGCGGCGTGCACCAGGTTGAGGATGTCGCCGAAGCGGTATCCCTTGCCCGAAGTGTCGTACTTCAGCAGGGACTTGGCGTGATACAGCCGCCGTACGGCGTCGGCGACGCCGCGCTTGACGGGCTTGGGGATGTTCCGGCCGTACGCCGCCGTCCAGTACGCGAGCAACTCGCCGGGCTCGTCCGGGCGTTGCAGTACGGAGTCGACGACCTGCCGGTTCGAGGGGCCGTCGGTGGCGCCGGCCGCGAGCCGCGCCCGTACGTACTCGGCGGCGCCGACCACGGCCGCCGTACGGAGGTTGCCCTCACCGCGCAGCCAGCCGAGCAGTCCCGCCGTCCAGTCGGGATCGGAGACCGCCAACTGGCGTACCAGCGTGGCGAACCGGTTGTCGCGGTCGGCGCCGGACTCGTAGAACGTGTCCTGGGAGACGAAATTGGCGACCGCGAGCAGAAAGAGTTCCGAGCGCGCGTCCCGCTCGTGTCCGCGACCGCCCTCGGCGGTACGCAGGGTACGGCCGGTGGTGGCGACGGGAGAGGTCGTGCGCGCCTTCGTGGCACGCGTGTTGAAACGAGCCATGGTGAATTCCCCCCGAAATTCAGTGAGTCAGGAGGGGAGGCACGGCGCGTGGAAGGTGTCCGAGGTCAGGAGTCGGCGACGGACTAATTCAGGTGCTCTACCGGATTGAGCTACGCCGGCCCAAAGCCGGCGACGGGATTCGAACCCGCAACCGCCCGATCCAAGGAAGTAACCGTTGCCTGCGCACCGGACACCCACCACAAGCCGCGCCTCCCGAGATCAAGTCGACTGCGGTATCGGATTCTTTGGAAGAGAAGTAACCGCGGTCTGCGCACCGGGAGGTGCGTTGCTTTCGTGTCTCCGACTCTAGGAGGCGCGGCCCGTGGGGGTCGAACGAATTAACGCCGCTGCCGCTTCCAAGGCCCCGTGATCGCCAGCATGATGCCCGGTGTCTGGATGTTGGCGTAGAGGGTGTGGCCGTCGGGGGAGAAGGTGACGCCGGTGAACTCGCTGTATTCGGGGGCGTCTTCGGTGCCGGCGTTGAGTTCGTTGCGGGCGATGGGGTAGGTGCGGCCGGAGTCGGTGGCGCCGAAGAGGTGCTGGACGCCCTCGCCGTCCTCGGCGATGACGAGGCCGCCGTAGGGGGAGACGGTGATGTTGTCGGGGCCGTCGAAGGCGCCGTCCTTCGCGGGGTCGGGGTTGACGCCCAGGAGGACCTTCAGGGTCAGGGTGCGGCGCTTGGGGTCGTAGAACCAGACCTGGCCGTCGTGCTGGACGGGGCTCTCGGAGCGGGCGTAGGAGGAGACGAGGTAGGCGCCGCCGTCACCCCACCACATGCCCTCCAGCTTGCGGGCGCGGGTGATCTCCCCATCGGCGAACTGCTTGCGCACGGCGACGGTCTTCGCGTCGCGGTCGGGTACGTCGATCCAGTCGACGCCGTACACCGTGCCCGTCCTGGTCGCCCGGGACAGGTCGTCGACGAACTTGCCGCCGGAGTCGAAGCACTTAGGCGCCTGGAGGACACCGGCGTCGTCGGCGAGGGTGCGGAACCTGCCCCGGCCGTGCTCGAAACCCTTCGGCGGGGTCCAGCGGAACAGCAGGCCGTTGGGGCTCGCGGCGTCCTCGGTGAGGTAGGCGTGGCCGCGCTTCGGGTCGATGACGACGGCCTCGTGGTCGTAACGCCCGAAGAACTTGAGGGGTTTGGGGTCCTTGTTGGCCCGCCGGTCGATCGGATCGACCTCGAAGACGTACCCGTGGTCCTTGGTCATGCCGTTGCTGCCGGCCCGGTCGGAGTTCTCCTCGCAGGTCAGCCAGGTGCCCCAAGGGGTGCGCCCGCCCGCGCAGTTGGTGGACGTCCCGGCGATCCCGACCCACTCCGCGACCCGTCCGTCGGGCCGGACCTCGACGACCGTGCAGCCGCCGGACGCGCCGGGGTCGTACACGAGGCCCTCGGTCAGCGGCACCGGGTGCGCCCAGTTCGCACGCGGGCCCTTCAGCTCATGGTTATTGACGAGGAGGGTCGTCCCGCGCGGCCCGTCGAAGGTGGCCGTGCCGTCGTGGTTGGACGGCGTGAACTCGCCCGACTCCAGCCTGGTCTTCCCGCTGTGCGTGATCACCCGGTACGAGAACCCGGCGGGGAGCGCCAGCAGCCCCTTGGGGTCGGGCAGCAGCGGCCCGTACCCCACTCCCCCGTGCTCGCAGCCGTCGACGTCGGTGGAGGCGAGGGCGCCCGGGGCGGACGCGAGCGCCCCGGCGCTGCCCGCCAGCGCGATCCCGGCGCCGGTGAGCGCGGATCTCGTGGCGAAGTCCCTGCGGGTGAGCGACATGGTGTCTCCTGAGACGGTCGTTTGTGCCGGTGGAGGGTGGCGCACGAAGGTCCGCCGACACGATCCCGCTCTCTTTTGAACGCCGCTTTAACAAAGCGCCAATGCCGGGTGGCCCAACCCCCGCCATCGTCCCCGCGACCGCCCCACCGCTCAACCCCCTTGCTGCGACCGCGCCTTGAACGCCGCCTTACGAGCCTCCTTGGCCACCCTCTTGTCGGGGTGCAGCCGCCCCATCGCCTCCAGCACGTCCGCCGTCGCCGGATGCCCCACCCGCCACACCGCCGCGAAGAACCCGTCGTGCTGCGCCGCCAACCCCTCGACCAGCGCCTGGAGTTCCTCGGAGTTGCCCTCCGCGGCGAGCTGCGCGGCGACCGTGTCGATGGTCAGCCAGAACACCATCTCCTCGGACGGCGCCGGCACGTCCGCGAAGCCCAGTTCACTGAGCCACACCCGGGCGAGCCCGCCCAGCTCGGCGTCGTCCAGCACCTCCCGTACGGCCGGCTCCGCCTCCGCCCCGACCAGCGACAGCGCCTGCTGGCACCGCAGCCGGCGCAGCGGGGCCCCTTCGTCGGCGCCCCGCGCGGCGGACAGCAACTCCCGTGCCGCGTCGAGGGGTTGCCGCTGCCCGAGCCACAGCTCGGTCTCGGCCCGGGCGGCCAGCGACCCGTACCCGACGGTCCCGTCGAGCAGCGCGTCGGCGCCCTTGTCGGCCAGTTCCCCCACCGCCGGTACGGCGAACCCGGCGTCGAGGAGCCGGGCCCGCAGCCCGTACCGGCCGAGGGCGGTCAGCCGGACCATCCCGTACCGCGAGACGTCCGTCTCGTCGACGCCCTCCGGGACGTCCCCCTCCATCAGCGCCTCGTCGACCGGCTCGTACTCGACGAGCCCGACCGGCTCCAGGAGGCGGAACTGGTCGTCGAGCCGCATCATCGCGTCGGAGACCTGCTCCAGGACGTCGTTGGTGGGCTCGCCCATGTCCCCGGGGACGATCATCGAGGCGGCCAGCGCGGGCAGCGGGACGGGGCCCTCGCCGGGGCCGTCCTCGCTGACGGAGAGCAGGTAGAGGTTGCCGAGGACGCCGTCGAGGAACTCCGCCTCGGCCTCGGGGTCCCAGTCCAGCTCGGAGAAGTCGACCCGGCCGCCCTCGTCCATGACCTCCATGAGCGCGTCGAGGTCGGGGGTGCCGGCGTCCGCGAGGACCGTCTCCAGGGCGGCGAGCCAGACGGCCAGGACGTCGTGCGGGGAGCCGCCGGTCAGCAGGGCGAGGTCCTCGCCGGTCCGGACGGTCCCGGCCTCCTCGTCGAGGATCTCGACGAGCCCGGCGTCCACGGCGACCCGCCACGCCTCGCTCGCGTACGCCTCCGCGTCCTCCCCGGTCAGCCCCAGCTCCTCGGCGGCGGCCGGCAGCTGCTCGTCCACGAGCCCGCCCCCGGCGTCCACCCGGGTCCCGGGGCCGGCCCACCTGGCGAGCCGCGCGGCCCGCGACAGCAGCGGCGCGGCCAGCGCCTCCCGGGCCAGCTCCGCTTCGGGGGCGAGCCGCACGGGCGGCAGGGGGGAGCTGTCTGACATCGGCTGATTCTCCTAGCGGACGGAAGTACTACGGGTACGGCCCTGACCGGACCCGTACGACCCACTCCGAAGCCTAGACGGGTTTCGCCCCATGCCACCCGGTTCATCTGCCCGCCCACCCCCGTACATGGCTGAAACCTTGACAAGTGGCTCGATCAGCAAGGAGATTGACGCGCGTAGAAACCACGGAACAACTGTTCACCCGCACTCCTGGTTCTACGCGTGTCACGTACCTGCCACACTCGTCCCAGCCGCCCGCACTCCCCCCACGCGCCTTGCCGTCCTTGCCCCGTCGTCCCGCCCCGGAGGGATCACTTGCCCAGCAAGTCGTCCGCGCGTCTCGCCGCGCTCACCGTCGCCGCCGTCTGCTCGGCCGCGTCCACCGTCGTCCTCGTCTCGCCCGCGCACGCGGACACCGTCCGCATCCACGACATCCAGGGCACGACCCGGATCTCCCCGTACGCCGGCCAGCAGGTGACGGACGTCGCGGGCATCGTCACGGGTATCCGTACGTACGGCTCGTCCAGAGGTTTCTGGATTCAGGACCCGAACCCCGACGACAACCCGGCGACCAGTGAGGGCGTCTTCGTCTTCACCAGCTCCACCCCCAAGGGCGTCGCCGTGGGTGACGCGGTCACCGTCACCGGCACCGTCTCCGAGTTCGTCCCCGGCGGCACGGCCTCCGGGAACCAGGCGATCACCGAGATCACCAAGCCGACCACCACGGTCGTCTCCAGCGGCAACGCCGTCCCGGCCCCGGTCGTGATCAGCGCCCGGTCGGTCCCGGCGGCGTACGCGCCGGCGGGCGACACCGCGGCCAACGGCTCGGTCAACGCCCTGCCCCTCCTCCCCCAGAAGTACGCCCTGGACTACTACGAGTCCCTGGAGGGCATGAACGTCCAGGTCGCCGACGCCCGTGTGGTCGGCGCCACGGACCCGTTCACCGAGCTGTGGGTGACGGTGAAGCCGTGGGAGAACGTGAACCGCCGCGGCGGCACGGTCTACGGGTCGTACGGGTCGCAGAACACCGGCCGCCTCCAGATCCAGTCGCTCGGCGCGACCGCCGACTTCCCGGTGGCGAATGTAGGGGACACCCTGTCGGGTGCGACGGCCGGCCCGCTCGACTACAACCAGTTCGGCGGCTACACCCTCGTCGCGAGCCGGCTCGGCACGCTGAAGAGCGCGGGCGTCCAGCGCGAGTCGACCCGCAAGCAGTCCCGGGGCGAGCTCGCGGTCGCGACGTACAACGTCGAGAACCTCGACCCCTCGGACAACACCTTCGCCGAGCACGCCGCCGCGATCGTGGACAACCTGAAGTCGCCCGACATCGTGTCCCTGGAGGAGATCCAGGACAACAACGGCGCGACGAACGACGGCACGACCGCCGCCGACGTCACGGTCACCAAGCTGATCGACGCGATCGTCGCGGCCGGCGGCCCGAAGTACGACTGGCGTTCGATCTCCCCGGTCGACGGCCAGGACGGCGGCGAGCCCGGCGGCAACATCCGCCAGGTGTTCCTCTTCAACCCGCAGCGCGTCTCCTTCACGGACCGCGCGGGCGGCGACGCGACGACGGCCGTCGGGGTCACGAAGGTGCGCGGCAAGGCCGAACTGACCGTCTCCCCGGGCCGGATCGACCCGGCGAACGAGGCGTGGAAGAGCAGCCGCAAGCCGCTGGTGGGCGAGTTCACCTTCCGCGGCAAGACCGTCTTCCTGATCGCCAACCACTTCAACTCCAAGGGCGGCGACCAGGCTCTGACCTCGCAGTACCAGCCCCCGGCCCGCTCCTCCGAGGTCCAGCGCCACAAGCAGGCCACGCTGGTCAACGCGTTCGTCAAGAACATCCTCGACACGCAGAAGAACGCGGACGTCATCGCGCTCGGCGACATCAACGACTTCGAGTTCTCCGACACCGCGAAGATCCTGGAGACCGACGGCGCCCTCTGGTCGGCGATCAAGTCCCTGCCGAAGAACGAGCGTTACTCCTACGTCTACCAGGGCAACGCCCAGGTCCTCGACCAGATCCTGATCAGCCCCTCGATCCGCCGCTCCTGCGACTTCGAGTACGACTCCGTGCACATCAACTCGGAGTTCCACGACCAGATCAGCGACCACGACCCGCAGGTCCTGCGCTTCCAGCCGTAGCCGTACCTGAACCCCGGCTACTACGACGGCCCGGCCCCCGATATCTCCACGGGGCCGGGCCGTTCGGCTTTCCCGCCAGGTAATTCGCCGCGTAGTGCAGCAGGTTGACGGTCACGATCGCGGGCGCGACGATCGCCGGGGCCCTCGGGAAGGCCGGTTCGAGGGAGAGCGCGAGGACGATGGCCGTGACCCCGTTCTGCTGGCCGAGGGCGAGCAGCACCCGGTCGGCGCGGCCGAGTCGGCGGGTCAGGACGGACGCGACGACGGCGTGCGCGGCGAACGCGGCGGCGCCCAGGACGAGCCCGTACCCGACGCCGACGCCCCCGACGAGGAGCATCCCCAGCAGGAACGCGGCGACGGCGTAAGCGACTTGGGTGACCGTGCCGACCCAGCGCCCGAGGAACGCGGGCCGGAAGAACAGCCCGACGACCGCGATCCCGAGCATCAGCGTGTACGACGCGGCCGGCACCAGCATGCCCACGACCAGGACGGCTCCGGTGACGTCCGCGAGGCGCCCGCGCCATCGTCGTACCGCGAGCCAGGCCAGCCCCGCGCCCGCCACCAGCACGGCGCTCCAGGCGAGTTGGGAGGCGTAGCCGTTCGCGGAGCCGCCGAGGCCCTCGCCGTCGGCGACCAGGGGGACCGTGAACGCCGTGAGGAGGACGGTCACCGGGTCGTCGAAGGAGGCCCACACGGAGAGGATCGTCTTGGCGCGCGGGGACATGCGGGAGGAGTCGCGCAGGGCGGCAACGGAGAGGGGGTCGATCTGGGCGACGGTGACCGCGAGGACGAGATACGCCGGATCGCTCACCACGGCCCACAGCGCGAGAGCGATCAACGCCGCTTTGGCGACCACCCCGACCGTCACCGCGAGGCTCAGCAGCCCCACGTGTTCGCGGGCCTCGCGCACCGAGATGCCGGAGGTGCTGCCGTAGAGGCCGACGGCGAGCAGCAGCATCGTCAGGAACAGGAACGCGCCGGACCCGGCGACCTCGCCGGTGCCCTGTCCGACCGCCCAGCCCGCCGCCAACAGGCCGATCAGTAAGCCGAGTTGTCTCACGGGCTCACGTGCTCACACAGTCACGGGCCGGTCGCGAGGACGTGCTCGACCGCGCCGGTCAGCCCGGCCATCCTGAGGTCTGCGTGGAAGACCCGGTCCTGGTTGAGGGTGACGCCGAGAAGGAAGGGCCCGTCGCCGACGACGGAGTAGTAGAGGGCGCCCTCGTCGACGTCGAGGACGGTCCGGGTGAGCCGGCCGGGCAGGACCGCCTTGAGGGAGTGGTTGAGGCGGGCGACGACGAACGGCAGCCGCTGCGCGATGTCCTGGTAGCGGTCGCGCCGGCTCTGGCGGCTGATGTTGCGGAAGTAGGGCGCGAGCGGGGCGAGTTCGAGGACGTCGGCGGAGAGGAAGCCGGCCGGGTCGAGGTAGGCGACGTAGTGCAGGTCCTCGACGGACAGGGCGGCGGAGCAGGCCGCGAGGAGCGCCTCGGCGTGCGGGCCGACGGCGCCGGAGCGGTCGGTGTGCAGGGCCTCGGCGACCGTGGTGGGCCCGCCCGGACTCGCCCCCGGCGGCGCCCCTTTGAAGGCGTCCTCCTCGAACCCCCCGTAGTTCAGGCCGCGTTGGCGCAGGGTCGCGGCGAACCGGGTGGCGAGCGCGGCCATCGCGCGGTCGCCGGACTCGTCGTGCTCGGCGCCGAGGGAGACGCCGGTGAGGTACTCGCCGGGGCGGACGTAGTAGTGGAAGACGGAGGCTTCGCCGAGTCTGAGGACCGTACGGATCAGCCGGCCGCTCTCGGCTGGGCGCAGGGCGCGGTCCATCCGGCCGAGCAGGAAGTTGAGTTGGCGGCCGACGCGGATGTAGAGGTCGCGGTCGACGGCGGCGTCCTCGGTGACCGACTCCAGTATGTCCACGGAGTAGTTGTAGACACCCCGGTGGTAGGCGGCGACGTGGTGCAGCCCGTGCGGGTGCAGCGCCTGCGCGCACAGGGCGACGAAGTCGTCGCTGGCGTCGGTGACATGGGCGGCGCGCAGCCGCAGCGGGGTCACCGTCGAGATCCCGGTGGGAGTGTCGGTTCGGTCGGGGTCCGCGGTGTCCACCACGCCTCCTCAGTGGCCGCCTGGGCCGAAGCCGGTGCGGAACAGGTCGGGTTCGAGCGCTTCGAGGCCCTCGCGGAACGCCTTGCCGTAGGGGCTCTGCGGGCCGGGCAGCGCCCCCTGGGCGACGGTCTGCGCGGCTCGGGGGTCATAGGGCAGGTCGAGAATCGTGCGTACTGCCAGTGTGTCCCTGGAAGGTCCGGCTCCAACCCGGTTTCGCGGATTCCGGCCGGAAAGTCGCGGACCCGGACCGGGTCTGTTCGCCACGTACCCCGCGAGCTTGCGCAGCAGCCCCGCCTGTTCGAGGCCGGCGGTGAGCCGGCGTACGGCGGGATGGGTACGGCCGTCCGGCGGGCCGACGAGGAAGACGTGCTCGACGGTCTCGCACACCCGGCGCGCGCACGGCCCCCAGCCGGTCCCGCAGTCGACGAGGAGGCAGCCGGCGACCTCGGCGAGGGACTCGGTGGCCCGCCCGACGATCTCGGGCAGGTCGCGCCGCTCCGTGAACGCCGAACTCCCCCTGCCGCGCAGGCCGGTGAGGAGGGACATGTCCCGGCTGAGCCCGTCCCGGGAGCGCAGCCCCCGCAGCATCGGCTGGGCGGCCCGGTCCCCCAGCGCGACCGTCTCCTCCTTGGCGAACCCGAGCAGCCCGCACGCCTGTTCGTCGACGAACCCGGAACCGATCCCGGAACCGAACCCGGCTCCGAATCCCGAACCGCCCCCGGAACCACCCCCGGACCCGCCGCCCCGCCACGCGTCCAACAGCGCCGTCAGCCCCGCGTTCTCCACATCCGCGTCCATGAGGACGACGTCCTGCCCCTTGGCCCCCATCTCCGCGTCGATCAGCGCCCCGGCGGTCGCCGTGACGAGGCTCGCCCCGGTTCCCCGCCAGGGCGAGAGCACCGCGACCGACCAGGGCTGCCCCCACTCCCGCCCGTCCCGCACGGCCGTACCCCTCTCTCGCACTGTCAAGTCACCACCTCATGCCCCGGATTCGGCCCCTGACGCTCGATCAGATGTACGGTATGTCCAGATCGATCTCGGTCCGCGCGGCACCCGGTGCGCCGGCGGTACGGGCCTGGCTGTCCTGGAGGTTGCCGGCGGCGAACGCGGTGAGGGGATGGTCGTCGCCGCACCGGACGCGCAGGCGTTCGTAGATGCGGTGGTCGAGGTCGAGAGCGGCGGCCGACTCCCCCACGTACACCAGGGCGTTGGCGTGGTCGAGCCCGGCGATCAACGTCAGCGGATGGTCGTCGCCCAGGCTTTCGGCGAGTCCCCGCCAGCCCTGTTCGCCGGCTTCGAGCATGCCGTCGAGGATGCCCGCGGAGCGCCGGCACAGCGCGAGGTCGGCCTGCGCGATGCGGTGGAAGGGGTGGCCCTCGTGCCAGGCCGCGTACCCGCGCACGGAGTCCTCGGCGAGCCGGCACGCCTGCGCGTGCTCACCGAGGAGCCGCAGGTCGGCGGCCAACGCGAGCCCGGCGGCGAGGCGTTCGTGGTGGTCGGGTCCGGCGTAGGCGAGCCAGCCCGCCATGGCGTCCGCGTCGCACTTGCGGGCGGTGCTGAGCCGGTCGGGGTCGTGGCGGCCGGTGCGGCGCAGGGTCGCGGCGAGTGCGCGGCCCGCGTAGAGGGTGACGGGGTCGGACTCGCCGTGGTGGCGTTCGGCGTCCGCGAACGCCTGCCGGAGCTGGGCGAGGGAGGTGGCGTAGTCGCCGGACTCCCGGTAGCGGCAGCCGAGTTGGACGGCGAGGCTGAGGGTCAGCTCGTGCTGGATGCCGAGGACGCGGCGGCAGCGTTCGTAGGTCTCGCGGTGCAGGTCGAGGGCTTCGGCGGTCATGCCGACCATGGCCAGGGAGAGGCCGAGGTTGAGAAACGCCATCAGGCTGTAGGGGTTGTCGGCGCCGAAGACCGTGGTGAGGATGTCGGCGGTCGACTGGTCCTCGGCGAACGCGTCCTGGACCTGGCCGAGGGCGCGCAGTTCGGCGCCCCGGCCGGTGGCGGAGCGCAGGGTGTAGGGGTGTTCCAGGCCGAGTTGGGCGCGCAGCCGGTTCAGCGCGCGGTGGTTGATCTCCTCGGCGTCGGCGAAGCGGCCCGCGTCCCGGTGGACGTTGCCGAGTTCGACGGCGAGCCGCAACGTCGGTACGTCGGTGGTGACTTCGAGTGTGCCGTGGCGCTCCGTCCAGGTCTCCAGGAGCTGTTCGGCGAGTGTGCGGGCGGGGTCGAGGCGGCGGGCGAGGCGCCGGTGGCGGACCTGTCCGACGAGCCAGCGCCGTACGTCCGGGTCGTCGCTGCCGGCCGCGCCGCTCGGGTCGACGTGCTGGTCGAGTTCCTCGAACACGCCCTGGTCTCCGGCGTCGGGCTCGGGCGGGACGAGGGAGGCGAGGACGCGGTGGGCGGCGGCGCGGGAGCCCTGGAACTCCTCGGCGGTGAGGGCGTCGCGCAGGAAGCGCAGGCCCATCGGGTCGCCGACGACGCGGCCGACGCCGTAGTCGATGCGGGCGAGGGCGCGTTCGCAGAGCGCGTGGAAGGCGCGGCCCGGGGTGGCGGGGCCCGCCGTCTCGTTCTCGGGGTCCAGCAGGCGCAGGGCGGCGGGGCTGCGCAGGACGTCGAGGGCGGCGCCGGCCGGGGAGAGGTGGGCGAGGAGCAGCAGGAACCGTTCGGCGGCGGGGAGGTCGGCGCGCAGCGACTCCATGGAGACGGCCCAGGTGGCGTGCGCGGCGGCCGGGTAGCCGGGTTCGGCGCCCGCCCGGGTACGGCGGCCCTCGGCGCGGTCGCGCATGGCGCGGACGTAGGCGGCGACGGCCTCGCGCAGCGGGAGTCCGGTGTTCTTGACGTAGGCGGCGGCCTGTTCGACGGTCTGCGGGAGGCGGCCGGAGACGTCGAGGATGTCCTGGGCGAGCGCGGGCGACAACCCGGGGAAGTGCAGGCGCAGTTGCTCGCCCGCCTCGGCCTCGGTGGGCATGCCGATCTCGAACGGGCGGCCGGTGGCCTGCCAGTCGTCGGCGTCGGAGGTGACGAGGACGTGGCTGCCGCCGCCGGGCAGCAGGCCGCCGAGGTCGGCGGGGCGGCGGACGTCGTCGTAGACGAGGAGGAAGCGCTGGTGGTCCCGCCAGCCGCCGGCGAGGGCCTCCAGGGTGCGGGGGACGGCGTCGGTGGCGGAGCGCCGGGCGACGCCCAACCGCTCGCCGAGCGCCGCGAGTTCGTCGCGGACGCCGGTGGCGGTGTCGGCGCGCAGCCACCAGATCGCGTCGTAGTCGGAGGCGAACCGGTAGGCGAACTCCAGGGCGATCCGGCTCTTTCCGACGCCGAGCGGTCCGGTGAGGATCGCGGGGGCGACGGGCCGGCCGGGCGGGAAGGCGTCGCGCAGGGCGTCGAGGCACTCCTCGCGGCCCTGGAAGGTGGCGCCTCGCGGCGGGGTCTTCCAGATCCTCGGATAGCTGCCGGGGAACCGTACCCCGCCCGAACCCGGGGTGCGGGGCTGGCCGTTCTGCGCGAAGTGCTCCAACAGCAGCTCCTCGGCCTCGTGTTCGCCGAGGTTCTGGAGGTGCGGCCCCTTGAGGTCGCCGAGCGGCGGCCGGACCCGGGTCTCCTCGACCCGTACGGCGACGATCGAGTCGGTCCGGTCCCCCGACCCGAGCCGCCCGGCGGCCCGCATGTGCTGCTCGATGACCGCGTCGAGCGCGGGCGCGGACTGGAGGGCGGGGGAGACGACGAGGACGGTGTACGACGGTTTCGCGTCCGCCGGCGCGGAGTTCGGGTCCCACCGGGCGGTCGTCTCGCAGCTGATGCCGAGCCGGGCGAGGACGCCGCGAATCCACTCGGCCCACAGCCGGTCGCGGGCGGCGTGCACGATCCGGGCGGTGCGCCCGCCGGGGCTGCGGACCTCCTCGAAGCGTTCGGCGAACCGGAGGCGTAGGGGTTCGGGGACGGGCCGGACGGAGGAGACCTTGCCCCGGCTGATCTCCTGCGCGATCCGTACGTAGGCGTCGAGTTGGAGGGATTTGGTGCCGGGTCGCAGGATGAAGGGGACGAGGGTCTCCTCGTAGGCGAACGCGGGGTGGTGGGGGACCTCGACCTGGCCCCAGTACTCGTCGAGGGAGCCGGTGGTGAGGGGGGCGACGAGTCCGGCGAAGCGCTGTTCGACGTAGGCGCGGCGGCGGCCGGCCTTGCCGGGTTCGGCGTGCTCGACGCGCATCGGGACGGGCAGGATGCGGATCTCCCGGCCTGCCTCGCGGGCCTGTTGGTGGATCTGGTGGGCGACGGAGGCGGTGCCCTCGATGGACTGGTTGCTGAGGTTGAACCCGGCGACGACGACGTCGGGCAGCCACAGCGTGCACACGCTCGCGTTGTCGGAGTGGCCGGTGCGGCTGTCGATCAGGACGTAGTCGTACGGCCCTTGGCGCAGCCGTTCGCGCAACGCCCCGACGAAGCGCCGCCCTTGGTGCTGGCCGTAGAAGGCGGCCCAGTCGAAGTAGGCGACGCGTTCGCTGTACTCGTCGTTCTGGACGCCGGGGCCGAGGTAGTCGATGGTGCCCGGGGCGGGGAAGTCGCTCCAGCGGACGGTGTCGCGGTGGGCGAGGACGTCGGTGTGCTCCGACAGGAGTTCGCCGAGGCGGTGCTCGAAGGCGGCGTCGTCGGTGGCCTGGCCGAGCAGGGCCTCGACGTCGCGGCCGTAGCCCTGGACGAGGTCGACGACGCCGGTGGTGCGGCTCAACTCCGGATCGTTCAGGAAGGGATGGTAGAAGCGGTGGAGCCCGGGGGACTCCAGGTCCCAGTCGACGACGAGCACACGGCTGCCCTCGGTCGCCAGAATCCAGGCGACGTTGGCCAGGGCCATCGTGCGGCCCACGCCTCCCTTGTAGGAGTAGAACGTGACTACGGTCGCCGGTTCATGGGCGGCCTCGGCGCCGGGCGGCTCCGGCTCCACGCTGCTCATTGCTGCTGCTCCACCTGTTCGCGTCAGCCATGCGGTCCGCGCAGGACGGGACGCTCACCGTCCTGCGGGGAGGAGAACCACGATCTGGTGCGACGGGGCGGGTCCGGCCGCTCGGTCGCGGCCCCAGGCGGGGCCGTCTCCCGTGGCGTACCGGTGCGCCCGCCGAGCCACGGTACCGGTACGGGGGCAAGGTGCACATCCCATGAGACGGCAGACGTACGGGACATAGCCCGGAATGGGGTGAGGTACCCGACATCGTGTGCGGTCATGGTGGGTGGTGTGCGGTCGGCGGCGGAGAGCACCCGGTCGACGACATTCCGCACCAGCCTCAGATAGCCGCCCCGTGCCGCCGGGTCGCGCAGCAGCGGGCCCACTCCGCTGCGGGGATAGTCGGCGCCGGTGGCGGGGCCCGACCGGCGGGCCGTCTCCTCCAGCAGCCGCGCGGGCAGTCCGGTGCTCTGCCACACCACCTCGACGGGCCGCACCGAGGCGTCGCCGGTGCGGTGCCGGCGCCAGTTGAGGCGCTCCTCGAAGACCGAGAGGTCGTAGGTGCAGGAGGGGCTGCGGAAGTACTCCTGGGAGTAGAGGACCACGAGGCAGCGGCAGTTCATCGCCGGGACCTCGGGCGGCGGGGCGAGTGCGAGGCCGTCGCCGCGGCGGTGGTCGGCGAGGAGTCCGTCGTACCCGGGCCGGCGGCCCTTGCGGTCGTGGATCTCCGTCTGGAGGTCCGCGTGGAAGTGCTCGACGTCGCGCCGGCCCACGCCCTCGACCGCATGGCTGACGAAGAAGTAGGGCACCATGCTCGCCTCCCCCCGGACCCCGCCGGGCCCTTGCGTTCCCTTGATCATTGCAACGGCTCCACCCCGGCGGGCCTCCCCATGGTAGGAGGATTCCCTTGCCCTGTAACGGGGTTGTGACAGCCTTTCACCAGTGCGAGGAGACTGTCGTTCACTCGTTCGGAAACGTGCGCGATGAACGCCCGGAGGTCGGCGCAGTAGCACGACGGGTTGTCGTAACCGTTCTCCCGCCGGTACCGGTGCGCCCGCAGTCCACCGCCGCACACCTGGACGACGGGACAGTCCCGGCAGGTGCCGCACAGCCCCGCGAGACCGGCCCGCTCGGCCGCGAACCCCGGATGCCGGCCCGCCTCGTCGAAGCTGTGCCGGCGGACGTCGAACCCGGTGTGCGCGGCGCCCTCGTGGACGGCCTTGAGGATGTCGTTCAGCTCGATCGAGCCGTCGGGCTGGACCACGACGACGTCCGAGCCCCCGATTCCCCACAGTTCGGTGCCGGTCGCCCCGCCGAGCAGGACGTCCACCAGCGAGTCGAACATCCGCACCGGGACCTCCCTGACCGGCGCGTCGAACCACCGGTCGAACACCGCCGCGAGCCAGTGGGCGTACGGGGTGGTCGTGGACGGCAGTCCGGGCGGCGGGTGTTGACGGGTGCCGAGCGGCAACAGGAGGTCCAGCGAGGGGGGTTGCTGGGCGAGGAGCGCCTCGTAGGTCTCGACCGGGTCGGCCGCGAGATCGACGGTGCACAGCAACCCGCCGTACAGCGCGGGGCGTTCGCGCAGCAGCTCCAGCGCCGCGAGTACGGCGTCGTAGGTCCCCTCGCCCGAGACGCGACGCCTGCGCCGGTCGTGCGCCTCCCTCGTGCCGTCGAGACTGACGCCGGCGCGGATGCCGTACCGCTCGAAGAGGTCCAGCCAACTCCGGTCGAGCTGGGCGCCGTTGGTCTGGACGACGAGGTCCAGCGGGGTGTCCAGGTCCCGCCACGCCTCGCGCAGCGCCCGCGCGAAGTGGGCGACTCGGCGGCGGCCCGCGAGGAGGGGTTCGCCGCCGTGCAGCATGACGCGGGCGCGGGGCGGGCGGTGTCCGCGGACCTGCTCCGCTATCCGACGGACCGTCAACTCCCGTACCGGGTACGGCATCGCGCGCGGTTGGGTGGACCAGCCGGTGTCGCGCAGGGCGTAGACGTAGCAGTCGGGGCAGGCGAAGTCGCAGCGGCTGTGCAGTTTGACGACGAACTGGGAGAAGGTGGGTGGGGAGGGGGTCGGCGGGCCGGGATTCAGCGGGGCGGGATCGAGTGGGGCGGCATTGAGTAGGCCGGCATTGAGTGGGGCGGCATTGAGTGGGGCGGCATTGAGTGGGGCGGCGTCACACCGCACTGTGCCACCCCGGCGGGGTGAGGGGAGCGTTCCCGTCCCGGCCGCTCTCGCCCCAGTTGCTCTCGACCCGGCGCAGCAGCGCCTCGATCATCGCCGAACGCGGCAGGCGCGCGGCCCGTTCGGCGGGCACCTCGCACGCCAGTCCGGGCAAGCCGCCCCGCTCCGGTCCGGGTAAGTCGCCCCGCTCCCGGCCGCCTTCACGGCCGCTCTCGGTCGTCGTCACGCCGGCCTCCCCTCCCGGGCCCCGCGCTGACGCCGGGACCGCCCTCGGACCCTGCTAAAGTCCGGGACTCGTGAGACGTCGGCGAATATCACCCCGTACGCCTGACGTGTCCCCGTACGCCTGACGCGTGCGCCCGCCAGGCACTCTTCACTGTACCCAGGGCGGTCTGGGAAGCCTATCCTCAGAAAGCGGGGGGACCCTGACCGACCGGGGGCCAGACGCTGCGAGGCACATGTCCAGGCCGGTGAGCAACGCCCTGCCGGCTTCCCGGCGGCAGTCTGCGAGGGGCGCGTGGATCGATCCGTCAACTACTTCTACACCAGCTGCACCCGGAACGACGGCTGGCCGTCGCTCAGCCGTTTCCACGCCGACCTGGAGTACCGGCTCAAGGCCCAGGAGGGCCTGTGGGTGGCCGGCGTGCTCGGCCCGCAGACGGGCTCGGGGCCGGTGCTGGAGAGCGGGGTCACGCAGGTCGGCGTGATGGTCGCGCTGTACTCCCCGGAGTACTTCCGCGACCGTGACTGCGGCCTGGAGTGGGCGGTGTTCCGGCACCGCATCCGCAGCCAGGAGTTCCTCACGGACCGGCCTGTCACGGACTGCCTGATCCCCCTCGTGTGGAAGCCGGTCCCCCGCTCCGAACGCCCCCGGGACATCCCCGACCCCTGGCCGTTCCTCGCCGATCTGCCGGGCGCCGACTCCGAGGCCGGCCAACTGTACGAGAACAGGGGGCTGTCGGGCCTGATGCAGTCCCAACTCCCCGAGGCGAACGACCTGTACGTCGCCCTGCTCGGCCTCCTCGCCCGCCGCATCGCCACCGCGCGCACCGTGGGCCTCGAACCCCTGGAGGGCATCCGCCCGCTCTCCCTGCACCCCGCGTTCGGTACGACGCGCTCACACCTGCGCCGTCCCGCCCCCACTCCCGGCCGCACGGTGGTCCGTACGGGCCCCGGACTCCGCGAGGACGACGGCTACCTGCACTTCTCCGACACCGGCCACCGCCCCGGGCGGCCCCTCGAACTCCGTTCGGTGGCCATCAGTTACGTCGGCGCGGACCAGCCGTGGGCGGACTGGATGCAGGAGGTGCTGGAGGAGGACCCGGGCGACACCGGCGTCGAGGTCCACCAGGTGCGCTGGAGAACGGAGTTGGAGCCGCTGTCGGAGGCGGTCGCGCGGGCGCGGGCGGAGGGGACGCGGGTCGTCGTCGTGTTCTCCCGGAGCTACTTCACGGCCGGGGCGCCGGACCCGTACCAGTGGGAGGAGGTGTTCGTCGGGCCGGACGCGGCGGATCTGATCCCCGTTCAGATCGACGCCGAGCCACGGCCGTTGCTGGTGCGCCGGGGGGTCGCGGTGGTGCAGCTGACCGGATCGGACGAGGGCCAGGCGCAGTTGCTGCGGGACATGGTCGACGACGCGGGGCCGACGGTGCCGGGGCAGCGCGGGGGAGAGCCCCGGTGACGCTTCCCCACCCCCTGCCCCTGCCCCAGCCCCGCTCGGCGACGGCCCCGCCGCCCATATCCAACATCCCTGAGCAGAGCCGCCCGTTCGAGGGCCGGGACGAGCAGATCGCCCATCTGATGAAGCTGTTCTCCCAGTACGGGCACGTACTGCTGCACGACGCGGAGCCGGGCGAGGGCTTCGGCAAGACGCAGATGGCGATCGCGTTCTGCAAGCGGTTCACCCGGCGTTACACCGTCGCCTGGTGGTTCGAGTGCTCCGGGGAGACCGACGACACCCGGCTGGCCGCGCTCATCGACCGCCAGTACCGCGAGCTGCGCGAGCGCTGCGCGAAGACGTTCGGCGCACCGCCGGAGCCCCGGCCCGACAGCAAGTGGCTCTTCGTGTACGACAACGTGTCGGACCCGGACCGGATCTACGACCACTTCGTGCCGGGGACGAGTCACCGCCTGGTCACGTCCCGCGCGAAGGGTTCGACCTGGGGCGACAACCACCTGGCGCTCGACGGCCTGAGCGTGGCGGTCGCGGAGGCCCTCCTCCTGGAGCACGCCCCGCTCACCACCGAGCAGGCCGAACACCTCGCCCGCCGCGCCAACGGCCACCCCGGCGCGCTGCTCAACGCGGCCGAGATGGTCTACCAGTTCGGGTACGACGAGTACCTGCGCCAACTCGCGCCCGCACCGGCCTCGTTGGACACCCCGCCGCACGGCACGCTGATCCCGTACACCGCGAACCTGCTCGGCCAGGCCGACAAGCGCACCCTGATCGCGGCCCTCATGCGCTCCCCCGTCAACGGCACCCGCGAGACCTTCGACCTGTGGCTCCAGTCCGTCCAACTGGCCGTCAAACCGGTGCGGCTGGCCCCGCTGAGCGACGCCGGCTCGATGCTCAACCGCACGATCGCCATCGTCAACTTCGCGCTCTCCCAGCAGACTCCGAAAGTGCTCTGCGCCATGGCCGACGCCCTGGAGGAACAGGGTGAGCACGAGGCGACCGGCGAGGTGCGCCGCCTCGCGGACAAGGCGGTCACCGACTGGCCCTCGAACGGCCGTCACTGACCCCGTTCCCGGAACCGCGCGTTCTCCCCGGGCATTTCGGGCACACTCGGGAGATGCCGGTCCGCCGGACCTGGCCACGGGGAGGACCGATGACCGAGCGACCGCCGTTCTTCTTCACCAGCTACGCCGAACGCCGGGCCGACAACTCGCTGGTGGAGGCGTTCCACCGACGCCTCCAGCAGGAGGCGGAGATCAAGCGCGGGCGTTCCGCGTCCCACGACGGCTTCCTCAACGTCGGCTCGCTGGAGCTCGGCGAGGGGTGGCGGCTCAAGATCGGCTCGGCGCTCGGGCGGACCCGGTTCCTGGTCGTGCTGCTCACCGACGACTACCTCGTCAGCCCGTGGTGCGCGCGGGAGTGGGCGGTCGTGAGAGACCGGGTACGACGCGCCGCCCCCGAGGAGCCGATCGCGGTCCTCCCCCTCTTCTGGACCCGCCTCAGCCGCGAACTCCCCGCCGAGATCGCCGACTTGCAGCTCCGGATGGCGGCGCTCGGCACCGGGTACACGGACACGTGCCTGGTGGATCTGATGCGGGGGGACACGGCGGGGTACGAGAGGTTCGTCATCGGGCTGACGGACCACATGGTGAAGGCCGCGGCGGTGGAACTGCCGGAGATGGACGCGGAGTCGGCGGCGTACTATCCACCGGCGTTCGGGTTGGGGGCACCGGAGAGCACGGCGGCGGCGGAGGAGGCGTCGCGAGAAGCGGCGGGAGAGGCAGCGGGAGAGGCGGGGAAGCCCACCGCGGAGGCGGCGAGGGAAGCGGCGAAGCCCACCACAGAGGCAGCGAAGGCCACCGCAGAACCCCCGGCACCCCCGGCAGTCGCCCCCTTCGGCCCCACCGAACGGCGTGCCCTCATCGAGGCGTTCCTCCGCTCCCCGCTCGCCAACACTCACGAGACCTACAACCTCTGGCTGGAGTCCGTCCGACTCTTCATCGCCCCCGCCCAACTGGCCCCCGGCACGGATTCCGGCAGCCTCCGCAACCGTGTCATCGCCCTGGTGAACTTCGCCCGGAAACAGCCGACCCCGGCCGTCCTGCTGGCCTTCGCCGAGTGCCTGGCAGACCTCGGCGACGACGAGGCGACCACCGAAGTACGCCGCCTCGTCGACCTGGCCGCGGCCGACTGGTCGTAACCACCCACAGCCACCCACAACCGCCCACGACCACCCACGCCCCCACGTCTACTTCCCGAACACCCCGTCCAGCCACCCCTGCCACGCCGCCCCCGTACCCTCCGCGTCGGCGCCCTCCGCGAAGTCATGCACACTGATCCCCACGGGAGCCCCCCACCTCCCCCGCCCGAACACCCGAACAAGCGCGTGCTCGGTCCGCAACCCGATGAACTCCGGCGTCCGGTAGTCGAGTACGGCGTCGAACTCCCCGGGCCCCCGCACCCGCAGCTTCGCCCCGACGTCCTCCCCGACCCCCAACTCCCGCGCCACGAGGGCGAGGGCGTCGCCCGTCGCGGAGGCGGCCGGCCCCTCGGCGGCCGAGAAGACCACGGCACTCGGCGCGAAGTGCACCAAGTACTCGCGCAGGGTGTGCAGATAGAAGTCGGTGTGCCGCCCGGCCCCGTCGTACTGGTTCTCCCAGTCGTCGACGAAGATCCCGCTGTGCACGTACCGCACCCAGGCCCGCCGCCCCTCGTCCCGCGCCTCGATCGTGTAGTCGAGCTGGTTGCGGGACTGGACGGCCATCCCGACGTCGTCACTCAGGTTGGTGTAGCGGTGGGGCGGGTCCCACGCGGTGACGGTGGAGCCGAAGGGCCCGCTCCCGCCGAGCCGCGGCTCGGGCGCCTCCATGGGCCACAGATACGCACCGGGATTCCCGGTCACCGTCTCCCACACCTGTTCCGGCGTGGCGTCCACCTCGAACTCGCGGACGATCTCGAATTCCTTCTCGGCACCTTGGGACATGGCATGGCTCCTGACTAATCGGTCAACTCGTCGCGAGACGGCTGCTCTTCGGATGACATCTGCTCTTCGGACGACTTCTTGAGCGTCGGATGCAGCCCGAGGACGATCCGGTGATCCCGTCCGCCCGCCGCGTCCGGCGCGTCGTACTTACGGATCAGCGCACTCACCCCGGCCGTCAACTCCTGCACGAACGCGGCCCGTTCGGCGGCGGAGGCGAACCTCACCTCCCCGTCCAACGCGTACGTCGCCAGCGGCTTGCGCGCCTTCGCCGCGCCGGTGATCAGCGAGCCGACGTCCCGGACGAGCCGGGCGCCGAGCGCGAGCAGCCAGCGCGCGGAGAGCTGGTCCCGGAACCTGTCCGGGTCCGGCTGCACCTCGGCGAGGGCGAGCGGCGAGATGACGTACGACGCGGCGGTGGCCCGCATCAGCCGCTCGGTGACGTTCCCCTTGCGCCGCTCGCCGGCCAGCTCCACCAGGCCGTGCCGCTCCAGCGCCTTGAGGTGGTAGTTCACCTTCTGCCGGGGCAGCCCGACCTGCCCGGCCAGCATCGCGGCCGACGCGGGGCCCGCCGCCAGCTCCGCCAGCAGGCGGGCCCTTATCGGGTCCAGCGTCGCGGCTGCCGCCTCGGGGTTCTCGATCACGGTGACGTCCAGCATGGGTCCACCGTCTCACCGAAAACTTTTTTTGTCCAGGAGAGATATTTCGTCGGTGGACTCAACAAATCAGCATCACTAACCAGTAATGCGCAGCAAATTTAAGTAGAACTTCACCATCGCCCCGCCGACACTACCCCCATGACGACGACACCCCCCTTCGGCCGCGCCCTCTGCGCGATGATCACCCCCTTCACCGAGTCGGGCGCCCTCGACCTGGACGGCGCCCAGCGCCTCGCCGCCCACCTGATCGACGAGGGCTGCGACGGCCTGGTCCTCTCCGGCACGACAGGCGAGTCCCCCACGACGACGGACGCGGAGAAGTCGGCGCTGGTGAGGGCGGTCCGGGAGGCGGTAGGCCCAACCACCCCTCTCCTCACCGGAGTCGGCACGGCAGACACCCACCACTCCGTCCAACTCACCGCCCAGGCGGCGGACTCGGGCGCGACCGGCATCCTCCTCACGGCCCCCTACTACAGCCGCCCGCCCCAACCCGCCGTGGCCGCCCACCTCCGCGAGGTCGCCGACGCCTCCGAACTCCCCGTCATGCTCTACGACATCCCCGCCCGCACCGGCACCCGCATCGAACCCGACACCCTCCTCACCCTCGCCGACCACCCCCGCGTCCTCGCGGTGAAGGACTGCTCCTACGACTTCCTCGCCGCCCAGAAGCTCATCTCCCGCACGGACTTGGCGTACTACGCCGGCTGCGACGAACACAACCTCGCCCTCTACGCGGTCGGCGGCACGGGCTACGTCAGCACGGTGTCCAACATCGCCGCCCGCCAAGTCCGCAGCGTCCTCGACCTGTTCGAGGCGGGCGACACCTCAGCAGCGGCAAAGGCCCAACAACGCCTCATCCCCCTCACGGAGTCGATGATGTCCTCGGGCCTCCCCGGTACGGTGACGGCCAAGGCCCTCCTCACCGAACTGGGCCTCCCCTCAGGCCGGGTACGCGCCCCGCTCCTCCCGGCAGACGCCCACACGACCGCCGACCTGCGTGCCGCGTACGAGGAATTGCGCGGCGCCCTCTCTCCCTCGTAACCAAAAGGAGAAGCATGACCACGATCGCCGTGACCGGGCACATGGACTTGACCGACGCGAGCATTCCCTTGGTGCGTATCGCCTTGGACGAACTGCTCGCGCAGTACGCCGCCGACGGTCAGCTCGTCGGTGTCTCCTGCATCGCCGAGGGCGCCGATTCCCTCTTCGCGGAGGCCGTCCTCTCCCTGGGCGGAAAGCTGACGGTCGTCGTCCCTTCCCAGGACTACCGTCAGGACAAGGTCGGGCCGGACCACGCCGAGCGGTTCGACCGGCTGGTGGGCGCGGCGGAACAGGTCTTGGTGCTTCCTCGCGAGACCGCCGACCGGCAGGCGTACGAGGCCGCCAACGCCGTACTCGTCGAACGCGCCGATCGCCTCGTCGCCGTGTGGAACGGTGAGCCGCCGACCGGCAAGCGCGGAGGCACGGCCGACACGGTCGTCGAAGCCCGTTCGGCGGGGCTCCCCGTTGATGTGGTGTGGCCGCGGGGCGCCGCGCGCAAGGGCTGATCATGTTGCCGGAGCGTGCGCGAAAACCCGAGGTGTCCTCCCTCAACACCCCTCTATCGTGGGCAAGATGCCGCCCCGCCCCCTGCTCTTCCTCGACGTCGACGGCCCGTTGAACCCCTACGCGGCCAAACCGGAGCGCCGGCCGGAGGGTTACACCACCATCCGGGCCTCGCCCACCCGGGATCGCCGGCCCTTCCGGGTCTGGCTGAACCCCGCGCACGGTCCGGCCCTGCTCGCGCTCCCCTACGACCTGGTGTGGGCCACGACCTGGATGTCCCACGCGAACACCTGGATAGCCCCCGTCCTGAACCTCCCGCCCCTCCCCCACGTCGACTTCGGCGCCGACCTCCTAGTGCCGCGCCCTGACGAAGTCCACTGGAAGACCCGGCACTTGCTGACGTACGCCGCGGGCCGCCCCTTCGTCTGGGTGGACGACGAACAGTCCCCGGCGGACACGGAGTACGTGGCGGCCCACCACCCGGGCCAGGCTCTCCTGCACCACGTGAACCCTCGACTGGGCCTGCGGGAGGGCGACTTCAGGGTGCTGGCGGAGTGGGCGCGGGAAGAGAGCGGTGCCTGACCACTCGCGTAAGCACGCGTGACCCACCCCCGCACACGCCCTCCACCTCCACACCTCACCACACACCCCGCCCCCTACACACGCGTGAGCGCCCTCCCCACCTCCGGAAGGACGCTCACCACGATCAGCTCAACCACTCACCGGCACAGCTCAGTTGTGGCTGTGCAGGATCTCGTTCAGCCCACCCCACACCGCGTTGTTCGGCCGAGCCTCGACCGTCCCGGTCACGGAGTTGCGGCGGAAGAGGATGTTCGACGCCCCGGACAGCTCGCGAGCCTTCACGATCTGGCCGTCCGGCATGGTCACCCGTGTACCGGCGGTGACGTAGAGGCCCGCCTCGACGACGCACTCGTCACCCAGGGCGATCCCCACCCCCGCCTCGGCCCCGATGAGGCACCGCTCGCCGATGGTGATGCGGACGTTCCCGCCCCCGGACAGCGTGCCCATCGTGGACGCGCCGCCCCCGATGTCGGAACCGTCGCCGACGACGACACCGGCGGAGATCCGCCCCTCGACCATCGACGTCCCGAGCGTGCCCGCGTTGAAGTTGACGAAGCCCTCGTGCATGACGGTCGTGCCCTCGGCGAGGTGCGCCCCGAGGCGGACCCGGTCGGCGTCGGCGATGCGGACGCCCTTGGGGGCGACGTAGTCGGTCATGCGGGGGAACTTGTCGATGGACGTCACCTGGAGGTGCAGCCCCTCGGCGCGCGCGTTGAGGCGGACCTTCTCGACGTCGTCCACGGCGACGGGGCCCAGCGACGTCCAGGCGACGTTCGCGAGGAGCCCGAAGACCCCGTCGAGGCTCTGCCCGTGCGGCTGCACGAGCCGGTGCGAGAGCAGGTGCAGGCGCAGGTACGCGTCGTGCGCGTCGATCGGCTTCTCGGTCAGCGAGGAGATGACCGTACGGACCGCGACCACCTCGACGCCCCGGCGCGCGTCGGGCCCGATCGCCTTCGCCGCACCCTCACCGAGCAGCTCGACCGCTTTCTCCGCCGACAGCCGCTCGCTCCCCGAGGGCCCCGGCTCGGCGACGAGCTCGGGAGCGGGGAACCAGGTGTCGAGAACGGTGCCGTCGGCGGCGATGGTGGCAAGACCGGCGGCCACCGCGCCGCTGGTACCAGGTGCAGTCGTGTCACTCATAGGGGAAACCTAACCGGCGAAAGCCCCCAGAAGCGAACCAGCCACCCGGCGTCTCAACGTACGAACGACCAGGACAGCGGGTACGGACACGCCGGACCGGCCGCCACAGCCGTACGAGGCACCCCCGGCCCCCACCCCTGACACCCCGTCCACACCGGCCCTCCACATCTCACCCCGCCACACGCCCCGCCCCCTCACCCCTCGATCACCCTCCCCAGCACCTCCCGAGCCGCCCCCTCGTCGTACTCCACCCCCGTGAGCAGCACCTGAAGGCAGATCCCGTCCATCAGGGCCACCACCCCCCGAGCCGTCACCGCGTCCGTCCGCCGGGACAGCAACTCCCCCGCGGACTCGGCCCATTCCGCCGCGACCGGTTTCAACGCGGGCCGCCGCAGCGCCCCCAGATACAGCTCGTACTCCAACTCCACGCGCCCCACGTCCCCTTGCAGCCACTCCCCCAGCAACCGCGCGAGCCCGCCCGCGAGATCGCTCCCCGACTCCCACAACTCCACCTCGCCCGCGAGCATCTCGCCGAACCGCTCGTTGGCCTGCCGGAGCGCCGCCACCATCAGCTCGTCCAGCGTGGCGAAGTGGTAGGTGGTCGACCCGAGCGGCACGTCCGCCGCCGCGGCGACGGTCCGGTGGCTGAGCCCGGCGAGCCCCTTCTCCTGGACGACCCGCAGCGCCGCGTCGATGATCCGCTGCCGCCGGTCGGGGTCGTAGCGCCGCCCCATCAGTGCGCCCCGCCGAGGTTCAGCACCACGACCCCGGCGACGATCAGCAGAATCCCGGCGATCTTGGCGGGCCCGAGCCCCTCGCCGAACAGGACGAGCCCGATGGCCGCGATGGTCGCGGTCCCCACCCCGGCCCAGATCGCGTACGCCGTCCCGATGGACACGCTCCGCAGGGTCTGCGCGAGCAGCGCGAACGACACGACGTAGCCGAGCCCGGTCAGCAACGAGGGCCACAGCCTGCTGAATCCGTCGCTGTACTTCATGGCGGTGGTGGCGATCACCTCGGCGAGGATCGCGCCCGCGAGCATCAGGTATCCCATACGTACGAGCGTACACACCGTTATGTACGGGCGTACACATACACACGTGAACCCGCTCGGCATCCCGTGTTGTGAACGCGAGTTGAGAAAGCGTTATCGAACGCGATCACCCAAACGGCTACTCCCGAGTCACAGGGTCCACTAGTGTTTCACCGTTCACTCACCGGGCCCCCGCATTCGCGGCCCCGTCATGGGCGCCGCTGGAGGAATCAGCGCATGCCATTCAAGAAGTCCCGGCCCTCTCAAGAGAATTCGTGGGAGAACGGCTGGGCCCCGGACACCTCGCGGGCCCCCGGCACCCGACGTCTGTGGCTGGCCGGTGCCCTCGCGCTGGCCACGGTGACGGCCTGCGTCACGGCGATCACCGTCATGGACAAGGAGTCGGCCGACAGGTCCGACGAGGCGAAGCAGGCCGACACGAAGTCGGCCAAGGAGGCCGGTCCCGGCCTGATCTCGTTCGCCTCCCCGACGCCGACGGACAACGCGTCACCGGCCGGCGGCAAGGGCGAGCAGCGCGGCAGCCAGAGCCCCTCGGGTTCCCCGAGCCCCTCCGCCCACCCCTCCGGCTCCGCGAGCCCGCAGGGCGGCGACAAGGGCACCGGCACGACGGGCGGCACCGGCACGGGCGGTACGACCGGCGGGAGCGGCGGCGGCAAGACCGACCCGAGCACCCCCTCGACCCCCGCGAAGCCGGCCCCGAACAACCCCCCGGCCCAGCCCGCCACCAACCCCTACGACCGCTCGATCAGCGCGGTCAACTACCCCGACCGCTACTGGCACGTCAGCGACGGTCTCGTGAAGCTCGACGTACCGCGCGGCTCGGAGTCCCGCGAGGACTCCACCTTCACGGTCGTCCCCGGCCTCGCGAACAACTCCTGTTACACCTTCAAGACGCACGACGGCAAGTACCTCCGTCACCGCAACTTCGTCCTGCGCGCCGAACGCAACGACGGCTCCTCGCTGTTCAAGCAGGACGCCACCTTCTGCGCGGGGTACGGCGGTTACTCCGACGCGGTCACCCTCGTCTCCGTGAACTACCCCAACTACGCCCTGCGCCACAAGAACTTCCAGCTCCGCCTGGACCCCTACGGCTACAACACCACCAACCGCCAGGACTTCTACTTCCGCGTGGTGAACCCGCTGGACTGAGGCACCCGCACAGACAAAGGGCGAGGTCCGTGAAGACCTCGCCCTTCCTCGTGCCCAGTGCCCGGCACCCTCAGACGTTGAAGCCCAACGCCCGCAGCTGGTCCCGGCCGTCGTCCGTGATCTTGTCCGGGCCCCACGGCGGCATCCAGACCCAGTTGATACGCAGCTCGTTGACGAGGCCGTCCGTGGCGGACTTGGCCTGGTCCTCGATGACGTCCGTCAGCGGGCAGGCCGCGGAGGTCAGGGTCATGTCGATCGTCGCGATGTTCGCGTCGTCGATGTGGATGCCGTAGATGAGGCCCAGATTGACGACGTCGATGCCCAGTTCCGGGTCGACGACGTCGTACAGGGCCTCGCGGAGTTCGTCCTCCGACGCCGGCTTCATCTGCACGGTCTCGGTCATGCCGTCTTCCTTTCCGCGTCGGACGAGGCGAGGGCCTGTGCCGTCGCGTCCTTCCAGGCCATCCAGCTCAGCAGGGCGCACTTGACGCGCGCCGGGTACTTGGAGACCCCGGCGAACGCGACGGCGTCCTCCAGGACCTCCTCCATCGCGTCGTCGGGCTCGATGCGGCCCTTGGACTGCATCAGCTCCAGGAAGGTCTCCTGGATCTTCTGCGCGTCGGCGAGGTCCTTGCCGACCAGCAGTTCGTTGAGGACGGACGCGCTGGCCTGGCTGATCGAGCAGCCCTGGCCCTCGTACGACACGTCCTCGATCTTCGTGCCGTCGTACTTCACGCGGAGCGTGATCTCGTCGCCGCACGTCGGGTTGACGTGGTGCACCTCGGCGTCGCCGTCCCGGAGACCACGCCCGTGCGGGTGTTTGTAGTGGTCCAGGATGACTTCCTGGTACATCGAATCAAGCTTCACGGTCTCAGCTCACGCCCTTCAGCCGAAGAAGTTCCGTACGTGCTCCAGGCCGTCGACCAGTGCGTCGATCTCGGCCGGCGTGGAGTACAGATAGAACGACGCTCGCGTGGTCGCAGGAATTCCGTACCGCAGGCAGACCGGACGGGCGCAGTGGTGGCCGACCCGGACCGCGATGCCCTGCTCGTCGAGGACCTGGCCCACGTCGTGCGGGTGGATGTCACCGAGCGTGAACGAGATCGCGGCGCCCCGGTCCTCGGCCGTCGACGGGCCGATGATCCGCAGATCCGGCACCGACAGGAGCCGCTGGACCGCGTACTCCGTCAGCGCGTGCTCGTGCGCCAGGATCTTGTCCATGCCGATCGAGTTCAGGTAGTCGATCGCCGCGCCCAGCCCCACGGCCTGCGCGATCGGCGGCGTCCCCGCCTCGAACTTGTGCGGCGCGGGAGCGTACGTCGACGAGTGCATCGACACCGTCTCGATCATCTCGCCGCCGCCCAGGAACGGCGGCAGGTCCTCCAGGAGTTCCTGCCGGCCCCAGAGGACGCCGATCCCCGTCGGACCGCACATCTTGTGCCCGGTGAAGGCCACGAAGTCGGCCTGGAGGGCCTGGACGTCCAGCGGCATGTGCGGCGCGGCCTGCGAGGCGTCGATGCAGACCAGCGCACCGACCTCCTGCGCCCGGCGCACGATCGCCTCGACGGGGTTGACCGTCCCGAGGATGTTCGAGACCAGCACGAAGGAGACGATCTTCGTCTTCTCGGTGATGATCTCCTCGATGTTCGACAGGTCGAGCCGGCCGTCGTCCGTGAGGCCGAACCACTTCAGTTTCGCGCCCGTCCGCTGCGACAGCAGCTGCCACGGCACGATGTTGGAGTGGTGCTCCATCTCCGTGATGACGATCTCGGTCTCGGAGTCCACGCGGTAGGGCTCGTCGGCCCAGCCCAGCATGTTCGCGACGAGGTTGAGCGACTCGGAGGCGTTCTTCGTGAAGATCACCTCGTCCCGCGAGGGCGCGTTGACGAAGTCCGCGACCTTGTCGCGCGCGCCTTCGTACAGCGCCGTGGCCTCCTCGGCGAGCACGTGCACACCGCGGTGGACGTTGGCGTTGTGGCGCTCGTAGTACTCGGCGAGGGCGTCCAGCACCTGGCGCGGCTTCTGCGAGGTCGCCGCGTTGTCCAGGTACACGAGCTTCTGGCCGTCGTGGACCTGGCGGTCCAGGACGGGGAAGTCCTTGCGGATCGCCTCGACGTCGAGGAGGCCCGGCAACTGTGTCACTCGGATGCGCCGCCCTTCGTGTATGCCTCGTAGCCCTCGGCCTCCAGCTTGTCGGCCAGCTCGGGGCCGCCCGACTCGACGATCTTGCCGTTCGCGAAGACGTGGACGTGGTCGGGCTTGATGTAGCGCAGGATGCGCGTGTAGTGCGTGATCAGCAGGGTGCCGACCTCGCCGGTCTCGCGGACGCGGTTGACGCCCTCGGAGACGACCCGCAGCGCGTCGACGTCGAGGCCGGAGTCCGTCTCGTCGAGGATCGCGATCTTCGGCTTGAGCAGTTCGAGCTGGAGGATCTCGTGCCGCTTCTTCTCGCCGCCGGAGAAGCCCTCGTTGACGTTGCGCTCGGCGAAGGAGGGGTCCATGGAGAGCCGCTCCATGGCCTCCTTGACCTCCTTGACCCAGGTGCGCAGCTTGGGGGCCTCGCCGCGGATCGCGGTGGCGGAGGTCCGCAGGAAGTTCGACACGGAGACACCCGGGACCTCGACCGGGTACTGCATGGCGAGGAACAGGCCCGCGCGGGCGCGCTCGTCGACGGACATCTCCAGGACGTCCTCGCCGTCGAGCAGGACGGTGCCGCCGGTGATCGTGTACTTGGGGTGACCCGCGAGGGAGTACGCGAGCGTGGACTTGCCGGAGCCGTTGGGGCCCATGATGGCGTGCGTCTCGCCCTGCTTCACGGTCAGGTCGACGCCCTTGAGGATCTCCTTCGTGGCGTTGTCGGCCTCGACGGTGACGTGCAGGTCTCGGATTTCAAGCGTTGCCATGGATGCCTCAGGACTCCTGGGTGAGGGAGACGAGCACATCGTCCCCTTCGATCTTTACGGGGTAAACGGGTACGGGGCGCGTCGCGGGGAGGCCGGACGGCTTGCCGGTGCGCAGGTCGAAGGCGGAGCCGTGCAGCCAGCACTCGATCTGGCAGTCCTCCACCTCGCCCTCGGAGAGCGAGACGTTCGCGTGCGAGCAGATGTCGTGGATCGCGAACACCTCCCCCTCGGTCTGTACGACCGAGACCGGCGTGCCGTCGAGTTCCACCCGCTTCGGGGTGTCCTCCTCCAGCTCGCTCAGCCCACAGGCGCGTAGGAACGTCATCAGACGGACGCCTCCAGCTCCTCGTCGATCTTCACGAGGAGGCGCTCCTCGATGTCGGGGACACCGATCTGCTGGACCAGTTCGGCGAAGAAGCCGCGGACGACGAGCCGGCGGGCCTCGTCGGCCGGGATGCCGCGCGCCATCAGGTAGAAGAGCTGCTCGTCGTCGAAGCGGCCGGTCGCGGAGGCGTGACCGGCGCCGACGATCTCGCCGGTCTCGATCTCCAGGTTCGGCACGGAGTCGACCCGCGCGCCGTCCGTGAGGACGAGGTTGCGGTTCATCTCGTACGTGTCGGTGCCCTCGGCCTTGGCCTCGATCAGCACGTCGCCGATCCACACCGCGTGGGCGCCCTCGCCCTGGAGCGCGCCCTTGTAGACGACGTTCGACTTGCAGTGCGGGGTGTTGTGGTCGACGAGGAGGCGGTGCTCCTGGTGCTGGCCGGCGTCGGTGAAGTACAGCCCGAACAGCTCGGCCTCGCCGCCGGTCGCGGCGTAGGAGACGCGCGGGTGCAGCCGGACGAGGTCGCCGCCGAAGGTGACGACGACGGACTTGAAGCTGGCGTCGCGGCCGACCAGCGCGCTGTGCTGGGCGACGTGGACGGCGGTGTCGTCCCAGTCCTGGATGGAGACGACGGTGAGCTTGGCGCCGTCACCGAGGACGTACTCCAGGTTCGCCGCGATGACCGCGTCGCCGGTGTGGTCGATGACGACGACGGCCTCGGCGAAGGCGCCCAGCTCGATGACCTGGTGGCCGAAGCGGGTGCCGCCCTCGCCGTGCACGGCGACGCGGATCGGCTCGGTGAGGACCGTCTCCTTGGGGACGGTGATCACGGCGGCCTGCTCGAACGCGGAGTACGCCTGGGCGGCGACCCGGTCGACGGGGGTGCCGGCCCGGCCGAGCCGGGCGTCGTGGCGGCCGACCAGCTCGACGGTGACGCCCTCGGGGGCCTCGACGTCCACCTTGACGCCCTCGCCGGTGGCGACGGCGGTGCCGTCGTGCAGTCCGCGCAGGCGCGCCAGCGGGGTGAACCGCCACTCCTCCTCGCGGCCGTGGGGGACGGGGAAGTCCGCCACGTCGAAGGAGGGCGGCGCGCTCATGCGCGTGGCGGTGGTGGACTCGGCGGCCACCGCGATGGCGCCGGCGGTGGTGGACCCCACCGGGGAGTTCTGAGCCTCAGCCATGGCTGTCGTAGTGCTCACTTTCTTACGCTTGTATGACGTACGAGGGCGACCCGGGGGCCGCGGTCAGCCGACCGCGCCTTCCATCTGGAGCTCGATCAGCCGGTTCAGCTCCAGCGCGTACTCCATCGGCAGCTCCTTCGCGATCGGCTCGACGAAGCCGCGCACGATCATCGCCATCGCCTCGAACTCGCTCAGACCCCGGCTCATCAGGTAGAAGAGCTGGTCCTCGGAGACCTTGGAGACGGTCGCCTCGTGCCCCATCGACACGTCGTCCTCGCGGACGTCGACGTACGGGTAGGTGTCCGAGCGGGAGATGGTGTCGACGAGCAGCGCGTCGCACAGCACGTTGGACTTGGAGCCGGGGGCGCCCTCGCCGATCTCGATGAGACCGCGGTAGGACGTACGGCCGCCGCCGCGCGCCACGGACTTCGACACGATGTTGGACGACGTGTTCGGCGCCATGTGGACCATCTTGGCGCCCGCGTCCTGGTGCTGGCCCTCGCCCGCGAAGGCGATGGAGAGGGTCTCGCCCTTGGCGTGCTCGCCCATCAGGTAGACGGCGGGGTACTTCATGGTCACCTTGGAGCCGATGTTGCCGTCGACCCACTCCATGGTCGCGCCCTCGTAGGCGACGGCGCGCTTGGTGACCAGGTTGTAGACGTTGTTCGACCAGTTCTGGATGGTCGTGTACCGGCAGCGGGCGTTCTTCTTGACGATGATCTCGACGACCGCGCTGTGCAGGGAGTCCGACTTGTAGATCGGCGCCGTACAGCCCTCGACGTAGTGCACGTAGGCACCCTCGTCGACGATGATCAGGGTCCGCTCGAACTGGCCCATGTTCTCGGTGTTGATGCGGAAGTACGCCTGGAGCGGGATCTCGACGTGCACGCCCGGGGGGACGTAGATGAAGGAACCGCCGGACCACACGGCCGTGTTCAGCGAGGCGAACTTGTTGTCGCCGACCGGGATGACCGTCCCGAAGTACTCCTTGAAGAGCTCCGGGTGCTCCTTGAGGGCGGTGTCCGTGTCGAGGAAGATGACGCCCTGCTCCTCCAGGTCCTCGCGGATCTGGTGGTAGACGACCTCGGACTCGTACTGCGCGGCGACACCGGCGACGAGGCGCTGCTTCTCCGCCTCGGGGATGCCGAGCTTGTCGTACGTGTTCTTGATGTCCTCGGGCAGGTCCTCCCAGGACTCCGCCTGCTTCTCCGTGGAGCGCACGAAGTACTTGATGTTGTCGAAGTCGATGCCGGAGAGGTCGGAGCCCCAGTTCGGCATGGGCTTCTTCTCGAAGAGACGCAGGCCCTTGAGACGGAGCTTCGTCATCCACTCGGGCTCGGACTTCTTCGCCGAGATGTCCTTGACGACATCGTCGTTCAGTCCGCGCTTGGCAGCCGCACCGGCCTCGTCGGAGTCGGCCCAGCCGTATTCGTACTTGCCAAGACCCTCTAGTTCGGGGTGGGCAGTCTCCGTGGTCATGCGGGGTTCCTCCCGGCCGTGCTTGCTGATGCGTTGTGGGAAATCTTGGGGATGAACGTCGTACACACGCCGTCGCCGTGGGCGATGGTCGCCAGCCGCTGCACGTGCGTCCCGAGCAGCTCGGCGAAGAACTCCGTCTCCGCCTCGCACAGCTGGGGGAACTGTTCCGCGACGTGCGCCACGGGGCAGTGGTGCTGGCAGAGCTGCTCACCCACGGGCGCGCTTCGCGCCGTAGCAGCGTACCCGTCCGCCGTCAGGGCCTTGGCCAGGGCTTCCGCGCGCTTCTCGGGCGGGACTCCGGCGATCGCCCTGCGGTAGGCGGGGGCCTGCGCGGCGACGCGCGCGCGGGCGAAGGCGGCGACGGCCTCCTCGCCGCCCTCCCGCTCCGCGATCCAGCGCAGCGCGTCGGCGGCGAGCGTGTCGTACGACTGGTCGAAGGCGTCCCGGCCGCAGTCGGTCAGGGCGAACACCTTCGCGGGGCGACCGCGGGTGCGGGCGCCGTAGACACGCTGTTCACGGGGTTCCACGACGGTGCCCTCGACCAGCGCGTCCAGGTGCCGGCGGACGGCGGCCTGGGTGAGGCCGAGCCGGCCCGCGAGCTCGGCGACCGTGGACGGGCCGTGGTCCAGGATCGAGCGCGCGACGCGGTTGCGGGTCGACCGATCCGACCGCAAGCCGGCCGCGAGCTCCTCCTGCGGGGCCTCGCCGACGTTTTTCACAACGCCATTGTTGCGTAATTCTCCAGGACCGGGCAAGCCGCGCCCCCACCGGCCGACGGTGCCCTGCATCACTTAGGCATACCTAATCTGACCTGCGGAAACGATCTTCTGATCGATCAATTCGGTGGCGCCGGGCCACTCGCCGCGCGACACTCGTGAACCATGCCCACACCCCCTCCCACCGGCCCACTCGTCACCCGGGACACCCTCGCGGACGACCTCAGGAAGCTCGGGGTGACAGCCGGTGAGACCCTCCTCGTCCACTCCTCGCTAAAGTCCCTGGGCTGGGTCAACGGCGCCGCCGTCGCCGCCGTCCAGGCCCTCCTCGACGTCCTCGGCCCGGCCGGCACCCTGGCCGTCCCCACCCAGACCGGCGACCTCTCCGACCCGGCCCTGTGGCAGAACCCGCCGGTCCCGGAGGAGTGGTGGCCGGTGATCCGGGCGACCATGCCGCCCTACGATCCGCTGGTCACCCCGACCCGGGGCATGGGCGCGGTCCCCGAGACGGTCCGCCGCTGGCCCGGCGCCCTGCGCAGCGCCCACCACCAGACGTCCTTCGCGGCGATCGGCCCGCTGGCGGCGCGGATCACCGGCGGGCACGCCCCGGACTGCCAGCTCGGCGAGCGCAGCCCGCTGGCCCGGCTGGAGGAGGCGGGCGCGCGCGTCCTGCTGCTCGGCGTCGGCTACGACAGCTGCACCGCCTTCCACCTCGCCGAGTACCGGGTCCCCTCCCCCGTCCGCCCGCACGGCCACCCCGGTCCCGACGGCTGGCGCACGGTCACCGACGTCTCCGTCGACAGCGGCGACTTCCCCGAGCTGGGCCACGACTACGAACGGGACCGCCCGGTCGTCCGGGGCACCGCGGGCGCCGCCGAGTGCCGGCTCTTCCCGCTCGCCGAGGCCGTCGCCTACGCGGAGCGCTGGCTGCCGGTCCACCGCCCGTACGAGATCCCGTGACCCGCCCGCCCGCACCCCCCGCGCGCTCCCTAGACTCGTCTCTCATGCGAAGCGAGCCTGTCGTCCAGGTCCGGGCCCTGGTGAAGCGGTACGGGTCCAAGACCGCGGTGGACGGCCTCGATCTGGTCGCCGGGGACGGTGTCACCGCCGTGCTCGGCCCCAACGGGGCGGGGAAGACGACGACGATCGAGGTGTGCGAGGGGTACCGGAGAGCCGACGACGGGACGGTCCGGGTCCTCGGGCTCGACCCCGTCGCCCAGGCCGCCGAGCTGCGGCCCCGGATCGGTGTGATGTTGCAGTCGGGGGGCGTGTACTCGGGTGCGCGCGCCGACGAGATGCTCCGGCACGTGGCGAAGCTGCACGCGCATCCGCTCGACGTCGACGCGCTGATCGAGCGGCTCGGCCTCGGGAGCTGCGGCCGGACCACCTACCGGCGGCTGTCCGGCGGCCAGCAGCAGCGGCTGGCCCTCGCGATGGCCGTCGTCGGCCGTCCCGAGCTGGTCTTCCTCGACGAGCCGACGGCGGGCCTCGACCCGCAGGCCCGCCGGGCGACCTGGGACCTCGTCCGCGATCTGCGGGACGACGGGGTCGCCGTCATCCTCACGACCCACCACATGGACGAGGCCGAGCAGCTCGCGGACGACGTCGCGATCATCGACGCCGGAAAGGTCATCGCACAGGGCTCCCCGGAGGAGTTGTGCAAGGGCGGCGCCGAGAACACGCTGCGCTTCACCGGCCGCCCAGGTCTGGACGTCGGTTCCCTCCTCAAGGCGCTCCCCACCGACTCCACCGCCGACGAACTCACCCCCGGCTCCTACCGCATCACCGGCAAGATCGACCCCCAGCTCCTCGCCACGGTCACCTCCTGGTGCGCCCAGCACGGCGTGATGCCGGACCGCATCTCGGTGGAACGCCACACACTGGAGGACGTCTTCCTGGAACTGACCGGCAAGGAGCTGCGCTCATGATTCCGGCCAGCATGCCCCTCGGCCGGGGGTCCGGGGGTTGTCCCCCGGGAAAGCACAGTCTGGAGCTCACCGGCAAGGAGCTGCGCTCATGACCGCGACCGGCACGTACGCCCCGAAGCCGGGTGCGGCGCCCCTCCCCCGCATGATCGCGGCGCAGGCGGCGCTGGAGACGAGGATGCTCCTGCGCAACGGCGAGCAGCTCCTCCTGACGGTGATCATCCCGACCCTGCTCCTGGTCCTCTTCAGCTCGGTCGACATCATCGACACCGGCGCGGGCAAGTCCGTCGACTTCCTCGCCCCCGGCATCCTGGCGCTGGCCGTGATGTCCACTGCGTTCACCGGCCAGGCGATCGCGACGGGCTTCGAGCGCAGGTACGGCGTCCTGAAACGCCTCGCCTCCTCACCGCTGCCCCGCTGGGCCCTGATGACCGCGAAGACGGCGTCCGTGCTGGTCACGGAGGTCCTCCAGGTGATCCTGCTGACGGTCATCGCGCTCGCCCTGGGCTGGTCCCCGCACGGCGACCCGCTGACCGTGCTCGCCCTCCTCGTCCTCGGCACGGCCGCCTTCTCGGGCCTCGGCCTCCTGATGGCCGGCACGCTCAAGGCGGAGGCGACCCTCGCCGCCGCGAACCTCGTCTTCCTGCTCCTCCTGGTCGGCGGCGGCGTCATCGTCCCGATGGACAAGTACCCCTCGGCCGTCCAGGACGTCCTCGGCCTCCTCCCGATCTCCGCCCTCTCCGACGGCCTGCGGGACGTGTTGCAGCACGGCGCGGGCGTCCCGTGGGGCGACCTGGGCATCCTGGCGGTGTGGGCGGTGGCGGGGCTGGCGGCTGCGGGCCGGTTCTTCCGGTGGGAGTAGGCCGTACGCCCGACCCCTCGTGAACGCGTGCACAAGCGGCGGCCTACGATGGTCCGCGTGCCAAACGTGACCCGCGCCGATGCCGTAGCCGCCGTGCGCAACCCGCTCGCCTTCATCGCAGCGCGCTGGACGCCCACCCCCCGGACCGTCCAGCGTGCGGCCCTCGCCGCGCTCGTCATGTCGGTGGTCATCGTCGTCACCGGCGGTGCCGTGCGCCTGACCGGCTCGGGGCTCGGCTGCCCGACCTGGCCGAAGTGCACGGACGACTCGCTGACCGCGACCACCGCGATGGGGCTGCACGGCGCCATCGAGTTCGGCAACCGGATGCTGACGTACGTGCTGTGCGCGGCCGTCGGGTGGGCCATCGTCGCGGCCCGCTCCGAGAAGCCGTACCGCCGCTCCCTCACCCGTCTCGGCTGGGCCCAGTTCTGGGTGGTCATGGGCAACGCGGTGCTCGGCGGGATCGTCGTCCTCGTCGGTCTGAACCCCTACACGGTCGCCGCGCACTTCCTGCTCTCCTCGGCGCTGATCGCCGTCGCGACGGTCATGTGGCAGCGGACCCGGGAGGGGGACGGCGCTCCCCGCGCGATCGTCGGCAAGGCCGTCCAGCAGCTCGTCTGGTCGCTGGTCGTCGCGTCGGTCCTGCTCATCGCGGTCGGTACGGTCGTGACGGGCGCGGGGCCGCACGCTGGTGACTCCAGCGAGGTCGAGCGCATCCCGATCGACTGGGAGACGATCGCCAAGCTGCACGCGGTCCTGGCGTGGATCGTGGTCACCCTGACGTTCGCGCTCTGGTTCGTCCTGAAGGCGGTCGACTCCCCGAAGGCCCCCCTGAACCGCACCCGCGAACTCTTCGTGATCCTCCTGCTCCAGGGCGCCATCGGCTACGTCCAGTACTTCACAAACCTCCCCGAAGTCCTCGTCGGCGCCCACATGTTCGGCTCCACGGTCACCTGGATCTGGGTCCTGAGGGTCCTGCTGTCCCTGCGGGAGCGCCCGTACGACGACGTCGAACTGCCGGCCCCGGCGGAGAGCGCCGTCCCCACCCGGGCCTAGAGCCCGTACACCCGCTTCGCGTTGCCCGCCGCCAGCATCCCCGCGACCCGCTGGGCGTCCCCCAGGGACCAGGCGCCCTCGGCGACCCAGCCGCCCAGTACGCGGGTGAGGGCCTCCTGGAAGAGGCGGGCGGCGACGAGGTGGAGTTCGGGGAGGGCGCGGGCGCCGCTGGAGTAGAGGAGCTTGCCGAAGGGGGCGAGTTCGAGGGTCTCCGCGAGGACGGTCGCCGCGCGGGCGCCCGTGTGCAGGAGGGCCGTTCCGCAGTCGGCGTAGACGTGGGGGTGGGCGGCGGTGAGCCGGGCGATCTGCCGGTGCTGGGGGTAGCCGTGCAGCAGGACCAGGTCGGTGCCGAGCCCCGTCGTCGTCCGGATGAAGTCCACCGGCGGCACGGGGCCGGTGTGCAGTTGGAGCGGGCGGCCCGAGGCCAGCGCGATCCACAGCAGGTGCCGTAGCAGGACCGGGTCCCGCAGCTCACCGCCGACCTTCCGCCCCGCGAGCCAGCGGCCGGCCGCGCCGCGCACCTCGCCGGCGTCGGGCGGGTCCGGGACCAGCGCGTGGCCGAGTCTCGTGGGGGCGACGGAGGCGAAGGCGACCGCGTTCGCGGCGGCGCCGTGCACGGATTCCGCGAGGTTCGCGAGGAAGCCCTCGACGGTCCCCGAGGTGTCCGCGACCTGTTCCGCGAGGAGTTCGAGGCGGACGATCTCACGGGCGTCGGCGGCGGCCGTGGCGGCGAGTTCGGCGGGGTGGGTGAGGTCGTCGGTGAGGCCCGTGTCGACGAGGTACGCCGTGACGCCCGAGCCGCGCAGCAGTCTGCGGCCCGCCTCCAGCACGCCCAGTTCACGCCGTCTCGCCAGGTAGCGGGCGGGCGGGCAGTGGGGTTCGAGGTCCAGGAGAGGGGGGCACCAGCGGCGGACGGCGAAGCCGGTCTGCGTGTCGAAGAGGGTCGTCCCGGGGGCCGGCGGCCCGTCCGCCCGCGCGAGCCGCGCCTCGAACGTGCCGAGCCCCAGCTCCGTCCTGAGGACGCCGTGGCAGTACTGGTCCACCAGGGACGGCGTTTCGATCATCCGGTCTCCCTGTCAGCGGCGTCGCCTCACAGGGGTCTAACGGACGAGGTGCGGGTGAGGTCGCGGGCGCGGGGGGAGCGGCCCGAAAATGCCCCACGCCGCCGAGACACCCCTCAGCCACCGAGACACCTCTCAGCCACCGGGACACCGCCCGGCCGACGAGACACCCCTCAGCCGACGAGACGCCGCCCGGCCACCGAACACCGCCCGGCGGACGGCACGCCCTCAGCCGCCGATCTGCATCCCGGCCATCCGCTTCCACTCGTACGGCCCGGTCTCCACCTTCGCCGCGAACTCGCCGTCGAACTCCTCGTGCCGGGTGATCCCGGCCTTCTCGACGGCCTGCACGGCGACGTCGAGCGACGGGGCGACCACGTCCCCCCAGCCGCCGTCCTCACCGACGAGCACGATCCGGGCGCCGCGCTCCCCGATGTAGGCGATCTGCCCCTCGGCCCCGCCGTGCGCCTTGGCGAAGGCCCCGATCCGCTTGGCGAGCCTCGCCGCGACCCGATCCTGCCTCGCCGCGGTGCGGTCCTGCTTGGTGTCTGCCATGCCTGGATGCTACCGGCGAGTAGGAAACCCCGGCAATAAGCACCCCGATCGGAACCCGCGGCACACCGCCCCCGCCGCAGCCCCTCGGCTACCGCAGGAAGGGGTCCACCGCCACCGCCACGAAGAGCAGTGACACGTACGTGATCGACCAGTGGAACAGGCGCATCTCCTTGAGCTTCGCGCCCTTGATCTCCGCCTTGGCCCGGTTCTGGAGGGCGTGGGCCTCCCAGAGCCACCAGCCGCCGGCCGCGAGGGCGACGGCGGTGTAGAACCAGCCGGTGTAGCCGAGCGGCGTCAGCAGGAGCGAGACCGCGACCATCACCCAGCTGTAGATGACGATCTGCTTGGCGACGACCTTGTTGGAGGCGACGACCGGCAGCATCGGGACACCCACGCGCGCGTAGTCGTCCTTGACCTTCATGGACAGCGGCCAGTAGTGCGGCGGCGTCCAGAAGAAGATGACCAGGAAGAGGATGACCGGCGCCCAGGCGAGGGAGTTCGTCACCGCGGTCCAGCCGATGAGGACCGGCATGCAGCCCGCGATCCCGCCCCAGATGATGTTCTGCGAGGTCCGCCGCTTGAGGATCATCGTGTAGACGACGACGTAGAAGAGGAGCGCCCCGAGGGCGAGCCAGGCGGACAGCCAGTTGACGGCGAGCCCGAACAGCAGCGTCGAGCCGACCGCGAGCGCGATCCCGAAGGCCAGGCACTCCCGCGGCGAGACCATGCCGGTGACCAGCGGTCGCTGCGAGGTGCGGTCCATCAGCGCGTCGATGTCGCGGTCGATGTACATGTTCAGCGCGTTGGCGCCGCCCGCGGACAGGTAACCGGCGAGGCAGGTGATCAGGACGAGACCGAGGTCGGGAACCCCCTGCTGCGCCAGGAACATCACCGGAACGGTGGTGATCAGCAGCAGCTCGATGATCCTCGGCTTCGTCAGTGCCACGAACGCCTTGACACGGGCCCCGAACGGCCGGTGAACCGGGCTCTGGTTCGCACCGATAACCCCCGCTGGACGGGATTCGACGGCCGTCACGCACACCCCTGAAAGAGATATCCCAGCAAGCCTCCCCGTGTGAAGTCCCGGTAAAGGCTCGCGCGTACCACGCCACTGTAGACGTTGCCCATACCTCGTCCTTCGCGGGGGTGCCCCGTGTTGGGAGGGGTCCCCCGACGGCACCCGGCCGCGACACAGGGTCACCCCCGCGTCACCCCGAAGGTTCGCTCACCGGTCGCAAAAAGGCTCGATTGAGCACTCCTTTGTCGGCTTCCGTATTCAGATGCCGAGCACCCGGGAACCCGGTCGACAGGCGGACTTCCAAGACTCCCGGCAGTCTGGACGGACGGGAGAAACCGCACGTACTTACGGGGGTAGGCTCGACAACGCCGGTGGGCACCCAGTGCACCGGCAGCCGGTGGGCGCGTGCCCGAGCAGCCGGTAAACGAACATGTGGAGAGGAGCCCTGACCCAGGGTGAGCACCAAGCCGACCACCACAGACCTCGACTGGACCGAACTGGACCAGCGGGCCGTAGACACCGCCCGCGTCCTGGCCGCCGATGCCGTACAGAAGGTCGGAAACGGCCATCCGGGTACGGCGATGAGCCTCGCCCCGGCCGCCTACACCCTCTTCCAGAAGGTGATGCGGCACGACCCCGCCGACGCCGACTGGGTCGGGCGCGACCGTTTCGTGCTGTCCGCCGGCCACTCGTCCCTGACCCTCTACACCCAGCTCTACCTGGCCGGCTTCGGCCTGGAGCTGGACGACCTGAAGGCGTTCAGGACGTGGGGCTCGAAGACCCCGGGCCACCCCGAGTACGGCCACACCACCGGCGTCGAGACCACGACGGGTCCGCTGGGCCAGGGTGTCGCGAACGCGGTCGGCATGGCGATGGCCGCCCGCTACGAGCGCGGCCTCTTCGACCCGGAGGCCCCGCAGGGCGAGTCCCCCTTCGACCACTTCGTGTACGCCATCGCGGGTGACGGCTGCCTCCAGGAGGGCATCTCCGCCGAGGCGTCCTCGATGGCCGGCCACCAGAAGCTCGGCAACCTCGTCCTCCTGTGGGACGACAACCACATCTCGATCGAGGGCGACACGGAGACGGCCGTCTCCGAGGACACCGTCAAGCGCTACGAGGCGTACGGCTGGCACGTCCAGCGCGTCGCGCCGAAGCCCGACGGCGACCTCGACCCGCACGCGATCTACAACGCCATCGAGGCCGCGAAGAAGGTGACGGACAAGCCGTCGTTCATCGCGATGCGCTCGATCATCGCCTGGCCCGCCCCGAACGCGCAGAACACCGAGGCCGCGCACGGCTCGGCGCTCGGCGACGACGAGGTGGCGGCCACCAAGCGCGTGCTGGGCTTCGACCCGGCGAAGAGCTTCGAGGTCTCCGACGAGGTCATCACGCACACGCGCGGCGCCCTGGAGCGCGGCGCGCAGGCGAAGGCCGACTGGGAGAAGTCGTTCCAGCTGTGGCGGGACGACAACCCGGAGCGCGCCGCCGAGTTCGACCGGATCAACGCGGGCGAGCTGCCGGCCGGCTGGGAGGAGAAGCTCCCGGTCTTCGAGACGGGCAAGGGTGTCGCGACGCGTGCTGCGTCCGGCAAGGTCCTCCAGGCGCTCGGCGCGGTCATCCCGGAGCTGTGGGGCGGCTCGGCCGACCTCGCGGGCTCCAACAACACGACGATCGACGCGTCGTCCTCCTTCCTCCCGGCGGACAACCCGCTGCCCGAGGCGGACCCGTACGGCCGCACGATCCACTTCGGCATCCGCGAGCACTCGATGGCCGCCGAGATGAACGGCATCGCGCTGCACGGCCACACCCGCATCTACGGCGGCACGTTCCTCGTGTTCTCCGACTACATGCGCAACGCCGTGCGCCTGTCCGCGCTGATGCACCTCCCGGTGACCTACGTGTGGACGCACGACTCGATCGGCCTCGGCGAGGACGGCCCGACCCACCAGCCGGTCGAGCACGTCGCCGCGCTGCGCGCGATCCCGGGCCTGAACGTCGTCCGTCCGGCCGACGCGAACGAGACCGCGATCGCCTGGCGCGAGATCCTGCGCCGCGGCAAGCGCGAGTACGGCGTCTCCGCGCCGCACGGTCTGGCGCTGACGCGTCAGGGTGTGCCGACGTACGAGGCCAACGAGGACACGGTCAAGGGCGGTTACGTCCACACCGAGGCGTCCGCCGGCACCCCCGAGGTCATCCTCATCGCGACCGGCTCCGAGGTCCACGTGGCCGTCGCCGCTCGTGAACTGCTGGAGGCCGAGGGCACCCCGACCCGCGTCGTCTCGATGCCGTCGGTGGAGTGGTTCGAGGAGCAGACCGCCGAGTACCGCGCGGAGGTCCTGCCCGCCTCGGTGAAGGCGCGTGTCTCCGTCGAGGCCGGCATCGGTCTCACCTGGCACAAGTACGTCGGTGACGCGGGCCGCATCGTTTCCCTGGAGCACTTCGGCGCTTCGGCGGACGGCAAGGTCCTCTTCCAGGAGTACGGCTTCACTGCCGAGAACGTGGCCGCCAAGGCGCGGGAATCCCTCGCAGCGGCACAGCGCTGACGCCCCTAAACGACGACTCGTACGTAGGAGATGTAATCCCATGACAGACGCACTGAAGCGCCTCTCCGAGGAAGGCGTCGCGATCTGGCTGGACGACCTGTCGCGCAAGCGGATCACGTCCGGCAACCTCGCCGAGCTGATCGACCAGCAGCACGTCGTGGGCGTCACCACCAACCCGTCGATCTTCCAGAAGGCGATCTCGTCCGGCGACGGCTACGAGCAGCAGCTCGCCGACCTCGCCGCCCGCAAGGTCACCGTCGACGAGGCGATCCGCATGATCACCACGGCGGACGTCCGGGACGCGGCCGACATCCTGCGCCCCGTCTTCGACGCGTCGAACGGCCAGGACGGCCGGGTCTCCATCGAGGTCGACCCGCGCCTGGCGCACGAGACGGCGGCGACGATCGCCGAGGCGAAGCAGCTCGCGTGGCTGGTGGACCGCCCGAACACGCTGATCAAGATCCCGGCGACGAAGGCGGGCCTCCCGGCGATCACGGAGGTGATCGGCAACGGCATCAGCGTCAACGTCACGCTGATCTTCTCCCTGGAGCGCTACCGCGAGGTCATGGACGCCTACCTGGCCGGCCTGGAGAAGGCCAAGGCCAAGGGCATCGACCTGGCGGGCATCCACTCGGTGGCGTCCTTCTTCGTGTCCCGCGTGGACACCGAGATCGACAAGCGCCTCACCGCGCTCGGCACCGACGAGGCCCTCGCCCTCAAGGGCAAGGCGGCCCTCGCCAACGCGCGTCTCGCCTACCAGGCGTACGAGGAGGTCTTCTCCACCTCCCGCTGGGAGGCCCTGGAGAAGGCGGGCGCCAACAAGCAGCGCGCGCTGTGGGCGTCGACCGGTGTGAAGGACCCGGCGTACAAGGACACCCTGTACGTCGACGACCTGGTCGCGCCGAACACCGTCAACACCATGCCGGAGGCCACCCTGCTGGCCACCGAGGACCACGGGCAGATCACCGGCAACACGATCGCCGGCACGTACGAGCAGTCCCGCGCGGAGATCGACGCGGTCGAGAAGCTCGGGATCTCGTACGACGACGTGGTCCAGCTCCTTGAGGACGAGGGCGTCCAGAAGTTCGAGGAGTCCTGGAACGACCTGCTCAAGTCGACCGAGGCGGAGCTTCAGCGCCTCGCTCCTTCGGAGGGCTGATTTCACTTGTCGAGCAGCAATCCGCTGCGTGACCCGGCAGACCGACGGCTCCCGCGCATCGCGGGGCCGTCGGGCCTTGTCATCTTCGGTGTCACGGGCGATTTGTCACGTAAAAAGCTGATGCCCGCCGTGTACGACCTCGCCAACCGCGGTCTGCTTCCGCCGGGCTTCTCCCTGGTCGGCTTCGCCCGCCGGGAGTGGGAGCACGAGGACTTCGCGGCCGAGGTCCACGACGCCGTGAAGGCGCACGCCCGGACGCCGTTCCGGGAGGAGGTCTGGCAGCAGCTCATCCAGGGGATGCGCTTCGTGCAGGGCACCTTCGACGACGACGAGGCGTTCGAGCGGCTGCGCGACACGATCCAGGAGCTGGACCAGGCGCAGGGCACGGGCGGCAACTTCGCCTTCTACCTGTCCGTGCCGCCGGGCGCGTTCCCGGTCGTCATCCAGCAGCTGAAGAAGCACGGGCTCGCCGACCAGTCGCGCGGTTCGTGGCGGCGCGCGGTCATCGAGAAGCCGTTCGGGCACGACCTGAAGTCGGCCGAGGACCTCAACACCACGGTCGAGGAGGTCTTCGCCCCCGACCAGGTCTTCCGGATCGACCACTATCTCGGCAAGGAGACCGTCCAGAACATCCTGGCGCTCCGCTTCGCCAACACGATGTTCGAGCCGATCTGGAACCGGTCCTTCGTGGACCACGTGCAGATCACGATGGCCGAGGACATCGGCATCGGCGGCCGGGCCGGGTACTACGACGGCATCGGCGCCGCCCGTGACGTCATCCAGAACCACCTGCTCCAGCTGATGGCGCTGACCGCGATGGAGGAGCCCGCCTCCTTCGACGCGGACGCGCTCGCCGCCGAGAAGACCAAGGTCCTCGGCGCGGTCCGGCTGCCGAAGGACCTCGGCCGCGACACCGTCCGCGCGCAGTACGCGGCCGGCTGGCAGGGCGGCGAGAAGGTCATCGGCTACCTCGAAGAGGACGGCATCGACAAGGAGTCGAAGACCGACACGTACGCCGCGATCAAGGTCGAGGTCGACAACCGCCGCTGGGCGGGCGTCCCCTTCTACCTGCGCACCGGCAAGCGTCTCGGCCGCCGCGTCACCGAGATCGCGGTCGTCTTCCAGCGCGCCCCGCACTCCCCCTTCGACACGACGGCCACCGAGGAGCTGGGCTCCAACGCGATCGTCATCCGCGTCCAGCCCGACGAGGGCGTCACGGTCCGCTTCGGCTCCAAGGTGCCGGGTACGTCGATGGAGATCCGGGACGTGTCCATGGACTTCGCGTACGGCGAGTCCTTCACGGAGTCGTCCCCCGAGGCGTACGAGCGCCTCATCCTGGACGTCCTGCTCGGCGACTCGAACCTCTTCCCCCGCACGGAGGAGGTCGAACTGTCCTGGCGCATCCTCGACCCGATCGAGGAGTACTGGGACACCCACGGCAAGCCGGCCCAGTACGCGGCGGGCACCTGGGGCCCCGACGAGGCGGACGAGATGCTCGCCCGCGAGGGAAGGAGCTGGCGCCGCCCATGAAGATAGACCTCACGGACACCACCGCCGGCAAGATCAACAAGGCCCTGGTCAGGGGCCGCCGCGAGATCGGCACCCCGGCCGTCGGCATGGTCCTGACGATGGTCGTCGTCACGGACGAGGAGAACGCGTACGACGCCCTCAAGGCGGCCGGCGACGCGTCCCGCGAGCACCCCTCGCGCACGCTCGTCGTCATCCGCCGCGTCTCGCGCTCCCCGCGCGACCGCACGCAGTCGCGGATCGACGCGGAGATCCTGATCGGCGCCGACGCGGGCACCGGTGAGACGGTCGTCCTGCGGCTGCACGGCGAGGTCTCCGACCACGCCCAGTCCGTCGTCCTGCCGCTGCTCCTGCCGGACGCGCCGGTCGTCGTCTGGTGGCCGGTCGACGCGCCGGCCGACCCGGCGAACGACCCGCTGGGCGCGCTCGCGCAGCGCCGGGTGACCGACTCCTTCGCCGCCGAGCAGCCCGTCCGCGAGCTGACCGCCCGAGCGAAGTCGTACGCCCCCGGCGACACCGACCTCTCCTGGACCCGCATCACGCCGTGGCGTTCGATGCTGGCCGCCGCTCTCGACCAGGTCACCTGCGAGGTGACGTCCGTCGAGGTTGAGGGCGAGGAGTTCAACCCGAGCTGCGAGCTGCTGGCGATGTGGCTCGCGGACCGGCTGGACGTCCCCGTCCGGCGCACGCTCTCCGCGGGCCCCGGCCTGACCGCCGTCCGGATGGCGACCGACGCGGGGCCCATCGCCCTCGACCGGTCCGACGGCTCCGTCGCGACGCTCTCCATCCACGGCCAGCCGGACCGCGCGGTCGCGCTGAAGCGGCGGGACACCGTCGACCTCATCGCGGAGGAGCTGCGCCGGCTGGACCCGGACGACACGTACGCGTCCGCCCTGCGGTTCGGGGTGGAGCGGCTGAACTCGTCGGTGTCGACGGCGTTCCCGGCGCCGGTGACGCGGCGCCCGGTGGCGGCGATCCCGGCGCCCGCCGCGGACCCGGTGGCGGGCGTGAAGGACGCCGGCACGGGTGCCGTCGAGGGAGCGCGAAAAAGCGAGACTGACGGTAAGGCTGCCGGAGCCCTCGGAGCAGGTGGCGCCGCGAGCACCGGAGGAACCGCTTCCCCCGCTGCCCCGGCGGCTGCGCAAGCTCCCGTACTACCGGCTGAGGCGCAAGAGCCGGTGAGGAAGGCCATCTCCCCGTGAGCACACCCCAGTTGGTCGTCCACCGTGACAAGGAGCTGATGGCGCAGGCCGCCGCGGCCCGCCTCATCACGAAGATCGTCGACGCGCAGTCCTCGCGGGGTTCCGCGTCGATCGTCCTCACCGGTGGCCGCAACGGCAACGGCCTCCTCGCCGCGCTGGCCACGGCTCCCGCCCGGGACGCCGTCGACTGGTCCCGGCTCGACCTGTGGTGGGGCGACGAACGCTTCCTCCCCGAGGGCGACCCGGACCGCAACGTCACCCAGGCGCGCGAGGCCCTCCTCGACTCCGTCCCCCTCGACCCGAAGCGCGTGCACGCGATGCCCGCGTCCGGGGGCGAGTTCGGGTCGGACGTGGAGGCGGCGGCCGAGGCGTACGCGGAGGAGCTGGCGCGGGCGGCGGAGGCGGGGGCGAAGACTCCGGTTCCCTCCTTCGACGTCCTCATGCTGGGCGTGGGTCCGGACACCCACGTGGCGTCCCTGTTCCCGGAGCTTCCGGCGGTCCGCGAGACGTCGCGCACGGTGGTCGGCGTCCACGGCGCCCCCAAGCCGCCGCCCACCCGGGTGACCCTCACCCTCCCCGCCATCCGCGCGGCCAAGGAGGTCTGGCTCCTCGCCGCCGGTGAGGACAAGGCCGAGGCCGCCGCGATCGCCCTCTCGGGCGCGGGCGAGATCCAGGCACCGGCGGCGGGCGCGTACGGCCGCTCCCGGACCCTGTGGCTCCTGGACCAGCCGGCGGCTTCCCAGCTGCCCCGCGCGCTGTACCCGCCGGCGACGGCGTAGCACGAAGACCGAGGGCCCCGTCCGTGTCGGACGGGGCCCTCAGTCATGGGGGGGGGGAGCCTTGGGGGAGCCATGGAGGGCTTCACCGCACCCGCACGGCCACCGCCCCGGACGTCCTCCACCTCACGGGATGCCGATCCCCCGCACTCTTGAGCTCATACATCACACCCCGAACCTCCAACGTCCCGCGCCGCGCCCCCTTCACCTGCACGACAACCCGCCCCTCAGGCCCACCCCTGCGCACCACAGCCCCACACCCGACCTGCCGCCAGGCTTTGGCACCGATCCGCTCCTCGACACATATCCGCAGATACCGCGCCGCATCGTCATCCCCGTGCGCACTGACCTTGAACGCCTTCCCCACCGCGGCGACCCGAGGCGCGGAAACACCGATGTCCCCCTTGGCATAAGCAGGCCCAGCAACCAAACCCACCACCCCCACCCCAGCCACCACGCCTCCCCACCAACCAACTCTTCTCACAACAACCCCTCCCTGAAGTAATCCCGGCACCTCACCAGATGCCAGAACCACTCAACAGGTTGCATCAAAAGACAAAACGACAGCGCACCGCAACCACCTCAGGGGCGCGGGGAACTGCGCGACCAGCCACAGCTGACCCGCAGCCGGCCCGCAACAGAACCCCCCACCCCCGTAGCCGAACTCAGCGCCCCCGAAGCTCCCGATACGTCCCCACGAGGGCCCGTGTGGAGGAGTCCAGCCCCGCCACCTCAACCCCCTCCGTCAACGCCGGCTCCACCCGCTTCGCGAGCACCTTGCCCAGCTCGACCCCCCACTGATCGAAGGAGTCGATCCCCCACACGGCCCCCTGGACGAACACCTTGTGCTCGTACAGCGCGATGAGCTGCCCGAGAACGGACGGCGTCAACTCACGCGCGAGAATCGTCGTCGTCGGATGATCCCCCTTGAACGTCTTGTGCGGAACCAACTCCTCGGCAACCCCCTCCCCCCGCACCTCGTCCGGCGTCTTGCCGAAGGCCAACGCCTGCGTCTGCGCGAAGAAGTTGGCCATCAGCAGATCGTGCTGCGCCTTGAGCGCCCCACTCATCTCCCCCACCGGCTCGGCGAACCCGATGAAGTCGGCGGGAATCAGCTTCGTCCCCTGATGGATCAACTGGTAGTACGCGTGCTGCCCGTTCGTCCCCGGCGTCCCCCACACCACGGGCCCGGTCTCCCACTCGACCTCACGCCCGTCCCGCCCGACATACTTCCCGTTCGACTCCATGTCGAGCTGCTGAAGATACGCCGCGAACTTGGACAGGTAATGCGAGTACGGCAGCACCGCATGCGACTGCGCCCCGTGGAAGTTCCCGTACCAGATCCCCAACAACCCCAGCAGCAACGGCACGTTGGACTCGGCCGGCGCACTCCGGAAGTGCTCGTCGACGATCCGGAACCCCTCCAGCATCTCCCGGAACCGCGCACCCCCGACCGCGATCATCAGCGACAGCCCGATCGCGGAGTCGAAGGAGTACCGCCCGCCGACCCAGTCCCAGAACTCGAACATGTTGACCGTGTCGATCCCGAACTCGGCGACCTTCCCCGCGTTGGTCGACAGCGCGACGAAGTGCTTCGCGACAGCGGCGTCGTCCCCCAGCGCCTCCACCAGCCAGGCCCGCGCGGACGTCGCGTTGGTGATCGTCTCGATCGTGGTGAACGTCTTGGACGCGACGATGAACAGCGTCTCGGCGGCGTCCAGATCCCGCAGGGCCTCGTGCAGATCGGCCCCGTCGACGTTGGACACGAACCGCACGGTGAGCGCCCGGTCGGTGAAGCTGCGCAGCACCTCGTACGCCATCGCGGGCCCCAGGTCGGACCCCCCGATCCCGATGTTGACGACGTTGCGGATACGGCGCCCGGTGTGTCCGGTCCACTCACCGCCGCGGACCCGCTCGGCGAACCCCTCCATCTTGTCGAGCACGGCGTGCACACCCGGCACGACGTTCTCCCCGTCGACCTCGACCACGGCGTCCCGGGGCGCCCGCAGCGCCGTGTGCAGGACGGCACGGTCCTCGGTGACGTTGATCCGCTCGCCCCGGAACATCGCGTCCCGCAGCCCGAACACATCGGTGGCGGCGGCGAGTTCACGCAGCAGTGCCAGCGTCTCGCCGTCCACGAGGTGCTTGGAGTAGTCGACGTACAGATCCCCCACCCGCAGCCGGTACCCCTCCCCCCGCCCGGGGTCGGCGTCGAACAGCTCCCGCAGCCCGGTCCCGCCCCACTCCTCGCGGTGCTTGACGAGAGCCGCCCACTCGGGCAACTGGTTGAGCCGGAGCCTGCCGTCTGCGTTCATCTCGAACTCGCCTTTCCTGAGCTGCCGTACGGATGCCAACCTAGGTGATCAGCCCGGCACCCGCCCCGTCGTCACGCCGTCGCGCGACGCACCAACAGGTACGTCCGCCTTGCCCGCGGGTATCAACGAGACGACGGCGAGCCCCACGAGCACGGCCGCCATCAGCGCCGGCACGTTGAGCCCGAACGCCCGCGCGACGACCCCGCCGAGCAGCGCCCCGAACGGCGTGCCGACGTACGCGGCGGTCCGTCCGGCGGCCGAGATCCGCCCCAACATCCCCTCGGGGCTGCGTTCCTGAGTGAGCGTCACCTCGTTGACGTTCCACACCATGTTCATCACCCCGAACACCAGCATCCCGCCGACCGCCGCCACCAGATGCCGCACCGACCCCACGCACCCGAGCGCCACCACCTGCACCGCCCCGCACACCATCAACGCCCGAGCCCGCCCCAGCCACCGCCCGATCCGCTGCGCGACGAACCCCCCGGCGATCGCCCCCACGGAGAACGCCGTCAGCACCGCCCCGTACCCGGCGTCCCCCGCGTCCAGCCACCGCGTCACATGCAGCACCAGCGTCGCGATCAGCGCGCTCATCCCCACGTTGCACAGCAGGTTCGCCACCGAGGCCCCCCGCAGCACCGGGTCCCGCCACAACACCCGCACCCCTTCCCCGATCTCGCCGCGCAGGGTGCTTCCCGCTGCGCGTGGCTCTCTCTCGGGAGGCCGCACCCCGAGCGAGGCGATGAGCCCGGCGGCGACGAAGTAGGTGACGGCATCCACCACGAACGGCACAGCCACCCCCGCCCCCACGAGCAACGCCACCACAGGAGCGGCCACCAACCCCCCGGCCACCTGCTGACCAGTCATCAACCGGGCGTTGGCGCCCCCGAGTTGCTCCTTCCCCACCACCGCGGGCAACAGCGCGGTGGCGGCATTGTCGAAGAGCGTCTGAAGCGACGTCAGCGCGAACGCCAGCCCGAGCAACAACCCGACGGAAGCCTCCCCCGCCCCCACCGCCACCGCGAACCCCGCGACCAGCACCCCCCGCACCACATCCACCACCCACATGGCCCGCCGCTGATCCACCCGATCCGCGACAGCCCCACCGACCAACCCGAACAACAACCAGGGCACATACCCACAAGCGGTGACCGAGGCGACAACCAACGGATCATCAGTAAGCCGCACAGCCACCAACGGCAAAGCCGCACCCCGCAGAGCATCCCCAAACCGCGACACCACAGCCGCGGACCACAACAACCAGAACCCAGTCATGCCCAAACAGTAAAGACGCCCACTGACAACGCAGGTTCAGATGACGCCCCTCAGGGGCGCGGGGAACTGCGCAAAACCCACGACGGCGCCGCAGCCCACAAACAACAGACCACGGCACCCACAGTGGACTAAATCTCCCCCCGCAACTTGGCGAGAGCCTCCGCCAAGATCGCCTCACCATCAGCATCACTACGCCGCTCCCGCACATACGCGAGATGCGTCTTGTACGGCTCCGTCTTCGGCGGAGCCGGCGGATTGTCCCGGTCCTGCCCCGCAGGGAACCCGCACCGAGGACAGTCCCACGTCTCCGGCACCTGCGCGTCACTCGCGAAACTCGGCTGCGTCTCATGCCCGTTGGAGCACCAGAAGGAGAGACGCAGCCGGGGCGCGGACTCGCCCCGCTCGGCCTCGCCCATCGGCCCCGCCCCGACCCGGCTTCCTCGGATCGCGTTGCCACTTGCCACGGTCGTAACTCCCTGCGTGATGGTGCCGCGAAGCGAGTCGGCGTTTCGCTCCGCTGCGAGCGCCTCAGTCTACGTAAGGCCCAACGCGCGTCCAGTGATTGGAGTTACCGCACACAGACGCAAGCCCCATGATAGGCCGCGCTCCAGGGCGCGTACCGAACATGGGGCCTTGTGTGCGTGATGTGCTGCGGGACGCCGCTCAGCTGTTCGTCTTCATGAGAAGACCGAGGACGATGATGCAGGCGAACCAGAGCAGACCGACCACGACGGTGATGCGGTCGAGGTTGCGCTCGGCGACCGAGGAGCCGCCGACGGAGGACTGCATACCGCCACCGAACATGTCGGAGAGGCCGCCGCCCTTCCCCTTGTGCATCAGCACGAGCAGCATCAGCAGCAGGCTGAAGACGATCAGGGCGATCGAGAACCCCAAAACCACGGCTGGACCAACTTCCTCGGACTCGGACATTGACGGGGGCAACGGAGAACGACCCCATTGCCCCCGCAAGGGTACGACGGATAGCGCCTAGGGCCTACTCACTGATCCCGGAAGCGCACGATCTTGACGAACTCGTCGGCGTCCAGGGAGGCCCCGCCGACCAGCGCGCCGTCGATGTCGGCCTGCGCCATGATCTCGGCGACGTTCCCGGACTTGACGGAACCGCCGTACTGGATGCGGACCTTGTCGGCCAGCTCCTGGTCGTACAGCTCGGCGAGCTTCGCGCGGATCGCGGCGCAGACCTCCTGCGCGTCGTCGGCGCCGCAGACCTTGCCGGTACCGATGGCCCAGACGGGCTCGTAGGCGATGACGACGGTCTCGGCCTGCTCGGCGGCGACGTCCTTCAGCCCGCCCTCGACCTGCGCGAGGGTGTGGGAGACGTGGTTGCCGGCCTCGCGGACGTCCAGCTCCTCGCCGACGCACAGGATCGGGGTGAGCCCGTGCTTGTAGGCGGCCTTGACCTTGGCGTTGACGACGGTGTCGTCCTCGGCGTGGTACTGGCGGCGCTCGGAGTGGCCGACGGTCACGTACGCGCACTTCAGCTTGGCGAGCATCGGGCCGGAGATCTCGCCGGTGTAGGCGCCGGAGTCGTGCGCGGAGATGTCCTGGGAGCCGTACTTGATCTTCAGCTTGTCGCCGTCGACCAGGGTCTGCACGGAGCGCAGGTCGGTGAAGGGCGCGAGGACGGCGACCTCGACGGCCTCGTAGTCCTTGTCGGCCAGGGCGAAGGCGAGCTTCTGGACGTGGGCGATGGCCTCGAGGTGGTTGAGGTTCATCTTCCAGTTGCCCGCCATCAGCGGCGTGCGGGTGGTCATCGGGGTCAGTCCTCCAGTGCGGCGAGACCGGGGAGCGTCTTGCCCTCCAGGTATTCGAGGGAAGCGCCCCCGCCGGTCGAGATGTGGCCGAACGCGTTCTCGTCGAAGCCGAGGGTGCGTACGGCGGCGGCGGAGTCTCCACCGCCGACGACGGTGAAGCCGTCCGAGTCGATGAGTGCCTGGGCGACGGCCTTGGTGCCCTCGGCGTAGTCGGGGTGTTCGAAGACGCCCATGGGACCGTTCCAGAAGACGGTCGCGGCGTCGGCGAGCTTGGACGCGTACAGCACACCGGTCCCCGGGCCGACGTCCAGGCCGAGGCTGCCCTCGGGCATCCCGTTCGCGTCGACGACGGTGTGCTCGGTGGGCGCCTTGGCCTTGAGGTCCGGGAAGGCGGTGGAGACGACGACGTCGACCGGGACCAGCAGCTCGACGCCCAGCTTCTCGGCGCGCTCCAGGTACTCGGTGACAGCCGGGATCTGGTCCTCCTGGAGCAGCGAGGCGCCGACCTCGTGGCCCTGGGCCTTGAGGAAGGTGAAGGCCATGCCGCCGCCGATGAGGATGCGGTCGGCCTTGCCGAGGAGCTCGTCGATGACGGCGAGCTTGTCGGAGACCTTGGAGCCGCCGAGCGCGACGACGTAGGGGCGGGCGACGTCCTCGGTGAGCTTCTTCAGGACGCCGACCTCGGTGGCGATGAGGTAGCCCGCGTAGTGCGGGAGCCGCGCCGGGAGGTCGAAGACGGAGGCGTGCTTGCGGTGGACGGCGCCGAAGCCGTCACCCACGTAGACGTCCGCGAGGGCGGCGAGCTGGTCGGCGAACTCGCCGCGCTCGGTGTCGTCCTTCGCGGTCTCGCCCGCGTTGAAGCGGAGGTTCTCGACGACGGCGACCTGGCCGGGTTCGAGGCCGTTCACGGCGTCGTGGGCGGCGGGGCCGACGGTGTCCTGGGCGAAGGCCACGGGCGCGCCGAGCAGCTCGCCGAGCCGTTCGGCGGCGGGCAGCAGCGAGAACGCGAGGTCGGGGGCGCCCTTGGGGCGGCCGAGGTGCGAGGCGACGACGACCTTGGCGTCCGCCTCGACGAGGGCCTTGATGGTCGGCAGGACGGCGCGGATACGGCCGTCGTCGGTGATGCGACCGTCGGCCAGCGGGACGTTGAGGTCGGCGCGCACGAAGACACGCTTGCCGGACACGCCTTCGGCGAGGAGATCGTCGATCGTCTTCAATGCAGTCTCCAGGGAGAGGGGCTCTTGATCGTAGAGGTGCGGTGACGCACGTCAGGGCCCAGAGCAGCGCTTCATCGCATTGCTGCCCCGGGCCCTGCGTTCACATCGGGATGCCTGTCAGGCGGTGATCAGAGCTGGCCGCCGACGAAGACCGTGAGGTCGACGAGGCGGTTGGAGTAGCCCCACTCGTTGTCGTACCAGCCGAGGATCTTCACCGTGTTGCCCTCCTGGACCATGGTCAGGGAGGAGTCGAAGGTGCAGGAGGCCGGGTCGCTGACGATGTCCGAGGAGACGATCTCGTCCTCGGTGTAGGCCAGGTAGCCCTTGAGGTCGCCGTCCTCGGACGCCTTCTTGAACGCGGCGTTCACCTCGTCCTTGGTGACCTCGCGCTGGAGGGTGACGACCAGGTCGGTGGCGGAGCCGGTGGGGACCGGGACGCGCATCGCGATGCCGTCGAGCTTGCCCTTGAGCTGGGGCAGGACCAGGGCGGTGGCCTTCGCGGCACCGGTCGTGGTCGGGATGATGTTCTCGGCGGCGGCGCGGGCGCGGCGCAGGTCCGAGTGCGGGAAGTCCAGGATGCGCTGGTCGTTGGTGTACGCGTGGACCGTCGTCATCAGGCCCTTGACGATGCCGAAGTTCTCGTCCAGAACCTTGGCCATCGGCGCCACACAGTTGGTGGTGCAGGAGGCGTTGGAGATGACGTGGTGGTTGGCCGCGTCGTACTTGTCCTGGTTGACGCCCATCACGATCGTGATGTCCTCGTCCTTGGCCGGGGCCGAGATGAGGACCTTCTTCGCGCCGCCCGCGAGGTGCTTCTCGGCGTCGGCCTTCTTCGTGAAGATGCCGGTCGACTCGATGACGATGTCGACGCCCAGCTGACCCCACGGGATGTCGGCGGGGTTGCGCTCGGAGAGGACCTTGATGGTGTGGCCGTCGACCGTGATGGTGTCCTCGGTGTGCGACACCTCGGCCTTGAGGCGGCCCAGGATGGTGTCGTACTTGAGCAGGTGAGCGGTGGTCGCGGTGTCACCCAGGTCGTTGACCGCCACGATCTCGATGTCCGCACCCTGCTCCAGCAGCGCGCGGAAGTAGTTGCGGCCGATGCGGCCGAAGCCGTTGATGCCTACGCGGATCGTCACGAACCGATCTCCTCGTTGGTACGCCGGCCTTCGTCGCCGGCGAGCTGAGTTTGGGATGTCCCCGACCACCCACGACCCTACCTCCCGATGCGGTCGGCGGTGACATCGAGTCGTGGCATACGCGGCGAGGCGGTCCGTACCCCCCAGTAGGGGTACGGACCGCCAGGACTCGGGAAACCTTTTCACACGATTCGGTTACGAGTCACAGGTCGCCCTTGACCGGGCCGCCCGGACCTCTCATCGCCTCTCAAGTGAGGCGAGGGCCTTTCCGATGAGCGCCTTGCGCTCCGCGGCCGTGGTCAGGTGCTCCAGCCCGAAGCCCAGCAGCACGGTGTCGTCGGTGGTGACGGCGCCGTACGTCTGGAAGAGCGCGCCGGTGCGCGCCCAGTCCTTCAGGACGGCCGGGCTGCCCGCCGGGGGCCCGGTGACCTGCCAGGCGCCGAGCGAGGACTCGAAGCCCTCGGTCTCGGTGGCCGTGTTGCCCAGGACGAGCGAGGCGTCGTCCAGGAGCACGCCGTGGCCGCCGGTGCCGGGGTCGGTGACGTACGCGAACGACAGCTCGACCTTCTTCCCGGCGTAGGGGGCGAGGTCGAACTCGACCTGCTGCCAGCCGCTGGAGGTGCCGGTGAAGGCGTTCCACGCGCCGGAGGTCCCGGAGGCGGTGCAGGAGGTCCCCGTCAGGGTCAGGTAGTGCTTCAGCCAGGGGTGCTCCCCGATGTAGAAGCCCGCCCCGCACTCCGCCGGTACGGCGGTCCTGGTCGCGCCGCCCTTGTCGGGGAGGGTCGTCCAGTCGTCGCCGCCGGCGGTGCGCGCCTCGACGATCGCGTTGTCGTACCCCGGCTCGGTGTCCCAGAACAGCCGGGCCCGCAGCGTCGGCGCCTGGGCCGCGGTGACCGAGGTGAGGTCGACGGTCCGGGTCAGCCGCTTGTAGGCGTCGTCGGTGTGCACGGCCGCGGCCATGTACGACCCCGAGTACGGCCCGTACGGGTTGACGGTCCCGGCGTACTGGCCCGCGCCCGCGCTCGCGAACTGGGGGTAGGTCGCGGCGGGGAGCTCGTCGGAGGTGACCCCGTAGGTGCCCGCCTGGTCGAGCGGGTTGCCCGGGGCGCCGGCCAGCAGTCCGGAGAAGCCGTTCAGCCTGCCGGAGCCGGTGAAGCCGCTGGCCCCGGCGACGGACGTCCGCGAGTAGGCGCCCAGGTAGTACTGGCTGAAGTCGTCGGAGGGGGTGCCGTCGCCGAGGTCGACCGCGCCGCCGGCCCGCTCGCCGGCCTCGACGAGCTTGCCGCCCTCGTTGAGGAAGGCCCGCAGCTGGAGCTGCGTCGGGTTGCCGGGGACGGCCGCGCCCGTGTAGTGGACGACGGTACGGAAGTGCTTGAGCACCCCGAGCGCGTCCGGCGCGCCCTGCGTCGCGACGTCCCAGACGACCGCCTTGCGGCCGTTGGCCTTCAGCGCGTCGACGTACAGCTGGGCCTGCGCCGCCTTGGCGCCCTCCTCGGCGACGACGAGGGTGTCGGCCTTGGCGCGCGGGGCGACCGTGTAGGTGAAGTGCCCGCTGGAGACGCGCTTCCCGGCCTTCGTGGTGCCGGTGAACCACACCTCGACCTTGTCGCCCGGGTCACCGTCCTTGACCTTCGCCCGGTACTCGTCGAAGAAGAGGTTGTCCTCGCCTCCGTACGTCTCGCCGCCCTTCCACGCCTTCAGCGACGTGCCGTGCGTACGGCCGCCGTTGACGCGGTACTTGAGCTGCTTGTCGCGCAGGGCCCTGCGGGCGACGACGGAGACCTCCTGGTCGGCGCCGCGGGAGTACGAGGTGGTGAAGGGGGCGAGCGTGAAGTCGGCGGCGGTGAGGCCGACGGAGGACTTCGGCTGGTCCGGGGTCGCGGCGGACTCGGCGACCGAGAGCGCGAACGGGACGTTCTTCGCGAACTCGTCCTGGATCAGCTTCTCGTCGTCCGGGAAGTTGAAGACGGACTGGCAGTCGGCCGCGTTCCACTGGTCGTTCGGGTCGATGTTGGAGGCCGTCTGGCAGGTCGACATCTCGGGGGTGAACATCGCGACGCCGTTGACGTTCGACGCGTGGCCGTCCGCCTCGCCGTTGGTGGTGTACAGCTCCGAGGAGACCTGCGGGTGGTAGCCGGGGACCGCCGAGTTGTCGGGGGTGCCGGCGAGCGTCTTGTAGGCGACGTCGTCCGGGGTGTTCGTGGCGACCTGCCAGCCGACGCCGTACAGCAGGAGTTCGGCCGCGGAGTGGTAGTTGATGCCGTACGTGAAGCCGATCCGCTTCTCGAACGCGTCGAGCGCCTTCGTCTCGGGCTCGGAGGAGGGGCTCGCGCCGCGGTAGGTCTGGCTCGTGGGGTTCGGGGACGAACCCTCGTCGTCGTAGCCCCACTTGTAGGAGAAGTTGCGGTTCAGGTCGACGCCGTCACCGGTCGAGATGACGCCGTCGCCGTTGACGTCCCGCAGGTTCTTGCGCCACAGGCGGTTCGCGGGGTCCTTGAACGTGTAGTCGTAGCCGTCGGGGTTGGCCGACAGCACGAACCACAGCTCGGTCGAGTCGACGAGCTTCTTGATCCGCTTGTCGGTCTTGTAGTTGTCCAGGTAGTAGTGCATCAGCCGGCGGGTCATCTCCGGCGTGATCCACTCGCGCGCGTGCTGGTTGGAGACGTACAGGACGGACGGCTTGCTGCCGTCCTTGCTCTGCTTGGCGCCCTTGGTGAGCTTCAGCGCGAGGATGTCCTGGCCGTTGATCGTCTTGCCGATGGAGACGACCTTCGTGAGGCCGGGGTTCTGCTGCCCGGCCCTGACGATCTCCTCCTTCAGCCCGCCGCTTCCGCTGTACGGCCGGAACACCCCGTCCGACGCGGCCTCGACCCGGCGTTCGGCCCTGGCGGAGAGGCTGTGCTCGGTGAGGCCGACGCCCTGTCCCTCCAGCGCCTTGGCCTGGCCGTCGGTCAGATAGACCTCGACGGTGGCCTTGCCCTGCTCCGGCACGGTCTCGCTCAGCTCGTGCCCGTCCTGGCCCGCCGCGAGCAGCAACGGCACCTGGGCCTTCGTGACCTCGGCGTGGAAGACCTTGACCTCGTCCCCGCCCCTGGCCTCCCCCGGCTGCGCCTGCGCGATCGGCGCGACGACGGCTCCACCCGCCAGCAACGCGCCTACGGCGAGGATCGATCTCGCTCTGCGTCTCATGAACTCCCCTAGCCCTGGTCCACGACATCCATGAACACGTGCCAGGCTCATGACACTCAGATCCCCCGTCAAGGGCGCCTCAGGGGCAAGTCACACGTACGGGTCAATTCTCGAGGGGGAAGTGACGGATTGTCATGGAGGTTGGGGGCCGGGGGTGTTGGTGGTGAGGGTGTTGGGACGGGGGCAGCCGAAAGGCGCCGCCGGGGACGGCGACGCCTGGGGTCCTTCGGGGCGCGCTTGCCCCCACGGCAAGCGGTCCGGTGCGCGGGCCGGGTCAGCCCGCGAGGTTGTCGGCCATCTCGTCGCTGAGGCTGGACTCCGTACCGGGGATGCCGAGGTCGGTGGCGCGCTTGTCCGCCATCGCGAGGAGGCGGCGGATACGGCCGGCGACGGCGTCCTTGGTGAGCGGGGGGTCGGCGAGCGCGCCGAGCTCCTCGAGGGACGCCTGCTTGTGGTCCATGCGCAGCCGGCCCGCGGCGGCGAGGTGCTCGGGGACCTCCTCGCCGAGGATCTCCAGGGCGCGCTGCACCCGGGCCCCGGCGGCGACGGCGGCACGCGCCGAGCGGCGCAGGTTCGCGTCGTCGAAGTTGGCGAGGCGGTTCGCGGTGGCGCGGACCTCGCGCCGCATCCGGCGCTCCTCCCAGGCCAGCACCGACTCGTGCGCCCCGAGCCGGGTCAGCAGCGCGCCGATCGCGTCCCCGTCGCGGACGACGACGCGGTCCACGCCGCGCACCTCGCGGGCCTTCGCCCCGATGGAGAGCCTGCGGGCGGCGCCGACGAGCGCGAGCGCGGCCTCGGGGCCGGGGCAGGTCACCTCCAGGGAGGAGGAGCGGCCCGGCTCGGTGAGCGAGCCGTGCGCGAGGAAGGCCCCGCGCCAGGCCGCCTCGGCGTCACAGGTGGCCCCGGAGACGACCTGCGGGGGGAGTCCCCGGATGGGGCGGCCCCGGCCGTCCACGAGGCCCGTCTGGCGCGCGAGCTGATCCCCGCCGGCGACGACTCTCACGACGTACCGCGAGCCTCTGCGCAGCCCGCCGGGGGCCATCACGATCAGCTCCGAGCTGTGCCCGAAGATCTCCAGGATGTCCCGCTTGAGCCGGCGGGCCGCCATCGCCGTGTCCAGCTCCGCCTCGATCACGATCCGCCCGCTCACCAGGTGCAGGCCGCCGGCGAACCGCAGGATGGCCGAGACCTCCGCTTTTCTGCAGCAGGTCCGGGTGACGGGGAGCCGGGAGATCTCGTCCTTCACCGCTGCCGTCATCGCCATGGGCCGATCCTTCCATGCATCCGAAAAATACGGTCGTACGCGGCGGCCAGCAGCTCCGGGTCGTGCCGCGGAGTCCCGTCGGGCCGGGCCACCGGCGCCAGCTCGACCGCGGCCCCGAACGGTTTGGCGGCGTCGGTCAGGGATTCGCGGTCGGGCACGGCGGCCTCGTCGGCCAGCACCACGTCCAGGGCGAGTTTAGGGGCGTGTCGCCCCAAAACCTCCAAATGACGCTGCGGTGAGAACCCGTCTGTTTCGCCCGGCTGGGGGGCGAGATTCAGCGAGAGCACCCGGCGCGCCTTGGTCTCCGTCAGGGCTTCCACCAGCTCCGGGACCAGCAGATGGGGCATGACGGAGGAGAACCAGGAACCGGGTCCGAGAACCACCCAGTCGGCGTCCCGGACGGCCTCCACGGCCTCCGGCACGGCGGGCGGGTCGTTCGGCACGAGGTGCACGGACTGCACCTCCCCGGGCGTCAGCGCCACCGTCGCCTGGCCGCGTACGGTGTCCACGTCGTCCGGGCGGCCCGGGTCGTGGCCCTTGACGAGCGCCTGGAGCTCCAGCGGGACCGCCGACATCGGCAGCACCCTGCCGTGCGCCCCGAGGAGCTTGCCGACCAGGTCGAGGGCCTGGACGTGGTCGCCGAGCTGCTCCCACAGGGCGACGATCAGGAGGTTGCCGACCGCGTGGCCGTTGATCTCGCCCTGGGACTGGAAGCGGTGCTGGACGACCCTGGCCCAGGTCTGCCCCCAGTCGTCGTCCCCGCACAGCGCGGCGAGCGCCTTGCGCAGGTCGCCGGGGGGCAGCACCCCCAGCTCGTCCCGCAGCCGGCCGCTGGAGCCGCCGTCGTCGGCGACGGTGACGACGGCCGTGAGGTCGCCGGTGATCCGGCGCAGCGCGGCGAGCGAGGCCGACAGGCCCATCCCGCCGCCCAGCGCGACGACCTTGGGCTGTGTGCCCCGGCGGCGGGGCCGCGCCCCGCGCACCTCGACCGGCCGGCCCGCCCGCCCCTCGGGCACCCCCCTGCGCAGCCGGCCCAGCCGCGGAGTACGTCCTGTCATTCCCGTCCCATGTCCCGGTGTACGACCACCGTCTCCACGCCCTCGGCCGCGAGTCGCGCGGCGAGCTTCTCCGACATCGCCACGGACCGGTGCTTGCCGCCGGTACAGCCGACGGCGATGGTCACGTACCGCTTGCCCTCACGACGGTAGCCCGCGGCAATCAGTTGGAGAAGCTCGGCGTACCTGTCGAGGAACTCCTTCGCGCCGGGCTGGTTGAAGACGTACGCCGCGACCTCCTCGTTGAGGCCGGTGTAGGGGCGCAGCTCCGGGACCCAGTGCGGGTTGGGCAGGAAGCGCATGTCGACGACCAGGTCGGCGTCCACCGGGAGGCCGTACTTGAAGCCGAACGACATGACCGTGGCCCGCAGCTCGGGCTCCTCCTCGCCCGCGAACTGGGCGTCCATCTTGGCGCGCAGCTCGTGGACGTTCAGGCTGGAGGTGTCGATCACCAGGTCGGCGTCCCCGCGCAGTTCGCGCAGCAGTTCGCGCTCGGCGTCGATGCCGTCGACGATGCGGCCGTCGCCCTGGAGGGGGTGCGGGCGGCGCACCGACTCGAAGCGGCGCACCAGCGCGTCGTCCGAGGACTCCAGGAACACGATCCGCCGGGTGACGTGCTTGGACTCCAGGTCGGCGAGGGACTCCCGGAGGTTGTCGAAGAAGCGCCGGCCGCGGACGTCGACGACGACCGCGATCCGGGCCACGTTCCCCTGGGAGCGGGCGCCCAGCTCCACCATGGTGGGGATCAGGGCGGGCGGCAGGTTGTCGACGACGAACCAGCCGAGGTCCTCCAGGCACTTCGCGGCCGTGGAGCGGCCGGCTCCGGACATGCCGGAGATGATCACCAGCTCGGGGATCGCCGCGTCGGAGGTCTTGGGCGTTGGGGTTTCGGTACTCACCGGTGCTACTTCCTGATGCTTCTCGTGCTCGTTCATGGCTCCTGTCCCCGTTCCTGACGTACGTCGTCTTCCATGATCTCTCCCGTGGCCGTGTTCACGGCGGGTGCCGCGGGGGCCGCCTGTGCGAGAGCCGCGGCGATGGTTTCGGCCGTCTTACGACCTATGCCCGGAACCTCGCAGATCTGGTCGATCGTTGCGGAACGCAGCTTCTTCACCGAGCCGAAGTGCTTGATCAGCGCCTGTTTACGGGTCTCGCCCAGTCCGGGTACGTCGTCCAGCGGGCCCGCGCGGAACCTCTTGGCCCGTTTGGTGCGCTGATAGGTGATCGCGAACCGGTGCGCCTCGTCGCGCACGCGTTGCAGAAGGTACAGGCCCTCGCTGGTACGTGGCATGACCACCGGGTCGTCGTCCTGCGGGAGCCAGACCTCCTCCAGGCGCTTGGCCAGTCCGCAGACCGCGATGTCGTCGATCCCCAGCTCGTCCAGCGCGCGTCTGGCGGCGGCGACCTGGGGCTGTCCGCCGTCGACCACGAGGAGCTGCGGGGGGTAGGCGAACTTCTTCGGGCGGCCGTCCTCCTCCGTGAAGGCGTCGGCCGGGCCGTCCTCGTCGGTCCACTCGCCGGTGCGCTCCTTCTCCGCGAGGTAGCGGCGGAAGCGGCGGGTGATCACCTCGTGCATCGAGCGGACGTCGTCCTGGCCCTCGAAGCTCTTGATCTGGAAGCGGCGGTACTCGCTCTTGCGGGCCAGCCCGTCCTCGAAGACGACCATGGAGGCCACGACGTCGTCGCCCTGGAGGTGGGAGATGTCGTAGCACTCGATGCGCAGGGGCGCGCTGTCCAGGCCGAGGGCCTCGGCGATCTCCTCCAGCGCGCGGGAGCGGGTCGTGAGGTCCGAGGCGCGCTTCGTCTTGTGCAGGGCCAGGGCCTGCTGGGCGTTGCGCGCGACCGTCTCCATCAGGGCCCGCTTGTCGCCGCGCTGCGGGATGCGCAGGGAGACGCCGGCGCCGCGCCGCCCGGTCAGCCACTCCTGGACCGGCTCCACGGGCTCCGGGAGGGCGGGGACCAGCACCTCCTTCGGCACCGAGTCCCCCGTCTCCTCCCCGTAGAGCTGCTGGAGGGCGTGCTCCACGAGGCCGGCGGTGGTGACCGCCTCCACCCGGTCGGTGACCCAGCCGCGCTGCCCGCGCACCCGGCCGCCCCGGACGTGGAAGATCTGGACGGCCGCCTCCAGCTCGTCCTCCGCGACGGCGATCAGGTCGGCGTCGGTCGCGTCCGCGAGCACGACCGCGTTCTTCTCCATGGCCTTCTTCAGGGCCTCGATGTCGTCCCGCAGGCGGGCCGCCCGCTCGTACTCCATCTCGTCGGCCGCGGCCACCATCTGCTTCTCCAGGCGGCGCAGGTACGTCCCCGTCCGGCCCGTCATGAAGTCGCAGAACTCCTCGGCCAGTTCGCGGTGCTCCTCGGCGGAGACCTTCTCGACGCACGGCGCCGAGCATTTCCCGATGTACCCGAGCAGACAGGGCCGGCCGGTCCGCGCGGCGTTCTTGAAGACGCCCGCCGAGCACGTCCGCACCGGGAACACCCTCAGCAGCAGGTCCACCGTGTCCCGGATGGCCCACGCGTGCCCGTACGGGCCGAAGTACCGCACGCCCTTCTTCTTCTGACCCCGCATCACCTGGACCCGGGGGTACTCCTCGTTCATCGTCACCGCGAGGTACGGGTAGCTCTTGTCGTCGCGGTACTTCACGTTGAACCGCGGGTCGTACTCCTTGATCCAGGAGTACTCCAGCTGGAGCGCCTCGACCTCCGTGGACACCACGGTCCACTCCACCGAGGCGGCGGTCGTCACCATCGTCCGCGTACGCGGATGCAGGCCCGACAGGTCCTGGAAGTAACTCCCCAGCCGCTGGCGCAGGCTCTTCGCCTTCCCGACGTAGATCACCCGCCGGTGCTCGTCGCGGAACTTGTACACCCCCGGGGACTCCGGGATCTCACCCGGCTTCGGGCGGTAGCTGGAGGGATCGGCCATACACCCCACCCTACTGTCGCCCACCGACAGTCAGGTGTCCGCGAGAAGACGCCCGCTCCCCGCCCCGGCGGCACGTCTCGGCCACCCCTCGCACCGACCCCCGTCACAACTGTTGTCGCCGCCAGATCGACACGCTTCAATGCGGGGGAACTCGGGGCCGTGAACAGCGTCGTACGGGTGAGCCGTAGGAAGAGGAAGAAAAACCCTCCTGCGTCATCGGGGAGGCCCCGATCCATGCGAACGGTCTGACCAGCCGTTGTTCACAGAAAGGCCCCTCCATGCCGCACACCGCACAGCACGCGGGCCCCTCCGACGTCACAGCGGAACTGGACACGGCCCTGCGAGGCGGCCCCTTCCACGTCGCCCTCAGAGCCGCGATAGCCGCCCGCGGCCTGCCGCTGCAACGCGTCCAGCACCATCTCTCCCGCTACGGCGTCAGAGTCGGCGTGACCAGCCTGAGTTACTGGCAGCAGGGCGCCCGCCGTCCTCAGCGCCCGGAGTCCCTGCGCGCCGTCCGCGCGCTGGAGGAGATCCTCCATCTTCCGGAGGAGTCCCTGATCCGGCTGCTCGCGGAGGCCGAGGGCGACACCTCCGCCGACCGCCCCGCCGCCCGCTCCTACCGCGCGCTCCTCCAGGCCACCGACGTCCTGGAGAGTCTCCTCACCGACCTGGACTGCCCCCTCGACCCCGGCCTCCAGACCATCGGCCACCACGAGCGGGTCCGTATCGGCGCCGGGCGCGAGCTGCTCAGCCGGGAGGCCCACCACATCGTCCGCGCCCACCGCGACGGTGTCGACCGGTTCATGGCCGTCCACCACGGGGACCCCGGCTGCGCGCCGGACCTGATGCGGGTGCGGGCGCTGGAGAACTGCCGCACCGGGCGGGTCCGCCACCATCAGGAGACCGGCATCCTCGTCGCCGAGCTCCTCTTCGACACCCGGCTGCGGCCCGGCGACACGTTCCTCTTCCGCTACGACGTGGAGGACGGCACCGCCGGCGCCTCCCGCGAGTACGTCCACGACGTCAATCTGGCGGGGGGCCAGTACGTCCTCCAGATCCAGTTCGACGAGCACGCCCTGCCCGCCCGCTGCCACCGCTTCACCCAGCACTCCTACGCGGCCCCCCGCACCGGCCGCCAGTCCCTCCCCCTCAGCGACACCCACCACTCGGTCCACCTGGTGGAACCCCGCCTGCGCACGGGGATCGTGGGGATCGGGTGGGACTGGGAGTAAGGGGAGGTGGGGCGGGGGCTTGGTGGCTCGGGCTGGGCTCGGGGGTGAGAGAGCCGAGGGCGGGGTGGGAGCCGGGGCCCGGGGTGACGGCGGAGGCCGGGACGGGTGCCGGGGCCCGGGATGAGAGCTGAGGGCGGGACGGGAGCCGGGGCCCGAAGTGAGGGCAGAGGCCGAGAGGCGGGAGGCAGGAGTGCAGGAGGCGGAGGGTGGGAGCGAGGGCGAGGGCCGGGGCCCGGAGCGAGGACGGGAGCTAGGAGGGGGCGGGAGTCGGTGGGCCGGGGCGGGAACCGGGGTCCGGAGTGAGGGCGGAAGCCGAAAGGCGGGAGGCCGGGACGGGAGCCGGGGCCCGGGATGACGGCGGAGGCCGGGACGGGAGCCGGGGCCCGGGATGAGGGCAGAGGCCGAGAGGCGGGAGGCAGGAGGGGGGAGCCGGGATGCTCGGGCTGGGCTCGGGGGTGGGAGCTGTGGGCCTGGGTGGGGGCCGGGGGTTGGGGTGGGAGCCGGGGCTGGGCAGTGAGGACGGGAGGGGGGACCGGAGGTGAGGGCAGGGCCGGGGCCGGGGTGGGAGCCCGGGGTGGGGGAGCTACGGGAGGCGAGCCGGGAGCTGGCTGGTGGGGGCGGGAGACTGAGGCAGGAGCGGCAGCAGGGTCGGGGACTCGGTTCCGGCCGACGCCACTGTCCCGACCCGCACTGTCCCGACCCACCCGGCGCCGCTGCCCTGGCCTGCCCGATGCGGTCCCCGGTCCACCGACGCGATCCCCTGCCCTGCCGACGTGGTGCCCCGGTCCTGCCGACAACTCGGTCCCGCCCGCCTCGACGGCTGAGGCGAGCCGACCCTGCCAACCCGGTCGACCCCGCCCAGTCGCCCCTGCCTGACAGCTCCCCCAGCGCCACCCCTGACAGCCCGGCCGGCCCTGCCCTGCCAGCCCAGCCGACCCCCGCCTGGCACCCGGCGTCTCCCCCAGCCCCACAGCTCGTCCCCCTGGCCGGGTACCCGGTATCGCCCCGCCCTCATGGGTAGTTCACCCCGTCCGAGCAAGCCCCCCTCACCCCGGACCAACACCCACGCCCCGCCCGCCCCGAGCAGCCGCCGAGCCCGGATCGCCCAGTCGCCCCGGCACCCATCGTCAGCTCGCCCCGCCCGCTCCCCCGCCCACCCCTGTCCGCTTCCCGCCCGCGCCCACCCCCCTGAACCGTTCCGGGATGTACCATCCCTCCCCCGTCCGTCCCCTCCCGTATTCGCCCCCGCACCTCGTGCGGCCACCCCGGACCGGCCCCGGCCGGTGAGCGGTCCGTGTGCCGTCAGAGAGGAACCGTCTCGTGATCGTCGTCACCGGAGAAGCCCTGATCGACCTGGTCCCGCTCGGCGAGGGTGCCCTCGCCGGGCTCCAGCCGGCGCTCGGCGGAGGCCCCTACAACACCGCGGTGGCCCTGGGCCGCCTCGGCTCCCGCACCGCGTTCCTCTCCCGCACCTCCACCGACGCCTTCGGGGACGCGCTGCTGGAGGGCCTGCGTGCCTCGGGGGTGGACGTCTCCCACGTGCAGCGCGGTCCGGAGCCGACCACGCTGGCCGCCGCGACCCTGGACGAGGAGGGCGCGGCCGTCTACTCCTTCTACGTCGCCGGCACCGCCGACCGCCTCTTCACGGCGCCGACCGAACTGCCCCCGGGGACGGAGGCCGTGTCCTTCGGCACCTGCTCGCTCGTCCTGGAACCGGGGGCGAGCGCCTACGAGCGGCTGATGCGCGACGCCTCCGAGAAGGGCCTGTTCACCCTCCTCGACCCGAACATCCGCCCGGGCCTGATCTCCGAACCGGACGCCTACCGCGCCCGGTTCCACGGCTGGCTGCCCCACGTCACCCTCCTCAAGCTCTCCGAGGACGACATGCGCTGGCTGGCGAGCACCCCGCTCGACCTGCTGGCCGCCGGACCAGCGGCCGTCGTCGTCACGCACGGCGGGGACGGGATGTCCGTGTTCACCCCGGACGGGAAGGTGTACGCGGTGCCCGGCGAGAAGGTGGAGGTGGTGGACACCATCGGCGCCGGGGACACCGTGAACGCGGCGCTGCTGCACGGGCTTTCGGAGATGCGGGCGCTGTCCGCCGAGGCCCTCGGGACACTGGGCCGCGACGGGTGGCAGCGCCTGCTGGGGTTCGCCGCGCGGGCGGCGGCCCTGACCTGCTCACGGGCGGGGGCGGAACCGCCGTACCCCTCCGAGCTGGAGGGTTTCTGACACACGCTCTGTTCTGACGCGCACTCTGTGGCGTTGTCAAGCAGCTGTCTTGAGAACGGGCGGCGCCTCGCGGGAAGTTCCCGCGAGGCGCCGGTTTTTTGCTTTTTCTTTTCTCGCTTCCGCTTCACGCAGTTTCGCGTGGCACGTCAGCTTTTGCCGCCTCGCGTCGTCTTCTTCGCGGGGGCGGCCTTCTTGGCGGCGGCGGTCTTCTTCGCCGGAGCCTTGGCCGGGGCCGCCTTCTTCGCCGCCGCCTTGCGCGGGGCCTTCACCTGCGCCGCGTCGCTGACACGGTCGGCGCCGAGGATCTCGCGCAGGAACTTGCCGGTGTGGCTGGACGGGACCGCCGCGATGTCCTCGGGCGTTCCCTCGGCGACCACGACACCGCCGCCCGCGCCACCCTCGGGGCCCATGTCGACGACCCAGTCCGCGGTCTTGACGACATCGAGGTTGTGCTCGATGACGATGACCGAGTTGCCCTTGTCGACGAGGCCGGAGAGGACCTTCAGGAGCTTGCTGATGTCCTCGAAGTGCAGACCGGTCGTCGGCTCGTCGAGGACGTAGACCGTCCGGCCCGTGGAGCGGCGCTGGAGCTCGCTGGCGAGCTTGACGCGCTGGGCCTCGCCGCCGGAGAGCGTGGTGGCGGACTGGCCGAGGCGGACGTATCCGAGGCCGACGTCCTTGAGGGTGCCGAGGTGGCGGGCGATCGAGGGGACCGCCTCGAAGAAGGCCGTGGCCTCCTCGATCGGCATGTTCAGGACCTCGGCGATGGACTTGCCCTTGTAGTGGACCTCCAGGGTCTCCCGGTTGTACCGGGCGCCGTGGCAGACCTCGCACGGGACGTAGACGTCCGGGAGGAAGTTCATCTCGATCTTGATCGTGCCGTCGCCCGCGCAGTTCTCGCAGCGACCGCCCTTGACGTTGAAGGAGAAGCGGCCCGGCAGATAGCCGCGGACCTTCGCCTCGGTGGTCTCGGCGAACAGCTTGCGGATGTGGTCGAAGACGCCCGTGTAGGTCGCCGGGTTGGAGCGCGGGGTGCGGCCGATGGGCGACTGGTCGACGTGGACGACCTTGTCGACGAGGTCGTCGCCGTCGACCCGTGTGTGCCGGCCGGGGACGCTCCTCGCGCCGTTCAGCTCGCGCGCCAGGTGCGTGTACAGGATGTCGTTGACCAGGGTGGACTTGCCGGAGCCCGAGACGCCCGTGACGGCGGTGAAGACGCCGAGCGGGAAGGAGACGTCGATGTCCTTGAGGTTGTTCTCGCGGGCGCCGTGGACCGTGAGCTGCCGGGCGGGGTCGCGGGGGCGGCGGATGTCCGGCAGCGGGATGGCCTTGCGGCCCGAGAGGTACTGGCCGGTCTGCGACTCGGTGTTGTCGAGCAGCTCCTTCAGGGAGCCGCTGTGGACGACCTTGCCGCCGTGCTCACCGGCGCCGGGGCCGATGTCGACGATCCAGTCGGCGACCTTGATCGTGTCCTCGTCGTGCTCGACGACGATGAGGGTGTTGCCCATGTCGCGCAGCCGGACGAGGGTCTCGATGAGCCGGTGGTTGTCGCGCTGGTGGAGACCGATCGACGGCTCGTCGAGGACGTAGAGGACGCCGACGAGGCCGGAGCCGATCTGGGTGGCGAGGCGGATGCGCTGGGCCTCGCCGCCGGAGAGGGTGCCGGCCGCGCGGTTGAGCGAGAGGTAGTCGAGGCCGACGTCGACCAGGAACCGCAGCCGTTCGTTGACCTCCTTGAGGACGCGCTCGGCGATCTTCTTGTCGCGGGCGTCGAGCCGCAGTTCTCCCAGGAAGTCCGCGCAGTCGCTGATGGACATCGCGGAGACCTCGGCGATGGACTTCCCCATGACCGTGACCGCGAGGACGATCGGCTTGAGGCGGGTGCCCTCGCAGACCGGGCAGGGGACCTCGCGCATGTAGCCCTCGAAGCGCTCGCGGCTGGCGTCGCTCTCGGACTCGCCGTGCCGGCGCTTCACGAACGGGACGGCGCCCTCGAAGGGGGTCGTGTAGACCCGCTCGCGGCCGTAGCGGTTGCGGTAGCGGACCTCGATCTGGGTCTTGTGCCCGTACAGCAGGGCCTTCCTGGCGCGCTGCGGGAGCCCGGCGAAGGGGATGTCGGTGCGGAAGCCCAGGGCGTCGGCGAGGGCGCCGACCAGGCGGCCGAAGTAGTCCTTCGTGTGACCGTGGGACCAGGGGTGGATGGCTCCCTCGTCGAGCGACTTGTCCTCGTCGGGGACGATCAGCTCGGCGTCGACCTCCATGCGCGTGCCGATGCCGCTGCACTCGGGGCAGGCGCCGAACGGGGAGTTGAAGGAGAAGGAGCGCGGCTCCAGTTCCTCGAAGGAGAGGTCGTCGTACGGGCAGTACAGGTGCTCGGAGTACATGCGCTCGCGCTCGGGGTCGTCCCCGGGGAGGTCGACGAAGTCGAGGACGACCATGCCGCCGGAGAGGCCGAGGGCGGTCTCGACGGAGTCGGTGAGGCGGCGCTTGGCGCTGTCCTTGACGGTGAGGCGGTCGATGACCACCTCGATGGTGTGCTTCTCCTGCTTCTTCAGGACGGGCGGCTCGGAGAGCTGGATCGTCTCGCCGTCGACCCGCGCGCGGGAGTAGCCCTTGGTCTGGAGGTCGGCGAAGAGGTCGACGAACTCGCCCTTGCGCTCGCGCACGAGCGGCGAGAGGACCTGGAAGCGGCTGCCCTCGGGGAGCTCCAGGACCTTGTCGACGATGGCCTGGGGCGACTGGCGCGAGATCGGGCGGTGGCACTGCGGGCAGTGCGGCTTGCCGATGCGGGCGAACAGGAGCCGCAGGTAGTCGTAGACCTCGGTGATGGTGCCGACCGTGGAGCGCGGGTTGCGCGAGGTCGACTTCTGGTCGATCGAGACGGCCGGGGAGAGGCCCTCGATGAAGTCGACGTCGGGCTTGTCCATCTGGCCGAGGAACTGGCGGGCGTACGAGGAGAGGGACTCCACGTAGCGGCGCTGGCCCTCCGCGAAGATCGTGTCGAAGGCCAGGGAGGACTTGCCCGAACCGGACAGGCCCGTGAAGACGATGAGCGAGTCACGGGGCAGGTCGAGCGAGACGTTCTTCAGATTGTGCTCGCGCGCGCCACGGACGATGAGACGGTCGGCCACGCCGGTCCGCACCTTTCTTGAGAGAAGTGACAGGGGCGGGGCCCCCGTCTTTCCCAGACTAGGGGGAGCCTCTGACAACGCCGGTCGGATTCACGGGTTGCGAACAATCCCCGACCATCCAGCATGCCCGACGCCTGCAAGTCACCGTATCGCACATGCATTCGAATCACGGCGCTGTCGAGCCGTCTTCACCCGATGGAGTGACGGGGCTAGGGTCGGCCCCATGACTGATCACGTGCGTGACCTGGCCTCTGTACGGGAAGCGACGGAGCGGCTGCTGACCGCGGTCGCCGAGCTGGACAACGCGTCGGTCGCCGAAGCGTCACGGTTGCCGGGCTGGAGCCGTGGCCACGTCCTCGCCCACCTCGCCCGCAACGCGGACGCCCTCGTGAACGTCCTGGGCGGCCGGCCGATGTACGCGACCCACGAGATCCGGGACGCCGACATCGAGCGGGACGCCCCGCGCGCGCTGGACGTCCACCTCGCCGACCTGCGCGCGAGCCACGCCCGCTTCCTGGCCGCGGGCGACGCCCCGGCCGACTGGTCGCGGACGGTGGTCCTGCGCAACAACACCGAGGACAGCGCCTCCCGCATCCCGTTCCGCCGCTGGATCGAGGTCGAGCTGCACCACGTGGACCTGGGCATCGGGTACGGCCTCAAGGACCTCCCGGAGGACTTCACCGCACGGGAGATCACCTTCCTCGCCGAGCGCTACGACGGCCTCGTGGACGTCCCGCCGACCCGGCTGACGGACGGCACGCGCGCGTGGCGCACGGGCCGGGCGGCGGACGCCCCCGAGGTGACCGTCACCGGTTCCGGCGCCGAGCTGCTGGGCTGGCTCGCGGGGCGCTCCGGGGCGTCCGCGCCGGTGGCCGACGGCGGCCTCCTGCCGGTGCTGCCGCCGCTATAGGCTGCGGTCATGACGTACAGCGGACAGGTGAAGGTCGGCGGCCCGGCGGACGTGCACGAGCTGAAGGACCTGATGATCACCAAGATCGCGGTCGGCCCGATGAACAACAACGCCTACCTGCTGCGCTGCCGGGCCACGGACGAGCAGGTGCTGATCGACGCGGCGAACGACGCGCACACCCTGCTCGGCACGATCGGGGACGACGGCATCGCGTCCGTCGTCACGACCCACCGGCACGGCGACCACTGGCAGGCGCTCGCGGAGGTCGTGACGGCCACCGGCGCGCGCACGTACGCGGGGCGCGAGGACGCCGAGGGCATCCCGGTGGCGACGGACGTCCTGGTGGACGACGGCGACGTGATCCGGGTGGGGCGCGTCGAACTGACCGCGCGTCACCTCGTCGGGCACACGCCGGGTTCGATCGCCCTGGTCTACGACGACCCGCACGGCCACCCGCACGTGTTCACCGGGGACTGCCTCTTCCCGGGCGGGGTGGGCAACACCCGCAAGGACCCGGAGGCGTTCGCGAGCCTGATCCACGACGTGGAGACGAAGATCTTCGACGCCCTCCCGGACGAGACGTGGGTCTACCCGGGGCACGGCGACGACACGACCCTGGGCGCCGAGCGCCCGCAGCTCCCGGAGTGGCACGCGCGCGGGTGGTGACGCGCAGGCGCGTCCACGCGCCCCGTGTGAATCGCGCACACGCGCCGGAGCGGCACACGCGCTCCCCGCGCGCGTGGACGTGCGGTCAACTGGAGCCTGCCCCGCGCGGGAAGACGGCTCCCGCTCGGCAAGGGCCGCCGGTCTTTCGTATTCCCCGCCCTCGACCGGCGGCCCAGGCACCCCCTCTCCTGACACCTTCCACCACCCCGTTCACGCGTCCGCAACACACGTTCCCACTATGCGGACACCCACTGTCGTGAACTGGACAAACCGGCGCTTTCGCTGCCACTCTCCGGCCATGCGTCTCGCCCCTCGTGTCCAGCGCCGTGCTCTCGCGGCTGCCGCCGTCGCCCTCCTCGCCACCGCCGTGGGCTGTGCTCCCCAGTCGGACGACGCGGCGGGCGCCACGCCCTCCGGTTCGTCGTCCGGCGCCGCGTGCGCCAAGGGCGCGCTGTCGACCACGGCCGCCGGAAAGCTGACGGTCGGCACCGACACGCCCGCCTACGAGCCGTGGTTCAAGGACGACAAGCCGTCCAACGGCCAGGGCTTCGAGTCGGCCGTCGCCTACGCGGTGGCCCAGCAGCTCGGGTACGACAAGAGCGCCGTCGTCTGGCAGACCGTGCCGTTCAACAAGGCGTTCGCGCCCGGCGTGAAGACCTTCGACTTCGACATCAACCAGGTGTCGATCAGCGACGAGCGCAAGAAGGCCGTCGACTTCTCGTCCGGCTACTACGACGTCCGCCAGGCCGTGATCGCCCTGAAGGGCACCAAGGCCGCGCAGGCCAAGAGCGTCGCCGACCTCAAGGGCCTCAAGCTGGGCGCCCAGGTCGGCACGACCAGCCTGGAGTACATCCAGGACGTCGTGAAGCCGTCGAAGGAGGCCGCCGCGTACGCGGAGAACGACCAGGCCAAGGCCGCCCTCCAGAACAAGCAGGTCGACGCGATCGTCGTGGACCTGCCGACCGCGTTCTACATCACCGGCGCGGAGATCACCGACGCCGCGATCGTCGGCCAGTTCGAGAACCGGGGCGCCTCGCCGGAGCAGTTCGGGCTGGTCCTCGACAAGGGCAGCGCGCTCACGCCCTGTGTGACGGCCGCCGTGGACGCCCTGCGCAAGGACGGCACGCTCGCGAAGCTGGAGCAGCAGTGGCTGTCCGACGCGGTCGCCGCCCCGGTGCTGAAGTGACGCTCGCCAAGACCGAGCAGGAGCCGCCGGACGCGTACACCCCGTCGGAGCGCCGCCTGGAGCGCGAGCGCTACCGGCGCGCGCGTGCGCGCAGGGCGACGGCGATCGCGGCCCTGTCGACGCTCGTCGTCGGCGTGGTGCTCTACCTGGTGATCGTCAACGCGCCGGGCTGGCAGCGCACCAAGGAGACGTTCTTCGACGGGCACTACGCGCGCGAGGCGCTGCCGAAGGTCCTCGAAGGGCTGTGGCTGAACCTGCGGCTGCTGGCGGTCTGCGGGGTGGCCGTCCTGGTGCTGGGCATGCTCATCGCCATCGCGCGCACGCTGCGCGGCCCGGTGTTCTTCCCCCTGCGGGTGCTCGCGGCGGCCTACACGGACTTCTTCCGGGGCCTGCCGCTGATCATCAACCTGATGATCGTCGTCCTGGGCGTCCCGGCGCTGCGCCTCCAGGGCGTGACGGTCGATCCGGTGCTGCTGGGCGGGACGGCGCTGACGCTGACGTACTCGGCGTACGTCGCGGAGGTGTTCCGCGCGGGCATCGAGTCCGTGCACCCCTCGCAGCGCGCGGCGGCCCGCTCCCTCGGGCTGACGAACCGGCAGGCGCTGCGGCACGTGGTGCTGCCGCAGGCGGTACGCCGTCAGGTGCCGCCGCTGCTGAACGACCTGGTGTCGCTCCAGAAGGACACCGGGCTGGTGTCGATCGGCGGCGCGATCGACGCGGTGCGCGCGGCGGACATCATCGTCGGACGGAGCCTGAACTACACGCCGTACATCGTCGCGGGGCTGCTGTTCGTGGCGCTGACGATCCCGATGACCCGGTTCACGGACTGGGTGACGGCGCGGATGGACCGTCAGCGGTCCCAGGGAGGTGTGGCATGAGCGGCGCGCCGGTGCTGCGGATGGAGTCCGTGCGCAAGACGTTCGGCGGTTCGGTCGTCCTCAAGGACGTCGATCTGGAGGTCGCCCCGCACACGGTGACCGCACTGATCGGGGCCTCGGGGTCAGGCAAGTCGACGCTGCTGCGGTGCGCGAACCTGCTGGAGGACATCGACGACGGCGCGATCTGGCTGGACGGCGAGGAGATCACCGACCCCCGGGTCGACCAGGACGCGGTCCGGCGCCGGATCGGCGTGGTCTTCCAGTCGTACAACCTGTTCCCGCACATGACGGTCCTGGAGAACATCACGCTCGCGCCGCGCCGCGTCCACGGCGTGTCCCGTGAGGAGGCCGAGGAGCGGGCCAGGGAGCTGCTGGAGCGCCTCGGACTGGCCGGCAAGGCTGCCGACTACCCCGACAGGCTCAGCGGCGGCCAGCAGCAGCGTGTGGCGATCGTGCGGGCCCTCGCGGTGCGGCCCCGGCTGCTGCTCCTCGACGAGATCACCGCCGCCCTCGACCCGGAGCTGGTCGGCGAGGTCCTGAACGTCGTCCGTGACCTGAAGGGCGACGGGATGACGATGGTGCTGGCCACGCACGAGATGGGCTTCGCGCGCGAGGTCGCCGACCAGGTCTGCTTCCTGGACGGCGGCGTGGTGCTGGAGCGCGGGAGTGCCGAGCAGATCTTCGGCGCCCCGCAGGAGGAGCGCACCCGGCGGTTCCTGCGGCGGATCGTCGAGGCCGGCCGCCTCTAGAAGTCCCGGGTAAGGGGCGTCGTCCATGGAGGACGCCCCTTACACACGCCCGGGTTCACGGCCTCACGCCTCCGCCGTCCCCTCCCCCGCCAGCGCCGCCACCCGCTCCACCCCGAACGCGTACCCCTGCACCCCGCACCCCGCGATCACCCCGTCCGCCCGCAGCGACACGTACGAGTAGTGCCGGAACGCCTCCCGCCGGTGGATGTTGGAGATGTGGACCTCGATCACCGGCAGTCCGTCGCAGGTGTTGAGCGCGTCCAGGATCGCGACGGAGGTGTGCGAGTAGGCGCCCGGGTTGATGACGACGCCGCAGTGGTTCAGCCGTGCCTCGTGAATCCAGTCGACGAGTTGGCCCTCGTGGTTGGACTGCCGGAAGTCGACCGTGCCGCCGTGGGCCGCCGCCGCCTTGACGCACATCGCCTCGACGTCGGCGAGCGTGTCGGACCCGTAGATCTCCGGCTGGCGCTGACCGAGGAGGTTCAGGTTGGGGCCGTTGAGGATCATGATCGGGGCGTTGGCCAGGGTGCGGGGCACGGTTCCTCCGGTTCCGTTCGGGGCGGCCCGGGGCGTGGCCGCCGCTCACCTCCGTTTTATCACGGTGCGCCGTCCGGGTGAGGCCCGTAGCGTGCGGACATGACAGCCCCCGTGTACCCGCCCAAGCCCTCCCCCGGCGACCGGGTCGCCGTCGTCTCGCCGTCCGCGGGGCTGCCCGGCCTCTTCCCGCGCCCCTTCGAACTCGGTCTCGCGCGCCTGCGGGACGAGTTCGGCCTCGTCCCGGTCGAGTACCCGTCGACCCGGACGATGAACGCCACGCCCCGGCAGCGCGCCGACGACCTGCACGCGGCCTTCGCCGACCCGGAGATCAAGGCGGTGATCGCCTCCGTCGGGGGCGACGACCAGATCACCGTCCTGCCCTTCCTGGACCGCGAGTTGATCCGCGCGCACCCGAAGCCGTTCTTCGGGTACAGCGACAACACCAGCCTGCTGGCCTACCTGTACGGCACCGGGGTCGTCGGTTACCACGGCGGCAGCGTGATGGTGCAGCTCGGCCGTCCCGTCGCGATGGAGGCGCAGACCGTGGACTCCCTGCGCGCCGCCCTGTTCACCACGGGCCCCTACGAACTGCGCCCGGCGGACCGCTGGAACGACGTCGAGGGCGACTGGGCCGACCCGTCGACCTTCACGCGCGCGCAGGAGACCCGCCCCGGCACCGGCTGGCACTGGCGCAACGCCGACCGCGTGGTGGAGGGCCGCAGTTGGGGCGGCTGCCTGGAGATCCTCGCCTGGCACCTGATGGCCGACCGCGAGATCGCCGCCGACCCCTCGGTGTACGACGGCGGCGTCCTGCTCCTGGAGACCTCCGAGGACCTGCCGAGCGCCACGGAGGTCTTCCGCGTCCTGCGCTGCATGGGCGAGCGCGGCCTCCTGAGGCGCTTCCCGGCGCTCCTGATGGGCCGCGCCAAGACGTGGTCCTTCGAGCACCCCAACGGCCCTCAGGCGGGCGCACAGTACGCCGCCGACCAGCGCGCCGCCGTCGAGCGCGCGCTGGAGACGTACGCCCCCGACACGATGGCCGTCTTCGACGTCGACCTGGGCCACACGAACCCCCAACTCGTCGTCCCCTACGGCGGTGTCGTCCGGGTCGACGGCCCCGCGCGGCGCATCGTCGTTACTTACTGACGCGCCCCCGGTGCTCCGCGCGCCGCCGTGACTCACGGTGGTCGCGGCTGGTTGACCCGGTATGCAGCCTGCGCACACCGTGACACCGCCGCCCCTGACACCACCGTCCGAGGCGCCTCCGTCCATGCCCCGGCTCGCCGCCGCCGCGCTCGCCGGGACGGCCATCGAGTTCTACGACTTCTTCGCCTACGGGACGGCGGCGGCGCTCGTCCTCGGCCCCCTGTTCTTCCCGACGTTCTCGCCCCTGGCCGGCATGCTGGCGGCCTTCGGGACGTTCGGCGTCGGCTTCCTCGCGCGCCCGCTGGGGTCGGTGCTGTTCGGGCACGTCGGCGACCGGTACGGGCGGCGGCCCGTGCTGATCGTGTCGCTGCTCCTGACGGGCGCCTCGACGGTCGCGGTCGGCTGCGTCCCGTCGTACGCGGCCATCGGGGTCGCCGCGCCGGTGCTGCTGCTCGTGCTGCGGTTCCTGCAAGGGCTGGGGCTCGGCGGGGAGTGGGGCGGGGCGGTGCTGCTGACGGCGGAGCACGCGCCGCCCGGCAGGCGCGCGCTGTGGGCGAGCTTCCCGCAGGTGGGTCCGGCCGTGGGGTTCGTGCTGGCGAACGGGGTGATGCTCGGGCTGTCGGCGGGGCTCTCCGAGGCGCAGTTCGCCTCCTGGGGGTGGCGGGTGCCGTTCTGGGCCGCCGGGGTGCTCGCGGTCGCGGGGCTGTGGCTGCGGTCGTCCCTCGCGGAGAGCCCCCGGTTCCTCGAAATCGACGACCACGCACGCATGCCGCTCGTCGAGGTGTTCGTCCACCACCGGCGGCTCGTCCTGCTGACGGCCGGTGCGCTGGCCGCCGGGTACGCGGTGTTCTACGCCGTGACGACCTGGTCCCTGGCCTACGCGACGGAACGGCTCGGGGTGAGCCGCACGGTCATGCTGACGTGCGTCATGGCCGCCGTCGTCGTGAAGGGCGCGCTCACCCCGCTCGCGGCGCATCTGGGCGACCGGTTCGGGCGTCGGCCGATGTGCCTGGCCGGGTGCGCGGGGATGGCCCTGTGGATGTTCCCGACGGTCGCGCTCCTGGCGACCGGGGAACCTCTGCTGATGTTCCTCGGCTTCCTGGGGGCCCTGCTCGCCTTCATCACGACGTATGCCGTGATCGGGGCATACCTGCCGGAACTCTACGAACCACGCGTCCGTTGTACGGGTGCGGCAGTCGGCTACAACCTCGGCGGAGTGCTCGGAGGCGCACTCACCCCGATCGTCGCGACGACCCTGGCCGAGGGGTCCGGCAGAGTGCCGTGGGGTGTCGGGGCGTACCTGACGGCGGTGGCGCTGTTCAGCCTGGGGTGCTTCGCACTGCTGCCGGAGACACGTCCGGTGGAGGCGGTACGGCCGGTGGCGGCGGACGAGTAGCGACGACGGACGCCACGGGGACGGCGGAGGCGGGCGACGAGGGGAGCGGGGGCGGCACTCGACCGGGCACCGCCCTTGGCCAGGAGCCGGCCCCGGCGGAGCGACCGGCCGGGACACTCGGCCGCGAACGGCGAGGCCATGTCCCGGCGCAGGCACCGCCGGTCGGCCCGCCCGGTGGGCACGATCGCCGCACCCGCGCGTGCCCCGCCCCCGGAGAAAGCCCGATCCGCCGTGTCCCCGCCCCCGGCCTGTCGCTCACACCGCCCCGCCCACACCCGTCCAGCCACACCCGCCGACCGACACGGAACGCCCCGCACGAGGCCGCCCGCCGGCACCCCCGCACCCCCGCACCCCCTACGGATTGACCGCCAGCTCCAGATACGCCGCGAACAACACCAGATGCACGCCCCCTTGCAGCGGCGTCGCCCGCCCCGGTACGACCGTGAGGGTGCTGACGGCGACGGTCAGGGCGAGGAGCACCATGTGGGTCGAGCCGAGACCGAGGACCAGTGGGCCGGAGAGCCAGACGGAGGCGAGGGCGACCGCTGGGATCGTCAGCCCGATGCTCGCCATGGCCGAGCCGAGCGCGAGGTTGAGGCTGGTCTGGACGCGGTCCCTGCGGGCGGCGCGCAGCGCGGCGATGGTCTCGGGCAGCAGGACGAGCATGGCGATGACGACGCCGACGACCGCGTGGTGCAGCCCGGCCGACTCGACGCCCGACTCGATCGTCGGCGAGACCCCCTTGGCGAGCCCGACCACACCGATCAGCGCGAGCCCGAGCAGCCCGAGGCTGATGTAGGCCGTGCGGACGGTCGGCAGGTCGGCGTGGTCGTCGGCGTCCAGGACCGCGCCCTCGTGGGTGACCGGCAGGAAGTAGTCGCGGTGCCGTACGGTCTGGGTCGCCACGAACAGGCCGTACAGGACGAGGGACGACAGCGCCGCGAACGTGAGCTGGACCGTGGAGAACTCGGGGCCGGGCTTGCTGGTCGTGAACGTCGGCAGGACCAGGCTGAGCGTGGCCAGGGTGGCGACGGTCGCGAGGGCGGCGCCGGTGCCCTCCGGGTTGAAGACGGCGGTGCCGTGCCGCAGCGAGGCGACGAGGAGGCAGATGCCGAGGATGCCGTTGCAGGTGATCATCACGGCGGCGAAGACGGTGTCCCGGGCCAGCGTGGAGCTCTTGTCGCCGCCGTCCACCATCAAGGTGACGATGAGGGCGACCTCGATGATCGTGACGGCGACGGCGAGGACCAGGGAGCCGAAGGGTTCACCGACGCGGTGGGCGATGACCTCGGCGTGGTGGACCGCCGCGAGGACGGCTCCGGCGAGGACCAGCGTGACCACGGCGACGACCGTGCCGGGGAGGTCTCGGCCCCAGGTGAAGACGAGGAGGATGACCGCCAGTACGGGTATCGCTGTCGTCCAGCGGGCCGTGAGCGCCCGAAGCCCAGTGATCATGCGGTGATCGTCGCAGACGGGGTGCAGAGGTGCATGCGGAGCTCCAAGGTAGGCCGGTGACACCCGACCGCATGAAAGTGGTGCCCCGGCGCACTGCCGGGGCACCACTCATGTCGGTTCGGATATCAGCTGGTGATGCTGTCCTTCGGCGCGCCCTCGGGCTCGCCCTTCTCGGCCTCGGCCGCCGCCAGCTTCTTGGAGGCCCTGAGGCTCGTGATGGTCGTGACGACCAGGACCGAGCAGATGACGCCCAGGGAGACCGGGATGCTGATCACCGGGACGTGGACCCCCGACTCGTGCAGCGCGTGCAGGACGAGCTTGACGCCGATGAAGCCGAGGATGATCGACAGGCCGTAGCTGAGGTGGACCAGCTTGCGCAGCAGACCGCCGAGGAGGAAGTACAGCTGGCGCAGACCCATGAGGGCGAACGCGTTGGCGGTGAAGACGATGTACGGGTCCTGGGTCAGGCCGAAGATCGCGGGGATCGAGTCGAGCGCGAACAGGACGTCCGTGGTGCCGATCGCGAGGATGACGACCAGCATCGGGGTCATGACCCGCTTGCCGTTCTCCTGAATCCACAGCTTCGTGCCGTGGTAGCGGTCGGCGACGCCGAAGCGCTTCTCGGCGGCCTTGAGGAGCTTGTTCTCCTCGAACTCCTCGTCCTCGCCGTCGGCGCGGGCTTCCTGGATGAGCTTCCAGGCGGTCCAGATGAGGAAGGCGCCGAAGATGTAGAAGACCCAGGAGAAGTTGGCGATGATCGCGGCACCGGCGGCGATGAAGATCGCCCGCAGGACCAGGGCGATGAGGACGCCGATGAGCAGGACCCGCTGCTGGTACTGCGAGGGGACCGAGAACTTCGCCATGATCAGGATGAAGACGAAGAGGTTGTCGACGCTCAGCGACTTCTCGGTGATGAACCCGGCGAAGAACTCCCCGGAGGGCTCACCGCCGCCGAACACAGCGAGGCCGAGGCCGAAGAGCACGGCCAGGGCGATCCAGACGACCGTCCAGATCCCCGCTTCCTTGATGGATACGTCGTGCGGTTTGCGGCCGATGAAGAAGTCGACCGCGATGAGGGCGCTGAGGCCCACGATTGTCAGGACCCACAGGCCCCAGGAAACATCCACTGCTGTGCCTCCGGCAGTACGTAACGGCAGATACTCAGCGTCGCGTCGCGCTGCCGGAGGTCTCTTCCACCCAAGGATGGGCCGACGCCCCGGGATCTGGCCTGATCCGTATTGACGGGTACGCCGCAGTTGTCAGGGAGTACTCCCCTCCGTACGGAAAACAGTACCCCAATCACCAAGGAAAGGTAAAGCGATTGGCAAAAGAAAGATCAAAAACGCAGGTCAGGGAGCTTTACTCGGGCTTGGTGCGGGCCGCCGCGACCTGGGCCAACACCTGCTGGAGCACCCGGCTGCCGGGCGGCACGAGCGCCGGTTCGTACGTCCACGCGTGCCGCACCCACGGGTCGGCGAGGTAGTCCTCCGGCACCGGGGTCAGCCGCAGCAGGGACCGCCACAGCGGGTCGAGCAGCGGGCCGTACGCGGCGGCGTCCTCACGGTCGGCGACCATCATCAGGTGGACGCCGACGCTCGGTCCTTCGTCCGCGAGGTAGCGCAGCTGCGTCACCGCGCGGTCGTCGAAGCCGTGCGGGAAGTCGTTCACCACGAGCAGTTGGTGTGACGTGTCGAAGCCGGGCGGCAGCGCGTCCGGGGCACCGCCGCGCACCGCCATCTGGACGAGGTCGACGCGCTGGGTGAGCCGCCCGAGGACGTCCGCCACCCCGGCGGCACCGACGGCGGGCGGCCCCGCGAGGACCCCCGCGCCGGTCAGCGGGGCCAGGGACGACGCGGCCGAGCCCGCCGCGTCCACGACATGCACCGTGAACGCGCCCGCCGGATGGACCGCGAGCAGCCGCGCCACATGCGCGACGGCCGTGTCCATGGCGAGCCGCCGCAGGTCGTGCGCGTCGGCGAAACCGCCGTCCGCGAGGCCGGCCGCGCCGCTGTCGATCCACAGCCCCCGCTCCAGCGGCAGCCTGACCAGCATCGGAATCCGCAGCAGCTCGCTCTCCGGCAGCCGCAGATCGCCCAGGCGCAGCGCCATGGGCAGCTCCTCCGGCACCCGGTAGGCGTGCCAGACGGGGCTGTCCCAGCCCGCGTACGACGGCGGGAGCGCCGGTTCGACGACGTCGGACTCGGCGACGAGCTGCGCCATGTCCCGGTCGAGCACCTCACGGGCCTGGTCCATCAGTTGCGTGTGCTTCGCGCGCGCCGCCTCCCGCGCGACGTCGGCCTGTCCGCCCATCCGCGCGCGCGGGTCCGCCAGCGCCTCGTCCAGCTCGCGCTCCATCCGCGTGTCCGCGAAGTCCACGGCGCTGCGGTAGGCGGCCGTCGTGCGCGCGTAGTCCTCGAACATGCCCCACACCTGGTTGTAGAGCCGCTCCTCCATCGACCACCCCGTGGCGTCCCCGGCGACAGGCGTCGCTGGGCGGCCCGGTGCGGCCGGGGGCGCGGTCGGCGGGGGCGGCGGCGGGGTCGTACGGCGGCGGGGGTGGGTGTAGTCGACGGGCCCGCCGACGGGAGGCGGGACGCCGGGACCGACCCCTTGCGCGGGCGCGGGCGGGGCGTCGTAGGCGTTCGTGGGCCGCTGGGAGGTGTACGGGTCCGGCGGCCGGGGTGCCGGGTGGGCAGCCGGGGTCTGGTCGGCGTACGGGGTGGTGGTCTGGTCCGGGGAGAGGGGGGCCGGGACCGGTGGGGTTAGGGTGCGGGCGGCGGCCTCCTGGACCGTCGCGGCGAGCTGGTGGGCCTGGGGCAGGCCCTGGTCGGCGAGGAGTTCGGCGAGGCCGCCCGCGTAGCCCTGGCCGACGGCGCGGACCTTCCAGGCGCCTTGACGGCGGTACAGCTCCAGGGCGACGACGGCCGACTCGGCGTCGAGGCCGGTGAGCGTGAACGACACGAGGTCGGCGCCCTGGGGGCCGTCCGCCTCGGCGACCGCGACGAACGGCGCCGCCGAGGCGCCGAAGCGGACGGCCCCGGCGCCGGACGGCAGGGCGAGCAGGACGTGCACGCGGTGCGCGCGCTCCGGTACGGCGTCCAGGTCGACGGCGATGCGGTGCTCGGCGGCGGCCCGGCGGGAGACCTCCAGGCCCGGCAGCGCGGGGGCGCCCGGGTGGGCGACCCACTCGGGGCCGGGGACGCGGCCCTGTTCGTCGCCGAGGGTGATCCCGGCCACGACCGGGGCCGCCGCCGAGACCCTGATCACCAGGCGGACCTGGGAGAGCGGATGGTTCTGCCCCCGCGTCAGCTCGGCCGTCATCGCCTGTCGTCCCCCTGTGTCGTGCTGTGCCGTGCGGTGTGTCCGTGGTGCCGTGCCTCTCAGAGGACCGGCTGGATCGCGGGCATGAGGTCCTGGAAGGTGCGGCCGTTGGCCGGGGTGCCGATGGCCGTCATCGACCAGCCCTGGCCCACGCGGTGCACCTTCGCCATGATCTGCGCCGTGTAGTTGCCGCCGCCCGCGAGGGTGTAGCGCGCCAGCTCCTGGCCGTTGGTCTCGTCGACCAGGCGGCAGAACGCGTTCTGCACCTCCTGGAAGGTCTGGCCCGTGAAGGAGTTGACGGTGAAGACGATCTGGTCGATGTGGACCGGCACGCGCGAGAGGTCGACGAGGATCGCCTCGTCGTCCCCGCCCTGGCCGACGCCGCCGACGAGGTTGTCACCGGTGTGCCGCACGGAGCCGTCGTCGCTGACGAGGTGGCGGAAGAAGACGACGTCCACCGGCTGCTTGTCCGCGAAGAGGACGGCGGAGGCGTCGAGGTCGATCTCGCGGGTGCGGGAACCGAACAGGCCGCGCCGGGGGGCCGCCTGCCAGCCGAGACCCATCCGCACCGCGCTCAGGCTGCCTCCGTCGTTCTTCTGAAGACTGATGGCCTGACCCTTGGTCATGTTGACGGTCACGAGCTGATTCCCCTCTCGAACTTCCCCTGTTCCCGCGGGCTCCGCGGATGCTCCAGACCCTACGCAAGGCCACTGACAGTGCCGTACCCGGGAGCGCGTTTTGTGTCGGTCTTGCAACACAGCGCGGACGGCGCGGCGCTCCCGGATACGCGGGTCATGCCAGACCGGCCTCCTTCATCTGGCGGAGTTCCTTCTTCATCTCGGAGACCTCGTCCCTGATCCGGGCGGCGACCTCGAACTGGAGGTCCGCGGCGGCGGCCCGCATCCGCTCGGTCATCGCCTCGATCTGCTCGGCGAGGTCGGCGGCGGGCGTGTCCGTCGGGACCGTCTCGCCGGACTTGCCCTTGGCGGCCTTGGCCGGCTTTCCGCCCTTGAGGGACTTGTCGCCGAGCGAGGGCACCGGCGCCTTCGTGCCCCGGCCGTCCTTCTTCGCGCGGTAGCCGCTGCCGAGGAGCTGTTCGGTGTCGATCTCCTCGCGGGCGATCTGGGCGACGATGTCGTTGATCTTCTTGCGCAGCGGCTGGGGGTCGATGCCGTTCGCCGTGTTGTAGGCGACCTGCCGTTCGCGGCGCCGGTTGGTCTCGTCGATGGCGCGTTCCATCGCGGGCGTGATCTTGTCGGCGTACATGTGGACCTGGCCCGAGACGTTCCGGGCGGCGCGGCCGATGGTCTGGATCAGGGACGTCCCGGAGCGCAGGAAGCCCTCCTTGTCGGCGTCGAGGATCGCCACGAGGGAGACCTCGGGCAGGTCGAGGCCCTCGCGCAGGAGGTTGATGCCGACCAGGACGTCGAACTCGCCGGAGCGCAGTTCGCGCAGCAGCTCGATCCGGCGGAGCGTGTCGACGTCGCTGTGCAGGTAGCGGACCTGGATGCCGAGTTCGAGGAAGTAGTCGGTGAGGTCCTCGGCCATCTTCTTGGTGAGCGTCGTGACCAGGACGCGTTCGTCCTTCTCGACGCGGTCGCGGATCTCGTGCACCAGGTCGTCGATCTGGCCCTCGGTGGGCTTGACGACGACCTCGGGGTCGATGAGGCCGGTGGGGCGGATGATCTGCTCGACGACGCCGTCCGCGCGGGAGAGCTCGTACTTGCCGGGGGTCGCGGACAGGTAGACCGTCTGCCCGATGCGCTCCTGGAACTCCTCCCATTTCAGGGGGCGGTTGTCGAGCGCGGAGGGGAGGCGGAAGCCGTGGTCGACGAGGGTGCGCTTGCGGGAGGCGTCGCCCTCGTACATCGCGCCGATCTGCGGGACCGTGTTGTGCGACTCGTCGATGACCAGCAGGAAGTCGTCCGGGAAGTAGTCCAGGAGGGTGTTGGGCGGGGAGCCCGGTTCGCGGCCGTCGAAGTGCATCGAGTAGTTCTCGACGCCGGAGCAGGAGCCGATCTGGCGGAGCATCTCCAGGTCGTACGTCGTGCGCATGCGCAGGCGCTGGGCCTCCAGGAGCTTGCCCTGCTTCTCCAGGTCGGCGAGGCGCTCGCCGAGTTCCTTCTCGATGTCGTTGGCGGCGCGCTCCAGGCGCTCGGGACCGGCGACGTAGTGTGTGGCCGGGAAGACGTGGAGCTGCTGGTCGTCGCTGATGATCTCGCCGGTGAGGGGGTGGAGCGTGGAGAGCGCCTCGATCTCGTCGCCGAACATCTCGATGCGGACGGCCAGTTCCTCGTAGACCGGGAAGATCTCGATGGTGTCGCCGCGGACCCGGAACGTGCCGCGGGTGAAGGCGAGGTCGTTGCGCGTGTACTGGATGTCGACGAAGCGGCGCAGCAGCTGGTCGCGGTCGATCTCCGCGCCGACCTTCAGGGGGACCATGCGGTCCACGTACTCCTGGGGGGTGCCGAGGCCGTAGATGCAGGAGACGGAGGCGACCACGACGACGTCGCGGCGGGTGAGGAGCGAGTTCGTCGCGGAGTGGCGCAGGCGCTCGACCTCCTCGTTGATCGAGGAGTCCTTCTCGATGTAGGTGTCCGACTGGGGGACGTACGCCTCGGGCTGGTAGTAGTCGTAGTACGAGACGAAGTACTCGACCGCGTTGTTCGGGAGGAGCTCCCGGAACTCGTTCGCCAACTGGGCGGCCAGCGTCTTGTTCGGGGCCATGACGAGCGTGGGGCGCTGGAGCTGCTCGATCATCCACGCGGTGGTGGCGGACTTGCCGGTGCCGGTCGCGCCGAGGAGGACGACGTCCTTCTCACCGGCCTGCACGCGCTTGGTCAGCTCGGCGATGGCCGCCGGCTGGTCGCCGCTGGGCTGGTAGGGGCTGACGACCTCGAAGGGCGCCACCGTACGTTCGATGCTGGAAACGGGCCGCATGCCATCCACCGTACGACCCCCCACTGACAACGGGGTCCCATCAGCGGTTTCACGGGTCAGCGGTTCTGCGGGGCGCGCACTTCCGGGTGGGTGGCGCTGCGGCGGGCGCGGACGCTGGGGCGGCGGCTGGTGTGGTGGCCGACGGGGTGGGCCGGGACGCCGGGTTTGTGCTCGACAGGGGGTACGGCGGGTCTGCCCATGACCATCAGGGGGTCGAACACGACGACGACGGCGGCGAGGGCCAGGAAGGCCAGGGGGCCGATCAGCATCGGGGCGAGGAGGGAGGCGGGCGAGTCGCCGGAGGTGGTGTCGCCGGGGTGGAGGTGGACGCGGAGGGCGGCCATGCCGGTGTAGTGCATGCCGGTGACGGCGAGGCCCATGACGAGGCTCGCGCCCACGCTCCACAGGAACCCTCTGACCTGTCCGGCGGCCCACAGCGCGGCGGTCGCGGCCCCCATGGCGATGGCGACGGACGCGGCGACGGTGAACGTGTTGTACTCCAGCTTGCCGTTGAGCTGCATGCCGGCCATGCCCAGGTAGTGCATGGAGGCTATGCCGAGTCCGGTGATCGTCCCTCCGGTGAACAGGGCGGTCCCGGAAGCGCCCTTGTAGCCGACGATGAAGATCCCGATGCCGACCATGACGATCGCGACACCGAGGCTCGCGTAGGTGAGGGGTTTGTCGTACCGGATGGGTGCGCCCTGGACGGTGAAGCCCATCATGGCGACGAAGTGCATGGTCCATATGCCGGAGCCGATCGCCGCCGAGCCGAGGGCGAGCCAGCCCGGGCGCCAGGAGTGGGAGACGAGCAGGGCTCTGGTCGTACAGCGCAGACCGAGGGCACCGCCGAGGCAGGCCATGAAGTAGGCCACCAGCGGGGTGACGAGTCCGTAGCTGAATCCGTCGACCGTGCCTTGCATGCGGGGTTGCCCTTCCACCCTGTTGATTGATTTTTCCCTGGAATGCGCCCCTTCCCCGGACCGCCGGGCGGTCAGGGTCGACGCAGAGAGTATGACCCTCACCGGAATGGTCGAACGATTTTCCGGCAAAGAAACACGCCCTTGCCCCACTTGTGCGCCTGTGGTGAGCGCGTGCGGCTGCCTCCATTCATTCTGTGGCCATCCGGGCACTCCTTCGACGCCTCGTCAGCGATGTCACAGTGAATCCTTACGTGATCACAGAAAGCGAGGAGGCGTCATGCACGCGCGCGTAGCCGCCGTTACGACCACCGTCCTTCTGGGCGCCGCCGCCACACTCCTCACGCCGGCCCCCGACGCGCGGGCGGCGGCCCGTCCCGCGCCGGTCGTCGTGGCCCACCGGGGAGCGTCCGCGCAGGCTCCGGAGAACACGCTGGCCGCCGTCGACAAAGCGGCCGAAATGGATGTCGCCTGGGTCGAGAACGACGTCCAGCGGACAAAGGACGGCGAACTCGTGGTGATCCACGACGACACGCTGCGCCGCACCACCAATGCCGCCAAGATCTTTCCGGGCCGTTCTCCCTGGAAAGTGAAGGACTTCACGGCGGCGGAGATCGCGCAGCTCGACGCGGGGAGTTGGTTCGGGCCCGCGTTCGCGGGTGAGCGGGTGCCGACGCTGAAGCAGTTCGTGAACCGTCTCGACAGGCACCGGCAGAAACTCCTCCTGGAGATCAAGAATCCGCAGTTCTACCCCGGTATCGAACAGCAGATCATCAAGGTGCTCGGCAACGAGGGCTGGCTCGACCGGTGGCACGTCGCCCACCGGCTGGTCGTGCAGAGCTTCAGCGCCGACAGCATCCGTACGGTCCACAGCCTCCGGCCGGCCGTCCGCACCGGCTTCCTCGGCACCCCGGCCGTCGCCGACCTGCCGGCCTACTCCCGGTTCGCCGATCTGATCAATCCGTCGCACACCACGGTGACCGGCGCCTACGTCTCCGCCGTGCACGCGCACTGGGGGCCGCACGGCGTTCCGCTGGGCGTGTTCGTGTGGACGGTCGACGACGCCGTGAGCGCGCGGCGGGCGGCCGGGTACGGGGTCGACGGCATCATCACGAACAAGCCGGACGTGGTGCGCGCGGCGCTGCCGGGGGCCTGAGGGCGGGGCGTTGTCAGTGGGGCGTCGTACGGTGGGGGCATGAGCAGGGACGGGGAGTACGGGGCGCGGGTCGGGTGGGCCGTCGTCGGCAGCGGGATCGGTCCGCTGCTGCTGGCGGCCACCGACGAGGGGCTGGTCAACGTCGTGTTCCACGCGGGGGACGCGGTGCGGGGGCGGGCGCTGGAGCGGCTCGCGGACCGACTGGGGACGGCACCGGTGGAGGCTCCGGACGCGCCGGTGCTGGCGGCGGCGGTCCGGCAGGTCGAGGAGTACTTCGCGGGCCGGCGCCGGGACTTCACGCTGCCGCTGGACTGGTCGCTGATCTCCGGCTTCAACCGCCGGGTGCTGCGCGAGCTGGCGGCGGGGGTGCCCTACGGCTCGGTCGTCGGGTACGGCGACCTGGCACGGCGCGTGGGGCAGCCGGAGGCCGCGCAGGCGGTGGGGGCGGCGATGGGGGCCAATCCGCTGCCGGTCGTGGTGCCGTGCCACCGGGTCGTGGAGAGCGGCGGGGGGATCGGCGGATTCGGGGGCGGACTGGAGACGAAGCGGCGGCTGCTGGCGCTGGAGGGGGTGTTGCCGGAGCCGTTGTTCTGACGGCTCGCAGGGCGCGGTGCCGCGTGCGAGGGCATGAGCATGGGCGAGATATGGCGAGTCGCCCGTCATGCGTCCCGGGGCGGTGGTGTCTCCCACAGCCCGCGCGGGTTTGACCGGCCGGAGTGATCGCCAGAGATGAGGGGGAGAGCGACCGACAGGAGGCGGGCCCATGGTGCTGGTGGTGTCGGAAGAGGTACGGGAGGCGCTCGCGGCGGGCAGGCCCGTCGTGGCCCTGGAGTCGACGATCATCGCGCACGGGCTGCCCCGGCCGCGCAATCTCCAGGTGGCGCGCGAGCTGGAGGCCGTCGTCCGTGAGGAGGGCGCCGTCCCCGCGACCGTCGCCGTGCTGGACGGACGGCCCCATGTCGGCCTGGACAAGGACCAGGTGGAGCGGATAGCGAGTGAGGACGGCATCCGCAAGCTGGGCCATCGCGACCTGCCGCTCGCGGTGGCCTCCGGGGCGAGCGGGGCGACGACCGTGTCGGCGACCGCGCAGCTCGCGGCGTTGGCCGGGGTGCGGGTGTTCGCGACCGGCGGGCTCGGCGGCGTGCACCGGGAGTGGACCGTCACGCAGGACGAGTCGGCCGACCTCGGGCTGCTGGCGCGCACCCGGATCACCGTCGTGTGCGCGGGCGTCAAGTCCATCCTGGACATCCCCGCGACCCTCCAGCGCCTGGAGACCCTCGGCGTGGCCGTCGCCGGGTACGGCACGGACCGCTTTCCCGGCTTCTACCTCTCCGACTCCGGTCACCCCGTGGAGTGGACGCTCCGGACGCCCGGTGAGGTCGCCGAGGTGATGCGTGCCCAGGACCTGCTCGACGCCCCCGATTCCACCCTGATCGTCGCCAACCCGGTCCCCCGGGAGCAGCAGTTGGACCCCGAGCTCCACGCGCGCGTGCTCGCCGACGCCCTCCACGCCTGCGAGGCCGAGAACATCACCGGCCAGGCCGTCACCCCGTTCCTCCTCGACTACCTCGTCCGCCACACCGACGGCGCGTCCCTGGAGGCCAACCTCGCGGCCGTACGCGGCAACGTCCGGCTCGCGGGGCGCATCGCGGCTGCCTGGGCGGGCGGTTGAGGGGGCGGGGCGGGAGCGGGCGGCCGGGGGCACGGTGAGGGGCGGCGGCAGGGGGCCGATAGACGGTCCTGAGGCGTCCGCGGACGGCGGCGAGGCTCTCGACGGTGGCCCCGGATACGAACGTGAGGTCCCCGGGCCCGGGGTGCACGGGGACAACCTCGAAGCACCCGAAGCCGGAGCCACCGGATACGGCCATGAGGCTCCCGGACACGACGGTGTCGCGCCCGCGCACGGGGCCGTCAGCGGCAGCGGCTCCACCGGCCTCGGAGGCGGGCTCCCTGCGGACGCCGACCGCGCGGTTCCCTTCGAGGGCCGCCTCGGAACGAGCACCGGTGCCTGGGGTGGGCTGCTGGTGATCGGGGACGTCGTCACCGACGTGGTCGCGCGGTACCGGGGGCCGTTGGCCGTGGGGACGGACACGGCGGCTGTCGTGCGGCGGCTGCCGGGTGGGGCGGGGGCCAATGTGGCGTGCTGGGCGGCTCATTGGGGCGCCGGGGACGTGCGGCTGCTGGGGCGGGTGGGGGAACAGGAGGCGGCCTGGCACGAGAGGGAGCTGATCGGCAGTGGGGTACGACCGCGCCTGGTCGTCGATCCGGAGGCCGCGACCGGGACGGTGATCTGTCTCGTCGACTCGGGGGCGGCGGCCGAGCGGACGCTGCTCACGGACAGCGGGGCGGCGCTTCGGCTGGGGCCCGGGGACTGGTCGGAGGGGCTGCTCGACGGCGTCGTCCGGATGCATCTGTCGGGTTATCTGCTGTTCTCCGGCAGCGGGCGGAAGCTGGTGCGTGTCGCTGTCGCGTCGGCACGCGCGCGTGGGGTGCGGGTGAGTCTCGATCCCGCGTCGGCCGGGTTCCTCGCGGAGCTGGGCGTCGGGCGGTTCCTGGAGCTTGTGGACGGGATCGACGTCCTGCTGCCCAGCCGGGACGAGGCGTGCCTGCTCACGGGGGTGCCGGGGACTGCGGACGCGGCGGCCGAGCTCAGCCGTCACATCCCCCTGGTCGTCGCCAAGGACGGCCCGCACGGCGCGCTGATCGCCCGCTCCGGCACCCCGCCCGTCCGGGTCGCCGCCGTCCCCGCGCACGCCCACGACACCACCGGTGCGGGCGACGCCTTCACCGGCGCGTTCCTCGCGGCCCTCCTGACCGGCGCCACCCCTGAGACCGCCGCCGCGGAGGGGTGCCGGGCCGGGGCACGAGCGGTAGAGGTGGTGGGGGCTCGGCCTCCGGGGCGGGAGTGAGGGGACGTAGAGCGGGGCGTCCTCGGCGCGCACGCGCGCGTTGCGTGATGTCGCCGTCGGCTGCGGGCGCGGGCATGGCCCGTCTCGGACGGGTCCGCGCTCGCCCGGCGAGCACGCGCGTGGGCTGTGCTCGGCGCCGTGGAGCCCTCACCTCGTTCGGCGCGCGTACGCGTGGGGCCGCTTTCGACGTAGGTGGTGCCGACGGGCCCGGGATCTCCGCCGTCCGTACGCGCGTGGGGCAGCCCAGATGCCTCCCCGTACGTGCTCACGCACGGAGAGGCAGTCGTCCCCGTACGTCGTCGACGCCCGCGCACGGTGGCGGGCGTCTGCGAGGGCGGTGGGGGCGCGGCGCGTCGGGTCTCGGTGCGGGCACGACTCCCTCGCGCCTACCCCTTCCTCCCCCACGCCGAGATCATCGGTGCGGTGGCGAGGTCCATGTCGCCGGTGGCGATGTTGGCGAGGTGGCGGTCGATGTCGGTGTCCGTGGCGAGGCCGGCGGAGACGAGGTCGGGGCGGAGGTGGCGGACGGTCGCGGATTCGAGGGCGGCGCAGGCGGGTGAGGTGACGGGGAAGTACGCGTCGGCCTCGACCCGGCGGAGGCCGGCCTCGCGCAGGAGGCGGGGCAGGCGGCGGCCGTAGGAGAGGTCGGCGCCGCGTTCGGCGAGGAGGGTGCGGAAGCCCTGGCGGAGCCGGTTGGCCAACTGCTGGGCGGGGCCGTGCTCGTCGGGGCAGATCAGGGGCTGGAGGGCGGGGTCGGCGTCCTCGATCAGGAGCCGTCCGCCGGGCCGCAGGGCCTTGATCATGGAGCGCAACGCCCGTTCCCGGTCCGGGACATGGACGAGTACGAGCCTGGCGTGGACGAGGTCGAACCCCTCGCCCGGCGGTTCCTCGGCGCCGACGTCGTGGACGCGGACCTCGATGGGCGGGCGCGCGGCGGCGGCGAGGTGGGTGGTGTCGATGTCGGTGGCGAGGACCCTGCCGGTCGGGCCGACCTTCTTGGCGATCCAGGAGGCGACGGAGGTGCCGCCCGCGCCGACCTCCCAGCAGCGCCAGCCGGGTCCGATGCCGAACGCTTCGAGGTGGCGGAAGGTCGTGGGGTCGAAGAGCGTGGCGAAGGCGTCGAAGCGCTCTCCCGCCTCGGCCCGCCGGTTGTCGAGGAGATACCCGTCGGTTCGCGTCATGATCGGATCATCCCATTTACCCCGGTTCCCGGATGCGGTCGACGCGGCCGGAAATCCGTCCCCCGCATGGCTTTCCGAGCCCGGGGAACAGAGTTGTCCACAGGCGGGTGCGGAGGGGAATCAGAGTTTTCCACAGGCTTACCCTGCCCTTGCGCCGAGCTGGCACACTGGCTGGCCAGGCACGGGAGAGCGGTGCGCGGGGAGTCGGCGAGGAGATCCACATGACGATGGCGGGGAATCTGCGGAAGGTCACCGGCCTGGGCCGGGTAGGCGGCCTGCGCAGGGTGGCGCAGCTGGCGCGGCGGCGTACCCGGGTCGATCTGAGCCATCACGCGCGCTCCCCGCTGGGTTCCTCCGTGGTCAACTGCGTGACGTACCGGGAGGGTGTCCGGGCCCCGTCCGGCGCGGATCTGGTGGAGACGGTCGAGCGGGTCCGCAAGAAGGGCGACGGCTTCGTCTGGCTGGGGCTCCACGAGCCGACGACCGCCGAGTTCGAGGGCATCGCCGAGCTCTTCGACCTGCACCCCCTGGCCGTCGAGGACGCGGTGGAGGCCCACCAGCGCCCGAAGGTGGAGCGCTACGGCGAGACGCTGTTCGCGGTCTTCAAGACCGTCTGCTACGTGGAGCACGAGGAGTTGACGGCGACCAGCGAGGTGGTCGACACCGGCGAGATCATGGTGTTCGTCGGCGCGGACTTCGTGGTGACGGTCCGGCACGGCCGGCACGGCTCGCTCGGCCCGCTCCGCGAGGAGCTGGAGTCGGACCCCGTCCAGCTCGCCAAGGGCCCTTCGGCGGTGCTGCACGCGATCGCGGACCACGTGGTGGACGACTACCTGCGGGTGACGGACGCGATGCAGGCCGACATCGACCAGGTGGAGACGGACGTCTTCGCGGAGGACGGCGGCCGGGCCGACCCGGGGCGGATCTACCAGCTGAAGCGTGAACTCCTCGAACTGAAGCGGGCGGTGGTGCCGCTGGGCCGGCCGCTGCTGGATCTCGCGGACCGTCCGGTGCGGGTGGTCGACCCGGAGATACAGGCGTACTTCCGGGACGTCTCGGACCATCTGCTGCGCGCCACCGAGCAGATCGCCGCCTTCGACGAACTGCTGAACTCGATCCTCCAGGCGCATCTGGCGCAGGTGACGGTCGCGCAGAACGAGGACATGCGGAAGATCACGGCGTGGGCGGCGGTGATCGCGGTGCCGACGATGGTCTGCGGGATCTACGGCATGAACTTCGACCACATGCCGGAGCTGCGCTGGACGTACGGCTATCCGCTGGTGCTCGGGGTGATAGCGACGGCGTGTCTGTGCCTGTACCGGGGCTTCCGGCGCAACGGCTGGCTCTGACGCGGACCGGCCGGTGCGCCGGAGGGGGCTCGGGAGGGCTCAGCCCCGGGAGTAGACGCTCTCGGCCCAGGAGGCGATCTGGCTCTCGGTGAGATGCTGGGCGAGGTCGGCCTCGCTGATCATGCCGACGAGGCGCTTGTTCTCGATCACGGGAAGCCGGCGGATGCGGTGCCCCTGCATCTCCTGGAGCACTTCGTCGACGTCCGCGCCGGCGTCGATCCAGCGCGGGGTGCCCTGGGCCATCTGACCGGCGGTCACCTTGGCGGGGTCGTGCCCCATGGCGACGCAGCCGACGACGATGTCGCGGTCGGTGAGGATGCCGCAGAGCCGTTCGTCCGCGTCACTGATGGGCAGGGCTCCGACGTCGAGGTCGCGCATCAGCTGGGCGGCTCGGTCGAGGGTCTCGTGCTCGGGTATCCACTGGGCACCCCGGTGCATGATGTCTCCGGCGGTGGTCATCGGCTGCCTCCCTGGCCGGACGGCCGGCACGACGCGGACGCGCCGCTGTCCCGGCGCCCTACATTCTCGCCGCGCGCGGGGCGGGCCGCATGTCCAGGAGACCGGGCGGCCCGGTACCGGCACCCCCGTCGTGCGCGTACGCGGAAAGGCCCTCCGGCCGCTTCTCCCCTCCACTGTCCGCTCTCAGCCGTTCCACGCGGGGTGCCGTGGATCGTCCGCCCGTACCAGGAAGTCGGCCGTCCCCGCCGGGTCGGTCTCCTTCTCGTACCGCTGGTAGGCGGGGAGGGTCCAGTGCTCGGCCTCGGGGGTGCGGCGGCGGAGTGAGCCCGGGGAGAGGCGGAGGTGGACAGTCAGGTCGAAGGGGAACCAGTGCCGCAGGAGGAACGGTCCGTGGAGCAATAGCAGGCCGCCGGGCGGGAGTTCGGCGTACGGGCTGCGGGTCGCTCGGTCGGTCGCCGGGTCCCACAGGTCGGGCAGGACGCGTCCGGTGCCTCCGGGTTCGAGCGGGCCGAAGACCTCGCGCCACAGGGCACGGGTGTCGAACCAGCCGTCGTAGTAGGCGTCCAGGTCCTGGTGGCCGTACTCGAACCGGAGCGAGGCGGGGCGCAGGAAGCCGTGGGTGTCGACGACCTGGGAGGGCCGGCCGCGCGCCCTCAGCCTCTCCGCGACCAGCTCCGCGAGATCTCCGGGGCGGGCCGCGGGAGCGCCGTCGAAGGCGATACGGGGCCAGGGGCCGCCGTCCGCCGGTTCCAGATCGGACAGCCGCTCCACCAGCCGGTCGGCGAGTCGGTCCCAAGTGATCGCTTCTAGTCGCACAGAGGTCATGATGCGTCAGAGCCGTCTTCCTCGCGGGCGGCCAGGACACCGGCGAGATGCGCCTCGCTCCACTCCCGCGCCACGTCGAGCAGCGGCAGCAGGGTGCGGCCGAGGGGGGTGAGGGCGTACTCCACGCGCGGTGGATTCTCGTCGTGAGCGGTGCGGACGAGGAACCCGTCGCGTTCCATCGCCCGCAGCGTCTCGCTCAGGACCTTCGGGGTGACCCCCCGTATCGGCACCCGCAGTTCACCGAACCGCCGGGGCCCGCCCTCCAGACAACGAATGACCATTCCCGACCACTTCCCACCGACCCTGAACGGAACGTCGGCAGAAGGGCAGGCCGGATCGAACATGTCCGGGCTGAGTGCGTCAGTCATCCGTCGAGGCTAGGCCGTGTCTTTCGGATCGGTCCGCCTCAAGAGGCGGCGACTTCGCAACGCCGGTGAGCGGGGTGTGGTGCGTGCAGCTGCAAGGCGGAGGAGGGAGTCGACGCGGCGCGATGGGGGCACCTCCCTGTTCGAGCGGAGCCGAGAACTTGGGGGAGACCGACGACAACGCCTGGGGGTCCCCCCTGCTCGAAGAGCTTGGGGGAGTGCGTGCCACACCCCGCGCCCAGGGCCGATCCGAAAGACACGGCCTAGGGCGTGTCTTCAATTGATCTTGCTTGGTGGATCATGGTGGGGTGATTCGTCGTCATGAGCTGTCCGATGCGGAG